>CAJTJV010000003.1 GCA_910576775.1 uncultured Muribaculaceae bacterium | reverse complement strand
TAAAACGTCCCTCCGGGACTCGGATGCGGTTCAGTTGCAGGATGCCGATAACTTTCGAGTACATCGCAATTGAAATATTCAAAGCATTTTTGAAAGAGCCGTGCGCAAACGCTCTCAATTCTTCCAGGATGTTGATTCTTGTGTCGGATTTATTGTGTACTTTTGCAGTGTGATCAGGCGTGCTTACGCCTATCGAACGGACTTGTCCGAGTGATTGGATTTTATTCATAACTTATTGATTGTCACCTATAAAGTTACGAAAAACCTATTGCTTGGTCAAATTTTTAAGCATCTATTTTGTTGAAAATCAGAGATAAAGGCTCCTTGCTGTCGTATTACTCCGTGCTATAAAATAGCACTATTCCTTAGATTGCAACGCAATCTTAAATGAAAGAGCCGTGATTCCGGATATATGAGTGTAGACGTATGTTGTTGTCGATTGGAAAATAATTAGTAACTTTACCAAAAATTTGCAATAAAAGGCAAAACTAATCCTAAGACTAAACAACTATAACCGCATTACGCATGTATAAGATAAAGAGGTTACTGCTTGTACTGGCAATGTTTGGCGCTATGCTTCCCGGCTACCGCGCACAGGCTCAGCAGGAGTACAAGCGACATCTCGAGCAGGTTTCCTTTGTGCCCAAGGGTGCCTGGGTGGCAGGTGTAAGCGTCAGCTACTCGCAATCGAATCAGGATCATTACCAGTTTCTGATTTTTGAGAATATTGACGGCGATACGTACTCATTTAAGGTAAGCCCGACGCTGATGTTCTGCTTCAAGGACAATCTCACTGCCGGCGCCCGCTTCTCTTACAACCGTCAGCGTACCCGCCTCAACAGCGCCGATATTGTGCTCGACTCGGAGACATCCTATAATGTCGACAATCTTTATAGCATCAGTCACAATTATTTTGGAACCGGTCTTTTCCGAGTGTACATGAGCCTTGGACGTAGCACGCGTTTCGGTCTTTTCAATGAAGTGCAGGTGCAATTGGGTGGCGGCCAGTCAAAACTCTGCAATGGCTCGGGCGACAATCTGTCGGGCACATTTGAGCGTAACTTTCAGCTCAATGTCGGCCTCGCTCCCGGTTTGGCGGTGTTTCTGAACAATTATTCTGCCATTGAGGTGAATGTAGGCGTACTCGGATTCAATTATAATCATACGCGCTCGACGACCGACCAGATATATATCGCCAACCGTCATACGCAGAAAGCGAATTTCAAAGTCAACCTTTTTTCTATCACTTTTGGAGTGATGTTCTATATCTAAGCCATGAAGAAAGTGATAAAAGCAATTATTGCGGCGGCAGTGTTATTATACGTTGCGATGCCGGCAGCTGCCCAAAGTATTGTCAGGAAGAAGCTCAGGCCATTCAACGCCGACAGCATAGAACATGTGGTGATTCAAGGAGATACCACGCTCGTTGTGATTCCGGAACGTAATTTCGGTCGTTTCGACCGCGGTCTGTTCAATTATATCTTCATTCCAAAAGGTAAATGGAGTTTCGGTCTTACCGCATCATATGGAGAACTTGCCACGGAAGATATTCAGCTGCTTTCGATTCTCAAAGATGTTGATATCAAAGGAAAAATCTTCTCCATCAAGCCCTTCCTCTCCTATTTTGTCCGTCATAACACCGCCGTCGGACTCAAATTCAACTATTCGCGCGGTATAGCCGACCTGAACAACCTCTCCTTGGATCTGAACGAGGATTTGAGTTTCTCGCTCCATGATGTGAGCTATTATCAGCAGAGCCTTTCTGTATCGACATTCTATCGACATTATGTCGGGCTTGACCGCAGCGGACGCTTCGGCGTGTTCAATGAGGTCGATCTTTCGTTTGGCACCGGTTCGTCGCGGTTCAAGCGTCTGTATAATAATGTCCCGCGTGATACGCGTACCATAGTGACGCAGGGCGCTCTTAATTTCAGCCCCGGTGTATGCGTGTTTCTACAGGACTATGTGTCGTTCAATCTTTCGTTCGGCGTGTTCGGCCTGAACTGGCGCAAGGAAGACCAGACTACCGATGGAGTCCCAGATGGCTCGCGTGTGACGTCGGGTGCTAATTTCAGATTCAATATTTTCAATATCAATTTCGGTCTGATGGTAGTGATATGAAACGTACAGTATATTTGTATTTGCTGATTGCAGCCGCTCTTCTACAGGGATGTATCGCCAACGACATACCTTATCCCCGCATTCAGGCCAATTTTCTGACTCTGGAACTTAAAGGACAGGACGGAGGCACTATACTCGACAGTATTGCAATGACGGCTACAGTCGCGTTCCCTGAGCAGGTCGACATATCATCAGTGCGTGTGATGGGATATTCGCTCACCCCCGGAGCCTCTATAATCGGAGATGTACTGGACGATAATATCGATCTTTCAAAGCCTTTTCCTGTAACTCTCAGTCTGTATCAGGAATATACATGGAAGATTATCGCCAACCAGACTATAGAACGTTATTTCGAGGTGGAAGGCCAGATAGGAACCTCAGTCATTGATGTGCCGTCGCGCCGTATCATTGTGTATGTAGGAGAGTCACAACCTATTGATAGAATCAAGGTCGCCAAAGCTAAACTTGGTCCGATTGGCAGTACATATACACCCTCTCTCGATAATCTCGTATTCGATGGCCGCGATCCTTTTGAAATCGATGTAGAGGCATACGGACGAACTCATAAATGGACAATCTATACAGAGATTGTGGATGTGGCGTTGCGTACTGAAAGTGTAGATGCTTGGAGTTGTGTGGCGTGGGTGAATGGTGTCGGTGAGGCCGGCAAGGAATGCGGTGTAGAATACCGCATAGCTGGAACGGAAGAATGGACAAGGCTTCCATCATCCGAAATTACTGTCAGTGGAGGTAACTTTACAGGCCGGATATGCCACCTCAGCCCGCAGACTGCATATCAGGCCCGCGTTTATAGCGAAGAACTGACAGGAGAAATAAAAGATTTTACTACCGGATCCACCCCGCAGATGCCGAACAGCGATTTTGACAGCTGGTGGCTCGACGGCAAGATATGGTGTCCGTGGAAAGAAAATGGAGATCCTTTCTGGGGAACAGGTAACAAAGGTGCCGTAACACTTGGAAATTCCAACACGACGCCGACAGAAGACACCCCTACGGGTTCCGGATGGGCCGCGCAACTTGAAACACGCTTTGTCGGCATCGGAATGCTTGGCAAGATTGCCGCAGGTAACATTTTCGCCGGATCCTACGTCCGTACCGTCGGAACAAATGGTGTGCTGTCGTTCGGGAGGCCGATGTCCGAGCGTCCCGTAAAGCTTCGCGGCCAGTGCAAATACAAGCAGACAAACATATCGCATGCTTCCGAAGACTATTCCAGACTTATCGGTCAGCCGGATACTGCCATAATATGGGTGGCTCTGATTGATAGTGCCGAACCTTTCGAAATCCGTACAGCGCCTGCCGACAGGCATCTTTTCGACCCGAAGGGAGATTATGTTGTGGCATATGGTAAGATGGAAATATCGCAGCCGATTCAGAATTATGTGCCATTCGAATTCGAACTGAAATATACATCCACTGATCGCAAGCCGACCTATATCCTTTGTGTAGGTTCTGCCAGCAAGTATGGCGATTTCTTCACCGGAGGCAACGGTTCTACACTCTATCTCGATGATTTCGAACTTATCTATGACTATTAAAACAGATCTATGACAATAAAATACAGGGTTCTGGCTGTTGTTGTGGCATTTATTGCTTCCGCGCATATTTCTTTTGCGTCAGTGGAGATAACCGACGGCGATATTGATACTACGGCAACTGCAAAGCCATGGAAATATGTTCCGAATTTCCATGGAGTACTCAGGACATTCTACGAGTGGTCGACAGCTACCGGGCAGAGCAAGTTCATGGTGCGTAATGCCCGTCTCAGTGCCGGAGGATTCATACTCCCGAAAGTGGATTACTATCTGCAGGTTGATCTATGCGACAGAGGCAAAATCTCCATTCTGGATGCATATGCAAGGATTTCGCCGATAGACGGGTTGCAGATCTTTGCCGGCCAGATGCGTGTGCCTTTCAGTGTGGAATCGTCACGCAAGCCCGGAGATTATCATTTTGCCGATGTTGGTCTTCTTGCCAATCTCGGTAATCTGAGGTCGGTAGGCGTGAAAGCGGGTTATAAGGTTCCGAAGACAACTCTTTATTTTGAAGGCGGTGTTTTCAACGGTTCGGATAAGATAAGCCATGTAGAATGGAATTCGCAGCTGACATATAGTATAAAAGCCAACTATTACAATGCGGGATTCAAACCCGAGGTAGCTTTTCAATCACGGGTAAAGGGCGGTAAGGACGGTTCGCCTCGCTATAATCAGGCGAATGCTTCGTTGTCGTGGTCTGATTCCAACTGGTTTATTGAAGGCGAGTATATCTACCGTAAATATACGGATGCGACGCCTTCGCGTCATGCCTATGATTTTTTTGTGGATTACGGAATGCCTGTGAAATGGAAATTTGCCAATCGTATGTCCGTGCAGGCTCGTTTCGATGGTATCACCGACAACTCTTATATAAAACCTTGCAGCCGTCTCACTTTCGGAGCTACAGCCCATTACGCGTATAAATCCTTGTTCCTTAATTTTCGGCTTAACTACGAACAGTATTTCTACGACGATGATGTTACTGAAATCTCTCCTACATATAACGACAAACTCGTTGCAGGGCTGATACTTTCATTCTGAAGAACCATTGATTGATACAACAAATCCCGCCGGCAGTTGACATCATCAATTGCGGCGGGATTTTCTATATCAGTATTTTATTTGAGTATTCCTTCCGATATAAGAATAGCTTCGAGTTCAGGCTGCAAGGTCTCCACAATGTGCATTATTCCGAGGTCGCTCGGATGGATGCCGTCGCATGACGCTTCGTGGTTCGCTCCAATCGACATTCCCGGATTTATAAAGTAGATATTGGGAAACTGCTGCATGGCTTTCAGCATCTGTTCGCATGCAGCCTTTCGTTTGCCGAACTCTGATTCCCGTACCTTTCTGGAAAAGTTTGTGCTCTCGCGTATCTGAGTCTGCAAGAAAATCAATGGTGTCTCAGGGTGACACTTGCGTATGGTTTCGATGAATGGTATTAGCCGTTCTCCTATCATTTCGGCCGTCGGGTTGGAAAACGGGTCTATTACAAAGGCATCTGCCTGAGTGTCACATATCACATGGGCGAAAAACTGTTCGATTTTACATTGTCCGCTGGCGCCGAGATTGGGTGCGTCGATATTCATGCGGCGGCTTAGTATCGCCGGGAAAGTAAGGCCCGCACGACTTGCTCCTATGCCGTGCGTATAGCTCGAGCCTACGAATACGATTTTTGCTTCAGGCTTGTTTTCCGATGCTTCTATCACGGCACCGTTTTCCACACCTATCTCGAGGTTTTTGAGCACAGCGCAGAGAGGCAGATAAAGCATACATTCCTTGGTGGTGGTGTCCATGTCGGCCACAAGAGTGTACTTATGTTCGGTACCGTTGAACTTGGGGCGTCCTACATTTGCGAAAATCCATTTGCCGTTGCGTTTGATATAAAGGTCGAGACCGTTCTCTGCAGTGGGTGTGCAATTGTTGCTTTTGGTTCCGCCGTCGGTTTCCCAACGGGCTGCTATAGTAGGGCTGTTGGTACGGAAACGAATTGCCATGCCCGTAGGAAAGGAATAGTAGTACCTTACCGTTTTGGTAAGATCCGGATATTTGTTGACATCGAGTCTCTGGAGCGGGGGGCAGTCGGCCTGCGCCCTGTTGACAATCGTCAGTTCCGAAGCATCGGTATAAGTGAGTTGTTTCTTTTCGGCAGCCTGACAGCATAGTGCAGCTATAAAGGCTACGAGAGTGAGGATGTGAACTTTCATTTTTAATATATGGTTTTGACGGTTAATTCTGTATTTTATGTAAAAACTGGGCTTTATAGCTTTCGGAGACCGGAATAGCTCTGTCGCCAAGAATTATGCTGTTGCGTTCTATAATTTTGATTCTTTCGATATTGACGATAAACGACCGGTGAACACGCATAAAACTGTCCGGTAGTTCTTCCTCAAGACTTTTGATGCTCATAAGCGATAAAACGGGGTTATGCTCGTCGGCAAGATAAATCTTTACATAGTCTTTGAGCCCTTCTATGTATAGGACGTTTGAAAGCTCTATACGGAGAAGGCGGTATTCGCTTTTTACGAGAATATGTGATTTTACGGGTAGCCGGAGTGGCGCGGCATTCAGAGTCAATGTGTTTTTGGCTCTTTTGGCGGCTTCGAGAAATTCTTCATAGCTTACAGGTTTGAGAAGATAATCGAGTGCATTTACTCTGAAACCCTCTACGGCATGGTCGGAATATGCGGTTGTGAACACTATTCTTGTGTGTGCCGGAATCAGACGCGCGAGTTGCATTCCTGACAGCCCCGGCATACGTATGTCGAGGAATATAAGGTCTATTTGGGAGGCTGACAGGATTTCAAGTGCCGATTCTGCGCTATGTGTCTGTCCCACAAGATGAAGGAACGGAGTGCGCTCTACATAAGAGCTTATAAGTGATGCCGCCAGCGGTTCATCGTCGACAACAAGACATTCTATCGGGTTGCTGATCATAATGGTACGGTGAGTCGTGAAGAAAAGATATTTCCATTGACGCTTGTGCTCAGACATGCTTTGTTCCCGTAGATAAGCGTGAGGCGTCGGCGCAGATTGGCGAGTCCGATACCGGAGTTCCGTCGTTCGTCATCAGAGTCATTGTTTCCGTTGATAAATGAATTACGTGTACGGCATACAAGAGTATCGTTTTCGGCTGTGATGGATATTTCTACCGGTGCGTTGTCGGGTGATTTGGTTCCGTATTTGAAAGCGTTTTCTACCAAGGGGATGAACAATAGACTCGGTATCTGGGTTTCAGCGTGCTTTCCCAGATTGATTTCAACAATTATCGGACGTTTTACAACACGCATGCGCATCAGAGCAACATAGTTTTCAACGAAAGCGCATTCTTTTTTCAGTTCTACCTGCTGGTCGTCGTCATAAAGCATATAGCGTAGAAGAGCAGAAAGCTGATGAACGGCTTTTTGGGCTTTGTCGCCGTCGATGGCGATAAGGGCATAGATTGTGTTGAGGGTATTGAAAAGAAAATGTGGATTAAGCTGGCTCTTGAGGCCGGCAAGCTCTGAATCGCGTTGCGCGGCAATCAATTCCTGTTTCTGTCGTTGGATATCCTGCCATTTAGCCGACAGGCGCAAGGCGACAGCCAGGCCGATGGTGAGGATAATCATTACAGCGTCGCGAAGCAGGAATGTGAGGATTCTCAGAATGAATCCCCAGTCGGCCAATGGAGCCTGATGTTTTCTGGTATAATTGTATCTGGAGACAAGGAAGCAAACGAATAGGGCAACCGTGACAAGAAGCAGATTCCATAATACAAATTTTACAACCTGACGGCTTGAGACACTTTTCCCTATTGTCTTGTCGATAATAAGAAAATAGTTTATATAGAACGATGCTATGAAAACGGCGGTCTTGATGTAGAGGGCACTGTTAAAACCGAAGCTGCGTCGGTGGGGGAGCACCATTGCCATTACAAGCTCCGGAAGGATAAAAAGAATTGTGATTAGAAGGACGTGCGAAGATACTCCGAGAAAACGTCGTCTTGCTGTCTGTGGTTCCATGGCGCACATTGATTGCGATTTTCTGCAAATGTAAGCATTCTGAAGAACCTTGCCAAAGAAAAATCGACTAAAGGACGAATTTTGCCGACCGGCAGATTGCAACCGCAGTACCGGAGATAGTTTGTGACTGAAATGCGAACCAAAGCGTGTGCAGGAGTGTATTATAGATAAAAATATACTTGATATGCCTCGTAAACTTCTTATCTCAATATTGTGTGTTGCCTTTGCCGTCTGCATGCTTTCCGCGCAGGAGCAGAAGGTAACGTGGGGCGCTCGTCTGTCGATGGATGTAAGTTTCCCTACAGCAGATAAAAATCCCTATAAAGTAGGCTCCGGATTTTCTGCGGGAGCGGTTGCCAATATCATCCTGCCGAAAAGATTCTTTTTCGAGCCGGGACTGATGTTTTATTATACTGCAATGAGTTCGCGTAGCCTTATTACTTTCGATGACAATTATTTCTATGAAGGCTCCGCAAAAATATACGGGTTCAGGATTCCCTTGGCAGTGGGATATAATTTTGACGTTGCCGACCGGTGGCGGATGTCTGTCAGCACAGGCCCTTATCTGAACGTGAATATTTCAGCGCAGCAGAATCTCGACCCGAATCTTAGCGCTCCCGTACCTGTGCCGGATAAGAAGATCAGTCTTTTTGATCATGGATGGAGGCATGTGGATGCCGGATGGCATATATCGCTGAGCACTACTTTTGCCGAGAGCTATTATGTAGGAATAACAGGAGGTGTAAATTTCACTCCGCTTGCATCATATGGCAATCATGATAAAAAGATAAGGATATACCGCAATACTGTAGCTGTTACACTCGGTTATAATTTCTGAGCGTTGGAAGGCGTTGCAAAGTCCGTTTGCCCTGAATAATGTCCTCAAGTATTTTTCAACCGCTCTTCTGCGAGAGCTATGGCTTCGGCTGTATTGTGAATCCAATTCACCGACGGGTCTTTCTTTAGCCATGTAAGCTGTTTTTTCGCATATACACGTGTGTTTTTGGCTATGCGTGCTATTGCGGTTTCTCGATCCATCATACCGCTGAAATAGGCTCGCATCTCCTTGTAACCTACTGTATTGAGGGAGTTGTAATCTCCGATGGCAAAAGCACGCCGTGCCTCATCTTCAAGCCCGGCGGCGATCATGGCGTCGACACGGGCGTTTATGCGCTTGAAAAGTTGTTCGCGAGGCATGTCGATGGCGATTTTGAGTATGTCGAAATCACGTTCTTTTTTTATTCCCGTCCGTAGAGTTGAATAGGGCATGCCGGCCTCAAGACATATCTCAAGTGCATGGATTACCCGACGGGTGTTGGCGCGGTCGACCTGTTCGTAATAGTCGGGGTCGCATATTCTGAGCTGTGCAAGAACCGCTTCTGCACCGTAGTTGTCGAACAGCGAAATAACATACGCCCGTGTGCCGTCGCTGATATCCGGCATCTCGTCGATTCCGTCAGTCAGGGCATCTATATACATCATTGAACCTCCGCATATGATGGCAACCTGCGATTTTTTCCATATTTCCCGCATGATGGCGAGAGCTTCCGTCTCAAAACGTGCCGCGCTGTAGTAGGCCTCGAGCGGGAGTATACCTACAAGATGATGGACGGCACGGCTGCGTTCTTCCTCAGTGGGCGCAGCCGTGCCGATAGGTATGTCTTTGAAAATCTGCCTGGAGTCGGCAGAGATGATCTCAGTGTTGAAATGTCCGGCAAGTTCGATAGCCATACCGGTCTTGCCGGAAGCGGTGGGGCCGGTGACTATCAGTGCCAGAGGCTTCATGATCAGCCTTTGCGGTTGGCGACGAGTTTTACAATCTCCACAATCACTTCAGTGGCCTTTTCCATAGAAGGAATGGGCACGAATTCATAGCGGCCGTGGAAATTGAGACCGCCCGCAAAAATGTTGGGGCAGGGCAGACCCTTGAACGAGAGCTGCGCTCCGTCGGTTCCGCCGCGGATGGGCTGAACCCTGGGCTTCACGTCGCTCAGACGCATGGCTTCCTCGGCTATGTCGACAATGTACTTTACAGGTTCGATTTTCTCGCGCATGTTGTAATACTGGTCCTTGATCTCTATGCTGCAACAGTCCGGGAATTCATGATTGATTTTCCTGGCGAGGTGTTCGAGCTCCTTTTTGCGGCGTTCGAAGCGGTCGCGGTCGTGGTCGCGGATGATATAAGTGAGGACAGTTTTCTCTACTGTACCTTCCATCGACACCAGATGATAGAAGCCTTCATAATCTTCTGTATGTTCGGGAGTCTCCCAGCGGGGAAGCATGATGACAAACTGGTTCGCTATACGCATGGAGTTGATCATCTTGTGCTTTGCATATCCGGGGTGGACGTTGCGTCCGGCGAAACTTACGCGGGCGACGGCGGCATTGAAATTTTCATATTCAAGTTCTCCGATTTCACCGCCGTCCATGGTGTATGCCCAGTCGGCGCCGAAACGCGCCACATCGAATTTGTGTGCGCCGAGACCGATTTCCTCGTCGGGATTGAACGCTATGCGGATATCGCCGTGTTTGATTTCGGGATGGTTGAGCAGATAGTCGGCTGCCGTTATGATTTCGGCTATGCCGGCCTTGTCGTCGGCGCCGAGCAAGGTTGTGCCGTCGGTAACGATAAGGTCTTGCCCGACATAATTTTTGAGTTCCGGAAATTCCGTGGGCGAGAGCACGATGCCCTGTTCTTTGTTGAGAACGATGTCGTTGCCGTCGTAATTCTCTACGATGCGAGGAGATACGTGGCGTCCGGACATGTCAGGGCTGGTGTCGAGATGGGCGATAAAACCTACTGTCGGTACTTTTTCTCCGGCCGGAAGATTGGACGGTACGGTAGCCATAAGATAGCCGTTTTCATCGAGGCTTATGTCTTTTAGACCCATCGCGGCAAGTTCATCGCGCAGATGCTCGGCGAATACCATTTGTCCGGGAGTGGACGGAGTCATGTTTGTGAGTTCGTCGCTCTGGGTGTCGAACTTTACGTATTGTAGGAATCGGTCTACGAGATTCATATCCGTTATTCTTTTACAGTTTCTTCTTTAAAGAGTCTCCACGGCAGAGAGGATTTCAGCACATATTTGTCTTTCTCGTTCTCATATACAAAGCGGTAGCCGTCGATTTTGAATGTAGACAGAAGGTCCTTGACGAAATTGCTTTCATTGCCGAGAGTGTCGAATACCGGTTTCATGCACTTGAGGATGGTGGAATTAAGCTGGGCTTGTGTCATTCGGGCGTAAGGTGCCGACTTTTCGAAGGTGAAAGTGTACTGGGCGAAACTGTTTGTCACGCTGAAATCCGCGCTTTTGGCTTTTACTTCCTTAGCCAGGGCATCACTGCGTTTTGCCATTATGTCCATTACATTGGTTCTGGCGTCATTGTACGACAGTTCCATCGGTTTGAGCTTCACAAGTTTTACAAGGCGGGCGGCCGGAATATCAAAGTCTTTTTTCTGACCGGCGCCGGTAAGACTGATGCGTAGTGCGCCTTTCTCTTTGGAAAGTGTGTTGATGAAAGTGTCGAGGCGTTCGCCCGGATGCTCTTTGAGATATTGTGATACGATGAACTGAACGAGGGCGTCGGAGAATTCATCAGGGCTGTAGGTGTTGTCAGCGAAACCGATGGTTACGCTGACAGTTCCTTCTGTATAGTCTACAGCGCAATCATTGAAGAGCATATAGTCAACTTTCGCCATGTCTTGGAACTCTCCGTTGAGAGTTTCACACAAGCTTATCAGAGCCGACGGTTCCTTGGAACCGGAGCAGGAAGAAAACAGCACGAGAGTGAGGGCTGCGAGGGAAAGGAGGATTTTTTTCATAATATTTAGTATTAGACGTTGAAGCGGAAATGCATTATGTCGCCGTCGCAGACAATATAGTCCTTGCCCTCGACAGCCATCTTGCCGGCGTCGCGCACGGCGGATTCACCTCCGAGATTGACATAATCGTCATATTTGATGACTTCGGCGCGGATGAAGCCTTTCTCGAAATCGGTGTGGATGATTCCGGCGCACTTGGGAGCTTTGCTTCCGCGGCGGAAAGTCCATGCGCGGACCTCGTCGGCTCCGGCGGTGAAGAATGTCTGGAGGTCGAGCAGCGAATAGGCCGCGCGGATAAGACGCGACACGCCGGATTCCTCAAGTCCTATCTCGGCCAGGAACTCCTGCCGTTCTTCGTAAGTATCGAGTTCTGCGATATCGCTTTCCGTGGCGGCGGCCACGATGAGCAGTTCGGCACCTTCGCCTTTGATGGCTTCGCGGACAGCATCGACGTATTTGTTGCCGTTGACAGCGGAAGCGTCATCCACATTGCAGACATAAAGCACCGGCTTGGAGGTGAGAAGGAATAGCTCGCGGGCGAATTTCTGTTCGTCCACACTGTCGAAACTTACCGAACGCGCCGGTTTGCCCTGTGACAACGCTTCCTGTATGGCGGTGAGCACTCCGTGCTGCATTTTGGCTGCTTTGTCGCCGGCCTGTGCCTGTTTGTATGTTTTGGCAAGGCGTGCTTCAACAGTCTCAAGATCCTTGAGCTGGAGCTCGTAGTCTATGATTTCTTTATCACGTACGGGGTCGATGGAACCGTCTACGTGGGTGATGTTATCATCGTCGAAACAGCGGAGCACATGGATGATTGCGTCGGTCTCGCGGATATTTGCAAGGAACTTGTTGCCGAGGCCTTCGCCTTTCGACGCGCCTTTCACCAGGCCGGCGATGTCGACAATCTCAACTGTCGCCGGGACAATGGAACGGGGATTGCACATCTCGACAAGTTTGGTGAGACGGTCGTCGGGAACAGTGATGACGCCGACGTTTGGTTCGATAGTGCAGAAAGGAAAATTGGCCGATTGGGCCTTGGCATTGGAGAGGCAGTTGAAAAGGGTCGATTTGCCTACGTTAGGTAGACCAACGATACCACATTGTAAAGCCATATATGCGTGTCTTTATGAGTTTTAGATAGTAAAAATAGATATGATGGAGGCATACCGCCCCCATTATGCCGCAAAGTTAGCGATTTTTTGCCGATTTAAGCCTAAATATATCTTAATATACGTTTTGTCCGGTTTTGTTCGATGATGATTGTTGTCAGTTTGAGCATTTTATGCGTTTGGTATTTAGTTTCTGCTGCTCCTTGTCAATTATTGCCGAGCAGCGAGTAGCCTTCAATTTGACGGAGGGCTGCACCCTGCGGAGTCCCGGAGAGACTTTCCTCCGCTCTAAAATGTCGCCGTCTGGCTCCCAATCGTTGGATGGGGGAGGAATCTGTTTCTATGCAGTTGCTCGATTTTTTGCATTTTGTCTTGGAAACAATACCCAAGGATTTCTGCAGCAACAGGTTTTAGGATGATATAAAAAACCGTGCTGTCGGAGCCGACAGCACGGTTTTTTTGATTTATGGGCTTGATTAGAGCTGCTCGTTTTTCTTTTCGAGTGGCTCGATACCGGGATCTGCGCCCCAGGACTGCTGAGAGAGGCGTACATAGTTGTTGTAGCGCCACTGAGCGTTTGCTTTGGCAGCTGCGAATAGTTCGGCAGCTTCTGCGGGGTATTGTTTCTGGACGGTAGCGTAGCGCACCTCACCGAGAAGGAAATCGTTGAACTTGTCCCAGTCGGGAGCCTTGCTGTCGAGAGTGAAGGGATTCTGGCCCTCTGCCTCGGCTGCGGGGTTGTAGCGCCACAGGTGCCAGTAACCACAAGCTACGGCGTTGGCCTGTTCGCGCTGGGAATGTCCCATCCCGCTCTTGATGCCGTGGCTTATACAGGGAGAGTAGGCGATGATAAGCGACGGTCCGTCGTAAGCCTCGGCTTCGCGGAGAGCCTTCAGGGTCTGAGCCTGGTCGGCACCCATGGCAACCTGTGCCACGTAGACATAGCCGTAGGTGGTGGCTATAAGACCGAGGTCTTTCTTGCGGATGCGTTTGCCTGCGGAAGCGAATTTGGCGATGGCGCCGAGAGGGGTTGCCTTCGATGACTGGCCGCCAGTGTTGGAATATACTTCGGTGTCGAGAACAAGCACATTGATGTTTTCGCCCGAAGCGAGTACGTGGTCGAGACCGCCGAAGCCGATATCGTATGCCGCACCGTCGCCGGCGATAATCCACTGTGAGCGGGCTGTGATGTAATCCTTCATTAGAAGGAGGCTCTTGCATGTGTCGCAGTTGCATGCCTCGCACAGAGGAACGAGCTTGTCGGCAACCTCGCGGGTAACGCCGGCACTGTGGGGAGCGTCGAGCCATTTCTGTGCGAGAGCCTTCATTTCCTCGTTGCAGCAGTCGCAAGCTATAATCTGCTGCATGATGGCGCCTACACGTTCACGCATCTTTTTGGTCGCAATCTTCATGCCGAGGCCGAATTCAGCGAAATCCTCGAAGAGCGAGTTTGCCCAAGCCGGGCCGTGGCCTTCGGCGTTGGTGGTGTAAGGAGTGGAAGGTACTGAGCCTGAATAGATGGACGAGCAACCGGTGGCGTTGGCAATCATTTCGTGGTCGCCGAAGAGCTGGCTGACGAGTTTCACATAAGGAGTCTCGCCACAACCGGAGCATGCGCCGGAGAATTCAAACAGAGGCTGTGCGAACTGGCTGTTCTTGGGGTTGAGTTTGATGTCGACAAGGTTCTGTTTCGATGTAACGTCCTTCACGCAGTATTCCCAGTCCTTCTGAACATCGAGCTGAGTTTCGAGTGGCTTCATCTCAAGAGCCTTAACGCCCTTCTTGCCGGGACATGCGTCAACACAGTTGCCGCAGCCGAGACAGTCGAGAACGTCGACAGCCTGAATGAAATGCATGCCTTTGAACTGAGGCCCGAGAGCGGGGATGGTGCCGGCTGCGCCGAAAGGTGCCTTTGCGACTTCCTCTTCGGTGAGAACGAAGGGACGGATAGAGGCGTGGGGGCATACGTAAGCGCACTTGTTGCATTGGATACAGTTTTCTTCGAGCCACTGGGGAACGAAGGCTGCGACGCCGCGTTTCTCGTAGGCTGCTGTTCCCTGCTGCCATGTGCCGTCGGGAATGTTTGCGAAATCGGAAACTTTGAGCAGGTCGCCGTCCTGCGCGTTGATAGGACGTACAATATCGTTGATGAAAGCGGGGTCGTTGTTAGGAGCCTTGGGTTCATCTTCAAGAGATGCCCATGCGGGATCTACGGCGAGGGTGTGGTATTCGCCGCCGCGGTCCACTGCCTGGTTGTTCTTGTCGACGACGTCCTGGCCTTTCTTGCCGTAGCTCTTGACGATGAATTTCTTCATCTGCTCGATGGCGAGATCTACGGGGATAACCTCCGTGATACGGAAGAATGCGCTCTGGAGAATGGTGTTCGTGCGGTTGCCGAGGCCTATTTCCTGAGCTATACGTGTGGCGTTGATGTAGTAGACTGTGATATTGTGCTTTGCAAAGTAGCGCTTGATTCGGTTGGGGAGGTTCTTCGCAAGCTCTTCACCTTCCCAAATGGTGTTGAGAAGGAATGTTCCGCCGTCGCGGAGACCGCGGGTAACGTCGTACATGTTCAGGTAAGCCTGTACGTGGCATGCCACGAAATTAGGAGTGTTTACCAGATATGTCGAACGGATAGGCTTGTCGCCGAATCGCAGGTGCGAGCATGTGAAGCCGCCCGATTTCTTTGAGTCATAGGCGAAATAAGCCTGGCAGTATTTGTTGGTGTTGTCACCGATGATTTTCACCGAGTTCTTGTTGGCGCCTACAGTTCCGTCGGCACCGAGGCCGAAGAATTTGGCTTCGAAGGTCGATTCGTCGCCGAGAGCCATCTCGGGCATAAGGGGGAGCGATGTGAAAGTAACATCGTCGACGATACCGAGAGTGAAATGATCCTTGGGCATGGGGAGGGCAAGATTCTCGTACACGGCGAGAATCTGAGCGGGAGTGGTATCCTTGGATGCAAGACCGAAGCGGCCGCCAACGATGACGGGAGCGTTTTCTTTACCGTAGAAGGCTTCTTTTACGTCAAGATATAGAGGCTCGCCGGCAGCGCCGGGTTCTTTGGTACGGTCGAGGACGGCAATGCGCTTTGCTGTCGCGGGAACGGCTGCCAGAAGGTGCTTGGTGGAGAATGGACGGAAGAGGTGAACGGAAATGAGGCCTACCTTCTCGCCTTTGGCTACGAGATAGTCGATGGCTTCCTGGATTGCCTGGGTTACGGAACCCATGGCGACGATTACACGCTCTGCGTCGGGTGCGCCGTAGTAGTTGAAGAGGTGGTATTCACGGCCGGTGATTTTGGAAATCTCGGCCATGTAGTTCTCTACGATTTCGGGAACGGCGTTATAGTGTTCGTTGCATGCCTCGCGGTGCTGGAAGAAAACGTCGCCGTTTTCAGCCATGCCGCGTGCTACGGGTGCGTCGGGGGTAAGACCGCGTTTGCGGAAGGCCGCCACTGCATCCATGTCGAGAAGCGGGGCGAGGTCTTCCTGCTCGAGGGCTTCGATTTTCTGAATTTCGTGGGAGGTACGGAAGCCGTCGAAGAAATTCACGAAAGGAACACTCGACTTGATGGTAGCCAGGTGTGCGACACCCGAAAGATCCATCACTTCCTGTACGGAACCTTCAGCAAGCATTGCGAAGCCTGTCTGACGGACAGACATCACGTCCTGATGATCTCCGAAAATCGACAGCGCGTGCGATGCGATTGTTCGTGCCGAGACATGGAAAACTGTCGGGAGAAGCTCGCCAGCGATTTTGTACATGTTCGGAATCATAAGAAGAAGGCCCTGTGATGCTGTGTAAGTTGTAGTGAGGGCTCCTGCCTGAAGAGAACCGTGAACCGCACCGGCTGCACCGCCTTCCGACTGCATTTCCTGTACGAGTACTGTCTCTCCAAAAATGTTCTTACGACCTGCTGCCGACCATTCATCGACGTATTCAGCCATAGTCGAAGAAGGTGTGATAGGGTAAATGGCGGCTACTTCTGAGAACATATAGCTCACGTGGGCTGCTGCCTGATTACCGTCGCAGGTTAAGAATTTCTTTTCCTTGCTCATAACTTTGGTTAAGGGTTATTGTTGAAGATTATTTATGTTCGCTTTGAAGCTGCAAAGATACGAAAAACATTGTAGATTACATATCCGGAGCGTTGAAATTTAGGTTAAAATAGATAAATGGAGCTGCGCGAAAGTAAACTCCGCGAGGCATTTCGGCTCACTCATGTTAAATTCTGTTTTTAGATAATCTTTGAGATGTTTTGTTTACATATATCACGATATAAGGTAAACTGTACGTATGAAAAATATCTTATATTTGCAGCTCTAAAAATAACGATAATATGGTAAGAGATGTTCTTGTATGTTGTGCCGGACTCGGGCTTTCATCGCTGTTAGGCTCCGCCTTGGGTCTGCTGGTGCGCCGGATTCCCCATCGCTGGAACGATATTTTTCTCGGGCTTTGTGCAGGCATGATGCTTGCCGCCGCTATTGTCTGTCTTTTGCTTCCGGCTGTAGAGCAGGTGGGTCTGATGCAATGGTGGCAGGTAATCGCCGGCGTCGTTGCAGGGGTGTTGCTTATAGGGGTCCTCGACCGTGTGACTCCACATCTTCACCATCTGTCGGGTGTCGGAGAGCAGGAGAAGCATGTCAATAATGCGGCTCTTAACCGTACCATTCTTTTCGTGATGGCGATAGCGATCCATAAATTGCCTGAAGGCATGGCTACCGGTATCTCTTTTAATGGCGACAGTGGCAATGCCATAGCCATTGCGATAACTATAGCATTGCAGAATATTCCGGAAGGCATGGTTGTGGTGACACCCCTTATGATGGCCGGAGTCAGGTTCCGCAGTACATTGTTTGCCGCCGTGAGTGTCGCTGTTCTTGAGATGGCAGGTGTGATATTGGGTTATCTTATCGGCGATATTTCAGCGGTTCTCCTGCCCTTTATGCTCTCGCTTGCCGGAGGCGCCATGCTCTACGTGATAAGCGACGAGATAATTCCTGAGACCCATGCCCACGGCTTCCAGAAGCATGTCACATATTCGCTTGTAACGGGAGTTGTGATAATGCTGTTGATTGAGTCGGCTTTCTGATTGCGGGAATATGCGAAATAAATATTCAATTATTAGATAGTTTGGCATGAATTTCCGAATATGAGAACATCGTATTGTCTGAATGATTGTTCACTTAGATTATTGAAAAACTGATAGCCGACCTGTTTGATGAGAGGATGGTTGGCTAAGAAAGTTTTTTGTGGTATTTTATTTTTAAGTGAAATATTTGTTGTACCTTTGCGTTATAATAATAACCGCAAGATACGACAATATGAGCGAAGTTGAACTTTTCTTGATAAAAGACGGAGAGAACTGCACTATCTACACGTTTTTTCGTAATGAGGGCAAAATGAATGATTCAGTGGTGGCCCTTCCGGTTACATCATCAAAACTCCGGCTCTATTGTCTGCGTCTTTCCGACAGAATCCTTGTTCTCGGCAACGGAGGCGTCAAGAATACTCGCCGTTATGACATAGTACTAAATGGTTATGTCATGACTTTGCAGAAATTTGAGAAGCTTCTAAAACAGGAGGTTGCCAATGGCAATGTAAATATAACTGAATCCACAATAGTAACCGACAATATTTTTGAGCTATGAAGCGGACAACCAAATCTCTTGAAGAAATGTTGGGACCTATTCCGGAGCGGATACAACGGGAAACCGCCCTTTCATTTCAAATCTCCGACCGCATCTATGATTTGATGCAGGAACGTGGTCTGTCAAAGAAACAATTTGCCGACGCATTGGGGCGTCGGCCAAGTGAGATTACCAAATGGCTCAGTGGACAACACAATTTCACCATTTCCACAATCGCCATGCTTTCCGCGTTTTTCGGCAAATCTATAATCACAGTCTGAATAATGGTTAGCATACCTTCTTTAAAGTGCACCTTTAGAAACCGTTGAAAGCAAATGGCATTGATAATCTGAGAGCTTGCGTAATTTGGAAATATATATGCGAAATTCTCATTATCTTTGCAGAAAAATTACGACAGTAATGCAGACAATATCCAATCGCGTAGAATCGCTTTCGGCATCGCAGACCCTTGCAATGTCGCAGAAAAGTGCCGAGCTGAAGGCTGCCGGCATCGACGTAATCAATCTTTCAGTAGGCGAACCCGATTTCCCCACCCCGGAGCATATCAAGGTTGCTGCAGAAAAAGCTATAGAGGATAATTTCAGCTTTTATACTCCTGTAGCCGGTTATATGAGTCTTCGCAAGGCCATCAGCGCCAAGCTCCGCAATGAAAACGGTGTAGAGTTCGCTCCTGAGCAGATTGTTGTCGGCAACGGCGCCAAACATGCCCTCGCCAATGTAATTATGGCGACAGTCAATCCTGGCGACGAGGTTATCATACCTACGCCGGCATGGGTAAGCTATATCGAACTTGTTAAACTTGCCGGAGGAATTCCTGTCCTTGCCGCTACCGATATCACCTCCGATTTCAAAATCAGCGCGGCGCAGCTTGCAGAAGCTGTTACAGAAAAAACACGCGCCATAATAATGTGTTCGCCGTCGAACCCCACAGGAAGTGTCTATAGCCGCGAAGAGCTTCAAGCACTTGTATATGTACTCGCACAGCATCCGGGCGTCCTTGTGATTGCAGATGAAATATATGAGCATATACTTTATACGGGCGGTGAGTTTGTGTCGCTCGGCACCTTCCCGCAAATAAAAGACCGTACCGTAATTATCAACGGTGTGTCGAAAGCATACGCTATGACAGGCTGGCGTATAGGATATTGCGCATGTCCGCCGGAAATTGCCAAGGCTATCACCAAATTGCAAGGCCAGATGACGTCGGGAGCGTCATCTATCGCACAGAAAGCAGCCGAAGCTGCATATACAGGCCCGCAGGAATGTGTTGAAGAAATGCGCAAGGCATTCGAGCGCCGTCGCGACATGGTAGTGGAGATGGCTCGTGCCATTCCCGGATTCAAAGTCAATGTTCCGAATGGAGCTTTCTATCTTTTCCCGGAGGTAAGCGCATATTTCGGTAAGACTGCTCCCGACGGACGGACAATCACCAACGCTTCTGATCTTGCAATCTATCTTCTTGAGGTTGCGCATGTGGCGATGGTCGATGGTGCGGCTTTCTCAGCTCCAGGCTATATCCGTATGAGTTACGCGACATCCGACGACAATCTCCGCGAAGCTTTCTCCCGTATTTCTAAAGCGCTTGCAGCTCTTTGTTGACAAGCTTAAATCGATAGCGTTAAAATCGTTAAAAAAGGCTCGTTTCTTACGGAAGCGGGCCTTTACTGTAAACTTTTATTAGGAAAGACGGATTGTATTAGTAACGGAAATCGAAAGAGAAAATACCGGTTTCCTTTATTGAGCCATGTATCCGAAGGATAGAATCCGACTTACCCATAGTCCTGTAACAGTACTGCTGCAAGCTGTCCTCCGCCTATGAGGGATTACCTTAAAACCAAAAAACTAAAACACTTAATTAACTAAAACCCCCTTCGCATGAAGATTATTTCTCATCGGGCATCTGTCAGGTCATTGATTGCGGCTGTTTTGGCGCTTTCAACGTCTATGACAGTATTTGCCCAGAAAATCACGGTGACAGGTACCGTGTATGAACCTGAAGGTGAACCGGCAATCGGAGCCGGTGTAGAAGTGCTGGGAACAAGCGGCTTTGGTGTAGCTACGGATTTTGACGGCAACTACACCATTCAGGTAGAGCCTACCGGCACACTTGTCTTTTCCTATGTAGGATGCGAAAAACAGGAAATTCCTGTCGAAGGACGCACCAGAATCGATGTCAATCTTAAAACGAATACCGTGGCAATGTCCGAGCTTGTGGTTATCGGATACGGTACCGTCAAAAAGTCCGATGCTACCGGCGCCGTAGGCGTTGTGAAGCCCGGAGAGATTGAGGCAGGACTTGCCGCGACAGCCCAGGATCTTCTTGTCGGCGCAAGTCCCGGTGTCGTTGTCAGTACAAAAGGCGGTGATCCTTCGCAGTCCGCTGCGATACAGATTCGAGGCGGAGCTTCACTCTCGGCTTCGAACGACCCTCTGGTGGTTATCGACGGTGTGCCGATGCAGAACCGCGGTGTTACAGGCTCGGGAAATGTCCTTTCTATGGTGAATCCCGAGAATATAGAGACTATGACAATTCTTAAGGATGCCTCGGCGACTGCCATATTCGGTTCGAGAGCTTCAAACGGCGTCATCCTTATAACGACGAAATCGGGCAAGGAAGGTAAGCCGCAGGTTAGTTTCAGTGCCAATTTCCATGTAGGAACGGCGCGCAATTATCTCGATATGATGGACGGCAACGAATTCGCGGCATTCATTATTAATCGCTACGGCGCCGATTCGGCTCAGGCCAAAGCTCTCGGCGGATACAATACCGACTGGCAGAAAGAAGCCATGCGGACATCATTCAGCCATGACTACAGTCTTACCGTAGGTGGTACGGCCGGCTTCTTGCCGTACAGTGTCGGTGTCAACTACACGGATACGGAAGGAATAATCAAAAACACATCCAACAAGCGGATCGGAGCATCCATAAACCTGACGCCAAAATTCTTCGACGACCTTTTGAGCGTCAATGTCAATCTCAAGGGCGCTTATATCCGCAACCGCTTCGAGCAAGGGGTCCTCGGTGCCGCTACGGCTTTTAACCCGACGCTTCCGGTGCACAGCGACAACGTGTTCAACAACTGGACAACATATGTTTCCGGAGGTACAATCGCTACCCCGGACTCTCCCGGATCATCGATAGGCACCCTGTATGCGGTCAACCCTATATCGCGTCTTCTCGACTATGACAGCAGCTCAAAAGTATATCAGAGCGTGGGCAATCTTCAGATAGACCTCAAGATGCCCTTCCTCCGGGAGCTTCGCGCAAATCTCAACCTCGGCTATGAATATTCTCATGGCGAGGATGAAAATCTTCAAGGAGCCGGTTCGCCTCAGGCCTGGCTGAACGGCTTTGCATATTACGGCCCTGACGGAACCACAATCTACAATAAATCAGGTTATACGAATAAAAACTATAACCGTCAGCGCAGATATTCGCTCCTTCTTGATTTTTACCTCAATTATAACAAGGAATTCGACGCCATCAAGTCGAGCCTCGATGTCACCGCCGGCTATTCATGGCAACATTTCAACAACAAGGGCCGCAATTTCGGTATCGTCGACCCGGCGATTGCCGGTGCGCTGAAAGCCGACGGAACACCCGATGAATTTCTCCGCGATTTTGCCGGCTACCAGTATTCCCCGACATTCCATTATGCCAACAGGTATCAGCTCGTGTCGTTTTTCGGACGTCTGAATTATACGTTCATGGACCGCTACCTGCTCACAGCCACTGTCCGTCGCGACGGTACGAGCCGCTTCGGCAAAGATAACCGCTGGGGTACATTCCCGTCGGTATCACTCGGATGGCGTATCATCGAAGAACCCTTTATGGAAGGCACTCGAAGCGTCCTGAACGACCTGAAGCTCCGTGCAAGCTACGGTACCACCGGCCAGCAGGACCTCAATGAAGACTATTTCCCCTATCTGCCGGTCTACAGCCAGTCGACAGGCGACAATCCTACTTATCCTATCGACGGCCAATATGTAAATACAGTTTGGCCCAACTCGTATAACGCCTCTCTTAAATGGGAGACAACGCATACATGGAATGTCGGCCTTGATTTCGGTTTGCTCAACAACCGCATCAATGGCAGCATAGAGTTCTATGTCCGAAAGACTTCCGACCTTCTCGTTTTCGGCAACTATCCGGCAGGTTCGAATGTAGGCAATATGGGATACATCAATTTCGGTGATCTTAAGAATACCGGTGTCGAGTTCAACATCAATACCCGTCCTGTGGTTACAAACGATTTTACATGGACGTCGAATCTCAATGTGGCCTGGAACAAAAACAAGATTACCCGCCTCGCCGACGGTGCGAGTACCTCTACAGGTGATATCGGCGATAATGTGAAAGTTCAGAAACATACCGTTGGATTGCCTGCGTATACTTACTATGTATATGAGCAGGTTTATGACGCCGACGGAAACCCTCTTGAAGGTGTGTTTGTCGATCAGAACGGCGATGGCGAGATTACTCCCGAAGATCTCAAACCGTTCCATCACGTGCATCCCGACGTAACCCTCAGCTGGATAAATAATTTCAACTGGCGTAACTGGGATTTCGGATTCACAATCCGAGGTAATTTCGGCAACTGGGCGTATAACAAGAACCAGCTCGACGGCTCTTACATATCCCGTACTGCTTCTGTGCCGATGAGCAATCTTCTTTCCGACTCCTTCCTTTTCGAGAAACCGAGGACATCAAACGATATGCTCAGCAGCTACTATGTGCAGAACGCATCATTTATCCGCTGCGACAATATAACCATCGGATATACCTTCAAGAATATAGGAGGGACAAAACTCGGCATGAGGGTGTTCGGCGCCGTACAGAATCCTTTCGTGATTACCAAGTACAAGGGTCTCGACCCCGAACTAACCGCTTTCCAGGGTATAGACGGCAGCGTATATCCCCGTCCCGTAACCTATACCATAGGTCTTATAGCTAATTTCTAAACCTTGACATTAATCGTACAGAAATGAAAATCAACCGACATATTATCTGGGCTTTATGCGCAGTAGTGGCGATAGGCTCAAGTTCGTGCGTAGGCGATCTCGATGTGGAGCCGAACGATCCCAATACCAAACTGACACTGAATACGAAAACAGAATGGGACGGCTATTTCGCCCGCCTGTACTGGAACTTTCTCGATGATACCGATAATCTTGTGAAGACAAGCGACGGCGGCGCCGGTTCGTTCACCCGTTGTCATTTCAATCTTCAGGAATTGTGTGCCGACGAGTGCATAATCTCCCAGAAATGGAATAATCCCGGATACAATACCCTGAATTTCGCCAACTGGACGAACAATAACGAATGGGTGTATGCGGCTTTCACCCGTGAGTTCTTCATGGCAAAGATGTGCGCCGAGTTTATCCGCGACATTCAGGCCGGGGGCACGGAGTTCTATGACGGGGACGAAATCGCCGCCCGTGTCGCGGAAGCACGCGTCATCCGCAGCTATGCCTACTGGTGCATGATTGATCTTTTCGGACGCGGACCGTGGATCGACGAGACATCTGTCACAGGCGCCATTCCTCCCACTTACGACCGGCAGCAGCTTTTTGATGCTGTTGTTGCCGAACTCAGGGATGCTATTCCGCATGTGAAATGGGCGGCGCAGCAGGCATACGGACGCGTAAGCCGCGAGGCTGCATATATGCTTCTCGCCAAACTGTATCTCAACGCCGAGGTCTATACCGGAACCCCGATGTGGAGCCAGTGTGCCGAGGCTTGCCGTCAGGTACTGTCGACAGGCATTCAGCTCGCGCCGGAATACAAATATCTGTTCTGTGCCTCGAATGACAAATATGTCGGCAACGGTGAAATTCTATGGGCAGTGCCGCAGCAGCAAGGCAGATTCACCACATGGGGCGGTACAACATATCTTACCTGCGCATGCTGGGTTGAATCTGCTCCTGCCGAGGTACTCCGCCGGCTCAACAGCGGTGATACCCCTTGGTCGGGAGTCCGTCTGCGTCCCGAGCTTTCCAGGGCTCTCAAGGGAGACAAGCGTCGTCTGATTTATGAAGGCACATATCAGGAGAATGTAGACGACCTGTCCGGATTCGACGCGAATTCCTGTGGCTACATGTTGATAAAATACACCAACACTACTGAGGACGATTATTTCAACGCCGCAGGAAACAATAACAACGGTACCGCAATGTCGAATACCGATTATCCGTTGTTCCGGCTCGCCGATACGTATCTGATGCTTGCCGAGTGCCAGCTCAGGGGTGTCAACTGCGACGGTCTTGCCTATCTCAACAAAGTGCGTGAACGCGCCGGCATGCCTGCGGTAGCGGCTCTTACCGACGATGTGGTTCTTCACGAACGTCAGTGCGAACTCTACATGGAGGGACAGCGCCGCAGCGATCTTATCCGCTTCAACCGTTTTACCGGCAACAATTATGTCTGGTCCTGGAAGGGCGGCGTGCTCGAAGGCTCATACATCGCTCCTTCCCGCAGTCTCTATGCCATTCCTTATCAGTATGTGGAGACTGTCGGCCAGAATACCGGTTATTAATCCTAACCCTCATTATTATGAAACTCTCAAAATTATATATAATGGTAGCATCGGCAGCGGCTATTGCCGTACTGTCGGCCTGCAACGATGTGACGGATCCGAAATTTCAGAAACCGGACCCCGCCGCTTTCAAGATTGAGGCTCCTGCCATGCAGGACTCTTATATGAAGCTTACTCCGGAAGGAACTTTTGAAATATCTGTGAACGGACAGCCTGATTACGGCTTTACTGCCGTAACCCAATACCGTATTGAGGTTGCCGTCGCAGAAGATTTTAAATCCGCAATCACTCTTCAGCCGATCGGCAGCGGAACAAAGCCTCAGATGACATTCAACGATGCTGATCTGGCTGCCGCTCTCTGCGAACTCGACGGTGTAACTAAATATGACGAATATGTCGACAATGGCGAACAGAAAGTATATATCCGAGGCATAGCCTTTATCGAAGGTGTAGACGGGAGCTATGTCGTTACATCGAACACTACATCTCTCAATCGCGTTCAGGGCTACAATGTATTCCCCGAGGTGGTTCTTCCCGGAAAAATCTATGTAATCGGCAATTATGTCGGAGCATGGATCGGGCCTGATGCCGCCAACGAACCTCTGTTGCAGCCTTATGCGCTTTATGAACGTGAGGACGGCATCGGCAGTCAGATTTATTACGGCACTGTCGATTTCCGGCCTACAAATCAGTCGGAAGGATGCATATTCCGTTTTTATAAGGCTCTCGAAGGTTGGGTGCCGGCAAACAGCCTCGGCTGTTCCGGCGGCCCGAACACCGATACACCGGTGGAATTCCCCGGCTTCGGTGCAGGATCTACACTCGAGCATCAGCTTGCGGTTACCAATGATTCGTTCAAGTTCAACAACTATACCGGCAAACTGCAATTCGTCGTCAATGTGAAGGAAATGACAGTGGTAATCACAGCCATTGCCGACTGAATCCCGATTTACGCATCAGAATCCGCATATCGGCGAACCCATGCCGCCGATATGCGGATTTCTTATGTATTTTCCCGATATCGGGACATGAGTTCATTATATGCTCCGATAGCGGAAGCGAATACTCTATGGCGATGCTAACCGGATCCATCTTTTTGTCGGGTATAGGAATTGTTATGAAATGTGGATAATGCAACCCCTTGTTTGTGGCTGACACTTATTCCAGCTCCATCATATCGAAGAACATCAAGCGTGTATGGTCATTGACTATTTTTTCCGACAATGGCATGAAATTGTTTTTCGTATAAAAACCGATTGCCGAAAGATATGCGTCAACAGTGAGATAGCGAAATGCCGAGTAGTTGGGGTTATCGGCAAGCATACCTTTGATGATGTTCATCAAGTAGGTACCGATATTGCGGCCCTTATATGCAGATGAGACCGCGAACCGTCCTATTTTTATTGCCGGATAACTTCCAAATTTCTTGCCGGTAGGATAACTGTCTTTTATCTTTTTCCATTGGTTGTTGGTAATCTCCTGTCTGCTTATCTTGTCGTTCAACAGACAAAAATAGGCAACGATATTGCTATCATCTTCAAGAATAAATGACGTGGCGATACGCTTGTCACGCATCCTCGACAAGAAAATTGTTCAAATCTTCGTCGCCACAATCAAATCCGGTGAGTTCGATATCCGGAGTAAGTCGTATAAGCTTCATCTCAAATGCAGACGGTGATGTATTTCTTGGCTTCCTTTACCGCCTCTTTGAGCTTTTTTGAGTTTTCTGCGCGTTGTTCTTTGGAGAGTTCTTCCACTTCAAGCCTGATACGCTCGAAACGCACGGCGTCCTCTCCGGTCAAAACTGGGGTTTCTGCTATAGGTCGTGCCATAAAATTATCTTCTTTCTTATTTTTCGTTCACAAACGATACAACAAATTTCTCACATAATCAGCTTAATAGATCTGGAAAATTTTGTTTATGGAGTTATAGAACCGTTTTATGATGGGATGTTTCTAAGGTTGCAATTTTGATGATAATATGATAACTTTGTATCCGTTATGAAACAGACTCTGAAAAACAATCTCCTGACAGTCGAAATCGATTCTCACGGAGCCGAACTCCACAGCATAATCAACAATATCACCGGACAACAGTATCTCTGGCAGGGCGACGCTACATATTGGGGACGCCGTTCGCCCGTCCTTTTCCCGCTTGTAGGCGCCGTATGGAACGGCCGCTACCGCATGGACGGCAAGGAATTCGCGCTCGGCCAGCATGGCTTTGCCCGCGACATGGAATTTTCTGTAATAGAGGACACCCCGGAGGACGAGGCATGGTTCGCCATTGAGGCCGATGATAGCACACTGGTGAAATATCCGCGCCGCTTTCGTCTGGAAATAGGTTACAGGCTTCAGGAAGAGCGTATAGATGTGATGTGGCGTGTCAGGAATCTCGATACGGAAGAGATGGCATTTCATATCGGGGCGCACCCTGCGTTCAATTTACCGGAGTTTGATGCCGCCGACTCGATTCACGGTTATTTCCTTTTCGATAGCCGCAGTATCAGGAGTGAGCTTATCGAAGAGAAAGGATGCGTGGGCGAAAAACTTGTGGACGTGTGTCTTGATGACGAATCCATGTTCCCTATAACAGCGTCGTCGTTCGACAATGATGCCCTGATTCTTGCCGACCGTCAGGCGCGGCGTGTGTCGCTGCTTGGCAAGAACCGTACGCCATACTTGTCGCTGCTGTTCAATGCGCCTCTTGTCGGCCTGTGGTCGCCCGTGCGTAAAAACGTCCCCTTCGTCTGCATAGAGCCGTGGTGGGGTAGAGCGGACAGAATCGGTTTCGAGGGCGATTTCTCCGAACGGGAGCACACCAATTTCCTTGCCCCCGGTGAGACATTCTCCGCCTCCTACATGATAATAATCGAAAACGTCTGATTAAATTCGGTTATAGAAGCATAATATGGCAAAAGAGGAATATATACGTAAAAATCAGCAGTGGCTTGCAGAAAAAGCTTTGGAGCCTGGAGTGTCCCCTATTGATAAAGGCATTTATTATAAGGTGATTAAAGCAGGCAATCCTAAATCACCGTCTCCGGGCCGTAGCAGTGTAGTCGTAGTGCATTATGTCGGAAAGACAATAAATGGCAAGACCTTCGACAGCAGCCGAGGCGGTGTTGCCCCTGCGTTCAGGCTGCGAGAGCTTATTCCAGGCTGGATAATAGCTTTACAGCGGATGCATGTCGGTGATCGATGGGAAATATATGTTCCGGCTGCGCAGGGATATGGCAAATTCAATCAGCCGGGTATTCCCGGTGGCTCCACGCTTATCTTCGACATAGAGCTTCTTGGCGTGCATTGAGTTGCTTGAAGGCCTTCTCAAGGTAGGAGAGTTATTTCGTCGATAAGGCTTGTGCCATCGCAAAGAATGGTGATGCGGGCATTCTCTGTTTCCGGGGTCTGTATTATAATACCTTCTACCCATGTGTCGTGCAGGTCGTTCGGGTAATGTGATATGTCGCTGACTGATACCGTACTATAGTTTCCGTTATTATCGGGTATTGAAAGAGCCACTTTGTAAGGAAGTATGATATCTTTCTTCATGCAGTCAAGAAAACGTAGGAAAATACGGCTGCAACCTTTTGTGTCAACTGTGAAATCTGTATGGCCGGGATTCAGTTTCTGCCAAGCCTTGTCGTTTGGATTCTCGGTTCCGTAAATACCGTCGAAAAGAGGATTGGTAGCGTCCTTTGCCATATTGCCGAGAGTTCCGGACATCGACTTTTCAAGTAACAGATATTTCTCGTCGCCGGCGAGCCATCGTTGATATTCATCGTATGCCGTCGCTGATACTCCCGGTTGGCCGAGAATGAAATTGTCGCTGCCGTCATCAAGAATTCCGCAAGTCATAAATGATATTATGCGGGCGACTCCGCCGTCGGTGGCCGCTTGTAGTTGCCCCGTAATCCGGCCCTGTGCTGCCGGTATCAGGGCCGATTGACGGTTATTGAGACCTTTTTCCCAAGTGAACAGTTCGCAGTTACCCCAAAGTTCAATATTGGTCTTGTCGTGGATGGCTTTTATCTTTTTCCAGTTCTCGCGCAGACGTGGCAGGGGGAATTCTTCGCGTACGCATCCTATTTCATCCTGATAAGCGATAATGTCGACCTTGAGCCGGCTGATGCGTTCGGCGAACGTTGGATTATCGAAATCCGAGCAGAAAAAACCATAGGGAGATATCATAGTTTTCTTGCCTGGCGTGAGCTTCCCGGCTTTATCAACGAGTTTGTTGACTGCTGCGACAGATGTTTCAGGCAACACCGGGCCGAGACAGTCCTCAACAGGCAGATACCACCCGTACATTGCTTTGTGAGTGCCGTAGAGTGCCGCCAATTCATCCATTATTTCCATCTGGCGGTTCAATATCTCGGGGCGTTTCAGATTGTCGTCCTGATTCTCAGCCCAGCCGATGCTGAGAAATACGTGCATTCCGTAGGTTGCCGCGCGGTCGAGAATCGCTGTTACCGGGCTTTCTCTCTCCTCAGAATATGCCGGAGGCATTATTCTGGATGGGTAATCAGCTTTTCCGTCATTGGCGACAGCCATTATAATGATGTATTCAATGCCGAGCCGGTGCATTTGGTCGATTTTTGCGCGCCACATGTCGGGATTCGTATTGTCGATGGCTTCCGGATTGGAATACTTGTTGCGGTCGTCCTGATGGAAAAGGTTTATCCAGCTGCCCGTTACCGGTAACGGACGTTGTGCCACGGCAATGGCAGCTGTTGCGAGACAGAGAATGGATAGAAGCGATTTTATGTGTTTTGTGTTTACGTGCGCCAGATGCATTTCAGTTTGGTAAAGAGCATGGTTACGGCGACGGCGAGCGATGTGAGAATAACGCCTTGCATGAAAGCGCCGAAAACCGATTGGGTGAAAACTCCGAAATATTTTGTAATCCCGCAGATATTCAGAACCGGATAAACCAGCAGGTCGGCGGCCACATACGCCATCATAGGATTCTGTCCCGAAAGGACAAGGAAGGAGGTGGCTCGGCGGCAACTATAGTAATCGCAAATTATACTGAAGAAAATCAGAGTCATGAACGACAGGCCTCCGGTTGTGAAGAGATAGCTGAATGTCACAGGGTCTTTCTTTATTCCGCCCTCGTACGATTCCCACGCAAGGCCGAGAATCAGCATGAAAGCTCCGAAAGCGAACAGGCGGCGCCATAGTGCGGAGTAACCGTTGCCTGTGCAGCCGTGGAGGATATACCATCCGGCGGCGATTGCCGATGCCGAGCAGCAGAGATTCATCACGAGCTGACGGGTATAAAGGAAATAGAGGTTCGATATTACGATGAAGAGAGTGATTGCGACAAGGGCCGGAGCGATATATGTCTTTTCTTTTCCGGCTTCTTTGGCAGCGCCATTTGCATACCATCGCAAAAGAATCTCGCCGGCATAGCAGCCCGGCATGACTACGAAAAGGTATTTGAGGTAGAAAGGATTGAACAGCCACCATGCGGGGCTGTAGCCGAGAACGGCATGTTGCCACGAAGCGCTGTCGGCATCGGCGGAGAGGAATAATCCGGCGAGGACGGCAAGGATGCCTATCCGTGTGTAAGGTCTGTCGATAGTGAAAAGATAGAGCAGGGTGGCGAAGACGGCCACGTTGGAGAGTATCAGGATGATGATATTGCTTGTATAGAGGGATAAGGACTGCCCGCCGGCATAGTTGAGATTGAGCATGACGATGATGCCGACGGCCATTGAGACGAGTTGTACGGCCGTACGCGCCAAGGACGGCATCTTCCATGGCAGACGCATATACATCGGAAACAGCAGGACAAAACAGAAGATAGCAAGCATCCAGCTTTTCATATCCTGAGGACTGGAGAGCATGTAGGGATAGAAATGCTGGATAAGAATAGCGAAATAGGCGAGTTTTATGCCGCGCCAGAGGGCTTTAGCCGACAGAGCCGCCTTTGAGATACCTTTACGGAACTTGCGGCCTACGGAGAACGGTAACGCGGCCCCGAGTGCGAAAAGAAAGGTCGGAAATACCATGTCGACCCATGTGATGCCGGGAAGCTCGGGGTTGAATTCATGGGTGGGCGGGGGAGTCTGTGCGTGCGACATCCAGCCCGGCAGCAAAGTCGTCACAATGGTGGCGCTGAGCACCATTGTGACGATCGCATAGCCGCGGAGCGCATCAATCGAGAGTGCTCGCTGCGTCATAATCTTTCATACCTTTTTCCACTTCGTCCCACAGGTTCTTGGTTATGATGTGAACGATGTCGAATACCATAAGGCCGTCGGAATCTTTGAGGTTCTCGGTTATGGTATGGCTGAGATTCTCGGGATTGTCATAGAACTGGTCGACAAGGATGCCGCCGAGGAATTCGTTTTTGCCCAGAATCCTGCGCAGGTTCTTGCAGGATCCTTCCACACAGTACCATGTTCCCGACTGAGCCTGGGAGTCCGTCTCGTTCCATATTTCGTTACCGCCATTGGCGAGGTATTCGTCGATGGTTATGTCGGTATAATAGTTGCCGGTGGTGTATATGTCGATAAGCTCGGCATAACCTGAGTCCTTGTATTTGGAAGTTGCCCAGTCGAATTCCTTCGACGGGTCGTAATCCTTGCTTGCGAAATTCACGCCTACCTCATAGTATGAAGGGTACCATGCGCCGGTGTAGGTGCAGAAAGGAATGTCGGGGCGCGTGGCCTTGACTGCCTTGCGGGCTTTGGCGACAAAGTCGTGTATGACTCCGGCGCGCCATTCGATCCACTGCTTGAAATACTTTCCGGGTACGGGCTTGGGATGCTTCCCGCTGTTGTCCCACGATAGAATATCGCCGGGGAATTTCTTGACTTTCTTGCCGAGGTATTTTTCGAATTCTTTGCGGCTGAGGTCGGAGAAATCAGCCTGGATGCCATCGAAGCGCACGCGGTCGGTCATAAGTCCGTCGAGACCGGGGTATTTGGTGACAATCTCCTTCATCACCTCTATGATGTAGTCCTGGTACTCCTTGTTGACAGGATTCACCATGCCGCCGTATTTCTCTTTTTGTTCTGTGATTGGAACGATGCCGCGGACGGGGTCGTAGACGACGCTCGCCCATTCGGGATGCCCCGAATAAATAAGGCCGCTGTCGTGATAGTTGTGTCCGGCACAGAATACGTTCATCGAAGCTATGATGCCGATGCCGTTGCGACGGCCCGACTCGATGAAAGTGCCTAAATAGTCGTAATCAGGGCGTGCGGTAGGATATTTGGGAGCGATCTCGCTGTCGTAGAGCACTTCTCCGGAAATAGGGCGGACGCATACCACGGCGTGGGTGAATCCGAGGTCGTGGAGTTTCTTCATATAGTAGTCCACTGTGTCGGGGTTGGAGAAACGCTGATGGTTGGCGGAGCCGTCGATCCACATAAGAGCCGGTTTTCTTTTTTCCGGCTGTGCTGTCCGGGCAGAAACTGCCGGAACGCAGAAAAGAAAGGCTGTCAGGAATAGAAAAAATCTGTTGAGCATATTATTTTACGTCTGAGATATAAACTTTGCCGAAGCGGTCGGTGACGCGCACCTGACGTTTCGAACCCGGAATTTGAGGTTTGGCATGGAACATGTGGCCGTTTGTGGCAGGCCATATCCATTCGTAGACAACAATACTGCGGTCGCTGCAATGGGCTTTGGAAATGGGGTCGTAGCCGGTGTATTGCTCCATGTCAGCGGTCTTTTTGCCGTTCTCAAGAAGCTCTACCTTCCATTTGGTGTCGTAGTTCCATACATTGGCGATAACGTCGTCGGGATGCTCGCCGGCAGCGCCGGGAGCGTAGACGCGCATCTGATAGTCAGGGTCGTAGCCCGAGGATTTGTAGTACCATTTCACCTTGTTGCCGTCCACCTCGTAGACGCCGTAGCCGTGGGGAGCGCCGTCCATGCATTCCTCGGTCTTCCACCAGGTGCCGCAGGCGGCAGCGGTGTTGTGCTCCATAAGGCGGTCGTTGTACTCCATGTTGGCGTTGAAATGCGTGTGACCCGAAATGATATGTGTGTCGTTGTTCTTGAAAAGCTCGTGGAACTGACGCACGTTTGTCATAAGGTCGGGGTCGAACTTGGTCTTGCTGATATCGGATACAAGGGCGCTGGGAATGTGCATGAACACAAATACGAGTTTGTCCTTGCCGACGCCGGCGAGGTCCTGTTCCAGCCATCTGAATGTATTTTCGGGCACATAGCCGAAATAGTTGATTCCGTAGCCGGTGTAAAAAATGTTGTTGACGATTATGTAGTGGGCATCGCCGCAGTCGTAGGAGAAATGTGTCGGGCCGAAATATTTTTCAAATGTCTTGTAGGAGGTCTCGAAAGTGCGGCCGCGGTAATCGGAGTCGTGATTGCCTTTGGCGCGGTACATTGGCATGCCGAGAGGTTCGACAGTCTCGATATATCCGGGGAACAGCCAGGGAGAGTCGCCTACTATGTCGCCGCAGTCGAAGGCGAATTTCTTCATCCTGCCGTATTTTTTTGCCAGTTCTGCGTTGTCGGCTACGACTTTGCTGTAAAGTTTCAGCTCGTCTTCGGATGTTACCTGGGCATCGGTATGGACGAAGAACACGTGTTTTTTGTCATCCACAGCCGATTTTCTAAGCTCGAAATTGTAATTGTCGGCAGTCCCGATTTCCTTGTAGAACTGGGGGATGGTGGCATTCTTGTTCTCCACCTCATAACCGGAGGGGATAGTGATATAGACGAATCGCGTATCCGCGGGTGTGAGGATGCTGTAACTGCCGTCGGCCGCTGTGCGCACAATGTTTGTGCCGTCGGTAACGGCGACATTTCCTATGCCTTTGTTCCCCGAGAGGACTTTCCCCTCAATAAGTTGTGTCTCAAGGCCCTGTGCCGATGCGGAAAGGGCGAATAATGTCGCAAGCGCGAGGCTTGCGACATTATTGTATGTGCGCGGCTGTGTCATTTCTGCTCAATCGTGGATTTGTATTTATCGACACCGGTCTTGATGGCATTCCAGTACTCATACATGCGTACGTGTACCATGTCGAAAATGAAATAGCCGTCGGCGCTGCTCATGCAGGCATCGATGCTGTTGGTTACGGCGTCCGGACGTTTGCCTTCCGTCCAGCCCGTACCATTGCCGACGTCCGGGCCGCCGGAGAAGCGTACATCGCCGCAGAGTTTTTCTTTTGCAAGCTGGCAGAAGCCCTGGCATGTCCACTCGGTGGAACCGTAAAGCTTGTCAGCTCCGGCGTAGGCGCCGAGCAGCAGATAATCGATGTGGTCGGCATAACCGTAACGGTTCCATTCAATGCTTGCCCATGCCGGGTACTGGTTGGCGGCATTGTATTTCGGGCTGGCCCAGTTCACACCGCATTCGTAATATGTGGAGTACCATGCTCCGACATATACACCGAACTGAATGGGATGGTTTACACTGTGCACAGTTTCCGCGGCCTTCTCGATAAAGTCATGTATCGTTTTGGCGCGGAATGCGATCCACTGCTTTTTGTAGGTCTCGGGAATGCTCTTGGTGTCGCAGTTTATGCTGCTGCCAAGGTAGTCCTCGAATTTCTTGATGGTGACGTCGGAGAAATCGGAAGCCCAGTCATTGTAGCGGCAACGGTCGAGGAAGATGCCGTCGACGTTGTATTTGGCAAGGTCGCCTATAAGAGTGAGCAGGAACTGCTGTACGTCGTCGTTGGCGGGGTTGAAGAATTTGGTGCGGTAGCTGTCGTCGGTGCAGTCCATTACGTTGACAAGGTTGCCGTTGTAGTTTATTACGGTAAACCAGTCTTTCTTGCTGTCATCGCGGAAGCCCAGACCCATGTCGCCGAGGTCGTAGGCGTAGCTGTGAGCACCGGTGAAAGTATTCATGGCGGCATGTACACGCAGGCCTATTTCATGTCCTGCGTCGATGAATGCCTGAAGATAGTCCCATGTGGCGGTGCGTTCGTGGAAATGGTAGCCGCCTTCCCAGTTGGCGAGTTTTGTAACCTGGTCGACCGCCGAGGTCTTGAATAGTACGTCGCCTTCCGTGGGGCGCACGTCGACGACAACATCGGTGATGCCGGCATCGTATGCCTTTTGCAGGTCTTCCGCTATGTTTTCCTTGGAATTGGCGAAGCGCTGGAAATTGGCTGCCGCGTCGATCCACATGTAGCGGGGTTTTTCGGTAAGTTCGGAGTCGTCATCTACCGGCCCCCACCACCATTCGTTGTCGGTGAAATCGTCGGAGCACGATACCGAGGCAAGTCCGAGGGCGAGGACGATAAATGTATTTTTGAGAATATTGCTTATTTTCATTGCTGTGATATGGGGAGAAGCAGTCCCGCCGTCGTCCGACGGGACTGTTCCGCTGTTTTATGGTTTAACGTTTGATGCAGTCGAGGGCATAGCCGCCGATAACCTGGGAGTTATGGTCGTAGTAGTAGATATAGAGCTTGTAGCCGTCGGCTGTCGGTGCCATGCAGACGTCGCCGGAAGCCGTGGCGTTGACGCCTTTCTGATACCATTCTATGTCGGCGAAAGCGAGGTCGAGGCAGGCAAGGTCGTTTACAGCCGTACCGCTGAATTTGCTCATGTCGGTAGTATTGTAAACATACAGTTGCGGACCCATACCCCATGCCGGGAAATGGCTTACGATGAAGAGAGCAAGGTAGTGCTGTCCGTTGAATGTCTTGGCGTCCATATTGTTGGCGTTCAGACCCCAGCCGGTGGTGTCGTTTGTGAAATTGCCGCTGACGGAGTTGCTTCCGGATATGAAGCTGAACGTGCTGCTGTATTTCGAATAGAAGAAGCCGTCGTCGGGGTTGTTCGTGCGGGCTGCTATGCCGGCTCCGTTGACGGGGGATGCGCCCCAGCTGAAATTGCCGAGCTTGCGGGTAGTGGTGCTTGTTACCACACCGCCTTCGACGCGGACTACTACGATGTCATTGGCAGTCGTGACGCCCGTTACACCTTCTATGTTGAGGACTATTACCGCATCGCCGTCGATGTCGCCGTTGACTTTGATTTCAGAACCTACGGGGCAGCTTGTCGGGTTCTGGAACGAGTGGAACAGGACGGGGGCTTCGGTGACGCTGCCGGTGCGGTAGATGTTCACCGTACTCTTGCTCGCGGCCTTGTTGACGATAAGCATGTGCTCCGCGGCGTCGTTGGTTACGGCACCTGCTTCAGCCGCGCCAAGGTTGATTTCGCCCATCTGTGCGCCTGTCAGACCGTTGATATACATCGGTGTGCTGCCGTCGCCCTTGCAGATGACGAGCTTGCCACCGAGAGCTGCGATCGTCGGGCCTATGGCACTGCCGTTGTCAGGCATTCCGAGCGTGGTGACAGGGTCGAAATTGAAAAGATGTTCGAGGCTGCTCTTCTCGTAGCCGAAATCCACCTTGTCGGGACCTCCTTTTATGACAGTATATTCCGTTTTCGTCACACCGTCGTGTGCGATGACGGTGAGTTTGACAGGCTCGTTGTAGTTGAGCGGAGTCTCGGAGGGGTCGGGGCTGATAGTGGCGTGAGCCGAAACCTCATACGATGCCTTGACGGACGACAGATCCTTGGTGGAGATGATGGAGACAGTTTTTTTAGTCTTGTCGATGATGCCGCTGATGGCCGGATCCTCGATAGCGAACGAAAGAAGCTCGCAGGCATTCGATTTTACACGTTCGCCGGTGATGATGATATTTTTGGAGTTGCCGTGTGCGTCGGTATAAACGAACTCGTTCTCCTTGGTGAGGTCGAGAACAGTCAGCGGGGGAGTTATGATACAGTTGGGGGCCAGAGCGGCCTGTACGCGTACCTTAGTCATATATGGAGAGGTCTCGTTGTCCGATGTGACGGGGAAATACCAGGGCACGGGAATGACAAGACGTTCGGGCAGTTCATCCCCCAGGTCGAGACGCGCCATCTGCTGGTCGGTGAACTGACCTGAAGTGAATATGGCCGTGAGGCTTGTGAGACCCTGACGGTCGGCGGTCGGCTTCACATACTCCGGTTCCTCACACGATGTGAAGGTAGCGGCCAGAAAAACCATTGCCAGAATATATAATAGATTCTTTTTCATAGTAGATTGCTCTTAAATATTAGTTCCATGCGGGAATCTGAGTGATGCTCTTGTTGTTGTCGAGCTCATTCTGCGGAATGGGGAGTGAATAGAGTTTTTCGGGGAAATTGCGGTTCTGGTCGTCGCATTCCACATAATAATATGTGAAAGTTCCGTTGGCCTCCCGGATGATTTTCAGACCGTGCGTACGTGTGCCTGTGAAAGCTGTGTGGGCGAGACCCCAGCGGCGCATGTCCCAGTAATAGAAGCCTTCGAATGCGAGTTCCACCTTGCGTTCCTGACGGATTGCATCCATTATGGCCTCGCCGCTGCATTCGAGTTTGGGAAGACCTACGCCCGGACGGGTGCGGACATTGTTTACCTGGATGAGTGCATCTTCAGGCTGGTTGAGCCTGTAGAGAGCCTCGGCGTAGTTGAGCACCACTTCCGCGAGACGGATGAAGGTGAAAGGCTTCGTGCACTTGGAGGCATTGGCGAATCTGTTGGTCTCGTCGACGCGTTTGCGCAGGAAATAGCCGGTTGCGGAACGGCCTTCGCTGATGTCAGCTTTCATCCATTCGAGCCATCCGTCGGCACCGTCGACAAAGGATTCTATAGTACGGCCCTTCCAGGATGCACCATTGTAGAGTACCGTATGGGCGAAGCGCGGCTCAAGCTTGCTGTAGGGCGGAGTGGCCTGAGTGCCTTCCGCGGTGTGCCATTCGCTCCAGTCTGGCTGGCCTCCGGTCTTGAGTTCGAACGATTCCACCATTTCCTGGGTCGGACCGCCGTAACCGCCGCTGACGGGGTTGCCGAATGCAGCGCGGTCGCCGCCGGGAGAGTAATAGCAGTCGAACTGATGTGTCTGGGCGCTTATGTCGAAGCATATCTGGAGTATGGCGCCTTCGCCACCCGCTTTGAAGGGCGCGTCAAGGTCTGTGTAATTCATGCTGTAGCCCATGCCGATAACTTTTTTGGCAGCGTCGGCAGCGTCTTTCCAGCGTTCGGCGTAGAGCATCACGCGTGACATCAGGGCATAGGCTGCTCCGGCGGTGAGACGGCCGTTGGGAGTGGTGCTTTCGGGCAGATGCTCGCCGGCGAACTTGAGATCCTGATAGATGAACTCATATATCTCGGACACCTCCACGGCGGAGTGGTCCTTGTTGTAGTCCTCAAGGTTTTCGGTATATAGGATAAGTTTCGGATAGCGCTTTGCGAGAATAGAGTAGTAGAAGGCGCGGAAGAACCGGAATTCAGCTTCCACCTCAAGCATTTTGGAGGCTTCGAATGTGCCGTACTGGCGCAGATTCGAGATTGCCTGGTTCGCTACAGAGATGTATTTGTACATCGACGTCCATGCTCCGAGATAGGTGTCGACATAGCTGTTGGAGAGTGTCGACACGCCGCCGTAGGCGAATTCGGAGGGTATGCGGTTCATGCTCGTGTAGTTGTAGCCGCCGTATTTGAAAAGCTCGGTGAGCGATTCACTCAGACCTATGGAACAGTCGCGGGTGCAGCCTGCGCCGTTTGTTCCGTAGCCGCTGGTGTAGTTGAGGTCCTCGTACATGTAGTTGGCATGCAGCTGGGCGTACTCATATTTGCTCCATATCGTTTTGTCCGACACTGAGTTTGTCGGGGTGGTGTCGAGAAAATCGCTGCACGACATCAGCGACATTGCGGCACCTGCAACAAGAAAGCTGCCGAATATTTTTGTATTCATAGTCTGTCGGAATTAGAAAGTTAAAGTAAGGCCGCCCATGTAGGTGCGCTGCTGGGGATAGTAGCCGTTGTTCACTTCCGGTGATTCGGGGTCGAAGCCTTCGGGCAGGCCGTCGATTGTGAACAGATTCGAGCCTTCGAGGTATATGCGGAGTTTCTGTATGCTGGCTTTGCTCATCCATTTGGCGGGGAATGTGTAGCCTATCTGGAGAGATTTCAGACGAAGATAATCGCCTTTGCGGAACCAGAAAGAGGAAGCGAGGCCGTTGTCACCGCCATGGCTGGTATTGCCGGTGGTAAGGCGGGGCATGGTGCCGTTGGGATTGTCGATACTCCATGCATTGCGGACGAGGTAGAGGGGCGAGTTGCCGCCTTCCTTGAAAGTCTGCGTCCATATGGTGTTGTCGTCATATCCGTTATAGTAGGTACCTGTCATGGATACGTCGAATTTGGCGCCGCCGGTGAATTGGGCGTTAAGGTCGATTCCGTTCCAGTTGGCGCCAATGTTCAGACCGAAGGTTATTTCGGGGCGCAGGCCGCGGCCTATGCGTCCGCGGTCGTCGGAGTCGATTTTGCCGTCGCCGTTGCGGTCCACATATTTGATGTCGCCGATGTTGGGACGTGTGCCGTACCATGCGGAGTTGTCGATTTCCTCTTCAGTTTTGTAGAGGCCGTCGGCAAGCCAGCCCTGAACAGCCCAGAGGCTTGTGCCGGTGCGTTTGCGCCATTCGGGGGTGTTTGCGGCGTCGGGGTAGCGCAGCCAGCGGTTCTTGGCCCACGATACGTTGCCGGCAATGGAGAGGTTGAAGGGGCGCCCGCCGACATTGAAGGTGCTGTTGTGCGTTACAAGAACATCGATACCTTTGGCGTCGGTCTGGCCCAGGTTGGCGTACGAAGGATAATAGTTGCCCATCGATGGCGGGTAGTCGCTGCCGAGCGACTGGAGGATGTCGTAGGTGAAATTATAGAATGCATCGAATTCCACGCCTAAACGGCCGTTCCAGAGGGTGGCGTCGAAACCGACGTTCCATGAGCGTGTCTTGGTCCATGTCAGATTTGGGTTTGCAACATACATCTGATATATGGAGTTGTTGGTTACTCCGTTGAAGAATACCTTGTTGCCGGTTCCATAGGTGCTGAGGAAAGCATAGGCTTTTGAGCCTGTGTCATCGCCGACGAGGCCGATGGATCCGCGTATTTTAAGGTCGGTAAGCCATGTGCGGGCGGCTTCCATGAAATTTTCCTGACTGATGCGCCATGCTACGGAGCCGGAGGGGAAAAATCCCCAGCGTTTGCCCTTGGTGTTGCCGGAGAATTTGTAGGAGCCGTCGTAGCGTGCGCTGAACTCGGCGAAATATTTGCTGTCGTAGTTGTAGCTGGCGCGGAATACGTAGCCGAGCATACGGGTTTTGTTGCTCGAACCGCTGATGCTGCTCATCGTACCGTAGCTTAGCTCAGGCAGTTCGGCGAAATTGAGGTCTTTGGAGTATGCGGCCATATTGTTGGTCTTGTATTCGCGGGCTTCCATAAGGACGAGTGCCGATACGTTGTGCACGCCGTTGAAGGAGTTGTCGTAGTTGATCTGGAAATTGCCGAGAAGCTGCTTGGAGTATGTGCTGCCTTCTCCTATTTTGATTGATGTGCCTTTTTCGCCCTGTACTGTCGAGAATGTGCCTGCCGCTTTGTTGTAAAGGTTTACCTTGAAGGGGGTGTCGAGGTTCTTGTTGGTGGAGTTTGTAAAGTCATATGACCCGAATACCTTTGCCGACAGTCCTTTCACCCAGGGGAAATCGAACTGGAGCGAAACGTTGGAGCGGATGTAGATGCCGTTGGTCTTCTTGTTGCCCGATTCGTAGATGGCGGCCAGCGGGCTGTTTGCATTGGAACTGTTATTGGCCATAACGCCGGTGTACAGGCCTTCGTACTTGGGAGCGAGATAAGGGTGCATGGCGATTGTCTGGTGTGCAATCGACATATAGCCGACCTCGGAGCTGCCGTTGTCGGCGCCACCGGAGATATAGCCCGGAGTGGTGTTGTCGGTTACGAAGCCGGAAGCGCCCATGTTGAGCGTCCAGTATTTGGCGAGCTTCGATTCAAGATTGAATCGCATCGTGTAGCGGTTGTACTTGAAATTGTCGATGTTACCTTTCTGTCCGAGGTAGCCCAGCGATGCGTAGTAGGTATGGTTGTCCGTTCCGCCTTGCATGGCGATGGTATGCTTTGTGGTATATCCGGTGCCGAATACCTCGCTCAGATAGTCGTAGTTGTCGTAACCGTCGTCAGGATCGTCGTTGGTTACGAGCTTGTACATCTCTGTGGTGTATTTGGGGGCGTACTGGCTGCGGTCGGTGATGGTTCCGTTGGCAAGCTGGTCCATCATTTCGGCGAGGTTATAATAGTTCATGAACTGTACGCCGTTCATGAATTCGGGGAAATTGGCGTTTGTCGAAATACCGTAGGATCCGTCGTAGGTTACGCGCGGTTTGCCGGACACACCTTTTTTTGTCGTCACTATGATGACACCGCCGGCGGCATTGAGGCCGTAGACTGCCGTTGCGGCGGCATCCTTAAGTACGGAGAGGCTGGCGATATCGTTAGGGTCGATTTCATCTATTGGACGTGGAACACCGTCGACGATATAGGTGACGGCGTTGTTGGAGCCGCGGATACGGAGCGATGCCATATCGGCGCCGGGCTCGCCGGACGTCTGGATAGAAGAGATGCCGGCAACCTTGCCGCCGAGCAGCTGGGTGAGCTGTGTCGACGGAGCCTGAAGAAGCTCGTCACCTTTGATGGCGGACACAGAACCGGTGATTGTGGATTTTTTCTGTTTGCCATAGCCTACGACAATCACATCGTCGAGGTTCTCGGTAGATGATTTCATCACTACGTCGATGACTGCTTTGCCGCCTACGTTTACGTTCTGGGACTGCATGCCGACGTAGGAGAATTCCAGTGTCTGGCCTTTGCGGGCCTTGATGCTGTACTTGCCGTCCAGATTGGTGTTTACACCGGTCTTGGAGCCTTTAACTACGACCGATACACCAATGAGGGGTTCTCCCGTTTCATCGGTTACTGTACCCGAAATCATATCCTGTGCTATGCCGTAGAAAGGCATGGCAACCAAGAGCAGCATTGTCGCCAGAAGGCGGTGCATGATGCCTTGCAAGTTTGATTTTGACTTTAGGTTCATAGATAATTTAAGATTTAGGTTATTTGAGTTGTTTTATTGTAAAATGATAAGGCGCCCGATCTTTGATGGCTTTTCAGATTTCTGAGACGCAAAAACATAAGGCATTCTATTGTTGCATTGGTATGTGTGTTGTGTCTTTCAGGTATATGATTGATAATACAAAGTTATGATATTATTTTTGAAATCTAAAAATATTCTTTAAACAATTTTCAGAATAAATGGAACTTGCGGATATTTAATAAAAAAACGGTTCAGACGTATTGACATCTGAACCGGGTGGAAATCAGCAGTTATTCTTACTTATCTGACGAATATCTTTGTAACTAAAATTCATAAGAATAATATAGTTTACCCTGCCGTTCTTTATTTTGGGAGTATAGGTGAAGCCCATGTTGGAAGGTTCTCGACATAACGTTTTGCCAGCTCTCCATCACTCAAACGGAAGAGAAGCCGTGCTTCTGTATCCTCGATTGAGTTGTCATAGACATAGAGCCTGTCAACGTATGGCGCTAAAGCAATGCAGTTGGCAATGGACTTGTCATAGCGGGAGATGATTTTAGGAATAGGTACATCATGACCGCCATTCAGCACCCGGTTCGCTACGCGCTTGGCATTGATGGTAGGGGATTCAGTCGATACAAAAAACAGTCGGACAAAGAAACCTGCTTCCTTAGCCCGAAGGATATAATCAACCTTATCGCTTGCCGACATCACGGTTTCAAAGATATGGCTCTTGCGTTCTGCAAGACATCTTTCTCGCCAATCATTGCAATAGTTGGCCGCCTTTAGAACTGCATCCTGATTGTTCCAGTCGCCGAAAACGTCACGAGCTACGTTGTCGGGATTGATATATTCCGAATCCTCCAACCACTCATGATGAAGTATTTTGGAGGTCACAGAAGTCTTGCCCGAACCGTTAGGCCCGGCTATCACAATAAGAACAGGACGATGCTCATTTGCCGCCATTGCGAAGCCGATTAATCGTTTCTTCAACTCTTGCACGGGCATCTTGAGTCGCAGCCTCGATTCCGGCAGCCACACGCTCGGCAGCCCTGCGGGTGCTTTCGCGGGCATCCTCGGCAACCTCGCGCATAATCTGAGCCATGCGTTCGTCGCCCGGCTCCTCCATCGACGTCAGCCGATAACTATTCATTTCCGCTTCCGACATAATCAATAATCTTTTCTTATTCAACGCCAAAGTTACGAAAAAAGTGCGAATCCTGTCTTGGGGGTTCGCACTTTTTTATGAGTGTAATTCTTGGTGGTCTTATTTCACTTCCTCAAAATCTACGTCGGTGACGTGGTCGTCGGGGTTGGAACCCTGCTGGCTCTGTGCGCCGCCGAAATCCTGAGGATTCTGCTGTGCCTGCTGAGCCTGTGCCTGAGCGTTGAGGATATCCTGCTGTACGGCGCCGAAGGTCGTTTCGATTTCCTTGATTGCGGCGTCGATACCGGCGATATCCTGAGCCTTGTGGGCTTCTTTCAGTTTGGCTACCGCACCTTCGATGGCTGCGCGTTTGTCAGCGGGAATCTTGTCGCCGAACTCGCCGAGCTGCTTCTCTGTCTGGAAGATGATTGCATCGGCCTGGTTGATCTTGTCGGCGCGTTCCTTCTCGCGTGCGTCGGATTCGGCGTTGGCGGCGGCTTCGTCCTTCATACGTTTGATTTCTGCGTCGGTGAGGCCGCTGGAAGCTTCGATGCGGATGCTCTGTTCCTTGCCGGTAGCCTTGTCCTTTGCGGAAACGTTGAGGATGCCGTTGGCGTCGATCTCGAAGGTAACCTCAATCTGAGGAATGCCGCGGGGTGCGGGTGCGATGCCGTCGAGGTGGAATTTGCCGAGAAGCTTGTCGTCTTTTGCCATGGGGCGTTCGCCCTGGAGAACGTTGATTTCAACGGACGGCTGGTTGTCGGCTGCTGTAGAGAAAGTCTCGCTCTTGCGGGTAGGAATTGTGGTGTTGGCCTCGATAAGCTTTGTCATCACGCCGCCGAGGGTTTCGATACCTACCGACAGGGGCACAACGTCGAGAAGAAGGACATCTTTGACATCGCCGGAGAGTACGCCGCCCTGGATGGCCGCGCCGATTGCCACTACCTCGTCGGGGTTTACGCCCTTGCTGGGTACCTTGCCGAAGAATTTCTCTACCTGCTGCTGGATGGCGGGAATACGGGTGGAGCCGCCTACGAGGATTACCTCGTCGATGTCCGATGCCTTCAGGCCTGCGTCGCGGAGAGCGTCCTCGCAGGGCTTGAGTGTTGCGTGGATGAGCTTGTCGGCGAGCTGTTCGAATTTGGCACGTGTGAGTGTCATTTCAAGGTGCTGGGGCACGCCGTTGACGGGCATGATGTAGGGGAGGTTGATTTCGGTGGATGTGGCGCTCGAAAGCTCGATTTTTGCTTTTTCGGCAGCTTCGCGCAGACGCTGGAGTGCCATAGGATCCTTGCGGAGGTCTACTCCGTGCTTTGCGAGGAAATCGTCGGCCATCCAGTCGATGATCACGTGGTCGAAATCGTCGCCGCCGAGGTGGGTGTCGCCGTTGGTGGATTTTACCTCGAATACGCCGTCGCCGAGTTCGAGAATGGAGATATCGAATGTACCGCCGCCGAGGTCGAATACGGCGATCTTCATGTCCTTGTTGGTCTTGTCAAGGCCGTAGGCAAGGGCGGCTGCGGTAGGCTCGTTGACGATACGGCGTACGGTGAGGCCTGCGATTTCGCCGGCTTCCTTGGTTGCCTGACGCTGGGCGTCGTTGAAATATGCCGGAACAGTGATTACGGCTTCGGTTACAGTCTGGCCGAGGTGTTCTTCTGCGGTTTTCTTCATTTTCTGAAGAATCATTGCCGAAATCTCCTGCGGAGTGTATTCGCGGCCGTCGATGTCGATACGCGGGGTGTTGTTGGCACCGCGTACAACTTTATAAGGTACACGTTCGATTTCGGGGAGGACCTGGTCGTAGGTCTCGCCCATGAAGCGTTTGATGGAGTAGATTGTTCGTTTGGGGTTGGTTACAGCCTGACGTTTGGCAGGTTCGCCTACTTTACGTTCGCCACCGTCGACGAAAGCTACTACGGACGGTGTGGTGCGAGAACCTTCAGAGTTGGGTATTACAACGGGTGCGTTACCTTCAAGTACGGCAACGCAGGAGTTGGTGGTTCCTAAGTCGATACCAATGATTTTTCCCATGGTTGTATGAGTTTATTTTGTCTTGTTAATTATGTTTTCTTTCTTTTGCTATCATTAAAAACAAATCGTGTGCCAAAAAGTTTTTTAGGGGAAATGGCGGTATCGTGGCTGACAAAGTGGCAGATTCTGCCGCCGGTGTCACAGTATGTATAGGTTTTGAACGGATTCTGCGTTTGAATGCGAAACAAATAGATAACGTATTGAATTATAATTTATAAGTCGGAGTCTGTGTTTCAGTCTGTTCCGGCTGTAGGCCGCAGAGGGGTGCCGTAGAGGGCTTTATGGCGCTTCCGTAGAAGGGCTTCGAGATAATAGTAGTCGGCATAGACGAGCGGCACGTCGATTTCACTGCCTCCGGGATGATGTCCGGTCGAATGTCCGAGCAGGAAAATCTGTCTGTCATATGGCTCGAGGGTGTAGGCTTCCGCAAGGCTGTCGAGAATCCGAGCGGCTTTGTCGCGGTATGATTGCGCTTTGCCGGAGTCGACATATTCGGCAAGCTCGTATAGCCCCGATGCTGTCAGCGAGGCGGCGGAGGCGTCGCGGGGCACGGATGCATTGTCAGGATGCTCCGTGCCGGGTGCTTTCATGTCCCAGTAGGGGATTCCGTCGGATGGCATATTCGGCAGGGACAGGAACCAGTCGGCGATGGCGACGGCATGATCGAGGTAGCGGCGGGCGCCGGTATGGCGGTAGCACATCGTGTAGCCGTATAGACCCCAGCCCTGGCCACGGCTCCAGAAAGAGTCGTCGGAATATCCCTGGGCGGTGACGCGCATGCGCACATCGCCGTTGTCGGGGTCGTAGTCCACTACATGGTACGATGAATGGTCGTCTCGGAAATGGTTGCGGAGCGTCGCGTCGGCATGGCTTACGGCGATGTCGTGGAAACGCCTGTCGCCGGTGGCGTCTGCCATCTTGAACATCATCTCCAGGTTCATCATATTGTCGATGATGACAGGATAGTGCCATACCTCGGCGTTGTGGTCCCATGAGCGGATTGCGCCGACGGCGGGATTGAAGCGTGTGGCGAGAGTCTTTGCTGCCTGATGTACTACATCGAGATAGCTCCTTTCACCGGTGATTTCCCATGCTTTGCCGAAGCTGTCGCCGATCATGAATCCGAGGTCATGTGTGCCGTCGTGCATCTTGGCTTCCTCAATTACCCATGTATGGGAAGCTGCCTGCCGGCGCCAGTAAGGATCGTTTGTGAACTCGTACATAAGCCACAGCTCGCCTGGGAAGAAGCCCGATGTCCAGTCGTAAGGATGCACCAGTACGGGGGTGCCGTCGGCATTCTGTGTACAGGGATTCAGTCTGTGTCCGATACGGTTGTCTTTCTTTGCGCGAGCGGCATTCACCGCGCTTACGGCATTCCGCAGGGTTGCGGATGCCTTGGTGAAGGCGTCGTCGACGTCGTCGGGGGTGTAGTAGAGCAGGGTGAAACGTTCCTCAGGGCGGAATATGCGGTACATGCGGTATAGATTGCGGTAATCCCCGCGGGTGCTGTCGACAAGCGTGCCGGCACGCCATAGGTCGCGCGCCACCTCCTGCTGCTTTACCTCCCAGCCGTTTATCTGCTTGCCCGGCCATGCTCCGACGTCTTTTCCGAGGTAGGAGGCGAGCAGGTCGAGAGCCTTGTAGAAATTGCGGCCGTCGGTATCGGTGGCTTTGTCGATGTTGATGCCGATTTTGCCGGCCATCAGGAATATGTCGATAAGATGGGTGAGATTGTATTGTGAATAGCCGTAGGAGAGGGTGCGCCACATCTCGTGGGGCTGCGTTCCGTCGGGTTCTATCTGTGTGAAGATGCGCTTCGCCGGTACCTTTTCGATAATTTTCTTTGCGAGGTCCGAGCGGCCTGTGTATATTGCCATAGCAATGGCGATGGCGTCGTAGGCGGTGGAGTGGTTGTTGCTCTGGGCGGCTTCCTCCAGGCCTTGTTCCGATGTCAGCATCCAGTCGAGCATGGAACTCATCCATTTGCGCAACGCTTTGGCGTCTTTGGCCGTCCACGATTTCGAGCCGTCGAGCAGGGCGGCGCCGTCAAGCAGTTCGACAAATGAATATCCGTCGAGGACGCCATAAGGACGCCCCTTGCCCTTGTTTACGCCCGGAACCATTTGCGCATATTCGAAATTAGGGTACATGCGGGTGTCCTTGTCGAGAAACCATACCCTGATGAACTCGGCAGCTTTGGCGGCATAGCGCTCGTCGCCGCTGAGATACCACGCCAGACCGAGTGTGCTGATCCGGTGTGCGGTCTCGCCGAGGCGGTTTCTGTCCCACTGACCGATTTCCGGATTGGTTATGCCGTCGCGGTTCACGTACGGCAGGCCGTCGGGAGTGTCGGGGTTCGGATGGAAATATCGCGCGAGGCTGGTATAGTAGTGTTTGTCGCCTGCCGGTGACATCCGTTTTTTATCCACCACCGAAAGAGGGGTGTCGCCGAGCATGGCGTCTGCCTCCCGGAGCAGAGCGGAGTATGCGGTGGCATACATCGGTCTGTCGAGCTGCGACCTTACCTTGTCGAGGTGGCTGCGGTTCCACACCGCCTGTGCATCCGCGGACAGCGCGGCGAATACGATTATCAGAAATGTGCTTAATAGTCGGTACATGATTCTACAGTTTTCTTATTTTTATTGCCGACAGGGAGCTTGTGGCGCCCTCGCGGGGTGTGAATGTGACAACGATGCCTGACTTGCCGGCGATGGTGGAGTAGCGCCGTTTCACCATGCTTTTTACTCCGGCGACATTGCCGGGAGAGAAATCGCGCTCCACATCGGCGCCGTTGATGGAGATATCCATCGCAGTCCACGGGCGGCTGCCGTTGGAAGCGTTATGCCCCAGCATATAAGCCGACATGGCCGAGGGCGATGCCTGTTCGGAAAACAGAAGCTCCACCTCGTAGCGTCCCGGCACGACGTCGATGCGGTATTCCTCCACGCCTGAGAGGGTGCGTTGGAAGAGTGGGCCGTCGTCGGTGAGCGCCACCTCGTCCTGACTGACAGAGGGTATGCCTCCTATGTGGCCGTAGCCGCTTCCGGCGCTGTACGGGCGGTCGGGGAGCCATTCCAGACCCGATGCTCCGGATTGGAAATAGCAGTTGGAGCCTGCGTTTATCGCCAGCTCTTTCGTCTCGGGGTCGATGATGCCATTGCTGGCGGCGATTCCGTTTACAGTCACGGATGCCATATCCAGAATACCGGCGGGTTTGCCGGGTGCGGACGCGGTGATGGTATTCAGGCCAGCTTTCAGGGGCACGTCGAATACCGCCGTGCAGTTATCTATGTTGTTGGCGGTATGGCTGTTGCCATTAACAGTGATTGTTATGGCCGGCAGGTTGGTGTAGACCTTTACCGGACGGACTATTGTGCCGTCCTCGCCGATGAGTTCGGTGCGTTCGGGCCAGTCGCGTGTGGCTATATGGACGACGGTATCGTTGCCGCTGTCGTGCCAGCGCGCCCGATAATAGTGATATACGTCTTTTTTGCGCCTGTCGTTGGTGACGAGACCCTTGTTGTTGATATGAGGCATGGATTCTGCACGGTGGGCGGCCGAGAAATCTATGAAATTCCAGTGCGACGCTCCGGCCACGAATGCGGAATCCTCGATGACGGGCACATAATGCTCGAGATACTGCTGCTGGTACTCAATACTGAAATCGAAAGGCTCCGGTTCGAGAGAGTGCAGACGCAGGTCGGAGCCGGCGCCATATTCGCTGACGACAAGCCTGTGGTCGGGATGTTCGCGGTGCTGGCGCGAAAGGAATTTCTCGAAATCGCCGACAGAGCCGCCGTACCAGCCCTGATACAGGTTCCAGCCCTTGACATCGTTTATGTCCGTCAGGCCGGCATCATGGTATATGTCGCTTCCGTGGAATGCCATGGCGCTCATGCGGGAGCGGTCTTCCTCGCGCAGTGCTTTTTCAAGTCTTCCGGCGAGAGCGCGGGTACGCTGTATCGTGGCATCTTTGCCGGCCGCCGGCATGCGGAGCAGAATCTCGTTCATGTAGCCCCAGATGGCTATCGACGGATGATTGTAATGGTTGCGTATCATGTCGCGGAGCATGGTCTCGCAGTTGGCGGCGAATGCCTCGCTGTCGGGCACGTAGTCGATTACGGGAATTTCCTCCCATGCTATCAGGCCGAGGCGGTCGCACATCTCAAGGACGGCATCGTCCTGCGGATAGTGGCTTATGCGGATAAAATTCGCTCCCAGATCTTTTATGAGCCGCATGTCGCGTCTATGCTGCTCGTCGGCAAGGGCTATGCCCATGGGGCGCATGTCCTGGTGGCGGCACATCCCGCGGAGCTTATAGGGGCTGCCGTTGAGAAGGAAGCGGCCTTCGGAGTCGAAGCCGAAGGTGCGGAAGCCGGTGTGGCATTCTCCAGTGTCGAGACGTCGCCCCGCTTCCGACAATTCCGTCTTTACGGTGTAGAGCACGGGATTGTCCGGCGTCCATGGACTTATATCTTTCAGACCGTCGAGCCGCAACGTGGCGGCCGACGATGCGTGAGCCTTTACTTTGAACCGTCTGTCCGCGGAGGCTATTTCTGTTCCGTCGTCCGACAGCAGCGTCACCCTGAGGTCGATTCTTGCGTCCTTGTCGCTGTCGTTGACAATTGTCTGTTCCACGTCCAGCGCCGCACTGCCGTCGGCTTTCAGCTCCGTGGAGGCCTTGAAGCCGCATGCCGGGCCGGTGCAGATATCGGCATGGATTTCATCGACCGCCGTGAGCCATGCGTCGCGGTATAGGCCGCCCATGAAAGTAAAATCGGCCGATGAGGGAGGAATCGTCCTGTCGGCATTGTCGAGGGTGAGAGTAAGAAGGTGCGTGCTGCTCGGGGTGAGGTACTCGCTTACATCTGCGGTGTGGGGGGAATAGGCGCCGACGTGCGATGATACAGGAATGCCGTCGATGGCGATTTCGGATTTGTTTGCCGCGCCGTCGAATTTCAGAAAGAGCCTTTTGCCCTTGAAATCTTCGGGAACGTTCAGCTGTTTTGTATATACGCCGGTGCCTCGCCGGTATACGGCGGTACTGTAGGCGTCTTCGTTCCAGCAGTGGGGCAGATGTACGGCAACGGCGGCCGTGTCGCCGTCGTACCGGAAAGTCCAGCCGTCGTTGATGGAGACGGTGGTACGTGCTGTCGCAATGTTCTGTAACGCGGACGTTAGAAGAAACAGTATGCCGGTAATTCTGTCAGTTCTCATCGAGGAATTCGGAAATTGTCAGGAAACGGACTCCATCGGCTCGGAGACGGTCTATGATTTCGGTGAATTCCGCCCACCGGCTGTCGTCCCAGGCATTAGGATGTCCCTGAAGGTAAAATCTGTCGAGCTTTCGCCACTTTCCCAGATAGTTGACAATGAATTCTGAATATACCGGGTTGTGGAACGGATATTCCATTTCAAGGTTCATGCGTACTACCTTGCCTTTGAAATTCCTGCCGGGATGCAGTGTGGGATGGCCGAACACCATTTCGAGAGATTTAACTGTCGCCAGAGCGCTGTCGGTATATTCATTGCAGTTTGTCCAGTGCGGGCCCCACGCGCGGAGCTTCAGTCCGGCTTTTGCCTGTGCGAGGGAATCGGTGAGGTGGAGTGCGCGTCGCTGGGATTCGAAATCGATCTCGAATTCTCCCGGTTCGTCGAGCCCCATCCTGTTATGGTATCCGTGGTTCCAGAACTCGATGCCGTCGATGTCGGCTACCTCGTGCAACCAGTTGAAATAGTCGGGACGGTCCTCCGCGAGGGAGAATCCTATGATGCCGAGATTGGCGCGGATATTGTTTTCTTTGAGATAGTCTACAATGCGCTCCCATCGCGGGGGTACTGCCCGGCCGTTCTCTCCGTAATGTACATCGTCGAGCTTGAGCAGCACTTTCTGCTGTCTCATGGTTTTGCGCCCGGAAGCTTCCGGAAGGAATACGATTTCCGATCTGCCGTTACGCATCACACGGGCGTCGTTGCCGAAAGGACGGGACTCGGACGTGTCGCCGGCATCGATGCGCCGGGCATTTATGTCTGTATCAATCAGATATTCGATGCCGAGGGGCCGCTTGAGGTATGGATAATGGCCAACATACAGTTTGTCGATATTTTTTTTCGACATCAGTTCTATCATTTTGCCGCAACTGTCTATAAGGGTTGAGAACGGCACCTGCGGCGCCAGTTGCATCCATAGTTGTCCGGAACCGAAGGCATCGCCGGTGAATGCCATGCCGTTGTCGTAATCGACGAATACAACCGAGCCGGGAGTGTGCCCGGGGGTATGCACAACCTCAAGGCGTCTGTTCCCGAGGTCGAATATGTCGCCGTCGCGGAGCGGACTTATCTTGCCGCAGTACTCTTTCAGCTCTTTGTAATCGAGATTGTGGTCGGCCTCATGGAGATATATTTTCGGGAAATAGCGGATGTTGCCTATATGGTCGGGATGGCCGTGTGTGGCAAGTACTTTTACGGGTTTGCGTGTTAGCTGACGTATGATTTCGTCGAGGTTCTTTATTTCTGTGCCGGTATCAATCAGAACGGCGGCGCTGTCGCCCTCCACAAGGTAGAGGGTTGTCTTGTCGGTAGTCTCCAGTACGGTTACTCCCGGTTCTATTATGCTTGCTGTTAGATCCTCGTTCGCGAACAAGGGGGCTTCCGCGAATGCCGAGGAAAATAAAGATGACAGTAAGATTAGATTTAAGAAACGTTTCATGGCTGGCGATAAGAGGGGAAAAAGGATATGGAAAAGGCCGGAGAAATACTGCCATATGCAATTTTCTCCGGCCTGAATTATTCTTAACGTCCGGATTCCGTGAGTTTGAATCCTGCTTTGGTGCGGATGTCGGTTGCCGAAGCGCCGATAAGGGCTTCGAAAGCGCCCGGCTCGCATACCCAGGCATGTTTGTCGGGGTCGAAGAATTTCAACGCGTCGCTTGTGATTTCAAATTTCACGTCCGCTGTCTCTCCGGGTTGAAGGGCGATTTTCCTGAAACCTTTGAGCTCTTTGACGGGGCGGGGGAGTGTCGACTTGAGGTCGGAGATGTAGAGCTGCACTGTTTCCTTGCCTGCGCGGTCACCGATGTTGGTTACGGGAACTGTGACGGTAAAGGTGTCGTCTGCGGTACCGCTTGTGCGGTCGATGGAGGCTTTGCCGTACTTGAATTCAGTGTAGCTCAGGCCATGGCCGAATGGGAAGGTGGGTTTGAGCTTGTTCTTGTCGGTGAAGCGGTAGCCCACGAAGATGCCTTCGTTGTAGGGCATGTCCATCACTTTGTTTCCCAGCTCGTCGATGCCGGGGTGGCCGGGGTATTCGCCGAGTTTGTGGGCGCCGCACTGGTCGAGGCTCGCATAGTAGGTGTAGGGGAGCTTGCCGCTTGGGTTTATGTCGCCGGTAAGCACGGAGGCGAGGGCATTGCCGGTCTCGTTGCCGAGATACCATGCCTGTACTATGGCGTCGACCTTATCTTTCCATGGCATGGCCACGCCGGTGCCGCTTATGTTGATTACCGCTGTGCGGGGATTGGCGGCGGCGATGGCTTCGATAAGTTCATTCTGGTTATAAGGGAGGTCGAGCGTTTCGCGGTCGGTGTCCTCGCAGTCCTGGTGGTTGCTCTTGTTGAGGCCGCCGAAGAAAAGTACTATGTCGGCGTCGCGGGCCACGCGGACTGCCTCGTCGCGCAGCTCCTGGGGCGAGCGCGGGTCGTCGAGGTTCTGGCCGGTGACGACGCCGTTGTATTCGCCTGTGGGGTCGCCGACGTATCCGCGGGCGTAGATGATTTCAGCCTTGTCGCCTACGCGGGCTTTGAGACCGTCGAGAGGGGTGATTTCATAGCGTGCTTTCAGGGAGGAAGAACCGCCGCCGACAGTCATCATCTTTATGGCGTTCTCGCCGATGACGGCAATTCTCTTCACTTTGTCGAGGTCGACGGGAAGGAGATTGTTGCGGTTCTGGAGCAGCACGATTCCTTCCTCGCCGATTTCGCGGCAGGCTGCCACATGCTCGTCGGAGCCCATGGCGCCGAAGGGACGGTTGCGGTCCATGGCTGTGCGGAATGTAAGCCGGAGGACGCGGCGCACCTTGTCATCAAGCTCGGTGGTGGAGTATGTGCCGTCCTGGATGCCTTTGAGGTATGGCTCGGCGAGGAAATAATTGTCGTAGGCGTTGGAGCGACCGTTGGTAAGGCCGTTTGTCCAGGAGCCGAATTCCATGTCGAGGCCGCCGGAGACCGCCGTACGGGTATCGTGGACGGCTCCCCAGTCGGAGATGACGGCTCCGTCCCAGCCCCATTCGCCCTTGAGTATGTCGTTCATCAGGATGGGGTTGTAGCTGGCATGTTCGCCGCGGAAAAGGTTGTAGCCGCCCATGAACGACCAGGCGTCTCCCTCCTGTGCCGCGGCGCGGAAGCCCGGCAGGTATATTTCATAGAGGGTGCGGTCGTCGACGATAGGGTTGGAGGTATGGCGGTTGATTTCGTTGTTGTTGAGCGCGAAATGCTTCACGCAGGCGGCCACGCCGTTGCTCTGTACGCCTTTGACATAGGGGACCACCATCTGAGAGATAAGATAGGGATCCTCGCCCATGTATTCGAAATTGCGGCCGTTGAGAGGGGTACGGTATACGTTGATACCCGGGCCGAGGATGACGCTCTTGTTGCGGTAACGGGCTTCCTCGCCGATGCTTTTGCCGTACAGCTCGGCCATGTCGGGGTTCCATGTGGCGGCAAGGGCGGTGAGCGACGGGAATGCCGTGCAGGAGTCGTTTGTCCACTTGGCCTGTTCCCATTCGTCCCACAGCACCTCGGGGCGGACGCCCATAGGGCCGTCGGTGCACCATATCTCGGGGATACCGAGACGGGGGACGCCGGGGGCGCTGAATTTCGACTGTGCGTGGATGATGTTGATTTTCTCGCGCAGGGTCATGCGGGAAAGAGCATCCTCGACGCGTTCCTCGATAGGCTTGCTGTCATCCAGATATACGGGGACAGCAGCGTCGAGTGTCAGTGCCGATGAACATAAAATTATTCCTGAAAGTATTTTTTTCATAAATATATTCATTAAGCAGTCGGTAAAAAAGGGACTCCGACAAGTAATGTTACCGGAGTCCCCGTTTTAAATTACCTATTTCTCGATTTTACCTTGGAATTCAATAGATACAATTGAAACCGAAATTAGAGTTTCACCATAGTGATCTTGCCGTTGTCGATGCCTGCGGAGAGGTCGACGGTGATGCGGTAGGGTGCGCCCTGCTCGAGATTCACGCCGTCGGCGAGTTCGAAATTGCCTGCGTTTTTGAGCAGTGATGCAGTATCGCCCTGCATTGCAAGGGCATCGCCGCCTAATTCGCCGCCCCAGCCGTTCTGGTGGAAGAACTTGAACGACAGGTAGTCGAAGCGGTAGCGGTCGCCGATGGAAGACCCGTTTTCGGGTCCGGCATTTCCGGTGAACTGATATACTCCGGGGGCGATTTCAGCCAGACAGTATGCTTTACCCGGATCCCAGCCGAACTGTGAGCTCATCGAGGGAGAGCCTACGCCCCAGCCCATCATCCATATGGCGCCTGTGCCGTCGGCCTGAAGCGTCATGTCGGAGCCGTCGGCGTTCACGCGGCTGGCGCTCAGTGTGCCGTTGAGCTTGTCAAGGACTACATTGTAGTAGCCGTTGACGGGAAGGAAGGTTATGTCGTAGGCGTCTTCGTCGAATTTGAAATAGTCGGGGTCGAAATAGAGGTCGTCGAACTTGGAGAATTCACGGAAGGAGAGCTTGGAGTTCTGGCTGAGTTCTATTACGGTCGAGTAAAGCTGGTTGTCGGAGGTCGTCATCTTCTGCCCGTTGAGGAATATCGGTTTTTCCTCGAACTGCTGCTCGCCGTTGAACTGTACTGTCATGATGGCGTCGTGGATGCCCTGGGTAAGGTCGACGGTGAGCACGTATACGCCGTTGTCCTGGAGAACGACGCCGTCCTGTAGGAAGAGGTTGCCGTTGTCGTGTCCGTTGCCGCCGGCGTCGGCGCTGCCTGTGCCCACGCCGATGAGGTCGGATTTCGATACGATGTCAGCGCCGGTTAGCTCGACGCCCCAGCCCATCTGGCCGAAGAATTTGAAATTGATGGCGTCGGTAGCTACTGTCTTGCCGCCCACGAGAGTGACCTGATAGGTCTTCTCGCCTGTCGGCGCCATGCAGATTGCCTTTTCGGTGGTCCAACCGACGGTGTTTGACAGAGAGGGATGGCCGATGCCGTCGCCGATGATCCAGAGGGCACCTGTGCCGTCTTCGTTGAGAGTGGCGGGGTCGCTGCCGAGAAGCTTGTAGACACGCAGATATTTCATCTTGGTGTCGGCGATGATGCGGTAGCTGCCGTTATAGGCGTTGAAGGTGAGGCTTCCGTCGGGATTCTTTGCGAAATAGTCGGGGTTGATCCACCATTCGCCGAAATCGGGGAAGCCGTCGGGTGTGAGGATATCGCCTTTGGCCAGATTCATGTCAACGCCGGAGGTTGTCTCGTCGATTGCTTCGAGGCGCTCGCCGTTGAGTGTCATCACAACGAAGGGAGAGCCTTCGAGGGTGAAGGTGTTGAAAGAGATTGTGTAGCGGCCGGGGGCGGAGTTGGAGAAGGGAATCGAGCCGGTGGTGAAGGGCTTGATCTCGCTGTTCTCGTAGCCGAAAGTGATTTCGTTGCCGTCCTCGGTGAGCGGGCTGGCCACTATCACGCCGCGCATCTCCGCGGGGAAGCGCTGCGTCATGGAGTAGACGTTCTTCTCCTGACGGAGCATGGTGTATTCCTCGCCTGATTCGGCGACGAATTTGAGCGAGGGATAATCGGCGTGGGTGATGTTGACGCTGTAGTTCTCTTCGGTGATTGTGAAATGGATGTTCTGGAGAGTCAGACGGAGGGTTGCTTTTCCGTCGGGGATATTGGCGTAGTAGGGCACGAAGATGCGGCCTTTGTATTCGGCGCCGCTCACTTTGGTGCGTATCACCTTCTCGCTCACCATCTCGTCGCCGAAATAAAGTTCGGCGTGGATGGTCGACAGGGGTACTTCGGCGTCGGAGGCCTTTACTATGAATGTGAGGCTGTCGCCGAAGCATGCGTCGCCGAGGTTACCCGAGACCTCCATCACGGGATTGCCCGGGGCAAGCTCATCTTCCTTGCAGGAGGGCAGCATTGCCGCCGAGGCCAGCGCAAGGACAAATAATTTGGAATATTTCATGGGAATGTTTTTCTTAGGGTTAGTTTAGACTTTTGTTATTTCCACGAAAGCGATACTATGCCGCCTGCGGGAACTGTGACGGGGAAATGGTGGCTGCCGTCATCCACTGTGGCGCGTACGTCGTCCGACTTGCGGTTGCTCAGCACAAGGGCGTAGCTGCCGTCGGGATTGCGGAATGCCGAGTAGGTCAGGCCTGTGGTGGTGAAGCCGCTTGTGCCGATGCGTACGGCGTCGGGCTTTACTACCGACGACATGTGGGCCATGATGTAGTAGAACGAGTTGCGGGTGATGGTCTTGAAATCGTCGGCTATGTCGACGGCGCCGAAGCCTGTGGTGCAGCCGCCGGGGCGGTTGGGGCCGCGCTTGGCGTCGAGCATGAGGTTCCAGATGATGGAGCCGCGGCACCAGCGGTTGACGGTTCCGAGTGTGATCTGTTCCATATCGTCGATGAGACGCTTCTGGAGGTTGGAGCCGTCGTTCCAGTCACCGGCAGTCGACTCGGTGAACACCAGTTCCTTGTCCGGATTGGACTTGTGGACGGTGTTGAGTTCCTCCACGTTGCCGCCGTAGTTGTGGTATGCGGCGCCGGCGATATATTTCGAAGCCTCGGCATCGGCATATATCTTGGTGGGATAGCTCTTCTGGTCGGCCATGTTGTCGTAGTTGTAGTTGTGGTCGAAGGCGTAGATCTTGGTGTCGATGCCTGCCTGGCGGAGCTTGGGGCCGAGAGCGTTCTTGATGAAATCGCGCTGTTCTTCCCATCCCATGAACATGGAGGCGGAGTTGCCGCGGTTCAGAGGCTCGTTCTGCACTGTCATGCCGTAGATATTGATGCCTTCCTTGTTGAACGCCTGTATCCATTTCACGAAATATGTGGCGTAGTCCTGGTAATATGCCGGGTTGAGCTGGCCTCCGGTCCACGAGTTGTGTGGCTTGAGGTCGGTGAGGTTGTTCACCTTCATCCAGCGGGGTGCCGTCCAGGGCGATGCCATTATCTTTATCGACGGATTGATGGCGAGGATTTCCTTGAGCACCGGAATGACGTACTTGTTCTCTTCGTCGGTTAGGGCGAAATTCTCGATACCTTCCTTGTCGCAGCATGTGTAGTCGCTCAGGGAGAAATCGGAGGCGCCGATGCATATGCGGATGTAGCTCATACCGTAGCCTTCGGTGGGGGAGAAGGTCTCCTTGAGGAACTTGGCACGGTCGGCGGCCGTCATCTTTAGCAGGTTGTATGCCGTCGAGCCGGTGATTGCTGCACCGAAGCCGTCGATGGTCTGGTATTCCTGCGAGGGGTTGAGACGGATTGTCGAGGGAGACATATTGTCGACCGTACTGAAGGACAGCCACGATTCGTCGAGGTCCTTGGCGCGGTTGGAGGTCGTAGTGAGTACGCGCACGTCAGTAGTTTCCGGCGGAGTCGGGGTATCCGGCTTGTTGTTGTCCGGATTCTGAGGTTCGTCGCCGCCACAGGAGGTAATCATGATGCCTGCGGCGAGTAATGTTGCTAATGTCACGCGAAATTTGATCATAGAGTGTTAATAGAAAGTAGATTGATTAATACCCCGGGTTCTGTACGACATTGGGGTTTGTGTCGAGAACGTCCTGCGGTATCGGCAACAGGTAGGAGTTTACCGTGTAGGGAACTGCCAGAGGCAGACGTCCCGGGTCGTTGCGCTGTGCTTCCGCCATGGCTTTCTCTACGAGGTCGAGGCGCACCAGGTCGAACCAGCGTTCGCCTTCGCAGGCGAGTTCGAGACGACGTTCGTTGACATAAACCTCGAATAGTGTCTCTTTATTGTTCTTTTCAGAATTTTTAAGTTTTGCCACGCCTGCGCGGGTGCGGATGCGGTCGATGATGTCGGCGGCTCCCTGGAGGTCGACGTTATTGCCGTTGATAAGGGCTTCGGCTTTGAGAAGCAGCAGGTCGTCGTAGCGAAGGAAGAACACGTTGCTGTAGCCCGAGCGTACTTTGTACATGAAGGGATAGTTCTCGGCGGGATAATAGTTGCTCCAGCCGCATTCGTAGTATACTACGGTCTGCTCCTTGCGCTTGGTGTCGCCGATTTTGTCAAAGGCGGCGAGAAGGTCGCGCGAGGGGGTGATCCATTTTGCCCATGAGAAGCTGTTGTCCCAGTCTTCGAGGCAGCGGCCGTACATCCACGATGCCCAGTTGCCGGAGCCTACGGGGTAGTGTACCTCGAGAATGGATTCCTGTGTGTTGGTAAAGAGGGAGGTGGCGGTGAAGCCGTCCTTGACGGGGCCGTCGATGTTGAACAGGTCGCCGTATTCAGGGCATAGGTCGTAGCCGCGGGCGGTGAGCTCGTCGACGTACTTGATCACGTTGTCGTAGTTGCGGACGGGTTTCTCTGCATATACCTTGGCGAGAAGGGCGCGTGCCACGTCCTTGCTGAAGCGTGTCTTGTCGCCGTTGCCTTCGGGGGCGTAGAGGTAGGCGTCGTTGAGGTCCTTGAGGATGTACTCGTAGGCCTCGGCTTCGGTGTTCTGTGCCGGAAAATATGTCTCATAGGATTCTGCGATGTTTTCTGATGTGATATCCTCGGGAACGGTGGTTATGACAGGGATGTTGCCCCACATGCGTACCATGCGGAACCATATGAAGGCGCGTAGGATTTCGGCCTGGGCGCGCATGGTGTTGATTTCAGCATCGGTGAGGCTCTTGTCTCCCACGGAGGCGACGCCAACAATGAATTTGGTGCACTTGGCGGCCTGGAGCATGTAGTAGTTCCAGTCGCGGTTGACGCATAGGGTAGTGCCGTTGAGGTCGTTTGTGGCGGGGTCGACTACTTCCGAGCCTGTGGTGCCGGCGTAGGCGTTGTCGCTGTGGACGTCGCCGATAAGGAGCCAGTCGAGCTGGAGCTGGTTCTGGTTGCCGCGGAAATCCTCATATAGGGCAAGTAGGGCGCTTTCCGCATCGGCGCGGTTCTTGTATATTGTCTCTTCCTCCTTGTTCTCTATGCCTTCGGTGACGTCGGAATATGTGTCGACCGGTTCATAGTCGAGGCCGCAGGAGATGGCCATCAGCGAGAATGCCGCAAGGCCGCTTATTATATATTTGGTTTTCATATTTGTATTCTGATATTAGAAATCGATGTTAAGACCGAAAACGTAGCTTCTGCAGTGGGGATATGTACCCCAGTCGATGCCCTGCACGTGGCCGTTGTTGCCCCACTGGTTCACTTCGGGATCCATGCCCGAGTAGTGGGTGAATGTCACGAGGTTCGAGGCGGTGAAATAGGGCTGTAGCTTTGTGATGCCGAGCTTCTTCATCCATTTGCCGCGGAAATCGTAGGAGAGGGAGATGTCCTTGATGCGGAGATAGCTGCCGTCCTCGATGAAATATGTTGAGTTGCGCATGTTCCAGCCTGCCTTGGGGACGTCGGTGATCTGTCCGGGGATGCGCCAGCGGTCGAGTACCTTTGTTGTCTGGTTCATGCCGTTGTACATGCCTTCGGTCTCCATGCGCGATGCGTTGAAGATATCGTTGCCGTAGGAGCCCTGAAGGAAGATGCTCAGGTTGAAGCCTTTGTAGGAGAAGGTGTTCGTCATACCGAAGGTAAAATCGGGGTTGGGGTCGCCGATATATGTGCGGTCGGACGAGGATATGCGGCCGTCGTTGTTGAGGTCCTCGTATATCATCATGCCGGTTTCGGGGTCGACACCGTTGGCGATGTAGCCGTAGAATCCGCCGAGGGAGCGGCCGGGCTCGTTGCGGACAACGGCTTCGTTGACGGTCTCGCTGGTGACGGCGTCGAGATATACCTTCTGGAGTTCGAGCTTGTCGAGTTTGTTTTTGTTGAACGACATGTTCAGGTTGGTTGTCCATTCGAACTCACCGGTGAAATTGCGCGATGTGATGCTGAATTCGAAACCTTTGTTTGTCATTTCGCCTTCGTTGCGCTGGATGGAGCTTGCTGCGGCGGAGCCGGAGGGGAGGGATACCCACATGAGCATGTCGGTGGTCTTCTTGTAGTACCAGTCGGCTGCGAGTTCGATGCGGTTGTTCAGCACTGCGAAATCAACGCCGACGCCGGTCTGGGTTGTTGTCTCCCATGTGAGGTCGCGTGTGCGGAGGTTGGCCTGGCTGATTGTGGGGACGGAGGTTCCTTTGCCGTCCTCGAACCAGGGAACGCGGTTGATGTTGTAGCGCTGGAGGTATGCGTAGTCGCCCACGCCGTCCTGGTTGCCGGTCTTGCCCCAGCCTGCGCGGAGCTTGAGATCGTAGATCCAGCTTACGTCCTGAAGCCATTCTTCCTGCGAGATGCGCCATGCGGCGGATACTGAGGGGAATGCTTTCCAGCGGTGGTCGGGGTGGAGCTTGGAGCTGCCGTCGTAGCGGATGTTGGCTGATGCGAGGTATTTGGAGTCGTAGTTGTAGGTGATACGGCCGATATACGACATGATGCCCCATTGTGAGGCGCCTGTGCCCGTGCCGGTCCAGCTTATCATGTTTGCGGCGTTGAGGGTCTGGATAAGGCCGTTGCGGTAGTACTGGCCGTTGATCCAGCTGTTGGAGTAGTTGGAGTCGGTCCACGATGTGCCGAGCATCACGCCGAAGGTGTTCTTTTTTACCGTGAAATTGTAGTTTGCGATGTTATCCCATGTAAGGACGGTGTTGTAGCTGCGTCCGTCGTAGCCTGTGCCGCCCTGCTCGCGGCCCCATGTTGTCTTTTCGGGGTCGAGGAAGGAGGTGTCCCAGCCCTGGCGGCGATCCATGGTGAATTTACTGGAGAATGTTAGGCCGTCGATGATGTTGAACAGGAGTTCGCCCGATGCGATGAGTCGGTTCTCGCGGCTGCGGTTTGCTTCCTGGCGGGCCTCGTTCTCAAGCGGGCTCTGCATGTTAAGCCCGTAGAAATTGTTGTAGTACTGTCCGGGTTTGTCGGGATTCCATATGGGGGCGTAGGTAGGGGTATTGATTACGGAGAGGATTACGCCGCCGCGGTTGCCGACGGTACCCATGGCGCCGCCGCCGTTGGAGGAATAGTCGGAGTAGACGATGTTGGCGCGTGCGGTGAGCCATTTGCGGAGCTTGCCTTCTACATTGGCGCGGAAATTGAAGCGCTGGAAGAAGGAGCTTTTGAGGATACCGCGGTCGCGCTGGTAGCCGCCGGAGAGGTAGTAGCTGATTTTTTCGGAGTTCTGCGATACGGATAGCTGGTAGGTCTGCGTGTTGCCGGTGCGGTAGGTCTCGTCGAACCAGTCGGTCTGGTCTGTGAGGCCGTCGGGGAGCTTCAGCAGGCCTATTTCATCCTGAAGCTCTTTGTATTGTGCGGCGTTGAGCACGTCGATTTTCTTTGCCACGTTGGTGAAGCCGCCCTGGAGGTTGAGCGATATCTTGGCGTCGTCGGTCTTGCCCTGCTTGGTGGTGATGATGACAACACCGTTGGCGCCGCGCGAGCCGTAGATGGCGGCCGACGAGGCATCCTTGAGAATCTGCATGTTCTCGATGTCGCTGGGCGAGAGGAAATTCACGTTGTCGACAGGCACGCCGTCAACGACGTAGAGCGGTTCGTTGGAGCCGTTGAAAGATGTGGTACCGCGCACGCGTACTGTCATGCTTGCGCCGGGCGCGCCTGTGGGCTGCTGCACGGCGACACCGGCGGCCTTGCCCTGGATGGCCTGGGCGGCGGATACGATGGGACGGTTGGCGAGCGCCTTTTCGTCGACTGTCGATACGGCGGTGGTAAGATCCTTGCGCTTGACGGTACCGTAGCCGATTACCACTACCTCGTCGAGGCTCATGTTGTCTTCTTCGAGGACAACATTCATCTTCGGGCTTGCCTTGAGTTCTTTGGTTACGTAACCGATATAGGAGAAAACAAGGTCGGCGCCTTCAGCTACCTTGATGCTGAAATTGCCGTCGATGTCTGTTGTAGCGCCCATGCCCGGACGTCCCTTAACTGTCACGCTTGCGCCGATAAGCGGCTCATCGCTCTTGTCGGTGATTGTGCCTGTGACGGTAATATCGGCGGCGAAGGCCGTGATATTGCCGAAAACCAGCAGAACCAGACAGAGAGCTGATGTCAAAAGATTGAACTTAGCTTTCATTAGGTTTAGTTTAGATTTGTATGTTATGTCAGTTTTTATGGTATCTGTTTTCCCGGTATTGATGTATCGGTTGTTGTCGGTTTTTTTACTCAACAAAGTTAACACATAATTTAAGGGATTGTTTGTACAGGTAAACAGTCGAGGTAAATTGATAAAATAGCCAATATACTTAAAATTAGCATATTGGCTCGCGATGGTGTTGTGTAAAAAGTAAGTTCTTGGAACTGAGGTTTTGAAAGCGTCCGGTATTTTACGAAGGCCTCTCCATGAATTTTCCGAGGGTGCGGACGGCTTCGGCGAAATTCTTTTTGGGCACGAGCGCTTTGTTGCGCACGCGGAAGCGGTTGTTGTAGACCGTCTGCGGGGAGCAGTGGAGGAACTCTGCGATCTTGATGCTGTCGGTGATTCCGAGGCGCACCAGGGCATAGATGCGCAGCTCCGTGTTGAGCAGCTCGCCTTCCTTTGGGGTGATGTGCTTGTCGTCCTGGAGAAGCGAGTTGAAATCGCTGACGAAATCAGGGTAGATGTGCAGGAATACGGTGTCGAAGGAGCGGTAGAAATCCTTCAGCTCGTCGCGTGTCATGTCGGTGCTGTCGGTTTCCTCTATGATCTCCTTGTATTTTTTTGTGACTGCTTTCACGTGTATGCTGCGGCGCAGTTCCTCGAGCTTGCGGATATAGTTGGAGCAGATGGTGAAGATGTAGCCTATGTATTCTTCCTTGACATAGTTGGCCTCGTTGAGTTCTTCGTTTTTCTGCTTGAGGTCGGCGTTCAGCTTCTGGAGGCGCGCGTTTACGTCACTGAGCTGTTTCTGTGCCGTTGACAGTTCGGCTATGTTTGCGTTGAGGCTTTTGTTTGCCTTGTCCAGCCGCGAGCCCTGGCGGCTCAGGCGGCGGTTCTGCACTATGATTGTTACGACGGCGCAGATAAGGATTATCGCGAGGATGCATACCAGTGTCAGTGAGCTGCGTGTGCGCTTCTGTTCGTGGCGGGTACGCTCCTGGTGGGCCTTGTTGACAGCGTCGAGGATATTGGTTATTCCTACGGCGCGCACGCGGTTGGGGTACGATATGGCCTTGTTCAGACTGTAGTTCACGTAGCGGTAGGCGCGGTCGATGTCGCCGTCGCCGTCGCTGAACAGCAGGCGCGCCAGTTCTTCCAGCGAAGCTATCTCGGCATTGGCGCTTCTGACGTCGGCGATGGCCGATATCGCCATGTATTTGAGCAAGCCGTCGCGGTTGTTGTCATTCTCGTAGAGCTTTGCGAGGATGTAGGCTCTTTTGGCGTCCTGTCGGGTGTTGAGCTGCGAGGCTTCCACCTTCTCTACAAGAGCGGGAATAAGGGACGGGTCCTTCTTTTCGGTGCCGATGATGTCCCAGCTCTTGTACCAGAGATAATCGGGATGTTCGGGAGTGATGATTCTCATCATTGAGTCTTTGTAGACTCTTTCTTTGAGATAATAGTCGTTCTTGGAGCCACCGGTATAGTTGCCCAGGTGGCTGTAGAGGTAGATAAGCTGGCCGTAGTATTCAATCATCAGGTCGTTGGAGAAGCCGGTGGTATCGACCGAGTTCATGATGTCCTCGGCCTCGCGGAGCAGTCCGGTGCCGGCAAGGAGTCCTATCTTGTTGATTAAGCTTCTGTTCTCCCATTCCTTGTTGTCGCTGGCGCGGGCAATGTCGATGCGCCGGTCGATATATTTCATCGCCGAGTCGGAGTTGTAGGTGAGATATTCGTCGAAAAGGAGGGTGGCGTAGAGGTATCGGTCGGTGGTCGATATGGCGTTGCGTTCTTTCTGGTGCAGTTCGCTAATCCTTAGCAGCTTGTCGCGCACGAAATCATCTTCTTTGTCGATAAGGGAGTCGAGTTTTGCGAGATATGCCGACGATTCGTCCGTCTGCCGCCCGCATCCCGGTATCAGGGCGATGGCGGCTGCAAGGGCAATGATGATGGGGAGCAGTTTTTTCATGACAGGAAACGGTTACTGTTCATAGCCCTCGTAATAATATGACTGGTCTATGCCGTGGAAGATTACGTCACGATCACCGGTCTCTGCGGTTAGGGCTTCGCCGAGCAGAAAGCGCAACTCGAGGTCGTTGACGGGCGAGCGTTCCATGGCTTGCAAATAGGCGTCGCGGGTGATTTGCCGCCAGTCGATGACTTTGGCGAGCGAGCGGCGCAGCATCATGTCGAGCCAGATGCGGGTCGCCCGTCCGTTACCTTCCATAAACGGGTGGGCTATGTTCATCTCCACGTATTTGGCCACGATTTCCTCGAAAGTATTCTCCGGCATCTTTTCGATGGCTTCAAGCGCCGGTAACAGATAGAGGGCGTTGGCGAAGCGGAAGCCGCCTTTGGAGATGTTAAGCTCGCGGATTTCGCCGGCAAAAGGGTATAGTCCTTCGAACAGGGCGCGGTGGATGGTCTGAAGCCCGGCTGTGGTCCCGACCTCGATTTCATATACTTTTCCGGTCGAGAACAGCTCCTTTGCCTTTCCGATGCTCAATCTGTCAATCTCGTTCTGAGTCATAGTGCGGTAACTGTTAATAGTTTCTTTGCCGGTGGCGGAGGCGGGACATTTTTTCGGAGAACCCGCCTTCCTCCACAAAATCCTTCGACAGCCTCTCGAGCTGGCGGAAGAGCATGTAGTCGGCCTGGTTTATCAGTATTATGGCCATGTTGGCGATGGTCTCCGGCGGGCGTGTGGCAATCATGTCGAGGAAGATTCTCGCTTCGTTGTGCGTTCTTCCGAGGCGGCGCATGGCTTCGAATTCCGCGCTGCCGGGCTGCCACTGCGGCTTATCGTGTGTTTTCAGATAGTCTTCATAGTCTTCGAGCAGTTCATTGAGACTTGCTTTAGCCACGTTGATGAGCTTGATTTCCGTTTTTGCCGATGTGGCGGAGGCGGCGCAACCCTCGATGATGTTCTGTTTGCCGCTGCGCGCCGCCTGAATCATCTGGTCTCTGGTGCGGTCTCCCCGGGCGATGTAGTGCTCGCAGAAATAGGATGTGATTTGGAAAATCACATCCGTTTTCTGATAGCTCGGCAGCTTCTTGTAGTTGCCGCGACGGGGAATCAATTCAGACATTTTTTTGCTTTTAGTTTTTTATAGGGTCTTTAAAGTCATTAAGGTCGTTAAGGACTTTAATGACTTTAAAGACCTCAACGACCTTAATTATCAGTAGCGGAAGCTTACTCTTCGATTGCAGCCTGTGCCGCTGCTACGCGGGCGATGGGCACGCGGAAGGGCGAGCAGCTCACGTAGTTCATGCCGAGCTTGGCGCAGAAGATCACCGACGAGGGTTCGCCGCCGTGTTCGCCGCAGATGCCGACTTTGAGTTCGGGCTTGACGCCGCGGCCTTTCTGTACGCCCATGCGGACGAGCTGGCCTACGCCGACCTGGTCGAGAACCTCGAAGGGGTCGGTCTTGATGACGCCGTGTTCCTTGTAGAATTTGAGGAACTTGGGAGCGTCGTCGCGCGAGAAGCCGAATGTCATCTGGGTGAGGTCGTTGGTGCCGAAGGAGAAGAAATCGGCTACCTGTGCGATTTCGTCGGCTGTGAGTGCGGCGCGGGGCACCTCTATCATTGTGCCTACGAGGTAGGGTACGGAGTCGCCTTTTTCCTCGAATACCTTGACGGCGGTCTCGTTGATGACGTTGGCCTGGTTCTGGAGCTCTTTGAGCGAGCCTACCAGGGGCACCATGATTTCGGGGTGTACGTCGATGCCGCGTGCCTTGCATGCCAGGGCTGCCTCGATGATGGCGCGTGTCTGCATCTCGGTGATTTCGGGATAAGTGATGCCAAGACGGCAGCCGCGGTGGCCGAGCATGGGGTTGAATTCCTCCAGTGCGTCGACTTTGGCTTTCACCTCTGCGAGTGTGATGCCCATCTCGTCGGCGAGCTCTTTCTGTGTTGCTGTCTGGTGGGGTACGAACTCGTGCAGGGGCGGGTCGAGAAGGCGGATGGTGACGCCGAAGCCGTCCATGGCCTCGAAGATGCCTTCAAAGTCGCCGCGCTGCATCGGAAGGAGCTTGGCAAGGGCTGCACGGCGGCCTTCGAGGTCGCTGGCGAGAATCATCTCGCGTACGGCTTTGATGCGGTCGCCTTCGAAGAACATGTGTTCCGTGCGGCAGAGGCCGATGCCCTGTGCGCCGAACTTGCGGGCCTGCTTGGCGTCGCGCGGGGTGTCAGCGTTGGTGCGTACGAGGGTCTTGGTGAATTTGTCGGCAAGGTTCATGATTGCAGCGAAATCGCCGTCGAGGGCGGGTTCGGTGGTGGGTACCTGGCCGTCGTATACCTCGCCGGTGGAGCCGTTGAGGGAAATCCAGTCGCCTTCGTTGTATGTCTTGCCACCCATCTGGACGGTCTTTGCAACGTAGTCCACCTTGATTTCGCCGGCGCCGGAGACGCAGCATTTGCCCATGCCGCGGGCTACTACGGCTGCGTGCGATGTCATGCCGCCGCGCATTGTCAGGATGCCCTGTGCCACTGCCATGCCGCGGAGGTCTTCCGGAGAGGTCTCGATGCGGACGAGGACTACTTTGCGTTTTTTCTCGGCCCATGCCTCGGCGTCCTCGGCGGAGAACACTACCTGGCCGGATGCTGCGCCGGGCGATGCGGGAAGGCCTTTTGCGACTACTTTGGCACGCTTGAGGGCTGCCTTGTCGAATACGGGGTGGAGAAGCTCGTCGAGCTTCTGCGGCTCCATGCGCTTGAGGACGGTCTTTTCGTCGATGTCGCCGGAGCGGAGAAGGTCCATGGCGATTTTCACCATTGCGGCGCCTGTGCGTTTGCCGTTACGTGTCTGGAGCATCCAGAGCTTGCCGTCCTGGATTGTGAATTCCATGTCCTGCATGTCGCGGTAGTAGTCTTCGAGCTTGGCGGCGATGGCGAAGAGCTCGTTGGCGCATACGGGCATGGATTCCTCGAGGGAGGGATATTTTGCGGCGCGCTCTTCCTCGCTGATGCCCTGGAGGGCAGCCCAGCGGCGCGAGCCTTCGATGGTGATCTGCTGGGGGGTGCGGATGCCGGCTACGACGTCCTCGCCCTGTGCGTTGATGAGGTATTCGCCGTTGAAGATGTTCTCGCCGGTGGCGGCGTCGCGGCTGAATGCCACACCGGTGGCGGAGTTGTTGCCCATGTTGCCGTAAACCATTGCCTGTACGTTGACGGCGGTGCCCCATTCTTCGGGAATCTGGTTCATGCGGCGGTAGATGATGGCGCGTTCGTTCATCCAACTGTCGAACACGGCGCAGATGCCGCCCCAGAGCTGTTCCCATGCGTCATCGGGGAAATCTTTGCCTGTGTATTCTTTGACGGCTGCCTTGAAGAGTTTGACGAGGTTCCGGAGGTCTTCGACCTGAAGCTCGGTGTCGAGCTTGTAGCCTTTTTCCTCTTTCACCTTGTCCATGATTTCCTCGAAGGGGTCGATGTCGGTTTTCTTCTTGGGCTTCATGCCGAGGACGACGTCGCCGTACATCTGTACGAAGCGGCGGTAGCTGTCCCATGCGAAGCGGGGGTTGCCGCTCTTTTCGGCCAGGGATGCCACTGTGGCGTCGTTCATGCCGAGGTTGAGGACGGTGTCCATCATGCCGGGCATGGAGGCGCGGGCGCCGGAGCGCACGGATACGAGAAGAGGATTGGCGGGGTCGTTGAATTTCTTGCCTGTGAGGGTCTCCACGTGGGCGATAGCCTTCTGTACGTCGTCCTTGATGCGGGCTACCACCTCGTCGCGACCGTACTGGGTGTATTCGTTGCACACTTCGGTGGTGATGGTGAATCCGGGAGGCACGGGCATGCCGAGCAGGTTCATTTCGGCCAGGTTGGCACCTTTGCCGCCGAGGAGGTTGCGCATTTCCGCATTTCCCTCGGCTTTACCGTCGCCGAATGTATAAACTCTTTTCATTGTTCAAGTTATTTTTGTTATGAAAAATTATGTGTTCTATGGTAAGCCTTGATACCGGCTATTTTTCGCAAAGATAATGCTTTTTGGCGTTTTTGTCAAATCCGTGGTCCTTTTTATCCTCCGAAATTGTCGTAGTGTATGCTTGCGGGGTCGACGCCGAGCTGGTCGAGCATTGAGTTGACGGCGTTGCTCATCGGGCCGGGGCCGCACATGTAGTACTCGATGTCCTCGGGGCTCTCGTGGTCCTTGAGGTAATTGTTGTAAATCACCTGATGGACGAATCCGGGGGTGTATTTCACTCCTGCGGCGTCGGCGGCGGGGTCGGGACGATCCAGGGCGAGATGGAATTTGAAATTGGGGAATTCCTTTTCCAGGGCGAGGAAATCGTCGAGGTAGAATACCTCGTTGAGGGCGCGGGCGCCGTAGAAATAGTTCATCTTGCGGTCGGTGGTGCGGAGTGTCTTTGTCATGTGCATTATCTGCGCGCGCAGGGGTGCCATGCCGGCGCCGCCGCCTATCCACATCATTTCGTTCTTGCTGTCGAGGATGGGGTGGAAATCTCCGTAGGGTCCGCTCATGATTACCTTGTCGCCGGGTTTAAGCGAGAAGATGTAGCTCGACGCTATGCCGGGCATCACGTCCAGGAAGCCAACCTCGGGCTTGGGTTTCATCGGCGGGGTGGCGATGCGGACGGTGAGCATTATGCGGTCGCCCTCGGCGGGATAGTTTGCCATGGAGTATGCGCGGACTGTGGTCTCGGTGTTGCGGCATCTGAGGGCGAAGAGGCCGAATTTCTCCCATGCGGGGAGGTATTCGTCGCCGATAAGGCTGCGGTCGATGTCCTTGGCGTAGTCCATCTCGAAGGGCGGAATCTTTATCTGTGCGTAGGAGCCTGGCATGAAATCCATGTGCTCGCCGGGGGGCAGGGCGACGATGAATTCCTTGATGAAGGTGGCGACGTTGCGGTTCGACACCACCTCGCACTCCCATTCCTTGACGTTGAGGGCGCCGGCGGGTATCTCGATTGCCATGTCGGATTTCACTTTTACCTGGCAGGCCAGGCGCCAGTGGTCTTTAAGTTCGCGACGGGTGAAATGTACGGCTTCGGTGGGTAGGGGGTCTCCGCCTCCGCTCTCTACCTGCAGGCGGCACTGTCCGCAGCTGCCTTTGCCGCCGCAGGCGCTGGAGAGGAATACGTTGTTGTCGGCCATCGTCGACAGCAGCGATTTGCCGGCGGCTGCCGTGATCCGGCGGTCGTCGTTGAGGATGGTGATTTCCACGGGGCCGCTCTGCACGAGGTATCTCTTGGCGATAAGAAGGATTATCACCAGCACGAGTGTGACGGCGAGGAAGAAGCCTGTGCCGGCGAGGATGGTGTTCCATGCGGTGGCGTCGAGGCTGCAAAGTATCTGTAGGGTGGTCATGGCAGTCGTTGATTAGATTTTGATGCCGAGGAAGCTCATGAAGGCTATGCCCATCAGAGCGGTGATTATGAAAGTGATGCCTACTCCGCGCAGGGGTGCGGGGACGTTGGAGTACTGAGCCACGCGCTCACGGACGGCGGCCACTGCAGTGATTGCCAGCAGCCAGCCTATGCCCCAGCCGCTGCCGGCGCACAGTGCCGTCCACACACTGCCGAAATCGCGTTGCTGCATGAACAGCGAGCCGCCCAGGATGGCGCAGTTGACGGCGATAAGGGGCAGGAAGATGCCAAGCGACGAGTAGAGCGCCGGGGCGTATTTCTCAACCACCATCTCCACGAGCTGCGTCATGGAGGCTATAACGGCGATGAACACTATCAGCGAGAGGAAGCTCAGGTCGACGTCGGCGAACTCGGGGCTGAGCCAGCTCAGGGCGCCGGCGCGCAGCACGTAGGTCTCCAGCAGATAGTTTACCGGCAGGGAGATTGTGAGCATGAAGGTGACGGCGATGCCCAGGCCGAAGGCTGTCTTGACGTTCTTGCTCACGGCGATGAACGAGCACATGCCCAGGAAATAGGCGAATATCATGTTGTCGATGAATATCGACCGTATGAACAGATTCAGGTTTTCCATATCTTTGTTCTTGTTTTACAGAAGCATGTCGGTGCCTCTTCCTTATTTTTCCTGAAGGTCTTTGTTATAGCTGCGGTGCACCCATATGATGCATGCCACCACGATAAGAGCCATCGGCGGCAGAATCATAAGGCCGTTGTTGACGTATCCGGCGTCGTAGAAGGCCTGCGGCACTACGGCGTAGCCCATCAGCGTGCCCGAGCCGAGCAGCTCGCGGAAGAAGCCGACGATGATGAGGATTATGGCGTAGCCTGTGCCGTTGCCGATGCCGTCGAGGAAGCTCGGCCAGGGGCGGTTGGCCATGGCGAAGGCTTCGAGACGTCCCATAAGGATGCAGTTGGTGATGATAAGGCCGATGAATACCGACAGTTGCTTGCTCACGTCGTAGGCGTAGGCCTGAAGGAGCTGCGACACTATCACCACCAGTCCTGCGACGACGACAAGCTGGACGATGATGCGGATGTTGGTAGGGATGGTGTTGCGAAGCAGCGATATGATGACGTTGCTGAACGCCAGTACGGCTATTACCGAAAGTCCCATGACGATTGCAGGCTCGAGCTTGGCCGTGACGGCGAGCACCGAGCAGATGCCGAGAATCTGGACGATTACAGGGTTGTTCTTTGAGAACGGGTTGAATAATACGCTTTTGTTCGACATGGCGCTTTCTTATTTTGTGTTATCGTTGGCGAGGTTCTTGAGGAAGGGGGCGTAGGGGGCGAGGCAGTTGTCGAGCATGGCGCCGACGCCCTTGCTGGTTATGGTGCCGCCGGAGATGCCGTCGACGTGGTCGCTGCCTTCGGGAGCTTTCATGCCGGCTTTTATCACGGCGATGGGGGCGAACTTGCCGTCGACGATGATGCGCTTGCCGGAGAACTGGCCGGAGAAGGCCTGTTTCTCGATTTCGGCGCCGAGGCCGGGGGTCTCGCCCTGGTGGGCGAAGAAGGCGCCGTAGACGGTGGTGCCGTCGCTGTCGACGGAGATGTAGCCCCAGATGGGTCCCCACAGGCCGGCGCCGTACATCGGCAGGATGTATTTGACGCTTCCGTCGCCTAGGGTGCATTCATAGACGGGCAGGAGACGCTTCGAGGCGGCTTCCTTGCTCTGGGCGGCGATGTTGACGCTGAAGGCGGCGGGGGCGTCGGCCGGGGCGGGGCGGCCTTCGCTGTCGATGACGAAGGTGCGGGTGATATACTTGTCGTAGGAGGTTATGATGTCGCCCTGCGGAGCCTCGATGCCTACGCTGGCGAGAATCTGGCGCATCTTGTCGGCGTCGGCGTTGGCCTGCTGCCTATCCTTGAGCGAGATGGACGTAAGGGCGAGGGCGGCGCCGACAACAACGACCAGAACGATGATGTAGATGATGGTGTATGTGTTGCTCTGCTTGTTCATGTCATTCTGTTTTAGCGGTTGCACGGCTGAGTCGGCGGCGCATGTTGGCCTGCACGACGCACCAGTCGATAAGGGGTGCGAAGCAGTTCATCAGCAGCACTGCGAGCATGGCGCCTTCGGGGTAGCCGTTGTTATAGGTGCGGATGATGATTGCCACCACGCCTATAAGGAAGCCGTAGATGTACTTGCCGGTGTTGGTGCGGGCGGCGGTTACGGGGTCGGTGGCCATGAATACGGCGGCGAAGGCGAAGCCCCCGAGCAGAAGCTGGTCGACGGCGGGAAGGTACGACGCCGGGTAGACGGGCGATGCGAAGGTGTTGGCGATCCAGCCCATGAAGAGGCCGCCGGCGAATACCGACACCATCACGCGCCACGATGCCATGCCTGTGGCAAGCAGGAGGATGCCGCCAAGGAGGATGCAGAGCGTCGAGGTCTCGCCGAAGGAGCCTGGGATAAGGCCGAGGAAAGCCTGCCAACTGTCGATGACGCTGCCGTCGATGCCGGTGAGTTGTATGTCGGCGCCTGTCTGGGTGGCGAGTTGTCCCAGTGGCGTGGCGCCGCTGAAGCCGTCGGGCAGGGCGGTGCCGTAGCCGAAGGGGATGCCGGAGGCTACATATACCTTGTCGCCCGACATCTGCGCGGGGTAGGCGAAGAAGAGGAAGGCGCGTGTCACAAGGGCGACGTTGAGGACGTTGTAGCCCGTGCCTCCGAACACCTCCTTGGCGAAGACGACGGCGAAGGCCACGGCCACGGCGAGCATCCACAGAGGTATCTCCGCCGGGCATATCAGTGGCACAAGGAGACCGGTGACGAGGAATCCTTCCTGTATCTCTTCATGTTTTATCTGCGCGAAGGTGAACTCTATGCCAAGGCCGACAATGTAGGCCACGGCCACGCGCGGAAGGATGGTGAGGAAGCCGTAGAGCATAAGATCCCGGAAGGGAAACTCTGTGGCGCCTAAGGCGAGCCAATGCTGATAGCCGGTGTTGTACATGCCGAAGAGGAAGCATGGCATCAGGGCGAGCACGACGATGATCATCGTGCGCTTGGAGTCGATGCTGTCGTGGATATGGACGGCTCCGGAGCGGCCGGAGGTGGTGCGGGGGGTATAGAGGAAGGTCTCCATGCCTTCGTAGACGGAGCGGAAGGCGTGGAGCTTGCCGCCCGGCTCGAAATCGGGCCGTATGCGGTCGAGGTAATTTCGTAACTTAGACAAAACTCTTGTATTTAAGGTTACTATTCAAGTTCTTTTCTGAGGCTGTCGAGGCCGTCGCGGACAATGGCCTGAAGGGGCAGCTTTGAGGTGTCGGCATATTCGGCTGCGGCGAAATCCTCGGGAGCCACCTCGTAGATGCCGAGCTTCTCCATATCCTCGATGTTGCCGGCAATGATGGCTTTGAGCAGGTATTCGGGGAGGATATCCATCGGAATCACCTTGTCGTACTGGCCGCTCATGATCATCGCCCTGCGGCCTCCGTTGAGGCGTGCGTCGGGTCGGAAGGCGCGGCGGAGGAAATGTCCGGGGAATGTGCGGGTCTCGCTCATCTTCGATGGTGCCATCGACGCCCAGCCCAGCAGCTCGTCCTTGTCGTCGCCCTCGGCGATGACGGTAATCTGGCGGTAGGGGTAGCGGAGGAAGCCGTCGGTGTCGACGGCGGTGCCCGTGAGGACGTTGCCGCTGATGATGCGTTTATGGTACTGCGCGTCGGAGAGGCGTCCCGCAAGGAGCGCCGATATTTCCGTGCCGATGAGGCAGCCCACAAGAGCCGGTTGTGTAATCTCGGGGCCTGTGACGGCTACTACGGTGCGCGTCTCGAGTGTTCCTGTGCGGTGCAGGCGCCCTATGCGGCCGAGTGTGGGAAGGTCGAGCGTCCATATGGTCTCGCCCTTGTTGACGGGCTTTATGTTGGCGGCCTGTACGCCGGGATTGCCTGCGGGGTGTCGGCCTTCCACCTCAACCATTTCGGCGCCCTTTAGCGTGCCGAGGGTCCATGATGCGTCGTGCGAGAAATAGACCTTGCCGTCGGTGATCATCGCCAGCAGGGCGACTCCGCTCTCATAGTCCTCCTTCGTGAAGATGGAGGAATATACGCCTGCCGGCGCTGCCAGCGGGGCGGTATCCATGGCGGAGACGAAGATGTCGCGCACGTCATCGGCGGTGTCGGGGATGATGGCGTAGGGACGGCGGCGCATCATCGCCAGCAGACCCGACCCGGCAAGGAGCGCCTTGGCGCTGTCGCGGTCGGTAGCCTTGGGAAAGGCGGGAGAATCGGCTGCGGGGTTTCCGGCCTCCACCTCCACGCGCAGAATACGGCGGCGGTCGCCGCGCACAATGGCGCGCACGCGGCCTGCCACGGGGGAGACGAGTTTTATCGCATTGTTGTTCTTGTCGTAGAGCAGAGGTGTCCCGACAGCCACGCTGTCGCCCTCTTTTACAGCCGGTTTGGGTGTAAAGCCTTCAAAATCGTCGGGGCATATCGCATAGACCGGAGACTCCGCGGACTCGACTTTGTCGCTTCCTGCGGGCAGCGCACCGGCAATGTTGAGATTCAAGCCCTTTTTGAGCTTTAGTTTCATGTTCGGTTTATGAGTTTTGATATCAAAAGATGCCGCAAAGTTACATATTTTTAGGGAAAAATAACTATTTTGACTTGGGAAAATGTATGGTCGACCCATCGGCAGTCCCGAGGGGGCAATGCCGTGGAATTGTGCGTCCGTCTGAGTCCCGGAGGGACGTATAGGCAGAAGAGAATAAAACGAGTCTCGGAGAGACGTCTTATGCGAAACGCACATGCTGATATAAGACGTCTCTCCGAGACTTATATCCTGTAGACCCTACTTCCCCCGGCATGAATGCCGGGGTTCTCGGATAAGACGTCCCTCCGGGACTTTTCGATGCGGCCGGGTGTTCCCTGAGGGATTTGTCCGTGCGCGTTTATGCGCACGGCGGGTGGGTATGTTGCTCCGTATGTTGATTTTTTCGTATCTTTGTGCTGTCAAAATATGAATGCCATGCATAATATCGGTACTCTTGCGGCGCGCTGCGCCCGTTTTCTCTTCGGATGGCTCCGCGGCCGCGACGGTGTGATGGCTCTCGCCACTTTCCTGAGCCTGATATGGTTCGTGGTCGACTGGTGCATGTCGACGACGTTCCGTTCCATGAGCGACTGGATGCTCTATGCCGTCAATATCACCGCCGCCCTGCTTCTGCTGGCGCCGTGGGTGCTCGGGCGCCGCGTGTGGCTACAGGCGGCCTTCCTCGCCCTCGTGGATATCCTTCTCGAGGCCAATCTGATGTACTGCCGCACGTATTTCACCGCGATTCCGCCCGACAGCTACCTTTTGGCGGGCAACATGGCCGATTTCACCTCGAGCATAACTGACAGTCTGCGTCTCGCCGACGCCGGTTTCCCCGTCATCCTGATTGTCTTCACCATGTGGGCTTACCGTTCCCGCAGCCATGCAGTGTCGCACCGGACGGCGCGCTGGCTGTCGCTGACGGCTCTCTCCGCATCCGTCGCCACGGTGGGCATGCTTGCACGCGGCGGCTTCTACAGGGCATATGACACTCTTATCCAGGACTGCTACTATTTCACCTGCGGCGTGCCGACATATACCGTCGCGGGGCATGTCGCCTACCATGTCATCGAGAACTGCCGCAACAGCCGCATCTCCGACGAAGACCGCGCCGAGTTGGGCGAATGGTTTGCCGAGCATGCAAAAGCGGCGACGGCATCCGACAGTATCGGGCGCCGCCGCAGTCTGGTGCTGATAATATGCGAGTCGCTCGACAGCTGGCCCATAGGCGCCACCGTAGAGGGCAAACCCGTAACCCCTTTTCTCAACTCCCTCGTCGCCGATTCGACGACTTTCTATGCCCCGAAGGTGCTTACACAGGTATGCGCCGGCCACAGCATCGACGGCCAGCTGATGTACACCACCGGCTTGCTGCCTACATCGGGCTTTGTCTACAGCATGAAATATCCCCACAACGCATATCCCTCGCTCAACAAGATTCTCAAGGCCGACAGGGGTGCCCGCAGCATCATGCTCACCTCCGACAAGCTCTTCACCTGGAACCAGGGCGCCGTGGCCGAGGCATTCGGCTACGACAGCATCATATCCTACGGCGACTGGCGGCGCGACGAGCTGATAGACCGTAGGCTGAGCGACGGCTCGTTCTTCCGCCAATGCGTCGAGAAGCTTTCAAAAGGCGACATATGGCCTGTCGGCGAGCCTGCTATGCTCACATTAATAACCATTTCAGGCCACAATCCTTTCGTACTCACCGAAGGGCTCGCCGACCCTGATTTCGACGCCTCCCGCATCAATATTCCCGGATCGATAGCGCGTTACATCAATGTTACCCATTACGTCGACTCGCAGCTGAGGACCATCGTCGATTATCTGCGCTGTCGCGCAGATAATAAGGATATCCTTACCGTCATCGTAGGCGACCACGAGGGCCTCGGTCTCGAACGCCAGTATGCCCGCGACTATTCCGCCGAGGGTGCGGCGCTTGTCGGAAAGGACAAGTTCGTGCCCATGATAGTGCTCAACGCGCCTGTCGGCGGCCGCTACGATGGTGTCATGGGGCAGGTCGATGTCTTCCCGACGGTGCTCGACATGCTCGGACTACAGCACAGCTCATGGCGCGGCCTCGGAGCGAGTGTTCTCGGGTCCGGCAAGATCCCCGCAGCCTACAGCCTCGTTCCTCCTGAACTTTTCGGCGACACCACCGGCGTCGACCCTGCGGCGGTGGAGCATCTTCGCCGCGCTCCGTCGCTATCGGAGCGTATCATCGTCCACGACCTGCTGAGATGATACCCGTCCGATAGTTCCGCGGCCGTTCGATAGTCCCGTATGGGAGATGCGTGCTGAGCGGCGGGGAGTCCCGATGCTGTAGGCAGTCCCTGAGGGACGTTTTATCCGAGAGCCCCGGCATTCATGCCGGGGACATACAAGAGAAAATAAAAACGAGTCTCGGAGAGACGTCTTATATCTGCATGTGCGTTTCGCATAAGACGTCTCTCCGAGACATGTGTGCACCGGGAGTTAGCGGCGGGGGCAGTTGGCGTTCTGACGGTTGTCTTTCTTGTCCTTCATGTTGTGGCGTGGACGGGCGGCTCCGTCGGTATAGTTGTTTTCGAGGAATTTGACGTACTGTTCGGGAGTGAGGATTTCCTTTACCTTTGCCAGATAATCGGCTCGGCAGTCTTTCCCGCACTGCTTTTTGGCGCTGGCGGCTTGCTTGCGTGCTTCGGCGGCGTTCCGGCGGCGTTCGCTGTTGAGAGCCTGGAGCTTTGTCTTCTGGTCGGCGGAGAGGTTGAGATTATCGAAAGGGCATTTTGCATCGGCGCAGGGCTTGCCGCAGTCGGCCTTCGAACATTTTGCGGGAGCGCAGTCAGCGGGCTTGCAGCCGTTTTGTGGACATGCGTTCTGTGCGAATGCGGGAGCTGCGAAAGCGCTGCATAGAGCCACCGCTACGGCGGCAAAAATCTTTTTGTTCATCTATTGTATGTTTACAGGTTAATATTCAAGTTACAATACATCAGACGCCCTGCGCTCCCGATAGTTTAGTCCCTCTTTCCGATTTTCATTAATTTAACAGAAGCGACTATCCAAGGCTATTTACGGCATCGGTTATATCTTCGACGATAAACTCCCAATATTTTCCTTTGAGACATAGTATTTCCGTTTTGTCCTCTATGGAGGCAACGTTCTTTATAGCCTCTATAATCTCTTTCCTGTCGAGGGTATATGGATATCTTTCCAAAGCCCAGTCTATCATATCTTTTAACGGGTATTTTTCAAGTAGCTCGTGAAGATCCCAGAAATCTTTTCTCCGTTTTCCGTGAACGATGGCGTTGAGTTTCATCGCTGCTATCTCTTTTTCGGATACGAGTCTTATATATCCTTTCCTTTCCGTCGGGAAAATGTGTGTTTCATCGTAACAGATGTCAAGTTTCACCATTTCTTCCTTGCTGTCGCCGACAAATAACGAATATACCATTTCCCTTGAATCAAGACACTCGATATTTTCGATGACCGGAAATAATGTTATTAGTGAAGCTTTAATCCGCTTCAGGTCGATGCTGCCATAAGGAATATCGGTAAACAAATCAATGTCGACTGATTTCCGGTGTCCCAGGTTCAATGCCAGTGCCGTTCCTCCTACGAGATAAAACTCGTCGAAGGATGCGTCTTTCATAAGCCTGTTGAGATAATCCCATAATTTGGGGTCTATGGTGTCAAGGTGCAGTTTCATTTAGAAGATGTCCAAGGTTTGTGTTCCGGCGGTCGGCAAGGCGTCCGTCCTTGATTGTATTCAATACCGAGACAATTCTGTCAATACCGTAGAATTCCTTTATTTCTGTGATTGCGGTTTTGTCTCCGTATTCAAATATGCGCCGGATTATGCTCCTGTAGTTCTTCTCCCAGTCGATTTTTTTGAAATCGGTATCCCAGAAAATTGTTTTTCTTATTTTTGATATATCGGGAGCGCTTCTGTAAGTGTGTTTTTCGTAGGTTGTGAAAATATCATGATTTGCCTGTAATATATAGAAATATCCGGGAAGGTCGATTCTGAGTGCTGTCTCGAGTTGAAAGGAAAATTCGGCGTTTATACGGCGTTTGCCAAGAATGAAATCGTTGATACGCTGTGGCCGCAGTCCCGATATTGCGGCAAGCTGTTTCTGGTTCATATTCTCTTTATGCAATATCCTTTGTAGGATTGCACCTGCCGGAATATGATGATATTCAAGATAGAGCTCGTACATAGGCATTCAAATTTTTTACAAAGATAATGCTTTCCGATGTGATAACCAAATTTGGTTATCACATCGGAAAGCACATGATTACGGGGTTATTTCAGAACGGATATTGCGCCTTCGTAGTCGGGTTCACGGGTTATCTCTTCCACCAGGTCGGAGAAGATGACTTTGCCGTCGGTGTCGACGACGATGACGGCACGGGCGAGAAGGCCGGCAAGAGGGCCGTCGACCATCTGGAGGCCGTATTCCTTGACGAATTCGGGCGAGCGGAATGCCGATGCCACGGTGAGGTTGTCGATGCCCTCGGCGGCGCAGAAGCGTCCCATGGCGAAGGGCAGGTCCATCGATATGCATACGACGGCGGTATTGTCGAGGGAGGCGGCTTCCTTGTTGAAGCGGCGCACGCTCATGGCGCACACTCCGGTGTCGAGGCTCGGGAAGATGTTGAGGATGACGCGCTTGCCTTTGTAGTCGGACAGGCTTACGGTATCGAGGTCTTTTCCTGTGAGGCGGAATCCGGGGGCTTGTGTGCCTGTGGCGGGTATGTCGCCGTAGGTGTGGCAGGGTGTGCCTTTGAAGAATATTGTTTCCATATTGTATCGGGTTTTTATTTCATTGCGGCAATGGTTGCCTTCTCTATAACAAGTGAGGCGACGTTCCGGTTGTTGCCTACGATGAAATCGCTCACTGTTCCGTCGGCAGAGGCGAATACGAGGACTGGCGTCACGTTTCCCACGCCGCATTCACGGGCGGCTCCGCGTGCTCCGACAAGCAGCTCTTCGCCTGTCCGCTGTGTGATGACGCTCTCTATTTCCTCGTTGCGGTGGTTGAGGAACGCCCATACCACATCGGTGCGTGCGGGCACGGCGTCGACAGCCGAACGGACGGCTTCTATTATCGCGGGACTGCTCCCGACGGTGGCGTCGATGAACACGAATACCGTCGGCGCCGCCAGCGATTGGCCGCGTTCGTGGAGGTAGCGGTCGCCGGAGACGGTCTTCGACACTATGCGGGGCATGGGGCGTCCAGGCAGCGACTCGATGGTGAAGGTGCTCTCGCGGTAGTTTTCGAACTCGGCTGGCTTGCGGGATGTGACGTAGCTCTCGTCGATGACAAAGGGCTTGTCTTCCGGGGTACCGTAGACGATGGTTATCGCCTGCTCGCCGAGCTGCCCGGGGTTGTTCTCAAGCTCTATCCTGCGTGGCAGCAGGGTGGCGTTGTCGAGGATGTAGACATATTCGGCGCAGTCGAAGCCTGATATCCGGCGGATGCCTTCGACGACGGTAGAGCGCTCGCCGCCGACGAGGGTGTCGGCGCTCACCTTATATAGGTATGAGCTGTCGGATGCCATTGACAGGAAGCGCCGGCCTATCGCCTGGGGCAGCAGGTCGGCGAACTGTGCCTGTTGCTGTACGCCCCGTGAGGCGTCGCCGCCTGGGGCGAACACCTCCGGGGTACGGCTGAAATGGTATTCCTGAAGGCGACGGTCGCGCTGACGGTAGTGTGTGCCGTCGAAATATGTCAGAAAGCCTTCCGACGCTCCGCCGGGAGCGGGAAGCCGCCAGTCGATGAAATAGCGGCATGACGCCAGGGTGTCGCCGTCGGCGGGGGTGCTTTCCAGAAGCAGGGAGTAGCTCACCGGCTCGGCGAGGTTAGGCAGGAGCACCTCGTACGATGCCGTGTCGCTGTAGCATGCGGTTGCCGCGAGTCTGTGGCCGATGTCCGCGAGGGTATGGGTGTCGGCGGCACCTGCGGCTATTGCGCAGATGCCGGATGCAATCATGGATATATAGCGTGGTTTCATAATGTGATGTTTTATGATAAAAACACACGTGGATGCGAAAGGTTCAATGTACGGGTGCAAAAGAAGAGCGCCGGATATGCTCCGACGCTCTTTATGAAAACCACACCAAAGGATGCGATGAAACTCCGAAAAGACAAGGTTTGAGTGCTCGCCGCCCTTTGTAATCCTCCGGCTCTGAGGCTCGCCCTGCCGAAGCAGTGCGCTGAGGCCCGCCATTGGTCGGCTAAGCTTGTTCTCGGTATTTCATATTTATTTGAAGAGTTTCCCAATCCACTTTGATGTGGGATTTTTCGGTTTTCACTCTCAGGCTCTCCTGCCTTTGATTTTATAACACAAAAATAGGGCTTTGGTTTCAGACCTGCAAATTTTCGGCGTATTATTTTGCAAAAAAATCCACAATTCCGTCAAAAGGAATCTGCGTCTGCTCGCCTGTGGCCATATTTTTGACTGTAACTTTCTGAGCTGCAAGCTCGTCCTCTCCTATCATGGCGAAGAAGGGCACTGCGGCGTTGTTGGCATATCCGATCTGCTTTTTCATCTTAACCTCGTCGGGGTAGACTTCGGCGGAGACGCCTGCGGCACGCAGAGCCTTGACAAGGCGTGCCGACACTGCGGCGCTCTCCGCTCCGAAATTGGCGAAGAGCACACGTGTGCAGCTGCCCAGGCCGGCAGGGTAGAGGTCGAGGGCGCCGAGGACGTCGTAGATTCGGTCGGCGCCGAAGCTGATGCCGACGCCGGAGATGCCGGGCAGGCCGAAGATACCCGTGAGGTTGTCGTAGCGGCCACCGCCGGTTATGCTTCCCATCTCGGTGTCGAGGGCTTTTACCTCGATGATGGTGCCGGTGTAGTAGTTCAGGCCGCGGGCGAGCGACACGTCGAGGTCGAGTGTGGCGTCGAGGCCGAGCGCGAGGGTGCTGTCGACGACGAATTGCAGTTCTTTGACGCCGAGGTTTCCCGTGGCGCTGCCGGCAAGCATTTCTCCGAGCTTCCGCAGCCGTTCGTTTATGGTGCCGTCGATTTTCAGCATGGGGCGCAGGGCGGAGATGGCTTCGGCCCCGAGGCCGCGGGCGGCAAGCTCTTCCTCGACTTTCTCGATCCCTATCTTGTCGATCTTGTCGATTGCCACTGTGATGTCGATGAGCTTGTCTGGCTCGCCGATGAGCTCTGCGATGCCCGCAAGGACCTTGCGGTTGTTGAGCTTTATGGCAACACGGATTCTCAGACGGCGGAATACCTCGTCGATAAGCTGGAGCAGCTCCACCTCGTTAAGCAGCGAGTCGGAGCCTACAACGTCGGCATCGCACTGGTAGAACTCGCGGTAGCGTCCTTTCTGCGGACGGTCGGCGCGCCACACGGGCTGGATCTGGAAACGCTTGAAGGGGAGCTGCAACTCTTCGCGGTGCTGCACGACGTAGCGCGCGAAAGGCACCGTAAGGTCGTAGCGCAGGCCACGGTCGCACAGGCGTGCCGCCAGACGCCCCGGCTCGCCTTCGAGCAGGCCGCTGTCGATTCCCTTCATGAAATCGCCGGAGTTGAGAATCTTGAAAAGGAGTTTGTCGCCTTCCTCGCCATATTTACCCATCAGCGTGGATAGGTTTTCCATTGCGGGGGTCTCTATCTGACGGTAGCCGTAGAGGGCGAATACTTCGCGGATGGTGTCGAAGATATAGTTGCGGCGCGACATTTCGACAGGGCCGAAATCGCGTGTTCCTTTGGGAGTGTTGGGTTTTGTTGCCATGCCGCAAAATTAACAATTATCTCCCATCGTCACAAATTTTATTTTTATTCCGTAGCCGCGGCACGGCCGCCGGGTTGAGGATATTTTTGGAAGGGATTGAAAAATTTATTATTTTTGCATAGCTTTTAATCCTTTAGAATTAATCATTTTCGCATGAAAGACCGTCGTGATTTCCTCAAAGTCCTTCTCGGAGGCACAGCCGCAGCCGTAGCAGCGCCCTCGGTGCTCGCATCCGGCCTTGCCGACAAACCGATAACAACAGCCGCTCCGGCATTCTCCGCCGGCGACGGCTCCGACCTTCTTATAAAAGAGAAAGGCCTGCCAATCACAGGAGCCTTCCTCGACGAGATCTCGCACGATATTCCGCATCAGAACTGGGGCCCGGTCGAATGGGACCGCGATTTCCAACACATGAAGGCGATGGGTATCGATACCGTGATCATGATCCGCTCCGGCTACCGCAAGCAGATCACCTATCCCTCGGAATACTTGCTTTCCAAGGGCTGCTACATGCCCTCGCGCGACCTTCTCGAGCTTTTCCTCACCCTCGCCGACAAATACGGCATGAAATTCTATTTCGGTCTCTACGATTCCGGAAAATACTGGGATACGGGCGATATGGCACACGAGGTGGAGCACAACAGATACGTCATCGACGAGGTGTGGGAGAAATACGGCAAGCGCCATCCGAGCTTCGGCGGCTGGTACATCAGCGGCGAGATCAGCCGTGCCACCAAAGGCGCCATCTCCGCATTCCATACCATGGGCAAGCAGTGCAAGGACGTCTCCGGCGGCTTGCCGACATTCATCTCCCCGTGGATCGATGGCAAGAAGGCCGTCGCCGCCGCAGGTGGCACGCTCTCGAAGGATGATGCAGTGTCGGTGGAGCAGCACGAGCGCGAATGGGACGAGATATTCGACGGCATACACGATGTAGTAGACGCCTGCGCATTCCAGGACGGACATATCGACTATGACGAGCTGGATGCCTTCTTCTCCGTCAACAAGCGTCTGGCCGACAAGTACGGCATGCAGTGTTGGACCAATGCCGAGTCGTTCGACCGCGACATGCCCATCAAATTCTTCCCCATCAAGTTCGACAAGCTGCGCATGAAGCTCGAGGCCGCAGGCCGCTGCAACTACGACAAGGCCATCACCTTCGAGTTCAGCCATTTCATGAGCCCCCAGTCGGCATATCTCCAGGCCGGCCATCTCTATAACCGCTACATGGAGTATTTCGGCATCAAGGCCTGACTCCGCACTGCTGTTTCTGATGCGACCGGAGCGGCGTAGCTTCGGTAGTTCTGTAGGCTCGGGTGAAGCCCGTGCCGTGAGTTCCGGAGGGACTGCCCGACGCCACCACGAGGCCCATCGGACGTACACGTCCGGTCAAAAGAGAGCGTTTTAGCGGTCGGAAGAGCCATTGCGATGATAACATGGTGTGTCCGCCCGGGCATCACCCATGTATTCCGTGCCTTGCCCGGGCATACGGAAGAGCTTTGCCCCTTAGGCAGGGCGGCAATGAACCATTGCTGGCATATGGGTGTTGGAGAGATATAATTCATTGCCTTATGCCTGACGTCAAAGCAACATACTGGACTACCGACCGCATAATGCGCCTTATCATAGGCGTCATCATCGGAGGGCTGCTGATTGTTCTCATACGCTATCTGAGCAACGTCCTGCTGCCCTTTTTCGTGGCATGCTTCGTCGCGTATGTCCTTCAGCCCGCCGTCGATTTCAACCGTCGCCTCACACGCAGCAAGGGCAGGGTGCTGCCGTCGGTGCTCACATTGCTCGACATCACCGTCGCCGCCTCGCTGGTTGTATATATCTTCCTGCCGTCGGTCGTCCACGAACTGGGGATGCTCGGCGACATTCTGCGCGACGTCAGCTCGGGCAAGCGCGCCATGCCACCGTTCCACAGATATGTCATCGATTTCATAGACCGCTATTTCGACCCCGACAATCTCTGCTCCATCCTCTCCGGCGAGCACCTTGCCACCATCATCAACGGCGGCTCGTCGATTATCGAGGAATCGTTCGACATTGTGCTCGACATCCTTTCGTGGCTGCTGACGATAATCTATATCCTGTTTATCCTTATCGACTATCCCGCAATAAGCTCCGGCTTCAAGCTTATTGTCCCGCACAAGTACCGCGGCCGTTTCCTGTCGGTGTTCTCCGAGGTGTCGGACAACATGAACCATTATTTCCGCGGCCAGGGGCTTGTCGCCTCCTGCGCGATGGTGTTCTACTGTGTTGGGTTCTCGATAGTGGGGCTGCCGCTGGCCATTCCGATGGGCATCCTTGTCGGCATTCTTTATATGATACCGTATTTCCAGTACATCACTCTCGTTCCCGTCGCCGCCATATGCTTCATATATTCTTTGGGAGGCAGCGCGGAGTTCCTGCCTATGCTGGGCAAGTGCTGCATAGTCTATGCCGTGAGCCAGGGCGTATGCGACTATATGATAACGCCCCGCGTGATGGGGCGTGCGATGGGCCTGAATCCTGCCGTGATCCTGCTGTCACTGTCGGTGTGGGGCAGTCTTCTCGGAATAATAGGCATGATCATAGCGTTGCCCGTCACCGCCCTTATCATGACATATTACCGCCGCTATATCAGCGAGCCGTCGCCGGGTAAGGCCGGACACGGAACGCAGGAATAATATTTTCTTGTTATCTTTGCACGGGAAAATTCCATCTCCTGACGCATGATTAACCCGACAGCTCCTTTTTCGACGCCTCTGTATGTGATGGCGAAGCCCGCAGGCGCCTCGTGCAACCTCGCCTGTAAGTATTGCTATTATTTAGAGAAGGAAAGGCTCTATGCCGGTTCCCGCAGCTGTCATATCATGAGCGACGACACCCTGCGGCTGTTTATCAAAAGCTATATAGAGGCGCAATCGTCGCCCGACATTCTTTTCTGCTGGCACGGCGGGGAGGCTCTGCTGCGTCCGCCGGCCTTCTACAGAAGGGTAGTGGAGCTTCAGCACTATTACGGCAAAGGGTACAGAATCGACAACTCCATCCAGACAAACGGCACGCTGCTCACCGACGAGTGGTGCCGCTTCTTCCGCGAGAACAACTGGCTCGTAGGCGTCTCCATCGACGGCCCGGCTTCGCTGCACGATATCTACAGGCGAGGGCGCGACGGTTCGCCGACATTCGACAGGGTTATGGCAGGAGTGGAGCTGCTCAACCGCCACGGTGTGGAATGGAACGCCCTCGCCGCCATCAACGACGACGTGGCCCGGCATCCGGCGGAGTTCTACGAGTTTTTCATAAGCATCGGCTGCCGGTTCATACAGTTCACGCCGGTTGTCGAGCGGTTTGTGGATCGTGCGGACGGCCGCGCCCTGGCGTCCTTGCAGGATGAGGAGGCGATGCTCGCGTCTTACTCCGTCACGCCGGAGAACTGGGGGCGTTTCCTCTGTGATATTTTCGACATCTGGGTGCGCCGCGATGTCGGCAAGGTGTTCGTGCAGCTTTTCGACGCCACTCTCGCCAACTGGATGGGTGTGCCTCCCGGGCTATGCTCCATGGGAGCGGACTGCGGCCATGCGGCGGTGATAGAGCATAATGGCGATGTCTACTGTTGCGATCATTTTGTTTTTCCCGAGTACAAACTGGGGAATATCAAGCGGGAATCGGTACTTGAGATGATGAGCAGCCGACAACAGATAGAGTTTGGTCGCGCCAAATCGGAGGGACTGCCGCGCCAATGCAGGGAGTGTACCTACCTGTTCGCATGCCACGGCGAATGTCCCCGCAACCGCTTCGGCATGACTGCCGACGGCGAGCCGGGGCTGAACTGGCTTTGCGAAGGCTACCGCCGTTTTTTCGGACATGTGGCGCCCTATATGGATTTCATGAAGGCCGAGCTGCTTGCCGGACGCGTTCCGGCAAATGTGATGAATTTTGCGAAAAATGATTAAAAAAGCCTGCCATAGTGGGATTACATGCTGAAATGTAGTACATTTGCGACAATTTTCAATCAGGTATAATTTTTTCACATAGACTTTGAAACACATTCTTGCCAAAATCCGCCTGATGCCGCATACAGCCGGTGTCAAGGCTCCCGGTACTATTGCTTCGGCAATGCCGCTCGCATTGATGCTCGCTGTGCTGGGAACAATTATCGTAAGCGGCCATGCGTCGCATATATCTGAATGGAGTCCGTTTATTCTCCTTGGTGCATCGTTGCTGTCGGTGACGATCAGTCTGTGGTGCGGTTCTTTCACGCGTCGTGGCATAAAGGTAGGCTTTGTCAGGAGCGCAAAACAGATAATGCCCGCCGTTCCTATGCTCGTGTGCATAGCGATGATCGCCGCCACATGGATGCTCAGCGGCGTGGTGCCATTGCTGATTTCCTACGGACTGTCGGTGCTTTCGCCGACGTTTTTCCTTGTGCTCAGCGCCGTGGTATGCTGGTTCATATCCGTGCTTACGGGCAGCAGCTGGAGCACGATAGCAACTATCGGCGTGGCCTTCATGGGTATAGGCTCTGTAATGGGCTTCCATCCCGGCATAGTCGCCGGCGCCATTATCTCGGGCGCATATTTCGGCGACAAGGTATCGCCGCTGAGCGATACCACCGTCATATCAGCCTCTACATGCGGCGTCGACCTGTTCACACATATCCGTTATATGATGATCACCACCTTTCCTGCCATGATTATAGCCCTTATGATATTCATGGGCATCGGACTGGCCGGAGATGACATTGCCGGAGGTGAGGCCGCGGAGATAACGGCGCGTCTGCAGCAGAATTTCACACTCTCCCCGTGGCTTCTTGTCATACCGTTGATTACATTTGTCCTTATAGCCTTCAAGTTGAACACGCTTCTGACGCTGTTCGCAAGCTCGATGCTCGGTTTCGCCGGCATATTCGTTTTCCAGCCTCAGATTGTAGCCTCCCTTTCCGACGGGTCGGCGGCCGGTTATGCCTCGATGGCATTTCAGGTTCTTTGGGGCGAGGTGGGCTTCCATACCGGCAGCGAGGTTTTCGACAACCTTGTCGGCACCTCCGGCATAAGCGGGATGATGCCGACGATATGTCTTGTGCTGAGCGCGATGCTCTTCGGCACGGCGATGATAGGCACGGGAATGCTCGGAAGCCTCACCAACGCTCTCACACGCAAGCTCGACAAGCGCTTCTCCCTTGTGAGTGCCACCGCAGCCAGCGGCCTTGTCCTCAACAGCTGCACAGCCGACCAGTATCTGTCGATTATCGTCGGCGGCAACATGTTCCGAAACGCGTACCGCCGGTGCGGACTCGAACCGCGTCTGCTGAGCCGCACCATCGAGGATTCAGTGTCGGTGACGTCGGTGCTTATTCCCTGGAATTCCTGCGGCGTCACCCAGGCTGCCGTCCTCGGCGTCCCCACGCTCGTATATCTTCCCTTTTGTTTCTTCAACTATCTTTCGCCGCTTATGACGCTTGTAATATCGCTTACAGGCTTTAAAATCAAGCAGCGCGTCGTCGCCCGACCCTCCGTCGCATCGGCCTGACGCTATAGGCTGTGCCGACTTTGGAGTTTGGCGGGAAAATGTGTAAATTTGCAGCGTTAAACCAAGATATTATGAAACCGACACTTTATATCCTCGCTGCAGGCATGGGAAGCCGTTACGGTGGTCTCAAGCAACTTGACGGCGTCGGCCCCCAGGGTCAGACAATCATGGACTATTCGATTTTCGACGCCGTGCGCGCCGGATTCGGAAAGATTGTGTTCGTAATCCGTCATGATTTCGAAGAAGCGTTCCGCACGCAGATACTTTCAAAATATGAAGGCCATGTGCCTGTGGAGATTGTATTCCAGAGCATCGACAGGCTTCCGGAAGGCTTTGACGTTCCCGCCGACCGTCAGAAGCCATGGGGCACAAACCATGCCGTGCTGATGGCCGACGGCGTCATCAAAGAGCCTTTCGCCGTTATCAACGCCGACGATTTCTATGGCCGCGACGCCTACGAGGTTATCGCCCGCTATCTGTCGGCTCTCAAGCCCGACGACAAGGGCAAATACTGCATGGTGGCTTTCCGCCTCGGCAATACTATGACTGAAAACGGCTCCGTAAGCCGCGGGGTATGCTCTGTCGACGCAGACGGCAAGCTATCCGACGTTGTGGAGCGTACCGCCATCGCCTACGACGGAAATCATCAGCCTTATTATACCGACGCCGACGGTAACAGGCATTCTCTCGACCCGAACACCCCTGTGTCGATGAATTTCTGGGGTTTCACGCCCGACTATTTCAACTACAGCCGCCGCGAGTTCGTGAAATTCCTCAATAAATATATCAACGTTCCAAAAAGCGAATTCTTCATCCCGTCGGTAGTCGACAAGCTCGTCAAGAGCGGCGAGGCCACCGTCGACGTTCTCGATACGGCCTCCAGGTGGTTCGGCGTAACCTATGCCGAGGACCGTCCCGGTGTCGTTGCCAATTTCAAGGCTCTCTACGAGGCCGGAGAATATCCCGAGCGCCTCTTCTGATGCAGTTCACACTCGAACACAAGGCTCCCGGCTGCGAAGCCCGCGCCGGGAGGATACATACCGACCACGGCGAGATCCTCACTCCCATCTTCATGCCCGTAGGCACGGCGGGAGCAGTCAAAGGCGTCCATATCCACGAGCTGAAAGATGATATAAAGGCTCAGATTATTCTCGGCAACACATATCACCTTTACCTCCGTCCAGGTATGGACGTGATCCGCGAGGCCGGCGGACTCCACCGTTTCAACGGCTGGGATCGTCCCATCCTCACCGACAGCGGAGGCTTCCAGGTATTCTCCCTGAGCGCCAACCGCAAGCTTACCGAAGAAGGAGCGGCGTTCCGCAGCCATATCGACGGTTCGAAGCACCTGTTCACACCCGAGAATGTCGTCGACATACAGCGCACGATAGGCTCGGACATAATGATGGCGCTCGACGAATGCGCCCCCGGCACATCCGACAGGCAGTACACCCGCAAGTCGCTCGACCTCACCAAGCGCTGGCTCGAACGCGGCTGGAAGCACTATAAGGCGACAGAGCCTCTTTACGGCCACTATCAGTCATATTTTCCCATCGTGCAGGGCTGCACATACCCCGACCTGCGCCGCGAGGCCGCCGGGCATGCAGCATCACTCGGCGCTGACGGATATGCCATAGGCGGCCTCGCCGTGGGTGAACCCGCTGAGGTGATGTACGACATGATAGAGGTTGTGAACGAAATCCTTCCCGTCGACCGCCCACGCTATCTGATGGGTGTCGGCACGCCCGTAAACATTCTCGAAGCCATAGACCGAGGTGTCGACATGATGGACTGCGTGATGCCGACGCGAAACGGACGCAACGGCCTCCTTTTCACCCCCGAAGGCACTATGAACATGCGCAACCTCAAATGGGCGCACGATTTCAGCCCGCTATGGGAGGGCGGCACCTCGTTCGTCGACAGCGCGTACTCCAAAGCGTATGTACGTCATCTCTTCATTGCCAACGAGCTCCTTGCGATGCAGATTGCATCGATCCACAATCTGGCTTTCTACCTCTGGCTTGTCGGGGAAGCGCGCAGACACATCGTCGCCGGCGATTTCCACGCATGGAAGACGGAAATGGTAGGCAAACTCGGACGCAGGCTCTGAAATGCTACAGAAGGATGTTCAGGATTCTCGACAAATATATAATCCGCAAGTTCCTCGGAACGTATGTGTTCGCCATCATTCTGCTGCTGGCGATAGTCGTCATGTTCGACATCAACGAGAAACTCGACTCCTTCATCAAGGCTCCGCTCAAAGCCACCATCTTCGACTATTTCCTGAATTTCCTTCCTTATTTCGCCAATCAGTTCTCGCCTCTGTTCACCTTCATCGCCGTAATCTTTTTTACGTCGAAGCTCGCGGGCAACAGCGAGATCATAGCCATGCTATCCACCGGCATGAGTTTCAGGCGCCTCTTGCGTCCATACCTTGTATCGGCTGCCATAATAGCGGTGGCGACATTCGTGCTGAGCGCATATATCATTCCGCCGGCTAATGTAAAGCGCATAGAGTACACAAACAATTATGTGAAGAACAAACGTGTGGACTACGGGTCGAACATCATGCTGATGGTGTCGCCCGGACAGATCGCATATATGAACCGTTACGATAATTTCACCAAGACGGGTCACCGGTTCTCCCTCGAGACATTCGACGAAGAGAAGCGTCTGAAATCGCGTCTTACCGCTCAGACAATCAAGTGGGACACACTCTACAGCTGGCAGGTGCGCAACTATGTGAAGCGAGATTTCCGCGACGACAGGGAATACATCACCAAGGGCATGGAGCTGGACACCACCATCGCCTTCGAGCCGCGCGATTTCCTGATTTCAACTGTCGACCACGAGAAGATGACGTCGGCCGAGCTCGGCGAATATATCCGCCGTCAGAAGCAGCGCGGCGTGGCGAATATAAAATCGTTCGAGGTGGAGCAGCAGCGGCGCATAGCCATGACAGCGGCAGCTTTCATCCTTACGATTATCGGAATGACGCTGTCGGTGAAGAAGGTGAAAGGAGGCATGGGTCTTAATATAGGTATAGGGCTGGTGCTGAGTTTCAGCTATATCCTTTTCATGACAATCACGCAGACATTCGCCCTCTCGGGCCTCACGTCGGCATTCGTCGCCATGTGGATTCCGAATTTCGTCTACATCCTTATCGCAATCTATCTCTATCGCCGCGCCTCCCAGGGTTGATTCTCCCTCCATCTCACACTAACCAATCATGATATCAGATGAACACGAACCGAACATACAACGACGACCTGGCATACTTTGTTGCTTTTTGTATTGAGATATATAAAAATGCCAATGATATGAATGGTGCAGACGTTTCGCGTCTGTTCAATGAAACAAAACTGACTGAGTTCCTTGTTGATAATTTCGAATCCATACACACGCAGAGTCCACAGTGGATTCTGGAAGAAATCAACGAATATCTATCATCTCACAAATAATGGCTATGGAAATCTATCACGGAAGCACAGAGCAGGTGGAACTGCCTGAAATCAGGGAACCGAACCGTACTCTCGACTATGGTGTTGGGTTTTATCTGACATCCTCTCGAGAACAGGCTGAAAGCTGGGTCAGACGTAAATTCAAGGGCGATGTTTTACGTGGTTGGTTAAATGTATATGAGTATCTGCCGGAGATTGAATCGGATCTTTCGGTGTTATCGTTCGACATCCCTGATGAACAATGGCTTGATTTCGTTATGGCCAACAGAATGAACAAAGATTTCACACACGATTATGATATTGTCAAGGGACCTGTCGCCAACGACCGTGTATATGCTTCATTCGCATTATATGAAGCCGGTCTGTTGAATAAACAGACTTTGATTTCCGAACTAAAGACATATAAGTTGGTTAATCAGATACTTATTCACACCGAAAAGGCATTGGCGGCAATTCGGTTCATTGAAGCTGTGGAGATAACTAAATGACTGATTGTAATATAACCTCAGATAATCTGTATCTTTTGCTTCCGGGAAAGGTTAGCAGAATGGCGGTGATGTATGCCTCCGATTTCGGATTGCCGATAACAGAGGCATTGAAACGCATATATCAGTCGGCGACATACCGCCAGCTTGAAGACGTGGAAACCCAATTGTGGCATTACGGTCCGGTCGCCCTCTATCAGATGTTTCTTGAACAGAACTAAATATGGCGTTGTATAGCCTCTGAAACGCGATGTTTTTTAATTTGCGGATTTATTGTCCTGCTCGGCAATGCTGCGGCATACGAGTGAGAACAGGTGCGGGCGTATGTTGTGTCTGTTGAAAGCGGCGTTGTCGCGGGTAGGATATACGCGGTTGGTGAGAAATACGAATATCAGGTTCTGTTCAGGGTCGACCCAGAATACGGTGCCTGTGAATCCGAGGTGACCGAATACCGATGCCGGAGCCTCGTCACATGTCGGGGATGCGTCGGGGTTTTCGGTATCAGGCTTGTCGAAGCCGAGACCGCGGCGGCATGTAGGGCTTCTGTCGGTAGTGAAAAGACGTGCCGTCTGCTCTGATATGATACGGGCGTCGCCGTAAGAGCCGCCGTTGAGAAGCATCTGGCATATCTTGGCAATATCGTGGGCGTTCGAGAAGAGGCCGGCGTTGCCCTGTACGCCACCGGAGAAATTGGCGAGCTCGTCGTGGACATAGCCGTGCAAGGTCTGGCGGCGCAGGAATGTATCGTTCTCCGTCGGGGCTATGTTGGCCTGCGTGGTCCATGTCAGCGGGCGGTAACCTGTGCGGTAAGCTCCAAGAGGCGCGAATATTTCCTCGCCTACGAATACGTCATGAGGCCTGCCGGTGAGACGCTGCTCTATATCCATCAGCAGACAGAAATTAAGACAGGAATAATTGTAGTTCCTGTTCTTGCGCAGGCCGATGTCGTATATGCGGTGCATTATGGTGTCGTAGGTGGCCTTGCCGGTGAAGATGCCTTTCGAGGCCTCTATGTTGAAACGCTTGTCGGCGACGCGACGTGTGATGTCCTTGCGCAGACGTGCGGTGTTGTTGCCGTAGGCGTTGCGTTGAATCCTGATGCTGTGCTTTTTGTCGGGGCGCCTGGTGATAAGCTTGCCGGTGAACGTTGTGGAGTCTATCATAGCGTCGAACATGTTCAGCGATGCCGGCATGCCTGTCTCGTGGTAGAGCAGTTCGCGGACGGTGATGCATTTTTTCGCCGAATCGGTGATTTCCGGAATCAGTTCGCCGAGAGTGTTGTTCAGCTTCAGCAGCCCCATGTCGCAGGCCTTCATGATGCCCGGAAGGGTGCCTGTGGCTTTGGAGACGGATGCGAGGTCGTAGATGGTGGAGGCGTCGACGGCTGCGCTTTCGGTTCCGGACAATTTGCCGAAAGATTTGTCATATACTATATTTCCGTTGCGGGCGACAAGCACCTGGCATCCTGGGAAGGCTTTGTCGCGCAATGCCTTGCGTACCACGGCGTTGATGCTGTCGGGCAGCCATCCGGCCATACCTTCGGCTGCCGGACTTGAGAAACCCAGGCGTGTTTTGGCGAGGCGTACGCCCTTTCCTGCCGGAGCCACTCCGCTGATGCTGACAGGCAGACGACCGTCGACGGCTATTCCTCCGAAGATGGCTTCTGCCGCGCTCACACGTTCGGCGGCGATGTCCTCGTAGGCTATGACAGTAGCATCGGAGCGCTTTACAGCTGCTGCATATTTGCTTATTTTGTAGGGGTTTATCATGAATACGCCTATATGGCGGCTGTTGCCCTTCGTCACGCTGTCGAAGATGGAGCGTGCGGCGGCATTATCCTTGTAGACGGTCGTTATCACTATGTCGGCGCTGTTGATTTTAGCGAGCGTGGCCTGCGAAAATGCCTCTCCTATAGTGAAATAGCTTTCTACATCGGCATAGAAGCGGCAGGTCTTGACGAAATCGTTGTCTCCGCGTGCGCCGATATTGACGACGGCTATCCGCGTGTTCCCAAGATTGGAAATAGGGAGGATGGCGTCTTTGTTCCCTATTACGGTTATCGAGGCTGCTGAAAGTTTTTTGATAAGCGCCTCGGCCTGCGGGGAATTGACGTCGGCGGAAAGCCGGGCTATGTCGGACGACGATTTTTTGCCGGCGTCGAGAAGATATTTGTATTTGAGTACGCGTTTGCAGCGGTCTTCTATGATTTCATGGCTGAGTTTGCCGGCTTCGAGGGCGTTCATCACAACGTTGATTGTGGCATGGGCGTCGATGGGGTAGAGCAGGACATCCACTCCTGCTTTGAGAGCTGCTACGGCCGGGTTACCGTTGGCTGTTACGCCTTTCATGCCGAGACCATCGGTGTATATCAGGCCTTCAAATCCCATTTCGTCGCGCAGAAGGTCGGTGACGACTTTGGGAGATAGCGATGCCGGCACGCCCGACTTGTCGATGGCCGGTACATTGAGGTGTCCTACCATGACGCCGGAGCAGCCGGAATCTATGAACCGGCGGAAAGGTGCGAGGTCTATGCTGTCGAGCACCCGGCGCGAATGGTTTACTGTCGGCAGTGCCTTGTGCGAGTCGACGTCGGTATCACCGTGTCCCGGGAAATGCTTGGCTACTGCCTGTACGCCGCCGTCCTCGAGACCGAGGGAGTATGCCGTGACAGCCTTTGCGACCAATTCGGGATTCTCGCCGAAGGAGCGGTCGCCGATGACAGGATTGGCTGGATTGGTATTTACGTCGGCGTCAGGTGCGAAATCGACATTGATTCCCATCAGCTTGCATTCGCGGGCTACCTCGCGGCCATATTCATAGAGCAGGCGTGTGTCGCGGATGGCTCCGAGCGCCATGTTGCGGGGAAAGCGTGGTGTGTCCTTTATGCGCATCGACAGTCCCCATTCGCCGTCAAGAGTCATAAGGAGTGGTGTTTTTGCCACGTCGCGGCCGAGATTCGCCATTTTTACAGCCGCTTCGAATGAACTTTTGCTGAAGAGCATCCCTCCGCATTTGTCTGTCCCTGCGACTTTGCGTACAGCAGCCTCCGAAGCCTGTCCGGAGCCGGGATTAAGGCCCGGGACTACAAGCTGCGCCACGCGTTCGCGGGTACTGAGGGTATTATATACGGAGTCGACCCAGCGTTCGGCCTCAGCCTCTCGCCCTTTGGCTATATTGGGGATTACGGCCCATGCCGATGCCGTTATTGCAAGAGCCATGGCCGCTATGATGATTCTATTCATTGCAGGATATGTGGTGTCTGTTATTTTTTGATTGGAGTCCAGCGGTTTTCGGGGCTTCCGGCAAAGTCTTTGCCTTTGCCGGTTCCTTCGCGGAAATAGTGCAGCAAATCCTCGAAGACCGCATTGGGGCTTTCTGCGATGACTCTGCCACGTGTGAAGCCTGTCATGTAGTCGCCGCCTTTGGCGAGGTAGTCGATAGTGGCGACACGGTAGGTCCTGTCCGGATCGAGGGGTTTGCCGTCGATTGTGATGTCGTCGGCGTATGCCTTGCCATCCTTCCGGACGAAGGATGCGCGGACGTTTCCGCTGATGCCGTTGCCGTCGGTGGATGCCATTACGTCGAAGATATCCTTTATGTCAGATCCTTTCAGCTCCACGACATCGATGTAGTTGCGGAACGGTTCCATGTTGATGATATGCCCTTCGGAGACTTTGCCTTGTGGTATGTCGGCGCGCAGACTGCCTTTGTTGATAATGGCGAAATCGGTCTTGCCGTCAAGCTCCTTGCCGCGTAGCATAACGTAGTCGGCGAAAAAATTCTGTAACTCCGTACTCTTGTTCGACATGGATGCGGGCGCGTACGTCACCCATACCTGCATCAGCGAGTCGACGCCTGATTTATATTTTTTCAGTGATTCTGCCAGGGCTTCGTCCCTGTAGCCGTCGTAGCGGCCGTCGATTCTTATAAGCTCGTAGTCCGGGAGAGCATCGGTTCCGATACTGTCGAGGTCTATTTCAATCTTGCCGAGGAAGCGGCCCGATTTGCCGGTCTGCACGACGAGCACCGGTTTGCCGTCGAGGTTTGTCATGCGAGAGCGGCGTGCGCCCTTCTCCGTTGCAGGGTCAATTACGTCGTGGGAATGGCCGCCGATAATGATATCGATGTTGCGCGAGTTGAGGGCGAGGACGGAATCGCCGACAAGTCCCGCGGGGTTGTAGCCGATATGCGACAGGGCTACTACAGCGTCTACCTTGTCTTCTTTCTTGAGTTTTTCAGCCATAAGGTTTGCCGTGGCGACGATAGGTAGAAATTCCACACCGTCGTAATTGCCCTTGGAAATCATACCTTCGGGGTTGAGGTTGATTCCGATGAATCCTATTTTCCTGTCTCCGAATTTCTTTATGGTATATGGCTCGAACATACCGTCGAGAGCGGAGCCGTCGAGCTTATAGTTCGAAGACAGTTTCAGAGCCTCGGAATGCTTCAGGACGGCAGCGAGGGAGTCGCTGCCGTTGTCGAACTCGTGATTGCCGAGGATACGCATGTCGACGCCGAGAATGTTCATGATCTCCTGCTCAACCAGGCCTCCGTAGAGATAGAAGAACAGGGTGCCCTGGACGGCGTCGCCGGCATCGACGAGCAATACATTCTTTTCTGCCGCGCGTATGCTGTCGATGACGGCCTTGCGGCGCATCACACCGCCGAGATTGTCGTCGCCCGGCTCAATCTGGGAGTGGGTGTCGTTTGTATGCAGGATGACAAGCGTGTTTTTATTTGCTTTTTCCCCGCACGCTATTGCGCCGAAGAGCATCGTGGCGGCTATCGCCGGCACAAAGATATTACGGAAGAGACGCATGGCGATATTATTTGCAGTTTCCGACGGGCATCTTTCCGATGCGGCGCTGATGGCGTCCACCCTCGAAAGGTGTGCTCAGGAATACGTCTATGAGCTCAAGTGCAAGCTCGGGAGCGATGAATCGTGCAGGCAGCACGAGGATATTGGCATCGTTGTGCGCTCGGGCGAGGCGAGCCAGCTCCGGTTCCCAGCAGAGAGCGGCGCGGACACCCTGATGCTTGTTGAGCGTCATGCCGATACCGTTGCCGGTGCCGCACATGGCTATTGCAGGGTATACCTTGCCTGCTTCTACGGCGGCGGCGCAGGGGTGCGCGAAATCGGGATAGTCGCAGCTTTCGCTGCTGAAAGTTCCGAAATCTTCAAAGGAGATATTGTTCGACTCGAGATAGCCTTCAATGATGGCTTTCAGCTCATAGCCGGCATGGTCGCTGCATAGGCCAACAGGGATATCGTTACGCAGTATATTCATATTGATTTGAAAATTAATCTGTTATAATTGATGCGAATCTTGGACGCGAATATTTTCAACAAAAATAGCAAAAAAATCACTCCAAACGCTTTGAAAACGGGAAAAAGTTCTTAACTTTGCACCGCAAAAGCGCCGTCAGGTGCACGAGCAAGCCCAGGTGGCGGAATGGTAGACGCGCTCGTTTCAGGTGCGAGTGCTGCGAGGCGTGCAGGTTCGAGTCCTGTTCTGGGCACTACAACCCCTTGATAATCGACAGATTTTCAAGGGGCTTCTTATTCCCAGGGTGTACTAAAAGTGTACTCCATGAAAAAGTGTACTGCAAAAGTCAGCCAAAATCGGAAAGCAACAGCCACCGATTGCTGGGTTTCATTTTCGGAAACAACAACGGCCTTTTCGCATTGGGGTGCGGCGAAAATTTGAACGAAATGCCGAATGTTTTGTCAGAGGATTCTTCACGATGAACCGTACAAGATGCAAATCATAATTGAAGCTGATGCAACAGCCGCATAATCGGAAGGCGACGATTTTGATTTCTGCATACCTTACGATGCTTTCACGCTTCATGTGTCAGATCCACACACTATGAAAGTCTCCGCAAATTTAATTGTACGACCAAACACATATATCAGATGTCGGATAGCCAGACTCCATATATTCAATGCCGATGTCACATTGAGTTGCCATAATGAGTATAGCATTGGTTGCCGAATTGAATGGTTTAATTGGAGCAAGATAATGGACGAATACACTTGCCGGATAATAATCTGACAGAGCCTATGCCAAACAGGCTCAGCAGAAAACCGAAGTCATTAGGCCGCTATACCATATCCAAATTGGTTCAAAAAAACGTGCTTGCAGTAGGCTTGGATGTGGCAACTGGTGGTTGGCACAGATTCCCGCAGGGGGAAGTAGGCTACCCGGTTGCCGTTTCATGCGGCAACTTATAGCTTTCGCGCAAGCGCATAGGCTCAGTCAGGCATTGGTATCAATAGTGACCCCATGGGCCTCGCATTGGTGGAAAAACGTGCCGATTGTGACCTTTCGGGTGGTCCGGAGCAGGTTGGAGAACTTGACATTGGCTTTTGCTCGGTCATAGCCGGGATATACGGAACTTACCGCATGGAAGAACTCGCGTCCGGCTTCACCAAGATCAGCCAACGCCATCCCGATTTCCACCCAATTGCTATAGCCGTCAGTAAGGTCAATTCCTCGTCTCACTACCTCGGCTGTCAGTTGTGCCACTTTTTCCACAGTAGTTTCCATATTGTCTTTCCATGCTCGTGGTGTCAGGGCAGGATTGGCGGTTTTCGTATTTGGTACGGGCTTGTTTGCCATGTCGATTATTCGGAAAACATCGGCATCGGGATTGATATATGGCTCCGCATCAAATGTTGCGAAGCGCAGGCGTTTAACATCCTTGCACTGCCCGTCTATGACGATTCCAAGGCGCGATTTAAACAGACGTTGCAGAGCAAGAAAGTGGCTGAGATGGTTTTCAGGATTCGACAACCGTAAGATTGCGAAGCAGCCGTTACCGCTCGCCGATAACGAACAATATGCCACTTCCGCTACCTTGCAAACCCCTGCTTTCAATTCGGCACCATTGCCGAATCCGGGATTGTCCTGCCCGTCAATGTCTATGCAGATAAGCCCGGTATGCTCGAAGGCATCATCACTCTTTCGACCATCAGGGCAGATGGCTGAAATCGCCGCGCATGGCAGGCCCGATTTGAGTCGGGTGCGCTCAGCCTTGTCCTCGGCCATTCTGATTTGTTGGATAAGGTGATGCGACGACGCATCGTTAAGGAATTCGGCAAGTGATACGACACGACCATTAGTCGATGTAACGCCGGAGAATACCGTTATAGGAGTTTCAAGAATATTCATAAGCCGGTTAAAATTGTTGCGTTCTGTCCTATGTCCTACGTCCTACCGAGAGGATTTTGAACAGGACATAGGACGTAGGACATCGTTATTCATTCATCCATCGCCTAATCTGGCGAGGATCAACATGCAGAGCTTCTGCAAGCTTCGATTTTACTAAATCGGGAAAATGGCTCAACAGCAAAAGCATCAGTTCCTTGGTGGTGAGTTGTGATTTTGCATCAATAGGGCCGATTATGTCTGTCAACATACGGAGTTGGGAGGCATGGGAATAATATGCCATGTCAACCGCCCAACTCATCTGCTCAGCAGTGACTACGGACGGTTGGCTTCCTTGCTCGACCGCATTCATCACACAAGCAATCCCGGCAAGTTGTAGCACGTAAATTCTCAACTTCCCCCAGATGGATGCCTCGTAGTCGGTCGCCGATGATTCGTCTGCCCGAATGGAATTGTCAACAAAACGACAATACACCTCCATAGCCGATTCGGAAGCCGTTATGGTCGATGGTACCACATTATTATATGTGTCGTTGACAAGCCTCTCCCAAGCCTCAATTGCGGCAGGGTCAACCGTTACATCCGCCCGGCATTTCTTCGCTGTGCGCTTTGGAAGTTCAGAAGGATAAAGCACAATGAAACGGTTAAGAAATCCCATTGATATGAACTTCGGATTGTCGAATGTTGGCTTCAGCATCCCTGGCTGTATGCCGCTCACCCATGAGTAAAACGGAGCCTTTATGACTTTCAATCCTTCGCCTTTGCGATTGGTTGTGAATGAAGTGCAGTCACGAAGGGACAGCAATGCACTCAGTTCACCGCTGCTGCCGTATCGCCCGATGTCGCCAATGGTCGCCGTCAGTTCTTCGCGGCTGTTGAGAAGTCCATGCGGATTATCCTCGAGAGCCTGATTGCGGGCTTCGGGAGTTGAATCCTCAATCAAAATCTGACTTGTCTTAGGCATCGGTTCATCCGTTCCGGAAGCCCGTGACGCCTTGATCGACTCTACTTTTGTCGAGTAATCTGCGAAAAGCCGATTGTTGATTTTGTACAAAGGAACATAAATGTCTTTCATCGGCGCGGATTTGTTGGCAGTGCTGCGACCGACCATCATTATCCACAGATTGAGCCGATTCCGATAGCCGTAAGCGTCAAGTACAATCCGACTGCCGATGGCTATGCTTGCGGCTCCGAGTGCCGGACCGAGAGCGAAGTCAACAGCGGCTTGACGCTTGTCCGACACCTCTCGCACAATGCGTTTCATTATCGGCGGCAACCCATATAGCGGAGGTGTCAGCTCGGCATTGAACGATATAACCTCGCGTTCCATCACTTTCGGGTTTTAAGGCAATAGGCTTTTGCCCGCTGCGCGATTTCCTCCTTAGTGGATATTCTTCCGGCAAGAATCCATTCCTCTAATTCGCTGCGCTTGAAATAGCAACGTTTGCCGGTTGGCTTGTAATGCGGTATCCGCTGTGCGCTCGTCTGCTTGTAGAGATAACTTTTCGACACGCTCAGGAATTCAGCCGCTTCCTCGATGGTGAGGATTTCTTTTGTTGTTGACGCGGGCACCATACTGGGTGCCTGCATTGGTTGAAGATTAAAATTGTCCGCCATAGCTTTCAAAGTTTAGCGGTTATGGCCTTCGGGGAATTGTTGCAGGCATTCCCGTGTTCACCATCTGAAAAGATGTCTCTGCAATTGACATCTCATCAATACAACGGCAAAGTTATGCAAATAGATGCACCCATAAAAGCCTGTAATCCAAATGTTCACAAACTTTACAAGTGGGGCGATTATTTATAATCGACTCTTTCCCCTGCCATTCATCAACTTGCCCCGAAATCCATATAAATATCGTCTCCTTTCCCCAACAATTTTTACCAACCGCGCCGATATTTATAATTCAACGCAGCCGTAATTCCGCTGAGGTAATCATGTTTTTCAACATATTCTTTTGCTCATTGATAGGATTTGATTAATTTTGCATATAACATCAATGTATTATCACATGGCAACAAGCAATACTGATACCCAAATTGAACGCATAAACAGGCTAAAAGTAGTTTTAGTAGAACAGAACCGCACAGGAAAATGGCTTGCCGAACAATTAGGCAAAAACGAAGCCACAGTCTCCCGGTGGTGCTCCAACGTATCCCAACCCTCATTAGAACTACTTGTCAAAATCGCATCGATATTGAAAGTTGACCCTCGTACATTGATTAATGGCGGCAATTTAGATTGATTATGGCAAAGAAAGCAAAGGCTAAAGATACGACCAAGACTATTGAGCAAATCCTGTGGGATTCTGCCAACGAACTGCGTGGCAATCTTGACGCTGCCGAGTATAAGTCGGTGGTGTTGGGTCTTGTGTTTCTCAAATATATCAACGACTGTTTCAAGACCAAGTATGACGAACTCTTGGCCGAAGGCGAAGGGTTTGAAGAGGATCCGGATGAATACATAGGCGACAATATCTTCTTTGTCCCGTCCGATGCTCGTTGGGCTAAAATCGTTAATGCCGCTCTGACTGCTGAAATTGGCGTAGTTGTTGATACCGCAATGGAAGCTTTGGAACGAGAGAATAGGCAGCTCAAAGGTATCCTTCCAAAAAACTACGCACGTCCCGAACTCGACAAGCGGCGTCTTGGAAATGTTGTCGACATATTTGAGAATAATCTTCATTTCACAGGGAATAAAGCTCGCGATGTTTTAGGTCGCGTTTATGAATATTTCCTCGGTGAATTTGCTCGTGAAGAGGGTAAAAAAGGCGGTGAATTCTATACGCCGGAATGCGTAGTCCGCACCATTGTGGAGGTTATCCAACCTTTCAAAGGGAAGATATTTGATCCGGCGTGTGGGTCGGGCGGTATGTTTGTGCAATCATCCAAATTTATTGAACGTCACCAAGGTAACATTAATCAAATATCGGTTTACGGTCAAGAAAGCAACTCGAATACATGGCGATTGGCGCAAATGAACCTTGCCATTCGTGGTATAGAGGCTAATTTCGGCAGCTCATATGCTGATTCTTTCCACGATGACAAACACCCCTTCCTCAAAGCAGATTTTGTAATGGCTAACCCACCATTCAATTTTTCAGAATGGGGAGGTGAGCTTCTTGTTGATGATCCCCGTTGGGTGTATGGCACTCCTCCAGCATCAAATGCTAATTATGCATGGATACAACATATGTTATATCATTTAAACGATCAGGGGCGAATTGGGCTTGTATTGGCAAGTAGTTCCTTGTCTTCAAAACTTGAGTTAAATATTAGAAAAAATATAATTAATGCAGATTTAATTGAAGGCATTATTGATATGCCCCCACAATTATTCTATAATGTGAAGATTCCTTGCTGCTTGTGGATACTATCAAAATGTAAAAAGCAGAAGGGTAAGGTATTATTTGTTGATGCTAGAAAATTAGGGTACATGAGAGATAGAACTCATCGAGAACTATCTTGTGGTGAGGAAAATACGAATCATGGGAACGACATTAAGTTGATCGCTGATGCTTTTTCTGATTTTAGAGAAGGTATCCATCAACCTGTGAATGGTTTTTCCTCCATTGTCACAATAAAAGATATAGCTGATAATGGTTTTTCATTAAGTCCTAGAGTATTTGTTGGACGTAAAGATATCAAAATTAATGATAGGGCAAAGGTAGATGATTTGATTAATTCTATAAATAAGCTTATTTTACTATATGGCAAACTGAAAACAGTTGGCATTAATGAGTTGCCATTTGAAATAATCTCCATATATTCTCAAATATCCACCTGTTTTGAAAAAGTACATAATTCAATATTCTATTTGTATTTTGTCAAATTATTGCCTTTCAAAGATGTAGAATTACAAGAGTCATTTCTATACCCAATTCCCGCTCACTGGAAGCTACTAACATTTGACGAGTTCATCTCATCATCAAATGAGAAGTGTGGAAATAACGTTGTTTCTGAGTTTTCCGTCACGAATAGAGGAATAGTTCCTCGTTCTGAAAACTACTCAAAACAATTAAGTAAGGATTCATCCAAAAACAAACTCATACACAATGGCGATTTGATTTTTGGAATGAGTCGTGAGATTCTCAATTGGGGTATTATGGAAGAAGAGACAGGTGGGGTAAGCCCTGCCTATAAAGTTTTTACAGTTAATAAAAACAAGGTAAATCCAACTTACTTAAAATGTTTCATATCAAATAACATCTCTTATTTTTCGGATTTAATTAAACCAGCGGCTCGAGAGGGACAATCTATTGATGAAGATTTCCTCATGAGTAAACAAATTTTCGTTCCCACTTCACAAGATTGGGCATTATTTGTAGACTTATTAAATAATATCTTCAATCTCTTCAAAAAAGGAGAGTTTAAGACCGTGCAGAACATAGTAAACGGAATGCTCTCATCTTTATAATATTATGAACAACTACCATTATACAGAAGACTCCTACGAGCAGACTGTTCTCGATTTGTTCAAAGAATTGGACTATGAGGTGCTTCATGGATCTGATGTTGATGCCACTACAGGGAGAAACCTCATAGATGCGACTATTTCGGGCAATCTCAGAGAATCAATGCTTCGTATCAATGGCCCCGAAAAGACTGCGGCAGTTGATGAAGCAATCCGTAAAATTCGTGAGCTATTTTCGCAGCCGCTCATTCCGGCAAATGTGCAGCTTACAGACTGGATGCAAAACGGCATTGACGTTACGTTCAAAACCGGAGAAGGAACATTGCGGAGCGACCATGTGAGGATTATTGATATTGTTGATTATACAAACAATAGTTTTCAGGTAGTCAACCAATGGACTGTGGTCAACGGTCAGAGCCAAAAGCGTGCTGATATAGTTGTATTTGTCAATGGGTTGCCGATTGCCATAATTGAGTTGAAATCGCCAAGCCGGGATGTTACCAACTCCGAGGAAGCCTACCTGCAACTTCAAAACTATATGCGGCAGGTGCCTCAACTGTTCACGGCTGCCCAAATGCTTGTAATCAGCGATATGGCAGACACTCGAATCGGCACAATCACCGCACCCCTTGACAGGTTCATGGAGTGGAAAACTACAGATGGTTCGTATGAGAGTACCGCGATAGCTGACTTTCAGACGTTCTTCGAGGGCATTTTTGACCGTAAGCGACTTATTGATATCATCGCAGATTTCTCGCTATCAATGGGTGGAGAGACCAAGAAAGTCCGCATACTTGCCGGATACCACCAGTATTTTGCAGTAAAGAAAGCTATGCAATGCACACAGGATGCACTCGGACGCAAGGATGGTAAAATCGGTGTATTCTGGCACACTCAGGGTTCAGGCAAAAGTTTGTCGATGGTATTTTATGCACACCAATTGCTCAAAAATCTGCTAAGCGCGACAATCCTCGTATTAACCGACCGCTTAGATCTTAACGACCAGTTGCATTCAACATTTGCAGCTTGCAGCGACTATCTGCGTCAAACGCCGGTCAAAGCTTTGGACGGCGACAACCTCTATGAACTGCTTGAAAAGCGTAAAAGCCACGGTATAATCTTTGCAAATATTCAGAAATTCAAAGACCGCCAAGAGATAATAACATCCCGCAACGATATAATAGTGATGAGCGATGAGGCACATCGCTCTCAGAGCAATATTAAGACTAAAGTCGATACAGCAACGGGGGAAATGAAACTCGGCTTTGCCGCTATTGTGCGCAAACTGCTCCCCAATGCCGCCTTTATCGGTTTTACCGGCACTCCTATTGAAGCCGACGACAACGACACTCGCGAGGTGTTTGGCAACTACATCGATATTTACGACATGACACAAGCCGTTGAGGACGGTGCCACAGTTCCTGTTTATTACGAGAGCCGCCTTATCAAACTAAACCTTGACGAGGAAACACTACGCTTGCTTGACCGTGAGTATGACAAACTCGCTGAAGAAGGTGCTGACGAAGAGGTTATTAAACGCTCCAAGCAAGAAAATGCACAACTCCACGCTCTGCTCCATGCTCCGGAAACGATAAACACACTATGTCGCGACATAATCGAACATTACGAGAATAACCGACAAGACCATCTTACCGGCAAAGCTATGATAGTAGCTCTTGACCGAGCGACAGGTATTTCCATATACAAGCGACTAATTGAATTGCGCCCTCAGTGGAAGGATATTATCGGAGTGGTGATGACGCAAGGGAACCAAGATCCTGCGGAATGGAACGATATAATCGGTTCTCCTGCTCATAAGCAAGAACTTGCGCGACAGTTCAAGGATAACAATTCGGCAATGAAAATCGCCATTGTCGTTGATATGTGGCTGACAGGCTTTGATGTGCCGAGCCTCGCCACCATGTACGTATATAAGCCGATGAAAGGTCACAACCTGATGCAAGCCATAGCCCGTGTCAATCGCGTATTTCCCGAAAAGAGCGGTGGTTTGGTGGTAGATTACATCGGCATAGCCCAAGCTCTTAAAAAGGCGATGCACGACTACACCAACCGTGACAAAAAACGTTTCGGTGACCCGGATATAAACAAAACCGCCTATCAGGAATTTCTTACTACAATCGACCATTGTCGCAAGTGCATGAGCGACTTCGATTACTCGGACTTTGCAACGTGCTCAAACCTGCAACGTGCGAATCTCATCAAGGGAGGTGTCAATGTGTTGCTTGTCCCCAACAATATAGTCAGTGTAAGGTGTGAGGGTAATGTAACGAAATATGACAGTGCCCAAAAGGTATTTATTGATGAGAGTAAACGTCTTGCCCAAGCCACAACCTTATGCAGAAGTTTGCTCACTCCTGCCGAGAAATTCGAGGAGGCGTATTTTGAAGCCGTGCGTACCCTTTTGGTGCGTCTGACTTCCAATAAGAAAATCACACGTAAAATCATTGACGAGCGAATCACAGCCCTGCTCAAAGTTGCAGTCAAAGCTGACGGCGTTGTCGAAATTCTCAATACGAAGGATACGGAATTCAATCTCTTTGACGAGAAATTTCTTAAAGAGGTTGCCGACATGAAAGAGAAGAACTTCGCACTTGAACTTCTCAAACGCTTGCTCGAACAGCATATCCGCAAGCACGCCAAGAAGAACATGACGCAAGCCGAGCAATTCAGCGAAATGCTTGATGCCCGACTTGCAGAATATCTACGCGGTCTAATAAGCAACGAGGAGGTGATACAAGAACTGCTCAAAATGGCACGCGAGCTGAAAGATCACGCTGAACAAGCATCAGAATTCGGTCTGACTGAGGAAGAACAGGCGTTTTATGACGCACTTACCCGACCTCAGGCAGTCAAAGACTTCTATGAGAACGACACGCTAATTGCAATGGCTAAGGAACTCACTGAGGCACTACGCAACAGCAAGACCATAGACTGGCGACAGAAAGAATCCGCTCGTGCCAACATGCGCCGCATGGTTAAACGTCTGCTCAAAAAGTACAAATACCCGCCCGAGGAACAGGAGAAAGCCTTGGAAACAGTCATCAAGCAGTGCGAACTCTACGCTGATAGCGATGATATAGAAACTCCGTTACGGATAACTAAACCATATCAAGTTTTTAATAATGACTTTGGTATTGCTGCCGAGCCATAAAAACCGTGTAGTATAAATGGCTATCTCAGATAAAGACAGGAAACGACTATGGGCAAAATCTGGCAACCGATGTGCAATTTGCCGGCAGGAACTTATTATGACCAATGAAAACCAGTCCGATTGCAATATTGGAGAAGAATGCCACATTGTGAGTAGTAAACCTAATGGTCCGCGTCATGAGAGCGGTTGGGAAAACTATGATGCTTATGGCAATTTGATATTACTTTGTCGTAACCATCACAAAATCATTGATGACATTAGCAACATTCTTCTATTTCCGAAGAAAAGCCTTATTGACATTAAGTCCAAACATGAGGCTTGGGTGAAAGAACAATTGTCCTCGAAAGAAAGAAGAGATCGTGTTGATTTAATTTCGACGGGTTCAAAATTAGCAGCCATCATATCGGGATGTTATGCAATGGAACGTACCAATGACGATATCTCAAATAGAGATGATGCAGAATATATTGGCTCAATCTGGCAAATATTAATGGATTACATGGATATATATTCTGACATGGAACCATATCAACAAATACAAGCTGAATATGAACTACAAGAACTGCTGGATAAGATGTCCAAGAAAGGCTATTTCATATACGGTACTCGTGTTATACGAAAAATGAAGTATGCCAACGGTGAAACTGACAAATGGCCAGTAGCTCTATTATATATTCGTAATGTTGCTTTAGAGTCTACATACGAAACAACAACGTAACTATCGAGAAAGCTATTAGAACAAAAAACAGATGGTAGACATAACGCTTATTAAAGATTCATCTTATGACAGTTGACGAAATTGATTTTTCAAAACTAAAGCCATATAACAAAAGCCAGTATCAGTCTTTTGAATTATTATGGTACCTTATATGTAAAGAAGAATATAAGAGCGGTCGTTTTACCCCTATTGATGATAGTGGGGGTGGAGACGGTATAGAATTTTATCTGACCTTGGACAATGGAGATGTATGGGGATGGCAATGTAAATTTTTTAGCAGACTGTCAGAAAGCGGTCGAAAGAAACAAATAAAAGATTCACTTAAAAAAGCTTGTAAGGTTCATGGAAAATCATTGAAAAAATGGTTTCTCTGTTCAATGTCTGATTTTACTCCTACAGAAAATGACTGGTTTACAAATGAATTAAGTTCTAATATCCCAATAGAGTGTGCTGATTTAAAATTATTCCATTTTGGGGATAGCGACTTATGCGCATATTTAGTTAAATTCCCTGCCATTGGAAATGCTTTTTTCGGGACTTATAGATTAGATGATGACTGGATAAATTCTCATTATTTAAAGATGATGAATCGGATGGAGATTAAAGATAAATATGTTGTAAATCTTCATTCGGAAACTGACGCACAGAGCGAAATTTACGGTTATACAGGAGGTCCATTATTAGGACATGAATTACGAAAGAGAATAGACGACACTACAATCTCTAAGTGTCTTGCAGAATTTAGTGATAGTGTTACTGAATTATATGAATTTGATAGCGACGAAGATTATTCTTCGATTAAAAGTGCAACAATTAACATCATATCAGATAATCGTACAATCCTTTCTGATATGTTGCTGTTGTATAACAAAATTATAACTAAGCTAGAAAATCCTTCAATATCCTCGCCAATCGATGTTTATCTTGAAGGAATGCATACATATATTTCTCGACTACAACAGTTATACGAGGACTTGTCATCGTTTAAAGACTCAGAAATATTTACGCCAGTAAATTGGGAAACTGAAGAGAAAGAAAAGAATGCGCAAATTAGGCATCAAATTAAAAAAGCTCGAGAAACATTTCTCGGTCCGTACTTCGTTTTAAGAAATTATTGGAGCCCAATATATTATGTATTTGGACGTTTTGAACTCATAAAAAAGACAGAAGTTCATATCAGAGGTAACGCATCCAAAGGCAAAAGCCACCTTGTTCTCAATCTCTTGGATCAATACCATGATTTGAAGTTGCCAGCCATCTATATATCAGCCAAAGATTTAAAGACAGAAGATGATATCAAGACACAGATTCTAAAAGCACTAGACCTCCCGTCTACGATTAACTTCCATGAACTGCTTTCCAATCTTAATATACTTGGAAAGATACATGGCGTAAAGACATTATTTATTATAGATGGATTAAACGAGTCTCTATATTGGCATCAAATTTGGAAGAGCGGTATTTCTGAAATACGTTCAGAAATTAATGCTAGCTCACTTAAAAATTTGATATTTATCACAACATATAGAACCTCTTATGAAGAAGAAATTTTTAATGATTTCTTTTATCAAACTGGTAATTATGATTCAAGAATTGATGTATATGGTTTTGATAATGATAATTTTTATGAAGCATTTGAGAAATATACAGGATATTATAAAGTCACTATAACGAATGACATAAATGTGGCCTCATTGTTTAGAGAAAATCCTTTAGCACTCAGGATATTTTGTATTACTAATAAAGGATGCTCAGTTTCATTGTCAAATATGACCATATTTGATGTGTTCGATAGATATCTACAATATTGTAATGCGAATATCGTGAAAATACTTAACTTGCCTATAAGATACAACAAATCATTCCTTATTAAAAAGCTGTCGGCTATTTGTAATTATGCATGGGAAAACAATACAAACCGTATCCCATTAAATAAAGCAGGCATCTCGATAGATGAATTATCTGCAATAGAACATGAGGACTTATTACTCTATCGAGAGTGGGGTGGACAAGAGGATATAATGTTCACCTACGATTTGTTATCAGGCTTCATGATAGCACAAAATATCCTTCAGCGATACACAGACAAAGAGTCTTTTATATCAGATTTTGATTCAATTATGTTACCTAAACTGATTGTTGATGAAAATGGTAATCAGCATCCGTTATTTGATGACATATTATCATGCCTAATAATTTTGTCAATTGAAAAGTTTGGGTTTATTTATTACGATTACACTCATAGGGACCTTGTATACTATATAATTAAGGCAATATACCAATCAAGTACTAATACATTGAGGCAACATGAAGCAGATATAAAGGAGTATCTGCATCGATATTTAATATCTTCTAAAGAGCTACTTTCTCTCTCATTTTCAGTCGCATTTTCTCCAGAAAACCCATTGAATTTTGAATTCACATCCTCCCTATTAGAAGAAATGACTATTTGGGAACGAGATTTATTATGGACAACGAAAATCATGGAAGATTTTCGTTATGAAAAATTAGCTGAATATATCAATAATCTAATAGAGGATTTATCCCATATCAATACAGTTTGGGAAGTATCCAATGCTACCGCTCATTTTTTGATGTGGCTCTTAACCACGAATTGCCATAAACTCAGATTCCTTGTAACTAAGGCCTTATTTTTATATGCAAAGAGACAGCCAGACGATTTTGTTATAATTCTTAAGGAGTCATTATCAATAAATGACTTGTATGTTCCGGAGCGTATGTTGGCGGTCGCATATGGCCTTATACTTAATACTCAGCCTCTACGATTAAGAGAATCATCCAAGACGTGGGCTATTGAAATAGCTAATGCCGTATGGGAATCCATTTTTTCCTCAAATCCTATATTAAAAACCGCTCATATTAATATTCGGCACTATTCTCAAAAAATAATTGAAATAGTTGCCAAACTATACCCATGTAATTTTACAAAGGACATCAGCGTTATCTATAAGCCTTATGGTATAACGAGAAATGATATTGATAAATGGGAAAAGGTCAGAGGATGGAGTGGCCCGATGCGAATGGATTTTAGCAACTATACGATTGGGAGTTTGATTCCTGAGGGACATTCATACTCAGACCCGGATTTAAAACAAAGGGTGAGAGGATATATCATGAAGCGAGTGTCTGATTTAGGATGGAATGAGAGTCGCTTTGGAAAGGTGGATAATAATATTAGTCACATATCGGATTATTCAAGACATAACGATTCTGATAAAATCGACCGATTTGGAAAAAAATATTCATGGATAGCATATTATGAAGCCGCAGGAATTCTTCAAGACAATAGTCTAATATATGATGAATTCGATAAATGGCGCCCTGCCGGATTAGATATAGATCCAACATTCGCTTCTAATTCCAAAGAGATTGATTCAGTCTTTTTAGAAACTTTGGGAGATGGAGCCTCTATGGAAGACTGGTTATATAATGAACATGACCTTGATATTACAAGTAAACTCTATGTATCTCATAGGATTTCTGAGAAGATAACCAGTGAGTTTGTATGTTTGTATGGGCATATGTCAAGAGAAAATAAATCTCTTGATCGATCAAGATTTGCCTTTATCCGCCCATTTATTATAAAGTCTGAAGAGCTTGATGGGTTTGTTAGATACCTACAAGATGCAGACTTGTCTAGACATATTATTGTAGATGAAATCGATAATTACTCTTGTTGTGCAGGTGAAATAAGCATTTTCCCTGATGCGACACATTCGAATTGGGTAGAGATGTCATTCCGTATATCTCCAGAAGAAACCGCTCAAACTGCTCAAGAGATAGAAGCCATACTTCAAATATATATAGATGGAAACGGAGAAATTGAACTGGATCCTGATGGGAAATTAGATGGTTTAGTTGACAAATTCAATTCTGATTACATTAATTTCAAAGTTATGGTGCCGACAATGAATTATTGTGCCTCTTTTGATTGCTCAATAGGTTCTTGTAATACCCTTTCAAAAGAAATTATATTTAGTGAGCATTTATACTTCGTTCCTCAAGCATTCAACTTGGAAGACTCAAACGGGAACTTAGCATTTTATAATGTCAGTGGTCTTTTAAATGACACTGATTCGCAACATTATTCCTATCTTCGCAGAGATTTATTAGACTCTTTCTTACATAAGAACGGGTTATCAATGCTTTGGCTCATATGGGGTGAAAAGGATCGTTCTAGTCGACCGGTATTATTTGAAAAATACAAGCAGCTAATCAGTTATAAAACTAAAAACTAATAGCGACTTTACTAGTATTCGTTCCACAGGTGGCTCACTTTCATATAAATACTCTCCATTTTTACATTAATTATGACAACTGACAAATCTACATATAGACAGCTTTTCCACCAATTGATTCAACATAAGGAGTCGGAAATTACAGAGTTCAAGAAGGCGGAGAACAGTTTTGACTTCGATGACTTGGGCAAGTATTTTTCTGCGTTGAGTAATGAAGCGAATTTGCGTGGGCTGGATTTCGCATGGCTTGTCTTTGGCTATGATGAGAAGAAGCATCAGATTGTCGGAACTACATATAAAAATGGAGAAGGTGCGCTCAACAATCTCAAGCATGATTTTGCGCAGCATACTATCGATGGGCAGACGTTCCGTGAGATTATTCCGATTGAGGTTGAGGGTAAGCGTGTGTTGATGTTTAAGATTCCGGCTTCGCCACGAAACATTGTGATGAAATGGAAAGGAATAGCATACGGTCGAGATGGTGAAAGCCTGAAGCCACTCAATCAGTCGAAGCAGGACGAGATTCGGAGACAGACACCGGCGCCGGACTGGTCGGCTGAGATTGTGCTCGATGCCACGATTGATGATCTTGATGAGGTGGCCATCGCAAAGGCCCGGAAGATGTTCAAGAAGGTGCATAGCCGTATTCCGGCGGAAGAAGTCAACCGTTGGTCAACCGAGGAATTTTTGAGTAAGTGTGAGCTGATGGTAAACGGCCAACTGACACGTGCCGCCATCATTCTGCTCGGCAAGATGTTCTCCGACAGCAAACTCCGTCCGGCTGTTGCCGAGGTGACCTGGACGCTACGAGATGAAAAACAGGATGTGGTGGATTATGAGCATTTCTCTGTGCCGTTCATCCTGACTGTAGATGAGATTCTTGCCAAAATCCACAACCTGACGCTACGCGAGATGCCAGGCGGCACATTGTTCCCGGACACCATGAAACAGTATGATGACTATACTATCCGCGAGGCACTCCATAATTGCATCGCACATCAAGATTACACACTGCGTCAACGCATTAATTTTGTGGAGAATCCCGGATTCCTGTATTATGCCAATGGCGGAACATTTATCCCCGGCACACTGGAGAATGCCCTTGCCACGAATGAACCACAACGCTTCTTCCGAAACGCCTGTCTTTGCAAAGCGATGGTTCATTTCAACATGATTGACACAGTGAGCCGTGGAATCAAGAAGATGTTCACTGAGCAGATGGAGCGTCGATTCCCGATGCCGGATTATGAGATAGACAACGAGAAGAAGGAGGTTGCGGTTCGAATCTATGGCAACGCCATCAACGAGCGATATACCAATATGCTCAAGAACAATGACACTCTGACACTGCACGACTGTATCTCGCTCGACGCCATCCAAAAGGGACACCGCATTGATGACGCGGTTGCGCAGGATATGCTTCAGCGTGGCCTTATAGAAGGCGAAGCACCAAACTATACCATTTCCCTGAGTGTGGCAAAAGCATCCAAACAACTCCCCGGCTATACAAAAGTGAGAGGATTGGAACGCGATAAGATCAAGCACATGATTCTACAATATATCCAAAATGCCGGAGCTGACGGAGCCAAACGCGATGCCATCCTCGAATACCTCGAAGGCACCCTCCCCGGCCGCAACACCAAGGGGCAGAACGCTCAATTGGTCGGGAATCTTCTCAAAGAGATGAATAAGGAGAATAGTATAACGCTTGACGGGAAACTATGGCGAGCCATAAAATGAGTAGAAAATCAGTACTACTCCAAAAATGAGTAGAAAAATCAGTAGAAGCTCGACTATTACGACTAAAAAGAGTAGTTGCTGTGTAGAAATGAGTAGAACTGTAAGCATTAACTGAAGTACAGCTTGGAGGTACTCCAGTTAATGTTTACGCCAAACCAAAATAGCTTCGCATAAAAACGTAAGCTTCTTTATTATATGGTTGTGCCGGGTCATTAGTTCTGGCAATATATGATTTGATATTTTCTTCAAGCAATGGCTTTATACCATCATAGTAATTAATTACCTGAAACTTTCCATTGATATTTTGCGCGGTAATTACACCTAACGCAGTTGAGGCAATAATATATCCGAATATATACATACTATTATCCTGACTTGAGGGAGGGAAAATATCGGTTGCGTTGAAAGGCTTATTCACATCACGAGAATATACACAAGCTAACAATGACAAATTCCCTACGAATGAGCCAATATTAACAAAACCACTTACAACCCTGTCAACTGTTTCTTGTGATGCCTGATTCTTAGCTTCTATAATTTGCTTTTCCACATCGACATCATTCACATTAATTCTTTCGTCTTGTGTGGAAGCATCCACTGAATCCGAAGACAGACTTTGTTTAATGTCTGATTGGGAGTCCTTCGGATTACTTAATCCAGCCCTATTCATGTGGCTAACGCTATCCCTCGTTTCTATCGAGATACTTCTTGCCTCCTCCAATCGACTCAATACATCAGATAATCCTTGGGTCAGTTCTTCTGATTTTTGAGAAAATTCTGAAACAGACTCTGTTATTTTTGAAGATGCAGAGTCAATCTTACCGTATTGAACCTCACCCTTATTATTTGATACGATTGCATATATGATCGCAACCACGGAAAGTATCAACGATGAAAGAGTCGATGCAAAGGATATATAAGAAATAATTTCAACTGAATGATCGCTCTGAATACATATATATGTAGCCAGTTCAATGATTATAAAAATACAAATGCCACAAATATAGCATAAATGTAATTTCTTATCTTTTAAAGTTGAGCCATACTTCAGACCAATAAATACCAAAGCAATAAGTGCTACTAATATGGATAGAAGATTAAATGTTGGAGATGTCCAAAAGTTATTCATAATGCAATTTAGTCGTTAAATTCTGTTGGCTGGTTGTCGATAGCATGGATCATTTCGAGCTTGAGATCTTCGGGATAGTCCTCGTTCGCCATGTAACAGGTGATGATGCGTTGAAGCAGGTCTTTATCAATGCGTCCGGCGGCAACATGATAGATGATTGCTTCCATGCACTGCATGAAGTTGTAGGCGTGCCAATAGTAGCCGTTATGCACGAGGAACCACACTCCAATTGTCAGAGCAACACGCTTGTTAGAGTCTTCGAAATAATGGCCAGTGCATAAGCCGAAGACTAGATATGTCAGCTTTTCTACGAAAGTCGGATAATATAAGTCGTTCTGCACGAAGTCAAGTACCTTGCGGATGCCTCCCTCGTCCTTTACGCCTTGCAGACCGCCACCGCTGGCAGCCACAGTCTTACTGTAAACCACCAAGGCCTCATCGTAGTCAATATATTTCAGTCTCTCACTCATCTTCGGCTTGCTTTAGACGTTTAAGTACTTCCTTATTCTCCGGAAGTTGCATTATATCATCGAAGTCGATAGACTTATCCCCAATGAATCGATCAAATTCCTCCGGAGTGACTGCACGAAGATATCCGGCGATGTTATTATGGAATACGTCACGGAATGCCACGTCACGCGATGCCATCTTTGAACGTGCATCATAGATGAACGGCTGCATGGCGGGTGATTGTTCCTGTTCAGTGATGAGTTCTTTCACTCGGTCGAGAGATAGTTGCTCACCTCCATTTGCTTTATATTCCGCCTCGATTGCAAAACCTATACCATTCTCAAAAGATGATATGCAACGCAATACCTCAGCATAGAGAGTTCGGCGTACATTATCATCCTTGTCAAGACGCAACAATGCACGATATTCACGAGCTTTCTCTTTGAACACGGCTTGGTAGATTAGATCAGTTACCTGAGCGTATTTGAACGTGTTATGACCTTGAACGCATTTCCCTACTGCGCTCGTGAAGTTTTTACGGTAATTATCTTCTTCAATGGCGGCTGGGAGAAAGTCAACATCTCTGGTGTTGATAAATTTTGTTCCACCACCAGCCCTTGAGTTGATTGTCGAGATGACAATGTCAAGTATTCTTGCGCGAACCCTTTTTGCTTTTTCGCTCTCTGTTAGAAGCATCCCCATATTTAGTACAGATCGGAAATTAAATAATCCGAGTTGTGTGGTTCTGCTCGCCTCATTTATGACGTGAGCAAACTGCAACTTAAACTCTTTCAGCTGTTTGCCCTTACTTAAAACATATCCATTGTGTTTTAATTCCTCTGCATACTGAGATAAGTAACGGTCTATTGTGGATAAATCTACCTCATAGAAATCCGCCACCATTTTCTTGGTAAAACGATATTCGCCTTCAAAAAGCATCCCGGTAAAACCAAGATTTTCCTGAAGAGCATCCACGGCGTAGCGGTTATTCAACACGTTTTGCCGCTCGATATTTGATACTGTCAAGTCGTTCATAATACAAATTTAGCTCTTTTATTTTGATTATCAACTATGTGGGCTATGTTTTTCAAAGAGAAATATTCGGCAAGGAGTCGATGGCTTCGCGTTTGAGAGAATCGACAGCGCGGGTGTATTTTTCGGTGTGCTTGAGTCCGGCGTGACCGAGCAGGGAGGCAACGGTTTTTATGTTGGCTCCGTTGTTGAGCAGGTTGACCGCGAAAGAATGACGGGCACAGTGCCATGTGATGTGTTTGTCGATGCCGGCGCGGGCAGTCCAGTGGCGCAGTGCTTTCAGGCACATGGTGTGAGACGGAAGGGGAAAAATCAATTGGCTCTTGTCGCCATCTTCCGGTTCGCCCATCAGCTTCAAATGCGTATCATTCAGCGGCATGTTGACCCAGCTCGCCGAACTGTGCCCCGCAGTTTTGGCCTGGTTGAAACGCAGCAGCCTGTTAGAAAAATCTACCTGTGCGAAGGTCAGATCTTTCACATCGCAAAATCGCAATCCGGCATAAAGGCAGAACAGAAATGCCCGGCGTATATCGGGATTCTCGTTGGGATAATGTGTCAAGGCGAGTTGCCGGATTTCATCCATCGAGAGAATATCTTTTTTAATCTGTTGGCTGTCAATCTTGATTACAACACCATCACAGGGATTGCGAAGAAAAATTTCATCCTCGGTGGCTTTCTTGAACACCTTCTTGAAACGTTGGAAAAGAGTGTGCGGACCTTCACCTGTAAAGCGCGACTGAAGATAATCCGCAAACTCGCGAATCATCTCTTTTGAAATCTGGTCGGGCCGGATAGCATCGGCAAAAGCCCGATACTTTTTCTTCTCCTGCAGAAACTCCTTAAAGATAGCAAGACCTCGTCGCATGTGTCGAACATCCGCTTTGGTATAATTGTCGATGAATGCCTGGAAGTAATCAAAAAAGTTGATTTCCTCCGGATGCTTCGTAAGACGTAAGCCTGTCTGTTGTTCCTTAAGTTCCTGCTCCTTCTCGAAGCGTATCTTCTCCGCCATTTCAAGAATCTCCTTGTTCTGCTGTTGCTCTTTCGGAGTGGTCGGCTTGGCGATGAGATAGAACGGGAGAGATTCTTTCTTGCGGAGATGGGTAACTTTTTTCTTCGGCTTGCCTTTCATGGCTCCTTCGGAATAGTACACGGTGTTCCCATCGGAATCCTTGACTACTTCCTCGCTTCGACCGAGGTAATATTCAAAATAGAGGGCTATGCGACCATCTTTCAGTTCGCGCTGTTCCAGTTTCGGATTTTGCTTGGTTTGCTTCTGTAGTTTTGCTATATGGTGAGAGATTTAACGTGTTGGGTGCCCATTCATGCGCCCTTGGAAGAGGAAATACACCGTGTAAAGAAAAAAGTACACCAAGAGTACACTCCAAAAGGAGTTTTAAAGAGGATTCTGCAAAGTTAGGAAAAATATCCGAAACGAGGTGTACTAAATGCAAAAATAATGGCAATAATCGCCCAACCTACTCTCAACCTACTCTCAACTGGCAAGTACAAAATTAGCGATTTGCCGGAATGTGCGACAAGGCTTTTTTTCGATACCATTACAAGACTTGAAGAATCCGCATCCTCACAACATAAAAAGTTGTAAAGATGCGGATTCTATGTTAAATGCATTAAATCATCATTTACGGAGTTTGCGTTTGTCCCATGAGGGGTGGGCCGGATCCTCTGCCTCGAGAGCTTCGGACAGGTCTATCGACAGTTCTCGGGCAAGCATCCTGCCGTATTCCTGGTCTGCGTTGTGGCAGGCTCTCACATGGCGCTGCTTGATGAACAACGGGACTCCATCCATCTGTGCGCAGGTATTACGGCATGTGGCCAGTTTATCCTCGTCGCTCATCAGTCTCCAGAGTTTTCCCGGCTGGGTATAATAATCGTCATCATACAGACGCTCCTCATAATTGTATATCTCGCCATGAAGTTGCAACGGAGGCTCTTTCATCGATGGGGTATCGTGCCATTCCCCGAAACTGTTTGGCTCATATGCTACGGTATCTCCATAATTGCCATCGGTGCGCATCTGTCCGTCGCGATGGAATGAATGGAACGGGCATCTCGGCCGGTTCACGGGAATAAGGTTGTGGTTGACGCCAAGTCGATAACGCTGTGCGTCGCCATAGGAGAAAAGCCGGCCTTGAAGCATCTTGTCGGGAGAAAAGCCTATGCCGTCGATTATATTTGTCGGATTGAAGGCTGCCTGCTCTATTTCGGCAAAGAAATTTTCCGGATTGCGGTTGAGTTCGAGTATCCCTACATCACGCAAGGGGAAATCCTTGTGATACCATACTTTAGTAAGGTCAAAGGGATTGATATGATATTGTTTTGCCTCGTCCTCCGTCATAAGTTGAATCCGGAGTTTCCAGCGCGGGAAATCGCCACGTTCAATGGCTTCAAACAAATCACGCTGATGCGATTCGCGGTCCTTGGCTATAATGGCTTCGGCCTCTTTGTCGGTAAGATTTTTGATACCCTGGAGGGTTATGAAATGGAATTTTACCCAAGTGCGTTTGTTGTCTTTGTCAATGAAGCTGTATGTATGGCTTCCGAATCCGTGCATGTTACGGAAGGATGCCGGTATGCCGCGAGGGGACATGGAGATGGTGATCTGGTGGAGAGCCTCTGGAAGAAGGGTCCAGAAATCCCAGTTGGCAGTCGGATTACGCATGCCGGTACGCGGGTCGCGTTTTATGGCATGGTTAAGATCGGGAAATTTCAGAGGATCGCGAAGGAAAAATACGGGAGTATTGTTTCCTACAAGATCCCAGTTGCCGCTGTCGGTGTAGAATTTCATGGCAAAGCCTCGTATATCGCGTTCGGCATCTGCCGCTCCACGTTCTCCTGCAACAGTTGAGAACCTTACGAGGCATGGTGTCTGCTTCCCAATTTCAGAAAAGATTGAGGCACGTGTGAATTCGGTAATATCATGTGTTACAGTGAATGTGCCGAACGCACCGGAGCCTTTGGCGTGCATTCGTCTTTCAGGTATCACCTCTCGGTCAAAGTGGGCTATTTTTTCAAGATACCACGGGTCTTGGGCAGAAAAAGGACCAGGACGGCCTGCGGTCTGAACATTTTGGTTGTCGGCGATAGGGCGTCCGTTTTCTGCGGTGAGTCTTTTCTTATCCATACAATCGCAATGATTAAATATAGTTCTTTGTGAAACAATATTTAGAACAGATATATGGTGGAAAAGGTTTAGCGTGCTTAACGGGCAAGGCTACCCCTGTAAGCTTTCCATAGATTGATGGCGGCCGAACCGATAGTATTGTAGTGCAATGTCGTGCAATCGTAATAATGTGTCAAAATTCCTTTTTAAGGAGTTACTCCTGCCACAGATATATGTAGCAGGAGTAGAATTTTCTATTTGGGCATTATGTCACGCCTTTTTTGTTGAGATATCTTTAAAACGCGGGATATCCGGGGTTCTGTACATAAATGCCTCCGGAGAAATTATATTGGGCAACAGGTACAGGGAAATATTCTTCGCCTGTTTCGAATGAAGCATTCGAATAGTAGATGCGGTTGTCCTTCTCTGCGGCGAAATATTTGTTCATAGTCTCCTTTGCGATGCCCCAGCGAACGATGTCGAAGAACCGTTCGCCTTCCATTGCTTTTTCAAGTCGCATTTCCGTGCGGAGAGCCTGGCGGGCATATTCCTGCGTCCATCCTTCTTTCGGATATAGGCCAATCTTATAATTTGCCGCATCTTTTGAAGGATCATTGAAATCTTTGACATATTTGCTGTCCATTGCGCGCTGACGAACGGTATTTATCAGCATACGTGCTTCTTCAAGGCCGTTGCCACCAATTTCAATGAGTGCTTCGGCTTTGTAGAGCAACAGGTCGGCGTAGCGTATGATCTGCCAGTTGAGTTCTGATGCTCCCCACGGCCAGCCAATGGTAGCCTGAGGTGATTCGGGTGAGAGCCAGAATCGTTTTGTGTTGTTATATCCGTATGCGTCGCAGTTGCGAACCCAAAGACCGCAAGGTTTTTCCGAATATGTCTTGTAGCGGATTGTCGGACGGCCTGTTATAAAATCGAGGCGCGGGTCAACATTATTTGATACGTTGTCGAGCGTATAATCACCTTTTTCATCGAATTTTACTGTACCGTAGTCGGGATATTCCTGATAATTGAAAATCGGGAGTCCGTTGGCATCTGTCTGATAAGCGTTTATAAGGTCCTGCGATGGAAGGAAGAATCCGTCACCCTGCCAGGGGCATCCTGTGCCTGTCATAGAGTTAAGGAGCATGCTCCAGTTCACACGGCCTACACCGCCCGAGCCGTCGTCATTTGAAAACTGGATTGCGAAAACCGACTCGGGTCCATTTTCATATTCTATTAGGTCAAGGTTCTGGAAATCGCTCAGAAGGGAGTAACCGTTGATGTCGTTTATGAGGTCTACCACCTCCTGCATGAGGGACTTGTTGATTTTTTCGACAGCATTTGTTTCCGGGTTCTGTTCGTAAGCCTGATAGAGTTTAACCTTGGCAGCATATGCCTTTGCGATGCGGCTATTGATGCGGCCAACCTCAACCTGCGATTCGGGGAGCTTCTTGGCGGCCTCAAGTAATTCGTCGGCTATGCGGGCCAGATGCTGCTCACGGGTAAACTCGTCATTACGGACTTTGGTATAATCGTTTTCAGGCAGGTCTTCGTCCATGTACGGAATGCGGTTGAACAGGCGGACAAGCTCGAAATACCAGTGCGCGCGGATGACAGTCATTTCTGCAATCCGGATGTCTTTGTTTTTGTTGACACCCGGGTCTATTTTGCGGAGAGCGCGGATTGCGGAATTGCAGCGTGAGATTCCACAATATACGTTAAACCATTTGCCATCAAGAAAACCGTTGTTGGGTTGTATTTTTGCCGTCTCCATGTCATGTATTTCCCAAAGGTCTGTTTCGCCGCCGCCACCCTTATAGGCGTTGTCGGCTCTTACCTCGCCATAGCTCCAGTTTGTTACCGGATACAAATGTGGGTCGTTTGAGTCCGCATAGCGGCAACCCAAAGTCGCATACGCTCCGTTGACAAGGAGTTCTACTGCCGCGGGGTCGTTTATATTGCCTTCTGAAAGCGTGCCTTGCGGTTTGTTTTCCAAAAAGTCGTCACTGCATGCGCTCATCCACAAGGTTGTGAGCGTTGCGATTGCTATATATTTAAGTTTCATTGATTTATTATTTGGTAGTGGTTAGAATCCGAACTGTATTCCGAATGTATATTGGCGAGGGAGGGCGTAGGGGTATCCCAGACCTTCGGGGTCGGCACCTGAATATTTGGTTATTGTGAATACATTCTGAGCCTGGAAATAGATTCGGGCATTTTTCAGTTTCAGGGTGTTGCGGAGTTTTTCAGGAAGGGTATAACCTAACGACAGTGTTTTCAGGCGCAGGAACGAACCGTCCTCGATATAGTATTCGGAGCCGGCTTCCTCGCTGTTGTGATTGTCGATTGTCGGAGCGGGAACCGAAGAGTCGTAATAGCCTGTTGTTAGATATCTGTCATATGATGCTGCGGCTTCCAGAAGCTGTGTGCCGTGATTGCCATTCCACAGAGGGAAAAAGTCAGTGTAATATTTTGAATTGTTCCAAGCGTCGCGGATAATACTGTTGAAGAAGAGGCTGAGGTCGAAGCCTTTCCAGTTTGCTCCGAGATTAATACCGAATTGTGCTTTCGGGAGGTCGCAGCCGAGCCATGTACGGTCGCGGTCGCTTATCTCTCCGTCGCCGTCGGTATCGACATATCTGATTCGGCCTATACCGGGATTCCCGAAGCTGATTTTATATTTTTCGCGATAAGCGTCAACTTCTTCTTGTGTTCTGAACACTCCATCGGTCTTGTAACCCATCCATGAGCCGAGAGGCTGTCCGACGATACTCTTGTCACGTCCGTTGCCGCCGCCCCATGTGTAGTAGATGTCCTCCATCAGATCGGATACTTTATTCTTCATGGCTGACACGTTGACACCTACATTATAGCTGAGTCCGTTGGCAAGCGACTGGCGCCATTCTGCTGTGATCTCGACGCCTTTGTTGGTCATCGAGCCGCCGTTGTACCAGCAGTAGCCTCCTTCGCCGATTGTGGCTATGTAAGGCTTTTCAACAAGCATGTCGTTGGTCTTCTTATAGAAATAGTCAAACGACAGGGAAAGGCGGTTGCTGAGGAATGAGGCATCAAAGCCCACGTTGGTCTGGTATGTCTTCTCCCATGTGAGATCGGGATTGGTGCTCCGTGAACGGAGCGCGCCGGGCCACAGGGTATTGCCGCCGTTGATAGCATAAGCTGCACGATCGGGGTCGGTATAGTATTTTGCGTAGAAGGCGTCGTTGGCGATGATATCGTTACCGTTAACACCGTATGCTCCTCTTATCTTGAGGTCGTTGAGCCAACTGCGGGTGATTTCCATGAACGTTTCCTGTGTGATACGCCAGCCTGCGGAAACCGAAGGGAACCAGTCGTAGTTGTGTTCTTTAGACAGACGCGAGGATGCGTCGCGTCGCAGCGTTAAGGAAACAAGGTATTTGTCGTCCCAGGAGTAGTTGATTTTTCCGAATGCTGAGAACATCGAGTAGTTCGAAGCTCCGGAGTATGTATTCTTGTTGGATGTGGCGTTATCAAGGTAAAGGTAGTTTGGGTCTTCGATCTCGAGGTTTTTGCCTTCGCCTTTGAGATATTCGAAATGGTTGCGTTTTGCTTCGATACCTATAAGCGCCATGATAGAATTCTTTCCAAAATCGATATTATACTGAGCAGTATTGGTCCATACCCAGTCGGTAGTCTTGTTGGATTCCTGTAAGAGGTTGTTTGTCTTGTCGCGAAGGTATGAAGGGGTGAAAACTTTGTAAGTTCCATTATGAAAGTTCATGCCGAAATTCGTCTTGACAATAAGATTCTTCACCGGTTCAACAGAGAGATACGCGTTGCCGAACACGCGCCACTGTTCGCGTTTGTTAGTGCCTTCTTCATTAATCAGGCGTATGAGGTTGGGGGTGTCGTTGAGTCCGTAACCCACCTGGTCGTTGTAGTTTCCTTCCGAATCGTAGATTGTGTGGGCGGGATGCATCTTGATGGCGTTTTCTTCGATACCGCCGGGCGCAGTGTGTTCACGCCACCAGGTGACGGTTACATTTCCTCCGGCACGCAGGCGATTGTTGAGGAATCCGTAGTCGGAGCTGAAACGGGTATTTGCTTTTTGGAAATCGGTTCCTTTTATGATGCCATCGTGGTCGAGCCAGCTGAGAGAGAGCGAGGAAGAACCGTTCTCGTCGCCTTTTGAGAGGCCTACGCTGTAAGTCTGCATCAATGCCGTGCGGTGAATTTCCTTTTCCCAGTCGGTGCTGCACGGATTAACCGTCACACCGTTGAGATTCAGGTAAGGCTGTAGTTTCGGGGTGGCACCGTTTCCATAAAGTTCGGAAGACGGTGTGGTTCCATATGAATATTTGTATGCAGTCCAATATACATCTCCCCACTGGTCTGCGTTCAGCATATCAAGCCCGCTGTTATAAGTCTGTAATGTGAGAGTCCCGTCGAAGGTAACTCGGCATTCTCCTTTTTTCGCACGTTTAGTGGTTATGATTATTACACCGTTGGCTGCCTGTGCGCCATAAATGGAGGCAGAAGCGGCGTCTTTAAGTACTTGTATTGATTCTACGTCATTGCTGTTCAGGATAGTGCCGGGATTTTCGCGTGTCATCACCCCGTCAATAACATATAGAGGCCCGTTGGCTTCTCCGCGGAATGATGACGCACCACGAATCGATGTGCCGGTGCTTAAGCCGCCGGGGGTACCGTCGGTGGTTACATTCATGCCGGCTACTCGTCCTTGCAGAGCCTGTATGACATTGCCGGTCGGGGTGTCGGTTACGTCCTTCATCTTAACGACAGAGACAGATCCGGTAAGATCTGATTTTTTCTCAGACGAATATCCGACAACTACCACCTCGTCGAGAAGCTCTGAGTTTTCTTCAAGATGGATTGTCATTTCCGGCTGCGCCTTTGCTTCTGTCGAATTGAATCCGACATAGGAAAATTTCAATGTAGCGCCTTCCGGGACTGAAATCTTGAAATTGCCGTCAAAATCGGTAGATACTCCCGTCTTAATATCCTCGCAAACTATGGATGCCCCGATAAGGGGTTCTCCGTCAGACTTTGAAAGGACTGTCCCATGCACAGTGATATTCTGTGCCTGTGCTATTATTGCCAAAAACGACAGCAATATTGCACTGAGAATTGTTCGTTTCATTTTATTGAGATTTATTGGTAAGTTTTTCTGCCGCAAAATTAGACGACAACCAAAATGCGGCCTATCAATAATGTTGTACCCTCTATCAAAATTAAGGCAATGCACGATTTTTGATATGAAAAGCCCTGTTTTTAATATCCGGAGAATGAAAATAAAAGAGCGCATCTCCGTGAATGTGGCGGAGATGCGTTGGTTGAATCATCGGCGCACTGCTATCTGGTAAGGTTGTTCCGCGCCTCCGTTGGAGTCTCGCCGTATGCGTCACGATAACATTTTGTGAAATATGCGGGAGTGGAGAATCCTGTTTCGTATGCTATCTCGCTTATTGTTTTGTCAGTTGTAGTAAGTAGTGTCCGTCCCTGTTGCAATCTTAACCGGCGTATAAGTTCAACAGGTGCATAATTTGTAAGGGACTTTATTTTGCGATAGAATTGGGAGCGCTCAAGCCCCATTCTTGAGGCAATGGCATCGACGCTCAGGTCGGCATTGCCTATCTCAGCCATGAAGATATCAAGGAAGCGGTTATAGAATTCATTGTCGATATCATCCGAAAGCACTTTTTTTGCAGGGGGCAGCTTTGGACCGGTTTTGTCTTTTGCATTTGAGGCAAAAGCCTGCATTGAAAGTTCCTTGATTCGTTTGCGGTTGGCGATAAGACTTTCACATCTTGCTTTAAGAACCGTGCTGTTGAACGGCTTTGAAAGATAACCGTCAGCTCCGCTTTCATAGCCTTGCGCCCGCTGCTCATCCATGGAGCAGGCGGTGAGCATCAGCACCGGAATATGCGACGTCGATATCTCATTTTTAATGCGTCTGCAACATTCCAATCCGTCCATTACCGGCATCATGACATCGCATATTATTAAGTCCGGCACATATTTGGCGGCTTTCAATACACCTTCCTTGCCGTTGGCCGCCGAGATGATGTTGTAATCCGGATTCAATAATTCTCCTACAAGTTTCTGGATATCCTTATTGTCATCCACGATAAGGACTATCGGTTTTTCGTCATCAAAAGTCAGGGTCGCATCAATATTCTCCAGTTCGGCCTGTACATCGCTGTGTTCGATTGCTTTGCCGACATCCACGGTCGTTGAGGCGACATGTATGATCGGAAGGGTGACAGTAAATATCGAACCTTTGTTTAATGAACTTTCAACTGTGATTGTGCCGCCGTGAAGCTCGACAAAGGCCTTCGCGAGAGACAATCCTATGCCTGAACCTTTGGGATGAATGCGGTCGACCTGATAGAACCGGTCGAATATGTTTCCCAAATCCCTTTCACTGATACCTTCTCCCGTGTCGGCCACTCTGAATATAAGATTATCATCATCACATTCGTATGAAACCGTGATTGAGCCGTTGTCGGGAGTGTATTTGAATGCATTGGACAGGAGATTGAAGAATACGCGCTCTATCTTCTCGGAATCAATAGCCAATGACAATTGTTTGTCATCGTAATAATCTGCCAGTGAAAGTTTTATATCTCTTTTTCGAGCTATGGCATAGAACGATTCCATCCAATCGCGGATTGACTTGCTGAAATCAATTTCAGACAATCTGAGATTCAGTTTGCCGTTTTCATATTTACGGAAATCGAGAATCTGATTTATTAATCGTTGGAGTATCCTTACATTTTTGTCGGCTATCTTTATCAGGGTATGTTGCTGAGATGTGAGATTATCCGCACAGGCAAGCTGAGCCACAGGTTCAGATATGAGCGTCAATGGGGTGCGCAGGTCATGCGATACGTTTGTGAAGAACATAAGTTTTGACTGAGTGGCATCCTGAAGCTGTTCGTTCAGCAGTTTTTGTTTGTCGCGCTCTTCTTCAAGAAGCTTATTCTGTGCCATAAGCTCTTTTTGATGTCTGCTGCGTTGCCAGTACGCGCGTAGCAGAAGGAAGCCGACTCCGAAAAGCAGGATGATAATTGCTATGCTTGCATAGAAAAGCGACGTCTGGGATGAATGCTGAGCCCAGTAGTCATCAATCTGTGTTTTCAGGAGTTTCATCTTACCTGTTTCTTCCTTCAGCGTTTCATTTTGCAGAAGAAGAATATCGGCGTTGCTTAAATCCACAGCCGAGGACAATGGCAGGATTGTCTCTTTGTTATATGGTTCGTTTTTCAAAATGGCAAGTGCTGCCCGGACAAGCCTGTGGCCTTCGGTAGGATAAAGGAATGTCGCGTCTATTATACTGTCGGCGACAGCCTGTATTCCGATATTCGGAGCCGCATCGATGCCGATTATACGGATGCTGTCACGTCCAAGTCGACGGGCTACCTCAGAGGCTCCGATCGCCATCCTGTCATTATGCGCGTATATCAGATCAACATCCGGATAAATCTTTAACAGAGAGTCCACCACAGGAATTGCATCTTCTTTATTCCAATTGCCTGGTACGCTGGCAAGCACTTTACCTCCCATTGATTCGAATTCCTTTGTGAAACCGTTATGACGCCCTTCGGCCGGAGTCGATCCCTTTAACCCGAATATTTCAATCGCATTCGCTCCTTCCCCAAGCAGATGTACGGCATAATGAGCTGCAGATTTTCCCAGACCTTCATCATCCACACCTATTCGTGCGGTATAAGTGTCTCCGTTTATATTGCGGTCAAATATAACCACCGGCATTCCGGATTCATAAACCTCTTTTATTACAGGAGTAAGTGCCGCGGCTTCGTTAGGCGATACTATAATTATGTCAAAACCGTTTTCTGTAAAATATCTGATATCTTCAATCTGCTTTGTATTACAGTCATCGGCAGAGCGTATCTCGACTACAGCGTCTTCATGAAACATTATCTCACGGTTTATCTCGTCGTTCATTTTCATGCGCCAGTCATCCTGGCTGCATTGAGATACTCCTATTCGATATATTTTTTCTTCCGAACAGCCGAACAGAGTCAGTATTATTGCCAGTATAAGGCAGGATGGTAAGAATCTGAACATTGCCACTATTAATTTAAGGTTGTGCAAAGTTAACCATATTCCTATGAAAAAGAGTGCATAAAGCATTAAAAATCGGGCGATACAACATATTTGATATATGATGCACGATTTTTTATAGCATCTCTATGGAGTTTGTTGTAGTTTTGCAATACCCAAACGGCAAACATGTATTTCAATGGAGGCCGATTTCAGACAAGTAGGTCTAAGGCAGAAAGGGACAAGGTCGCAAGGTAAAAAAGATTGTTTTATAAGGCTTGGAAACGAAATTAAAATCATATAAGATGAATGGAATAACCAAAGGCTTGACAGCCATGATAATGGGGCTGTTTGTTGTGACACCGAAGGTGTTTGCCTCCGACGGAGTGGAGGTGAATCATCTGGGAGTGAACAATACACTTGTGAGGGTTTCGGGAGAAGGAAGATACCTTCTGTTTCCCGTGCAGGAGTCGAATGACGATGCCAGAGTAAATATTCTTGTTGACGGAGAGCTTGACAAATCCATAAACGTAAAACTGGCAAAAAGCAAAGTCGATTATTATGTCCCGTTTGATTTGGCACCGTATAAGGGACATAAAGTTGCCATGAATATAACTACTACGCAAGGTCGATCAACTGTACGCGAGGCGAAAGACGATGCATGCTGGAAAAATATGAAGGTTTCGGATACATTCGATATATCCAATCGTGAGAAATTCCGCCCGGCATATCACCATACACCTCTCTACGGATGGATGAATGATCCAAACGGCATGTTCTACAAAGATGGGGTATGGCATCTTTATTACCAATATAACCCTTACGGGTCGAAATGGCAGAATCTTTCGTGGGGTCACTCGACATCGGTGGATCTCATAAAATGGGAGTCCCATCCGGTAGCCCTTGAGCCTACGGGACTTGGTATGGTTTTCAGCGGCAGTTGTGCACTTGATACCAACAACACCGCCGGTTACGGGGAAGATGCCGTATTAGGTCTCTACACATCGGCCGATGTGAGCCAGACTCAGAGTCTTGCCTGGAGTAAGGATAATGGCGAGACATTTGAATTATATCCGGCCAATCCAGTCATAACTCTTGAAACCGAGGCCCGCGACCCGAATATGTTCTGGGATAATGATGCAAAGCAATGGGTACTTGTTCTTGCCCATGCCCTCGAACACGAGATGCTTGTTTTCACATCACCTGACATGAAGGAGTGGACTCTGCAAAGTTCCTTTGGAAAGGGTCTGGGCGCGCAAGGCGGAGTATGGGAGTGTCCCGATCTTTTTCAGTTGCCGGTCGAAGGAAGCGATGAAAAGAAATGGGTTCTTGTCTGCAATCTGAATCCCGGTGGGCCTTTCGGAGGAAGCGCCACTCAGTATTTTATCGGGGATTTTGACGGAAAGACATTTGAGGCCGACGTTGATTCTGACGGTAACATTCCTACAAAATGGATGGATTTCGGTAAAGACCATTATGCTACCGTAAGCTGGAGCGATGCCCCCGGCAACCGTCGTACCGTAATCGGCTGGATGAGCAATTGGCAATATGCCGCAGAGGTGCCGACGATGCAGTACCGCAGTGCCAACACACTTCCGAGGGAAATCGGACTGTTCAAGGCACCGGACGGTCAGATTTATGCATCATCGCAGCCTTCGCCGGAACTAACCGCATTGCGGGACAATCTTGCCTTGAAAGTCAGAAAGACCAATGTCAACAAAAAATGGCGGACCTACGATCTTCCGACAAATAATGGGGGAATATGTGAGATTTTGTTTGACGTGGATGCGAAAAAATCCAGGATAGTGGATTTTGAATTGAAGAATAATAATGGAGAAAAGGTTGTTATGCAATATGATGTTGCCGCCCATACCCTTTCTTTCGACCGTCGTGAGAGCGGAATTGTGGATTTCAGTCAGGATTTCCCGGCTGTGACTATTGCTCCGACATTTGAGACTGACAATAAGATTTCATTGAGAATATTCATCGACAGGTCGAGCATAGAGATATTTGGAAATGACGGTGACTTTGTTATGACAAATCTGGTATTTCCGGCAAAACCCTATACCAAGCTCTCCATATCTTCCGTTGGTGGTACTGCCAGGATTAATAATCTGAGAATTTTCTCTATTAAAGAATTTTGATAAAAATCATAATATAAAAATGGCTATGACACAATCGCTTGTCACCAATCGCAAATCGTTCCTTTTGCAGATAATCCCTGTGATGCTGTGCTTCTTTGTTATGGGTTTCGTCGACCTTGTGGGAACGGCATCAAATTATGTCCAGAAAGATCTCGGCCTGACAGACTCGCAGGCAAATCTGTTTCCCTCGCTCGTTTTCTTCTGGTTTCTCATATTTTCAGTGCCTACCGGTATGCTGATGAATAAAATCGGCAGGAAGAAAACAGTCCTGATAAGTCTTATCGTTACCGCGATGTCATTATTTATCCCGGCTTTTGGCGACAGTTATACGGTGATGCTCGTGTCGTTCTCCCTGCTTGGTATCGGCAATGCGGTTATGCAGACCTCGCTTAACCCGTTGGTGACAAACCTGATAACCGGTGACAAGCTGGCTTCAACCCTTACATTCGGACAATTTGTCAAGGCAATAGCTTCTTTCCTTGCCCCTGTGATTGCCGCGTGGGGGGCTACAACGATGTTCCCTACATTCGGACTCGGTTGGAGAGCCCTGTTTGTAATATATGCAGTCATAAGTTTCCTTTCCATATCCCTGCTGGCTGCGACGCCTATCGATGAAGAGAAGCCCGACAAGGCTTCAGGTATCGGTGAATGTCTGAAATTGCTCGGGCGTCCGTTCATTCTTCTTTGTTTCATCGGTATCATGTGCCATGTTGGAATCGATGTTGGTACCAATACTACGGCGCCCAAAATTATAATGGAGCGTCTTGCCCTGCCGCTTGAGGAAGCAGGTTTTGCGACCGGTATATATTTCATATTCCGCACAATAGGCTGCTTCCTCGGCGCGTTCATCCTTCGTTCCATGTCGCCCAGACTGTTTTTTGCAATAAGTGTGCTGATGATGCTTGCAGGAATGGGCATATTGTTCTCGTGCAATACTTTGATGTCGATATATGTGGGTATCGGTCTTATAGGATTCGGTAATTCCAATATATTTTCGGTGGTGTTCTCTCAGGCTCTTTTATATACGCCGAATGAGAAAAACGAGGTGTCCGGACTTATGATTATGGGACTTTTCGGCGGTACTGTTTTTCCATTGGCGATGGGCTATGCCGCAGATGCTGTAGGGCAGGTCGGTGCAGTCGCCGTAATGACAGTAGGAGCCGCATATCTTCTTTATTATGCATTGAAAATTAGAAAAATATAAACAAGTCAATAAAAATCTTACCTAATCAACATGAATAACTTAGTTGTTGGAATGGGCGAAGCCCTGTGGGATGTGCTTCCCGAAGGCAAGAAAATTGGCGGAGCTCCTGCCAATTTCGCCTATCATGTTTCTCAGTTCGGATTACCAAGTTGTGTAGTCAGCGCAGTCGGTGATGACGCACTTGGAAAAGAAATCATTGAGAATTTTACATCCAAAGGCCTTAACCAGCTTATCGCCGAGGTTCCATATCCTACCGGAACAGTGCAGGTTGAAATCGATCAGGCCGGTGTTCCGCAGTATGAAATCAAGGAAAACGTGGCATGGGACAACATCCCTTATACGGCGCATCTCGAATCCCTTGCCGAAAGGACAAAGGCAGTGTGCTTCGGTTCGCTTGCGCAGCGCAATGTTGTATCGCGCAATACTATAAACCGTTTTTTGGATGCGATGCCACAGGATGAGGACAATCTGATTGTTTTTGATGTGAATCTTCGGCAGGGATTTTATAGTAAAGAGGTTCTGTGCAATTCAATGAAGCGTTGCAATATACTGAAGATAAACGACGAGGAACTGGTAACCGTAAGCCGTATGTTCGGCTATCCCGGCATCGATCTTCAGGACAAGTGCTGGATTCTTCTTGGAAAGTACAATCTTAAAATGCTTATACTCACTTGTGGTATAAACGGAAGCTACGTATTTACTCCCGGCAACGTGTCATTCCAGCCCACGCCGAAAGTTGAGGTTGCCGACACAGTCGGCGCAGGAGATAGCTTCACCGCCGCTTTCATATCCTCTATTCTGAAAGGTAAAAGTGTGACGGAGGCCCACTCGCTTGCCGTGCAGACCTCCGCTTATGTCTGTACCAAAAAAGGCGCGATGCCTATCCTTCCGTCACAATACACGGAATAATACCTGCCTTTAAGGTGAATTTCTGCATATACCCCGTCGAATTATGTCCCGACGGGGTATTGTCATGTCCGCCAGAACCATTTTATGCGGGTGAAGAACATTGCGATCAGGCAAGCGATAGAGGTGAGGACAAAGCCGTGTATGAAGCCGAGCAGGGGACTCTGAGTGAAGATGCCGATTGTATAGAAATCGCCTATATGGCAGAGATTGAGTATCGGCATAGTAAACATGCTTGTGGCGACGTATGCTATCATAGGGTTCTTTCCCGACATTGTCAACGGAGCGGCCGCACGATGCCATTTATATATGTCGCATATTATGACGAAAGCCGCCAGACAGTGGAATGCAAGTCCGGCCGTTACGAAATAATAGCTGAATGTCGACGGGTCTTTACGGATCGCGCCCTGGAAAGCTTCGAAGAAAAGACCTGTTATAAGAATATAACCGCCGGCTTTTACAAGCGAAAAAATTACGTTACGGTCGTCAGGCAGACGTCGGGCTACGATAACAGACGCTATCACAAGTATCGAGCTTATGAAAAGATTAAGCACAAGATGTCTGCCGAATAAACATACAAGGTTTACCACAAGGAGCGCGACGGCGATAATAAGAACTGTCGCCGTCGGCAAGTTCCTGCGCGTAGACGGAGAAATGGCAAGATCGGGGTTGCCTTTAATCCATTTCCGCAGGTATTCTCCGGCTATTGTACCCGGTATGATGATAAACAGGTATTTCAGGAACATGAAGCGGTAGAGCCACGGCGCCGGCGACCAGTTGAATACCTCCTGTTGCCACGAGCCGTCGGCATCGCTGCAAAGAAGAATCGCCATCAGGGGAGGGAGGACTGCGATTCGGGCAAGAGGCTTTTTGAATGTCAGAATATAGATGACGGTGCCGAAGACGGCCATATTGGCAAGTACGAGAATTATGATATTGCTGCGGAAAATGTCGAAAGGCTTGTCGTAGTAGAGGCTCAGAAGCCACATCTGGGCAATGCCGGCGATGATGCCTCCGAACTGGACTGACATGCGTATAACTCGGGACGGTTTGCCGGGTAGACGCAGGAACATAGGAAAAAGCAAAACGAATGCAAGCAGTGTCATAATCCACATGAAAGGGGTTTGAGGCGTTTCTGCCGCATGTGATAGTGCCCAGGGATTGACGTTGGCGATGAATATCGCGAAAAAGGCGAGTTTGGCTCCGCGCCATAGTGCATTGAGGCACATACGTATGCGGTTGGCGCCACGTTCGAGCCGCGAGCCGGTGGAGAAGGGGAATGCCGCGCCCATGGAGAACAGGAAGAACGGAAAAACGAGGTCGACCCAGGTTATGCCGGGTACAGTCGGGACAAAACCTTGTCCCGGAGGTACCTGGGCGTGTGACATCCAAGCAGGAAGCACTTCCGCGCATATCGACCCCGAAAGCACCATCATGAATATGGCGAATCCGCGCAAGGCGTCGAGTGATTCGGCTCTGTATTTTTTCATTGCTTAGTTAAGGTTTGGGTGAAAAAAGGGGCCGGAGTTGCCGGCCCCTTTTATACTATTTTTTTCGATGAATCAGTATTCCTGCCAGGGGGTGATTCCGATTGAGTCGACAGGACGTGATACAAATGCCTTTACATAGGCCAGCGCAAGACGTGCGTTTGTGAGCAGCGGCGTATTGTGGTCAATAGCGTGGCGACGGATGCGGTATCCGTTGGTGAGTTCGCGCTTGGTATGGTTCTTGGGGATATTTATTACCAGGTCGACGGTGTGGTCTCCGATGATATCGAGAACCGACGTGCCGTCCTCGTCGGGCCAGCATACCTGAGTGGCATGAACCCCATGCTCGGTAAGGAAAGCCGTTGTTCCGGGGGTGGCATAGATTTTATATCCGCGGGAGTCGAGAAGACGGCAGGCTTCAAGCATATCAACCTTCGCACGGGCATCGCCGGAACTTACCAACACACCTTTTGCCGGCACGTGGTGTCCTACCGAAATCATCGCATTGAGAAGAGCCTCGTCGAAATCGCGGCCGAGGCATCCTACCTCGCCCGTCGACGACATATCGACGCCAAGTACGGGGTCGGCTTTATGGAGACGGGCGAAAGAGAACTGGGATGCCTTAACGCCGATATAGTCGATGTCGAATGTCGATGTGTCTGCGACCTCGACGTTCTCGCCGAGCATTATGCGTGTGGCTGTCTCTATGAAATTCTTTTTCAGCACCTTGCTCACAAATGGGAACGAACGCGACGCGCGCAGGTTACACTCGATGACTTTCACATAGTTGTCTTTGGCAAGATACTGGATGTTGAACGGACCGGAAATATTTAGAGCCTCGGCGATGCGTGCGCTGATGCGCTTGATACGTCTTGCCGTAGCCATATATATTTTCTGTGCCGGGAAAACCAGAGTGGCGTCGCCGGAATGTACGCCGGCATATTCCACATGTTCGGAAATCGCGTATTCGACAATCTTGCCGTTGCGGGCGACTGCGTCGAATTCTATCTCCTTTGCGTTCTGAAGGAATTCCGATACAACGACGGGGTATTCTTTCGATACCTTAGCTGCCTGGCTGAGGAAACGGTGCATCTGTTCGTAGTCGTAGCATACGTTCATTGCCGCGCCGGACAGCACATAGCTCGGACGAATCAGGACGGGGAAGCCTACTTCCTCGACGAAGGCGTGAATCTCGTCCTCTGTGGTGAGCTCTTTCCATCTTGGCTGGTCGATGCCGAGCTGGTCGAGCATGGCAGAGAACTTGTGGCGGTTCTCGGCGCGGTCGATAGATACGGGCGATGTCCCCAATACAGGCACATGCCGGCGGTAGAGCTTCATCGCCAGATTGTTGGGAATCTGGCCGCCTACGCTGACAATGACGCCGCGGGGAGTCTCAAGATCGATGATATCCATTACGCGCTCGAAGCTGAGTTCATCGAAATAGAGGCGGTCGCACATGTCATAGTCGGTCGACACGGTCTCCGGGTTGTAGTTTATCATTATGGCCTTGTAGCCGAGTTTGCGGCATGTGGTGGCGGCGTTGACAGAGCACCAGTCGAATTCTACCGAGCTGCCGATTCTATAGGCTCCGGAGCCGAGGACGATGATGTTGTTGCGCGAGTTCAGATCATATGGGATGGCATTCTCCGAGGCGCCGTAGGTGACATAAAGATAGTTTGTGAGTTCGGGATATTCGGAGGCTACCGTATTGATACGTAGCACACGCGGGGTTATATCGAGTTCTTTGCGGCGGTTGCGTACGCGGAGGACGTCGGCCTCCATATTTCCGCTCGGGTTCTCCACGAGGCGTGAAATCTGGAAATCGGAGAATCCGAGACGTTTGGCCTCGAGCATTGTCTCGTGGTCGATTTCCTCTACCGTACAGCCGAGGCCGCGGAGCTTGCCGGCGAAACGTACGATGTTGGCAAGACGGTTGATGAACCATATATCAATCTTTGTCAGTTCGGCTACCCGTTCGGGAGTGTAACCTTCTTCAAGAGCTTGAGCGATAGCGAAGATACGGGTATCGGTAGGGTGGGAGAGAGCGTGTTCGAGGTCGTCTACGTGCAGGTCGGAGTTGCCGACAAAGCCGTGCATTCCCTGGCCTATCATACGGAGACCTTTCTGGATAATTTCTTCGAAGGATTTGCCGATTGACATAATTTCGCCGACAGATTTCATCGAAGAACCGATTTCTCGGTCTACGCCGACGAATTTCGAGAGGTCCCAGCGGGGAATCTTTACGATCATGTAGTCGACCGAGGGTGCTTTGGCGGCGGAGTTGGGTGTGCCAGACTCACCAATCCGGTCGAGAGTATAGCCGAGAGCGAGTTTGGCAGCTACGAAAGCAAGAGGATAACCTGACGCTTTGGATGCCAGAGCTGACGAGCGGCTAAGGCGTGCATTGATTTCAATAATGCGGTAGTCGTTTGTCTCGGCGTTGAAGGCATATTGTATATTGCATTCGCCGACGATACCGATATGTCGTACAACTCGGGTCGCTATGTCCTGGAGCATTTTTATCTGTTCGGGTGTGAGCGATACGATGGGAGCTACAACGATACTTTCTCCTGTGTGTATGCCCAGAGGGTCGAAATTCTCCATCGGCACGACCGTGAAGCACAAGTCGGAACTGTCGCGTATCACCTCGAATTCTATTTCTTTCCAGCCTTTGAGCGATTCCTCTACGAGAATCTGGTGGGAATAGGCGAGGGCGCTTTCGCAGTGGGTTATGAATTCCTCGTCGTTGGTGCATATGCCGGAGCCGAGGCCGCCGAGGGCATACCCGGAGCGTACCATTACGGGATAGCCTATGCGGTGTGCGACTTTGAGGGCATCCTCAAGGTTCTAGACAGCTTGTGATACGGGAGTCTTTACATCGATTTCATTTAATTTCTTGACGAACAGGTCGCGATCCTCGGTAATCATGATAGCATCAACCGAGGTTCCAAGAACTTTTACTCCGTATTTCTCGAGAGTGCCGTCGAGGTAGAGCTGTGTGCCGCAGTTGAGTGCGGTCTGGCCGCCGAAAGCGAGCAGGATGCCGTCGGGACGTTCCTTCTTGATAACCTCTTCAACGAAATACGGGGTTATAGGGAGGAAATACACACGGTCGGCGACGCCTTCCGAAGTCTGTATTGTGGCAATGTTCGGGTTGATGAGTATCGATTCGATTCCCTCTTCGCGGAGTGCTTTAAGCGCTTGGGAACCTGAATAGTCGAATTCGCCCGCCTGGCCGATCTTCAGGGCACCTGAGCCGAGCAATAACACTTTTTTCATTGTTCTTTAAATCTGTTCTGTAAGTAGAATAAATGAAGCCGATTCGAGAGGCTTTGCAAAATTACGAATTTACGTTCATTTATTTATCTCACCGGACAGGAAATTTTAAATACTTTTCGGCCTGTGTGCCTATAGGTTCAGAGTAATGCCGGCATTGAGACTGCGCGGAAGAGCCGGACCGTAGATGTATCCGGAATCGCGCAGATGGCCGCTGTCGAAATCTCGCTGGTAGGAGTTGAAGATATTGCTGATGCCGGCGCTTAAATCGAGATTCAAGCGGTTGAAAAGACGGAAAGTATAGTTCAGTTTGAAAGATGCGTCGAAAAACGATTGTGTGCGCACGGCAAGATCGACATCCGTACCGGAACCTGCAAGATGCTGTACAATCATCGGACCCGTAGCGGTGCCGGTGAAGATTGCTTTGAGTGATTTGACAATCTCCCAGTTGGCTGTAAAATAACCGTATATGTCGGGCGTGCGGAACATCTTTTTAACGGCCGGTACGTCCGGATTGTTGCTCCATGCTTCAGGTTGCTTGTAGCGGCTTTTTTGTATTGTCACACCGCCTTGAATGTCGAAATGGCTCGAGAAATAGGCCTTGGCTTCGATGTTCAGTCCCATTACAGTCGCTCCGGAACCGTTATATCGTTCAAGAACTGCATTTCCGTTGGCATCGAGCCCGTCGAGCTGTCTTAGTGCGAAGACATCGCGGAGATCTGTGAAGAATCCTTCTACAAGCAGGTTTGTCTGCACGTTGCCGAAGCGGTGGTATAGGTCGGCGGAGATGCTCACGCTTTGTGAACTTTCCTGCTTCAGTCCCGGTGCAAGAACTGTCACTACGCGCTCACCGCCAACGATTGCCACATGGAAATCCTCGTCGTATGCCTGCGGAGAGCGGAATCCTGTGGAGTATGACGCGCGGAAATTGAAATTCCTCGAGGGATTGAAACGTATGTTCACTCGCGGCGATACAATGGCATTGCGGATAAGGGAGTGTTTGTCGATACGGGCGCCGACAAGGAATCCCCACCGCTCGTTTTTCCATTCATTTTGCAGATAGCCGCTGTAGATATTCACCTTTTGAAGGATGTCATGACCGTAACCTACTGTTATGTCGTGCAGGCGGTTGAAGGAATATTCGACTCCTGCCACGAGCTCAGAGGGCATGAAGATAAATCTGTCGATGGGATGCGTCCATTGGGAGCCTGACGATATCACGATATCGGATGTGCGGCCGTATGCATCGGGATCCATGTCGGAGCCGTAATAGCTTTTGCGTTTTGTACTTTGGGTGGCTGCAAAGATTGAAAGCTTGTCGCGACGGTCCCGGAAACGCCAGTCAAATGTAGCTTCGCCGGAATGGATGTTGTGATCCACCTCTTCGGCAATCATTGCCAGGTGCGGCGGTTGGTCGAGCCGGTCGCCGCCGCGTCGGAATTCGTGTGTGTTGTGGTATTCGAGAGTCAGTTTCGTGTCTGCGCCTGTGCGTAGGAATGTCCGTGCTCCAAGTGTCTGGCTCTTGATTTGGGCCACTTCTGTGAAACCGTCCTTATTGTCGTCATATCCGCCCCGGTAACGGCTTTGGCCATAGATGAACATGCCCGCTTTGTTGTTGTCTGTCACAATGGAGGCGTTCATTGTCGTGTTGTTGTCGAGAGCGCCTGTAATGCCTATCGATGAAATGGTGTGCGACACCTGGGCCGAGTTGGATATGGGGTCTTTTGTTATGATGTTTATTGTGCCGCCTACAGCCGAAGAGCCGAAGAGAGCCGAGCCTCCTCCCCGCATCACTTCCACTCGGTCTATCATGTTTGCAGGAATGTGCTCAAGGCCGTACACGCCTGCCAGAGCGGAAAATACCGGACGTGAATTCATAAGAATCTGCGAATAATGGCCGTCAAGACCGTTTATGCGTACCTGTGTGAATCCACAGTTCTGGCAATCGTTCTCGACTCTTACACCGGGCTGGAAATCGAGACCGTCGGCAAGAGAACACGCTCCTACGGTAAGGAATGTCTTTCCTGAAAGGACATTGACAAGAGATGGACTTTCGCGACGTCGCAATTCTGTTTTCGACGACGTGACAACAACCTGGTCGAGCATGAAAGCGTCGGAGTATATTTCGAAATTAAGTTCGACGGTCTGGCCTGTATTGACAGATGTACTCTTGTTCTGAGTTTCGTAGCCCATAAGGGAAATTTCTATAGTGTAGTTGCCGGGCCGGAGGTCCCTGAACAGGTAATGGCCTGATGCATCGGTTACTGTAGCAATGTCGGTATTTTTAATCTTAACGAGGCATCCGGGAAGATGTTCCCCGTTATCCGCTTCTATTACATGGCCTGTTATGTTGGCATCTGTAACGGATGGAGAAGGGGTGGCATTGGAGAGGAATGTGCTGATAAGCATTGTTACGGTGAATAGTAATCTCTCTTTTTTCATAGTCTGTGGTTTGGAGCTGCAAAATTACAGATATAAAAAGTTCCTCACAATACTCAATTTCGAGTATTGTGAGGAACTTTTTTTGGATGAAGGAATTTAGAATTCTATTTATTTACATTGTTTTTGCGGCTTTTTTCCGCATCGAAACATACTTTGTGGCAAGGAAGTGATTCTGCTATTGTAGTGGATATATTTACTTTTTCACCTCTTATTTCTTTAAGAAAATTTTCCACAATAAGATGGTCGGCGCCGGCATGGAAAGGTTTTTTACATGTTTCGGTGAAATCATATACCTCGCTTTTGCGGGTTGCGAAATCGACAACGGTTATTTTGATTCCGTCGCTGACTATTTCGCCACCTGTCATCTTGATGTCTGTCATGCGTCCGTCGCGAAGGGTGAACGCATCCATGCAAAGTGTTATCAGAGCGCCATCGTCCATCTGCATTGTCAGTACCTGATTATCAACCAGGTCGTTGTCGCAATGGAAAACACAGCGTCCGAAACGTCCGCTTTCGAGTTCGCGCGTAATTACGTGCTCAATGGTGGTTCCGGCCGCAACATCGAAATTGTTTATCCATTGCCGGCGGCGCCAGTAGAGATTTACTGCGGAATAAGGACAGTTGCGCTCAATGGAGCAATGGACACATCGGTCGGAGGAGCCTTCCGGTGCGTTTTCCTCGCGGAACCATATACGGCTGCCAAACGACGAAATGTGCCTGCATTTCGAGCCTGCTATCCAGAGAAGGAAATCTATGTCATGGCAGCATTTGGCGAGCAGCATCGGATTGTTGCCGGCTTCAGTATTCATTAGACCTCTCACATAACTGTGGGTGGTGCGTTCCAGACCGACATTTTCAGTGTGGTTGATAGATATTATACGCCCGAATCTTCCCGACGATACTATTTCCTTGATTTTAAGAAAAACGGGGTGGTAACGCAGAATATGGCATACGTATACGATTTTTCCGGCCTTTTCAGCCGCTTCGTTTATGCGCAGGCATTGCTCGTAGTTTTGCGCTATAGGTTTTTCAAGAAGGACATGATGGCCGGTTTCGAGAGCTTTCATGCATGGATCGTAATGCTCTCTCTCGGGAGTGCATATGAAAGCGACATCGGCGTTTACGGCACTTTCGAAATAGTCTTTATAGTTGTGGAAACGGCATTCCTCCGGTAGGCCGAATTTGTCTGCCATGGCGTTGCGACGGATGTCATCAGGCTCGACAACTGCGACAAGGCGACCGAATCGCGGGTTGTTGGCTACATAGTTAAGGTATGTACGCATACGGTTGCCGACTCCGATAGCAACTATCGAAGCCGGCACGTATGAACTGTCTTTATAGTCAGTCATTAAGGATTTGGAGCTTATCTTATTTCTTCTTGTTTTTTTTAGTTTTGTTCTGCTTGCTGAGGTCGAGTACGCGGACATTGCGGAATTTTACGCCAGGGCCATGTCCGCAGAAGCTGATATATCCTTCTTTGTTGAAGAGTCCCGGGTGGTTGCGGTGGTCTACGGTGAAAGGATTCATCGTCCCGCCGTCAGGAGCTACAGCATTGCCCTGGCAGGCCTCGCGGATATTGGCATCGACGATAACCTGTCCGTCGACAGTCACCGTTATATGGTCGCCGACAGCCTTTATCTCTTCAGTATGCCATTGCTTGATGGGGCCGAAATCGAGATGCTTGGCTCCTACGACGCCGTAGATAGAGCCGTGAATCTGATAAGGCCGGATGCCTTTGTAGCCGTACGGATGCCCCTGATAGACAGGGTCGTCATGGTCGAGTACCTGGATTTCCATGCCATGGAATGCTGCGTCGACTCCGGTGACGTCTTTACCGGTGCGTATGCCGATACCGTTGTTCACGGCGGGGACATCGAAAAAGAACTCGAAGCGCAGTATAAAATCGCTGTAGTTTTTCTTTGTATAAAGATTCCCGGAGCCGCCGTACTGAGCTGTGACATAGATATTGCCGTCAACGGGAACGTATGCGCTTGTGTTGCCGTGCCATTTGCTGAGTGAGCGTCCGTCAAAAAGGACCTCGAAGCCTTGTTCGGCTTCATCTGCCGGAAGAACGAATACCGGCGTGTCTGGGAGATTGTTGAAATAGAAATTCTCAACGGCATCGGCGTTGTCGATGCTTACTTTGCCTTTGGCGGGAGTCGTTACGATATCGTTTACTGCATATTCGACAGAGCCAACGGAAACAAACATACGGTCGTTAACCATGCGGGCGTGTAAAGTCGATGCGTCAGCCGACAATTCTTTTGTCTGGCCGTTGACGGTTATCCCTTTGGTTGGGTCGAGGGTAACGAGCGGAGTCGAACGCATTGTCAGTGTCAGCGGAGTGATGCCGTTCCAGTCAAAAAACAAATCGAAATTTTCGATTTCGCCCTTGGGGCCGCTGCCGGTGACAATTGAATAGCCTCCTTCGTTGTCGAATGTTTTGAGCATACCGGCAATTTCGTCGGCGGCATAACCCGCGTCGGCGTCGTTTACGCCGAATTCTACGAATACCTTATGTGCTTTTTCAAGAATATTTCTGATATCGTCACCTTTGCGAAGACCGTCTTCCTTATTCAGTATATTCTTCACTGTTGTGGCGGCTTCAAGTGCGGTCTCTTTATTGTCGAGATATTTGGCGGCAAGCATTACCGACGGCAATATACGGCTTTGGGAAAGGCCGTTGAGCAGACGGTTCTGAACTTTTGCCGACGGGTTAAGCTCCAATGCTTTGCCGTAAAGTTCGTATTGCCTGATTGCCGGATAACCTGCATTGCTTGAAAGTTCGAAATAACGCATGAGTGCATCGTCCTTGCGTGCGGGATTCTTGGCTGCGATATCATAGAGCACGGGGATGATGTCTGTGCTGTTAACCAGAAGTAGAGCCTTGTATGCGTCAATGCTCTTTGATGTGTTGTATGCCTCAAGAAGTTTTGAGATTGCTTTTGGAGTTGCTGCCTGGGCGAGGATGGGGTAGTAGAGGGAGGCTTTGTTTTTATCCAGACGACCGTTTGCGTTTATCAGGTTGTACTGTTTGTCGGGGGCGAGACTGACGATGGCGTTTTTTGCAGCTGTCTGTAGTTCGATTGTAGCCTGGGGGGTAACGGCAGATTCGAGAGCGTTGCAGATGTCATTGAAATTATCGGGGCGAACCACACCTTTCAGGCTCCTGAGCGCGGTTTCTTTGACTGCGGTGTCGTTACCGTTCGCAAGTGTCAATACTTTCGGGTATGCGGCATATATATGGCGTGTAGAAGCCAGTTTCAGAGCTTGGTTCACGACTTTAGGGTCGGAAGAATCGAGAGCGGCGAGAACACCTGACTTGATATCACCGTTGAACGACAGCAAGGCGTCGCGTGCGGCCTCTGCTGTAAGGCCTTCCTGCGAGAGTGCGGATGTCAGAGCTGCAAGAGCCTTGTCTCCCCCAATTTTTGATGCTGCTTTGATGGCTGCGATGGCTACTGCTGTGTCATTGCTTCCGATCTCTTTTGTGATAAGGTCGAGATGATTTGGGGAGCCATTGTTGCCGAGCCAGTTGAGAACGTCGATTTTTGCCGACGGAGAGAAGGAGCTGTATTTTGCGGCTACGGCGTTGAATATTCCGTCGCCGGCTGTGTTACGGGCGTGGAGGAGAGCAGTATTGCGGTATGCGACGTCTTTGTCCTTCAGAGCGTTCAATATATTTTTTTCTGCGTTCGCTTTGTCATTGTTGAGCAGAATGTTGAGTCCGGCGCATCGTGCATGTGCCTGCTTGCATCCTGTCAGTTCCTTTGCGGCATTTACAGCCTCTTTGCCGCCGATGCGTTTGAGCAGACGGAGATATGCGTCGGTGGCACCTGTTTTTTCTTCTGCGAATTTTACATTCTTTGCAGCTTTGTGCAGAGTGGCGACAGAAGCGGAAGTGCCGCATTCGGCGAGAGCGTTATAGACAGCCTTCTGTACTGAAGGGTCGGAACTTGCCGCCCATTTTATGAGTGTTGGCTCGGCCGCGGATAGTTTTTTGAAGGCTGCGACATATGCAAGGTCGGTATCGGGTTGTGCCGCCGATTTGATAAGCTGTATGATAAGGGTGTTGTCTCCCGGAACGAGCGCGAGGCCGTTTATTGCCGCATGGCGCAGATACGGGTCGCCGAGAAACGAAGCATAGAACTGCGCGTCTCCGGCTTCGGCAATTTTGTTGAGCTCTGAGAGCAGGAACGCTTTGTTGGCGTTGTCGGTGCAATTTTTAATGCCTGCAACGAGTCCGTCGTGGATCTGTTGGCGTAAATTTGCGTCGGGTGTTGCTGTGGCGTGGTTGACGATAGCGTCAATGGCATATTCAAAAACTGCGTTCTGGCTTTTGTCGGCCGGTTTGAGCATTGCGGCAAGCATCTCGATGCCTTTGCTGCCTGTTCCTGCCATTTCGGATACTATCTCGTTGTATTTTTCCTGAGTCTTTGCCGGGAGTTGAGCGAGGCCGTCTGTGACAACGGTTTCGGGAGTGCGGTTACGGCTGTCGAGTTGAGCGAACGACATCTGTCCGCCCCACAGCATTGCCGCAAGCACCAATATGGAGATTTTGTTTTTCTTCATGGATGTGTCTGTTAGAATGTATGGTTAAATCAGATAGACCATTCGCCCCGCATGGGCTGGTTGATAAGAGCGTTGGCCGCAGCATCGTTGGGGAATGTCTGTGTCTTCGGATCGAAATCGAGGCTCGTGCGTCCGAGGCGCAGGGCGATGCTGCCGAGATTGACGAGTGTACAGCTGTAGTGGCCGTTCGCTTCGTTGAGTGCGAATTTCTGGCGGTCGCGCACACACTGTAGAAAATCGGTGTTCTGCGGTTTGGGGTCGGGGAGTTCGGCTATTTTGTTCATCACATCGGGAATCGTACATTCGAAGCCCTTGTATACTTTGCCGTTCGGGCCTTCGATATATGGCACTTTGCCCTGGCTTTCATAGCCTTCTCCTTCAAGAATGATCTGGCAGCCGTCGGCATATGTGTAGACTATTTTTCTCCATGTGCCTACCGCATCGGGATGCTGCTGGGGGGCGTCTACCTCTATTTTTACCGGGAGTTCGTTGTCTTTGTTGAGAAGATATTGTATAGGGTCGAGATAATGCTGCCCCATATCTGTGAGGCCGCCTCCGTCGTAATCCCAGTATCCGCGGAATGTCTGATGCACGCGGTGTGGATGGTAGGGCTTGTAGGGTGCCGGTCCGAGCCATGCCTCATAGTCGAGTTCGGCGGGGACTTGCTGCGGGACAAGGTTTTCCTGTCCCACCCAGAAGAATTTCCATCCGAAGCCGGTGGCGCCGGAGACGGTGACTTTCAATGGCCATCCGAGCATACCGCTGTCGACCAGTTTCTTGAGAGGCTGTACATCGGTGCCAAGTCCGTAGAAGGTGTCTTTGAATCTGAACCACGTATTGAGGCGGAAAATGCGGTTATAGCGCATCACAGCCTCTACGACACGCTGACCTTCGCCGATAGTGCGTGTCATAGGTTTTTCGCAGAAAATATCTTTGCCGGCCTTGGCGGCTTCTACGGCCATTATGCCGTGCCAATGCGGAGGGGTGGCTATATGTACGATGTCAACGTTGACATCGCGGATAAGATCCCTGAAATCATGATATGTGGCTACATTTTCGTTCAGACGCTCTTTGGCGAGTTTTGCTGTCATGTCGAGATGGCCTTTGTCGACATCGCAAATCGCCGTCAGCCGGCACTTGTCGTTGCTGAAAAAGTGGCTTTGAGAGCGCCCTATGCCGCCTGTGCCGATGATGCCATGTGTAAGTTGATCGCTTGGCGCGGTATATCCGTTGCCGCCAAGGACATGTCGCGGTATGATTGTGAACAGCCCGGCAGCGCCGAGAGTTTTCAGAAATGTCCTTCTGCTTGTCATGATTGGTATTCGTTGATTAGGTTTCTAAGATTCAGGTTTTATAGATATTTGTATATCCGTATTAAGAAAATCTGCGTCAAATTTACGGAATTTTTTCGGGAATGCCAATAATCTCCATAATTAAAATTTACGATACTTTAGATAGAAATGTATAATTCCCGACGTGCGGGCTCATGTAGGCATTCTTATTTTTACAATTCAAGTATTTTATGTATTTTTGCGTTATAAATCATTGTAGAGAATGAAGACATCAGTAATACTGCGATTTGTCATTCTTGGTGTTCTCTGGCTCGGACTTGTCTATATGATAGTGCGTTATAGCCGGGTTACACTTTATACGGCATTTATAATCGTCGCGTCGGCAATAATCATTTTTGTGCCGATGTATAAAAAATATGTAAAGAAATGAGCGGGTCTACGACAAAGAAAAGCGGCTCTTTGCTATCCTCCATCAGCAGTCCTGTCGATGTCCGTAAGTTATCGGTCGAGCAGTTGCCACAGCTTTGTGCGGAGATTCGTGAATTTCTGATTGAGTCACTGGCTACGAATCCCGGACACTTTGCATCAAGCATGGGTGCTGTGGAAATTACCGTAGCGCTGCATTATGTTTTCAATACTCCATACGACAGAATCGTATGGGATGTGGGACATCAGGCTTATGGTCATAAGCTTATTACCGGACGGCGCGATATGTTTTCCGAAAACAGAAAACTCGGTGGACTCAGTGGTTTTCCTAACCCCGCCGAAAGCGAATATGATACATTCTCCGCAGGCCACGCTTCCAATTCAATCTCTGCAGCTCTTGGAATGGCGGTCGCTTCAAAACTGAAGGCTGAAAAACAACGGCGCAATGTTGTCGCCGTTATCGGGGATGCATCCGTCAGCGGAGGCCTTGCATTCGAGGGGATGAATAATGCTGCCAACACTCCGAACAATCTTCTTATTATTTTGAACGACAATGATATGTCGATCGACAGGAATGTCGGGGCTCTGAATTCGAATCTTGCGCATCTTACGACTTCGAAGCTTTATAATGATTTGCGTTACAAGCTCTTCAAGTTTCTGAAAAAAGTACATCTGATAGAGGATAAGTCGCGTGGAGCTCTTCTTCGGTTCAACAATAGCCTGAAGTCGCTTATCTCCAAGCAGCAGAATCTTTTCGAAGGTCTTGATATTCGCTATTTCGGGCCTTTCGACGGCCACGACGTGGAGACTGTTGTGCGAGTCCTCAACGATATCCGTGATATGGAGGGGCCGCGTATACTTCATCTCAAGACTATTAAGGGCAAGGGCTATCTTCCGGCGGAGAAAGACCCCGCATCATGGCATGCTCCCGGAAAATTCGATCCTGCTACAGGCCGACGTCTTTCTTCAAAATCCGGGTCACCGGCAAAATATCAGGATGTATTCGGTATAACACTTACAGAACTTGCCCGGACAAACGACAAGATAATAGGTATTACAGCCGCCATGCTTTCCGGTACATCTGTGTCAATTATGCAGAAGGAAATGCCACACCGAGTTTTCGACGTCGGAATATCGGAAGGGCATGCCGTGACATTTGCAGGAGGTCTCGCCAAAGAAGGGTTGCGCCCTTACGTTGCTATATACAGCAGTTTTTTGCAAAGGGCTTACGACCATATAATCCATGATGTGGCGCTCCAGCATCTGCCGGTAACGTTCTGCATCGACCGTGCCGGACTTGTAGGCGAAGACGGCGCAACACACCATGGAGCCTATGACCTCGCATATCTCCGCACAGTTCCAGGCATGATAATTGCTTCGGGACGTGATGAGGCAGCTTTGCGTAATTTGCTCTATACCTCGCAGGCTGAGGATCACGGACCTTTTGCTATCCGCTATCCCCGGGGAGCCGGCCAAGGCGTGGACTGGCAGAAACCTTTTGCGATTATGAATGTTGGAAAAGGTGAGAACCTGCGCAAAGGAAAGGCGCTTGCCGTCCTTACTATCGGTCCAGTCGTCGCAGACGCAATGTCAGCGATTGAAAACACCGGTGTTGACGCCGCGCTGTTCGACATGATATATCTCAAGCCTCTCGACGAGGATATTCTCAAGGAGGTTGCCGCGATGGATTGTCCTATCGTGACAGTTGAGGACGGGACAATAGAAGGTGGGCTGGGAAGTGCTGTCGCAGAATGGATGACAGGTCACGGATATGCTCGGACAATCCGCCGCCTGGGTATCCCCGACGAGTTCATACCTCAGGGTACCCCTGCCCAGCAGCATGCTCTTGCCGGTTTTGATGTCGATTCAATTGCCCGCGTTCTACTTGAACTTATAGAAAACAAATAACTGACAATGATAATAGTTATCGCCGGAGCCGGAGAAGTCGGTTCGCATCTGGCAAAACTGCTCTCCAACGAGGAACAGGATATAACCCTGCTTGACGCAAATGCGGACAGACTTTCTGTTCTCGATGCCAACTACAATCTTATGACTGTTGTTGGCGAGCCAACCTCGGTAGCCTCTCTGAAAGAAGCCGGGGTTGCCGGCTGCGATCTGTTTATCGCCGTGACGCCTTACGAGGCCAACAATATTCTCGCCTGCTCGATAGCCAAGAATCTCGGTGCCAGAAAAACCGTGGCTCGGATAGATTCATATGAACTTATGGCCAAGCAGAATGAGTCGCTCGTGCGTCATCTCGGCGTTGACAAGTTGATTTACCCTGAATATCTCGCCGCCCAGGAGATTGTCACGGCGCTTAAACGTCCGTGGGTGCGCAATTGGTTCGAACTGCACGACGGACGCATAATTCTTGCCGGTATCAAACTGAGGCATGGGGCTCCACTTGCCGATGTCAGGCTCAAGGATTTCGCATATGACAACAGGCATTTCCATGTATCTGCTATCAAGCGTAATCATGAAACAATCATTCCGCGAGGCGACGACTGCATGCTTGCAGGAGATATACTTTATATAACGACTACACGCGATCATATCGACGAGTTGCTGGAAATTACCGGAAAGACAGAGTATAAAATCAGGAGAGTGCTCGTCATGGGAGGTTCGAAGATTGCAGTATTGCTTGTGACGCTCGCCCACAACGATTTCCGATTCACGATAATTGACAATAATTTAGACCAGTGTCGGAAATTGCCTCAGAAATGCCCCGATTGTGAGATTATACATGGAGATGCCCGTGATATAGATATTCTCAATGATATAGGAATTGGCGACGTCGAGGCCTTTATCGCTTTGACTGAAAACAGCGAGAGCAATATTTTCACATGTCTTAACGCAAAGGAACTCGGGGTGCGCAAAACTGTTGCCGACGTGGAGAATATTCAGTTCATATCTCAGGCCGAAAATCTCAATATCGGTACCGTCATAAACAAGAAATTGCTTGCGTCGAGCACGATTTTCCAGCTTCTTCTCGATGCCGACTCGTCGACGTCGAAATGTCTTGCCCTCGCGGACGCCGAGGTCGCGGAACTCGAGGCCAAGGAAGGTTCCAGGATTACGCGTGCGCCGGTAAAGGATCTGAAACTTCCGCGTGAGCTTACTCTTGCGGGACTTATCCGCGGCGACGAGGGAATGCTGATTACCGGTAATACTGTTATTGAACCGGGCGACCATGTGCTTGTCTTCTGTCTGGAAGGAGCCCTGCACAAAATAGAACGTTTATTCAGCTGATATGGGACTGTCGAAATACGTTCGTCCAAAGATTGTCAATACCCGGATGCTGCTACGCATCATGGGGTGGCTGCTTATTATCGAGGGTGTTTTCATGTTCATTCCCGGCGTTGTCAGCTTCTGTTATTCCGAGAGTGACTGGTGGGCTTTTGCTGCTCCTGCGGCAGGTACTGCGATTTCCGGATTGTTTTTATCCCGCAGGTCCAAGCCCAAAAGCATGCACATGGGAAAACGCGACGGCTTTCTGTTGACGGCACTTGTATGGGTTGTATTCTCTCTTTTCGGTCTGGTACCGTTCCTTCTGTGTGCGCACAAACTGAGTTTCAGCGACGCTTTTTTTGAAGCTATGTCCGGTTTCACCACAACCGGTGCTTCGGTTATTACAAGTGTCGGTGATATGAGTCATGGCGTACATCTCTGGCGAGCCATGATGCAGTGGATTGGCGGTATGGGTATAATACTTTTTACCGTTGCTCTGATTCCGATGCTCAACCACTCGGGAGGCATGCAGATGTTCAATGCCGAGGTTACAGGCATCACCCATGATAAAATCAGGCCGAGAATCAGCCAGACGGCCAAGATGCTGTGGCTTATTTATATAGGATTTACAGCACTACTGATTTTTCTGTTGTGGTTAGGGCCTATGTCGCTGTTCGAGAGTGTGTGCCATGCTTTTGGTGCAATCTCTACAGGAGGATATTCTACCAATGATCAGGGAGTGAGTGCGTGGCATGACTATGCCTATGTAAAAATCGTGCTGATTGTGTTCATGTTTATCGGAGGTGTAAATTTCGGTCTTATATACAGGACTCTCAGGGGGGAATACAATGCATTGCGCAAAAATGATGTGTTCCGAACATATGTGATGATAATCGGACTGATGCTTGTCCTGTTTGTTATAACTATCATTAGTCGCGGACAGGTAACAGACTGGCAGGCCGTCACCCTCGACCCGCTTTTCCAGATTGTTTCTACTATAACATCGACAGGCTTCACGGTATCGAATTTCGAGTCATGGGGACCGTTTGTGCTGTCGCTTACATTTGTGATGATGTTCTTTGGCTCTTGTGCCGGCAGTACGTCGGGCGGTGCCAAAATCGACCGTGTCCTATATCTGTTCAAAAACGCGCACAATGAGCTTTACCGTAGCCTTTATCCCAATGCGATTCTTGCCGTCAAAATAAATGGACGAGTCGTAAATCCCGATTTGGTGAACAAGGTGATTGCATTCCTTTGCATATATATGCTTCTTGTGGTTGCCGGCGGTCTTTCCCTTACTCTTTTCGGAGTTCCGCTTGTTGATGCCTTTTTCTCGTCGTTTTCCTGTATTTCCAATACAGGCCTTGGTGCGGGCGTCACCGGATATGGCAACAGCTATGATATTCTTCCCGATGCTACAAAGTGGATTCTTTCAGCACTGATGCTGATTGGCCGTCTTGAGATATTTACAGTTCTTGTACTGCTTACTCCCGCCTTCTGGCGTCGCTGACGATGGCAAAGCGTAATGACATAGGAAAGTGGGGCGAGGATATCGCAGTCGATGTTCTTATAAAGGAAGGCTTTGCCATATGCGACCGAAACTGGCGCCAGGGACATCATGAAATCGACATAGTGGCCTTGCGTGACGATACTCTTGCAATTGTCGAAGTCAAGACCCGGACTGATAAGGATGAGGATCCCTTTGAGTCGATAGACAGAAAAAAGATTTCGAATCTTGTTGCCGCCGCAGAAGTATATATCAGAGCCAAAGACTATCCGCATAATGTACGGTTTGATGTAATCGGCATTCTCGGCACTCCTGCCGACTATACGGTAGAATATATTCCCGATGCATTCGATCCTCCGATGCGTTTTTTATGAAAGTATTTTAACCAATTATATTATGAAAGAAGATATCAAACAGCGTATCGACGCATTCCGTTCCCTGATGAAAGAGAGCGGAATCGACGCCGCAATCATACCGCAGGCAGATCCACACATGAGTGAGTATCTGGCTCCGCACTGGCAGGTACGACGCTGGCTCAGCGGTTTTACCGGTTCTGCCGGCGATCTCCTTATAACTGCCGACAAGGCTATGTTATGGACAGACTCCCGTTATTTCCTACAGGCTGCCAATCAGCTTGAAGGCACCGGTATCGAGTTGATGAAGGATGGTCTGCTGACAACACCCTCCATGACGGAAATAATTTGCGGGCTTCTTCCTTCCGGAGCGACTGTAGGTGTTGACGGAATGTTGATGCCGTCGCAACAGTTGAGAGCCCTCCGTGCTGATTTGGCAGTCAAGGGAATTTGTCTTGACTGCCGTTTTGCCCCTGTTGACCGAATCTGGACCGACCGTCCCGACCTTCCTGAGGATGCCGTTTATGAACACGAACTGGAATATGCAGGCGAAAGTGCGGATTCCAAGATTGAGAAGATTCTTGCGGCAACAAAGAACGCAAACGCCGATGCCGTGCTGATGTCGGCTCTCGATGAGATTGCCTGGACTCTGAATATCCGTAGCTGGGATGTGAAATACACCCCGGTGGCGACAGCATTCTTCTATATCACAGACAGAGAGCGTGTGCTTTTCATCAATCCTGCCAAGATTACAGAGGATACGGCCGCATATCTTATGCGTACGGGCGTCGAGGTGCGTCCGTATTCCGATTTCCAGCGCTTCCTTGAGTTGTTGCCGCAGTCGGTCCGTGTACTTGTAGACGAGTCGAAAACAGCCGGAGCTATCATCGATATCCTCGGTGAGCGAGCTGTCGACGGAGGTACGACTGTCGCCACAAAGCTGAAATCGGTTAAGAATGACAAGCAACTCGAAGGTGTGCGCAATGCAATGATTCGAGATGGTGTCGCTCTGGTGAAATTCTTCATGGAATTTGAAGACCGTTTCAATGCCGGAGAAGCTCTGACGGAGCTTGATGTAGAAGCAATCCTTCATGACAAGCGTCGTTCAGGCGAGAATTTCATGGATGAGAGTTTCGGAACCATTGCCGGCTATGGTCCTCACGGAGCCATTGTCCACTATGAAGCCGATAAGGAGAGCAATGCCGCTTTACAGCACAAAAGTCTGTTGCTTGTCGATTCCGGCGCACAGTATCTCGACGGTACCACCGATATAACCCGCACCTTTGCTCTCGGTGTCCCCACAGAGCAGGAAAAGAATGATTTCACGCTTGTGATGAAAGGCCATATCGCGCTTGCCACGGCAATTTTCCCCGAAGGTACACGCGGGGCTCAGCTCGATGCTCTTGCACGTCAGTTCCTTTGGAAAAACGGTCTCAATTATCTGCATGGTACGGGGCATGGCGTAGGATTCTTCCTCGGTGTGCATGAAGGGCCTCAGAGTATCCGTCTGAATAATGTGGAGGCACCGCTTCTTCCGGGTTGCATTACGTCCAACGAGCCGGGATTATACCGTGAGAATGTACACGGCATCCGTTGTGAGAACCTTGTACTTACACACAAGGTGATGGAAACAGAGTTCGGTACCTTCCTCGGTTTTGAAACCTTGACACTCTGTCCTTTCGACCGCAGTCTATTCAACACCACTCTTATGACATCGGAGGAAATAAAATGGGTTGACGATTACCATGCAATGGTACGTGAACGCCTTATGCCGCACCTCGGCATGCCCGAGCAGCGCAAATGGCTTTCCGAGCATACACAACCGCTTAACAAATAATATAAATGGCACTTATAATTCCGGTAAGGGGGTTCACCCCCGAATTTGGCAGAGACTGTTTTCTTGCGCAGAATGCAACAGTTATCGGTGATGTCACAGTTGGCGACGAGTGCAGCATCTGGTTCAATACAGTGCTTCGCGGCGACGTCAATACAATCACTATCGGCGATAGGGTAAATATTCAGGATGGTTCCGTACTACATACCCTTTATCAGAAATCGACAATCGAAATCGGAAATGACGTTTCCATAGGTCATAATGTCACAGTCCATGGCGCCAAAATCCGTGATTTCGCGCTCATAGGTATGGGTGCCGTGGTTATGGACGATGCTGAAGTCGGGGAAGGGGCTATAGTCGCCGCCGGAGCGGTGGTGCTTTCCCGTACAAAGATTGGTCCCAATGAGCTTTGGGGCGGTGCTCCTGCAAAATTCATAAAGATGGTCGATCCTGCGCAAGCACGCGAAATCAATGTGAAGATAGCGAAAAATTATCTGATGTATTCGAAATGGTACGAGCAGTCTGAGGCGGAGAAATAATCCGACTGTAAGATACGGAAAGCATCCGGTGCGAAATCTGCGCCGGATGCTTTTTTTTCTAATCTGCTGTTTGTCTCGGGAAACTATCTAACCATTACTTTTGAGGCGTTTCCTTTGCCGTCTGAAACGATATAGAATCCTTCGGGGCATTTGAAACGTCCGTCACCGTAATGTACGGCGACGCCGCTGAAATTATAGCATACAGCGTCCGGAGCGTCAGCAGTTATATAGATTTCTCCGTTTCCGGGATATGCGAATTGCATAGAGTCAGCTACAATATTATCGATACCTGCCCATTTGTTGTGCCTGCCGGCTACGATACGGGCGAGACGATCTATTGTGGCCTGGTTGACCGGGTCGGTGCTTTGAGCCATATGATATAGACCCTGCGTACCGCTGTAATGGGCGACACCGGCGCTTTCCCATACACCCTGCTTCTCAAATTCGTCGATATAGTCGTTCAGGCGCTGATGCATATTTGGAGAAACCTCGTGCATGCCATTGCTTGTTCCTTGGGTCTCAAATTCCAGTTCGAGTCCCAATCCATAGCGTTTGCTGTCTTCGATGGCTTCGGTGAGCTGGGAGTATGGCGGGAGTGTAAGCTGGTCGTCGACTTTTTCATAAAAGAAATAATTCGGCTGGCGCCAGGCAAGGTCGAAATTGTATTTGGAGTTCCATTCGTGGGCGTACTGGTCGTTATTTTTCCAGTAAGGAATCCAATAAGATCTGAGACCTCTGCTGTGAATATGGTTGTTGATGGCCGGTACGATTTCACCGTTGCTGAATAGGCTTTCTTCAAGCCAATATATGCCGGCGAGATCGATGTTGTCGAAATTCTCTTCTTTGAAGCGGTTTATTATCTGGTCGATGAACCATTTTGTAGCTTTTATTCTGTGGGAGCGGAGAGCGAAATTAATTTTTTCTCCGTCGATTGTTCCCCAGTTGATATCGCGCCAGACGGCACCGCCCTGACTGCCGTCTTTTGCCGGACAGCATGTGGAGATAATTACTTTGTGGCGAAAGGATGGTTCTCCGAGTTCGAGTTTGTATTCGCTTATCATTCTGTCGAGCTGGTGCAGGTCGTGACCTTCTTCAAAAAGATTGTCGAGATATTTCATCCATTCAGATTGCACGGCAGCCTGTTGGCCTGCTCCTGCGTTTGCGAGCTGCGCGTTGCCAAGATGAAATTCAAGGAACAGGAAACTGTCGTAGAACCATTCGCGATGTCCGTCAGCGTATTTGTGTGTCACATATGGGCGCAGATGGTCGGCGTCCCATGTCGGGCGGCTTGTGTCGCCGCTGTAGATGAGGCAGACATCGCAGACCTCAGTGTCGCGGCCGAATTTGTTAATTTCTTCCGCTGCTTGGATATTTGCGGAAACAGATAATGCTGCGGCGATAAATGGTATGTGAAATGCTTTCATATTGTGTGATAAGGTTATTTCAGGATTCTTTTTAATATTGGGAGCAGGGCATCGCAGTAGGTGCGGAAACCGCGGTCGGAGAAATGAATCGAGTCCGAAGATCCGTCGCCGTCGGCAGGTACAATCTTGTCTGATGTGACGTACCATGTATTTGTCATTCCTTCTTCAGTCATTTTGTCATATACGGCGCGTACGGCTTTGTTCTTTGCGTCGATTGTAGCCTTGATTTTGGTGTCGAGCTGTGAGTGAGTGAAATATGGGTCCTCAATGAATATCAGAGGTACGTCGGGTCGTCGTTCGCGGAGAATGCGGACAAAATTCTCAGTCTTCTCGTTTATCTCGCTCACAAGAGCGTTGGGAACGAAATCAAGCACGTAGACTGATGCGTCGACGTCGGCCATCATTCGGGCAATCTCGTAGTCGAGATGTGCGTTGGCACTGAATCCGAGGTTGATTGTCTCGGTATTGAGTTCGCGCCGCAGAATATTGCTTGCTGCCATACCCGGGCGTGACGCCGTTGCACCGTGTGCAATGGAACTTCCGTATATCACTATGGGCTTGCGGTCGGAGCGGGGGCTGTCGGCGACGGGATTCTCTATGGTCGAGTCGTCTCTGATGCCTATTTCAAGCGATTTCAGGCCGTCGTATAAGGGTAGATAAAGCATGTATTCATGCATATGAGGCTCCATGTTTTCTATTATCATCCATGTGGTAGGGTCACCCATCGGGCGCGCCGGTGCGAGGAATCGCCAGTTGCCTTCGTCGTTGAGATAATAGAGGTCGGCGCCGCGAGATGCCATCGATGCCATATGCGTCATATCGTTTTTGGTAAGGCTTTCCCATCTCAGAGCCATTTTGGGAGTGTTGCTGCGGAAACGTATGGCCATGCCGGTGGTATGCTGGCCGAGTTCGTAAAGCTCTTCGCGAGTGTCTGGCTTCAGGAACGCCGGGATGCGTGTATATAGTGGTAGAGAATCCGGATAGCAGCGGCCGAGGAGTTTGAAATCAGTACCTTTGTGCCATGTCATGTCCTGATATGGATCAGGTGTGGGCTGAATGGTTTTTACGGTTTTTACGGGTGCGAGAATATCGGCAACCTTGCGGATCTTTTCTTTCTTAATCTCGAAGGGCAGTGATTCAATATAATTGCCTACGTGGCGTCCAAGGCGTGCCAGGTAGGTGCCTTTTGCTGTTTTCCACTGTGAGTTTGCTTCATCGAAAGATGCGAGATCGTTGTCTGTGACGGTTATACTTATTCGTTCTGATCCTCCGGGGGCGAGATTCCGCGTTTTGGCAAATCCGCGAAGCTCGGCGGCCGGTTTGGGAAGAATGGAATCTTCGGGAGCGCTGACATAAAGCTGTACGACCTCACGTCCCTGAATCTTGCCGGTATTGGTGACTGTCACCGAAACTGTCGTTTTATCGCCTTTCCGCTTCACCTTGGCATCGGTGTAATCGAACTCGGTATAGCTCAGACCATAGCCGAAAGGATAAGCCACCTCACGCCCTGATGTATCGAAATAGCGGTAGCCAACCCAGATATCTTCTTCGTAGTTGGTATAGTCGAAATTTTTCCCTTCGGTCTGTCCGAGATATGGGTAATTCCGGCTTGAGGGGAGGTCGCTATAATGCAGAGGAAATGTCAGAGGCAGCCGTCCTGAAGGATTGACGTCTCCGGAAAGGATGTCGGCCACTGCGTCACCGCATTCCTGTCCGGGGAACCATGCGACCAATATCGCATCCGGAATGTCGCGCCATGACGCTATTTCCATCATTCCGCAAACATTTAGGACGAGAACCACGGGCTTGCCCTGCGCATGGAATGCATCGCATACCTGCCTGATCATATTATGCTCTATAACTGATAGGTTGAAATCGTTCTTAAGCTGTCGGTCGGCGGTCTCTCCGCTTGAACGGCTTATGACAATTACAGCGGCATCATTAGCTTTGGCTTGTTGTGCGATGTAAGGAGCCGCTTTTGCGAGACTCATCTCCGGAATTACCGGACGGTGGTAAGAAATCTTTTGCCATGAAGGGCATCCGGGGACAGCCTCGTTAAGTTGCGCCTGTGTGTCGTTGTATGCGTGGTAGAGATTCTGTAGGTTCTTGTTGACGATGTAGCCGGCATTTTCAAGCCCTTTGTCTATGTCGACTATATGCTTTTTGTTTACATTTGATGAACCGGTACCGCCTCCTATCGACATGTATGCTCCGGTACCGAATAATGATATTTTCGAGCCTTTTTTCAATGGAAGTGTTGTGTTGTCGTTCTTCAACAGTACCATGCCTTCCGCTCCGATTTGTCGTGACATGGCGGCTCCGGCAGCAAGGTCGGGCATGCTTCTTTTCCATCCTGCGGCAGTGAGCGAACGTGCATCGAGGCGCAGGATATCGGCTACACATGAGTCGAGTGCCGCCTGTGATACGCTGCCGTCGTTGACAACTGAGATGATTTCCTGTACTATATCTTCGCTCCCGGGCATAATCAGAGCCACACGGGCGTTCAAAAGGTCGGCTGTGGGTCGACGGACTGTCCAGTCGGTCAGCACGAGCCCGTCGTAGCCCCATTCGTCGCGTAGGAGCTTCTGCATAAGTTCGGGATTTGTCTGTGTGAACTGTCCGCCGATTTTATTGTACGATCCCATCACGGTCCAAGGTTTTGCTTCGCGGACACACTTTTCGAATGCCGGCAGATAAATCTCGCGGAGGGCGCGCTGCGTGATACGGGCATCGTTGAATTTTTTACCTGTCTGTTGGTTGTTTGCGACAAAGTGTTTGAGGCTGGTTCCTACTCCTTGCGACTGTACGCCTTTTATAAGCTCGGATGCCAAGGCTCCGGTTAGAAACGGGTCTTCAGAATAATATTCGAAATTACGGCCGCAGAGAGGGTTGCGTACTATATTTACTCCCGGTGTCAGAAGTACGTCGATACCGTATGCTGCCGATTCCTTACCCATTATTATGCCTTGGTTATGCGCTGCGTGGGTATCAAATGTAGCAGCTAAGGCAACGGTGGACGGGAATGCGGTGCACCAGCTCGGTTCTTTGCCTGAATCATTGTCGGTCTCGCCGGAGCTTATTTCCCATGGAAGGCCGTTTGAGTCATATACTACGGTAAGCTTTTCCCAGGGCATAGGGTTTATCCGCGGTCCTACAGGTCCGTCGGCGAGGTTTATGGATGGTATGCCGAGGGAGTGGATTGGATATGTCCAACCGGCGGCTCCCGGCGTACAATGACTCGGAGTCTCATCACTACCTCCGGCTCCGACAAGAAGTCGAGCCTTCTGTTCAAGACTCATCTCTTTGAGAAGACGGGGGATATCTTTTTCTGTTACTACAGTTGTCTGCGCCGACGCTGATATAAACGTGGCAAGAATAAACAAGCTTGTTTTAGACTTTAGAGTCATTGCAGTAGGTTTATATTAAATTCCGGTGAGAGTAGATAATAAAACCCGGGGCGGGTCGCGCCCCGGGTTTCAAAGTCGGCTTGATTAATTACATCACTACTTTGGATACTTTTCCGCCCTGGCGCTTGATATATACGCCGTTTTCGGGGTTGGCGACGCGCATGCCCTGAAGATTGAAATATTCTACGGGAGCGCTCGTCTCTACAATTTCAATGTCCTCGACAGCGGAGCCGCTACCTGAGGGAACGGTGAATTTATACACCATCATAGGGCAGCCCGCATTATAGGAGTAGATAAGTACGGAGTTGGGATCGCCCTCGACAGGAACAACATTAAAGCCATAATAGTAGGCTTTTGCTACGTACATCAGTCCACCGTTTTCGTTTACGGCGGCATATTTGCGTGCGATTAGAACTTCATTGTCTGCATCGGTGTTGCTTACCGGGGTATCGGTGTATTTTACTTTCGAGATTGCGAAAGCGTCGCCGGCAACGTCGGCACCTGCTGACGGATAGATTATATAATCTACACCGGCTACATTGAATACGAAGAAACCTCCGATGGGAGCGTGCTGCGGGGTGACGAAATATTTGTTCTGGAAAGCCCAGCCTTCTCCTTCATTTGTCGATTCGTATTTCCAAAGCATGATACCGTTTCCCAGGCCATGGACGCTACCGGTCTCATTTAGATGCGGATTGGGATAAAGGGCGAGGGTTTCCTCATCGATTGCCTGTCCGGATCCAAGTGTCTGGCAAGTGTTGGCTTTGCCAGCGAAGGTGGGATCTATGGTAAGTGGAATTCCAATTGCTCCATTACATACTCCGTCACTGAAAGAGAATTCTTCAAAGCGGTTGCCTGCACCCTGGGTAGGGCAGTAGATGGCTGTAAATTCGCTTGTGAGAATATTGTCCAGAACCGGGCCGAGAGCATCAAAACGAGATTTGGGAGCGCCGGGCATTGCTATGAAAGGTTTCACAATTTCATCTGTCTCCGAACTGATGACGCCTACGCCTGCGTTTTCCGACAGATACCAGCCGGCGCCTTCCGGACCGGCCCATCCGCCTTTGTCGTTACGGGCGATAACGTTACCGGCCTGGTCCACTGTACAGGAAACCCAGATTTTGCCGTCGAATTTGATATCCTTGATGAAGCCTTTGCGGCCATAGACCTTCACTGCTCCTGCGGCATGGTCCATAAGATAGAATTTGTCGTTTACACCGATACCTGTGCGGACTGCGGGGTATTCGATTCCGTCGGGCACTGCGCCCCACACGAGTTCGAGGCTGTAGCCTTCGCCGAAGGTCTTTGTATAGCCGTTTTCTCCGTTTGCGACGAATTCAGCGGCGAAAGACGAACCGGCAATACCGGCAACAGCTAATGAAAGGAGGAAAAGTTTTTTCATTTTCGTTCTGCTTATTGGTTATTGAATAGTTTATTTTTGGATTAGAATTTTTTCGGTTTTGCCGTTGAGAGTGCGGATGTAGAGACCGGTGGATGGATTTTTCACCTCAACTCCCTGAAGGTTGTAGTATTTTACAGAATTTTCAGCTCCGGCGATAACATTTCCGACTGAAGAACTGCCGCTACCTGCATGTATCGCTATTGTGCAGCTTGTTCCGTTTGCCTTTGCTTCAAGGGCGAAAGTACCGTTGCCTGTTACCGTCAATGTTTTGCCGTCGGCGGATATTGTGCCAAGGTCTGTCGGAGCGCTGATAGTAAAATCGCTGATATCTTTGTTGATAAGCAGACCGGCTGCATTATATCCGTATATAACAGGTGTATATGTGGAACCTATCGCAAGGGTTTTGTGCGGGTCGGCAAATGCGATGTCTGTAATATCAACATCATCGGTCTTGGGTGTTGCAAGGTACCATCCGTTAAGTACAGGACGCAGGTTGCCGTCGCTCGGGCGGTTGAGGACGCCGAATGCGTCAGTGTACATTGTCGACGAACCGCCGCCGTCAAAATTAAGGGCTTCAGTGCAGCCGATAGCAAGCATCATGTCGACAAGATCCTGGGCATCTATGCCGTCGGATATGCCTTTGTTGAATGCATCGCCATCGACAACGAGCAGGAACATTTTCTTCCGGCTCGCATCGGTTCCGATAGCGGTACGCGGACGTCGTGTTTCATAGTTGGGCATGGTGGCATATCCTTTCTGCTTCTGTCCGTTTTCGAGCAGGAGGGGCTCTCCGCCGCTCATTTCATGGACTTCTCCCATCACATGATTTACTCCGAAACCGCTGCCACGCAGGTTGAAAGATACTTGATTGATGGTATACTTGTCGCCGGGTTTCATCAAGGCAAGGTCGCGGATATGATCCTTGATGTTGCTCGATAATACGATACAACCTTCAGGTATTGTAGCGTTGCCTTTGTTGATTTCCGGTGCGGACTCTACGATGCATTCAGTGGCACCGGTGCTGTTGATTATGCCGTTCTGCGGGCGGAGTACAATCTCAATGCCCTCAGCGCCGATTTCGGTTTCTGTCGAGGTTCCCCAGCGGCGGGTATATAAGATGCACTCTCCTGCCGCGCGCGGCACGTTGACGAGCGACGGCGCATATTCCATGACTCCGTTGAGTTTGGCGCCAAAACCTATCGACGGTAAACCGAAATAGAGGCATCCGTCGTTGCGGTCGTAGGCTGCGGCATGCCATTCGGTGCTGCCCTTGGCGGTCTTGTAGATTTCGCCTTGCAGGATGGTACTCCCTATAGGCCCCGTAGCTGAAAAGAGATCGGAGTTCACACCTGCGAAATATACATACGAATCGTCACCGTAGTTTTCCACCATTTCCGGGACGGTTACACGGTTGCGGAGGTCGTTCTTGCCACTGATAGTGCGAATCTCAACGTTTGGAGCTTCAAGGTCGGTTACGGTGTACCAGACACGCTGCTTGGCCGGGCCGGAGAGATCTACGACTGTCATCGTAGTACCAGGACCTACGCGATAGTGTTGCAGTGTGTCGACAGTATATTTCTCTCCTTTGAGCGTCCAGGTTGTGGATGCTCCGGCAGTCATGGCGACCGCAAGACACGAAAGAAAAATAGTCTTTCTCATACATTGAATCGTTTAGCGGACACAGGTTCCATTTTGATTTTTTTACCGGTCGGGAGGGTGACAGTGTGTGGTTTTGAATCGCTGTTGACAACATATAGCACCCGTTTTCCGTCGGCTGATAGCCATTCTGCACCTTTCACCATGTAGTCGGCACCGAAAACAGGTATCGTGACATAGGGGTTGTCGCCTTCGGGGATAAATTCACGTATGTAGCGGCCTCCGATGAACACGTCATGCTGTTTTTTTCGGAAATCTACGAGGGTTTTGAGGAATTTGGCCTCATATTCGGTCTTTTCATCTATCCACAGCAGGCGCGGGTCTACCCAGCCGAGTTGTGCCCCGTAAAGCAGGCACTGCATGTTCTGATAGCGGAAATCGCCGTTGCGTACGTCGGTATATGGAGTATAGGTATATGCTGTTGTTAGCACTCTGTCGGAATATATAAGAGGGTAGAGCGGAACTATCTGACAAGAAAGTGTGTGCGGAGTGTTTACAGTGAGCAGGATGTCGAAGACGGGTATATAGCATTCGGCGTTTTCTTCCGAGAATATGATGTTGCCGTCTTTGAGGTGATTGGCTCTCATTTCGTCAATTATGCCTTTGTAGTCCTCGTACCAGAATTCTCCACCGCCTTTTGGATGGCTGTGATTTTCTGCATAGCAGGGATATGGAGCCGCTGCCGCTATCTGGTCGATGTACAGACCGTTCGTGCCGAGTCTGTTCTGGATGGAATCGGCGAGTTCAAGAAGAATGCCTTTCCAGATCGGGGACGACGGACATGTTACGGTATTGGGGACAAGCGAGGTTGGATAAATCTCAGTGTATAGGGCACCGTCGGGACGGCGGCATGAGGCCTCGTAGCCGTGGCGGGGGCGGTAGCTGTCGGCTCCAGGATCCCATAGGCGTCCGTTGATATAAGGCATTACCTGACAATTGCGGTCGCGTACCTGTTTAACGATACCGGCAAATTCGGGCTTTGCCGGGAAATAGTCGGGGTAGTGGGAATCGTAGAGATGATTATGCCAGAAATACCAGTGGAATGCAATATTGTCGCCGTAATAATCAATGGCCTTGTTTACAGCGACAATAGTTGTGTCACCAGTATATTTTGCTCGTAGCCACAGATCTTTGTCGACAAGCCACTCGGGAATGTCGCGCTCTTTTACCGGGGTCTTGCCCCATGATGTTGTCAGAGCGAACGGACGGTACCAGTCGATGGCTGCCTGCGACCATCCTTCAGGGTTGAAGGAGGTGACTGTAGTCCAGGGGAGGGTAAAGGCGCCGTTGGCGTTCCATGCTTCAGAAGGAACTGTGCGTGTGCTGAAATTGCTTTGTCCGAGGCGTTCCTTGAGAGTCATCAGTTTACCGCACGCTTTATAGTCGCGAGGTGAGTAGAAATATGCGCCGTCGGGTTCGTCAAGCATCATCATCTGCATGGACGCCGACCAGGAGGGATAATTTGCCTCATAGACGGTATCGGAACGTAGTTTGTACTTGTTGCCCCAGCCGGCAGGTGTGATTACATCACCGCTCTCGGGCGATATTACGGCAACTGTGGGAAAATCGATACGGCTTACAGTCCAGCCCTTGGGAAGGGAGGCTTTGATACTCCATTCCAGGAGCGGCGAATTGTCGGCAAGTGACACATGCATTTCAACGGGGTACGTATTGCTGTCATAGACCAGACGAGTATCCCAACGGAATTTGAGGACAGAGGCGGTATCGTTGCGCTCTGTGGTATAGCCACGGTAAATCGCTGTGGCGGGCGTAAGTTCCGGTGTCTCTCCTTGGGCGCCGAGATATGTGATAGTCCACGGGGCGATGTTGTGACCGGGTTTGACAAGGTTGCGAGAGCCGTTGTGCTTCATTTCGAGAATGTCGAAGCGTTTGCCGGCATCGAAAGTCACGGATGCTTTTTCATTTGCTATTGTCACTTGTCCGTCGGCAGTCTTTATTTCTGAGCGGGCAAAACCGGACGGAATTACAAGTGCAGTAAGCAGAAATGCAGTATATAATCTATGTTTTGTCATTAAGGTTTTGTTTGGAGATCAAGGCCGGCGCGGTCTGCTTAATTCGAGTTCTGCGCCGGCCTTGTTATTTCATATTAATAACCTTCGGGATTTACAAGATTGGGATTGCGGTCGAGGTCGGCGCGCGGTATAGGCCACCACTGGAAGCGTGGAGCCCAGAAGCGTTTAAGGTCGCGAGCGGTATATTTGTCGGCCACGGCCGAGTAGTCGGGAATATCGTTGATGTCGTGGCGCGGAGTCGTTGTGAATGTCGGCATGTCGGCTTTTGTAAGGCCTTCGTAGCGGATTTCAGCAATAGGCTGTCCGTAGATAGGTCCTGCGTTTAGAATGTCGCCGAGACCCCAGCGGCGGAAATCGCATAGTGCAAGGCCTTCCATAGCGAGTTCTACCTTACGTTCGCGGCGTACAATCTGACGCATCAGTTCCTGGTTGCCTTTGCGTTCGGGTTTCACAACATCGAAATCGGGCATTCCGGCGCGCCGGCGTACGGCATTGATTGCGTCGTAGACACTCTGATCGAGAGAGTTCATCTCGATTTTTGCTTCAGCGTATGTGAGGTAGGTCTCGGCGGCACGCATCACGATAATCTCGATTGTGCATTCGGAAATATCTTCCGAAAAATCGGTGTTGTATTTGTTGTAGAGATAGCCGATACCTCTTGCAGCAAAGGATGATGCCGATTTCAGTACATCGGCATTGCTACCAAGGTACCATTTTTTATTGCGGGGATTGGGGTACTGCCATGAATTGGTGTCATAGCAGTTGAGAACGAATTTCTTGCCAACATCGGTGCAGTCCATTGTGTCGCCGTGCATGAGGATGGTGTGACGGAAACGAGGGTCGCGGTTCCATGACGGATGTTTAGGATCGAATACGGGAGATTCGTCGACACGCAGACCGTCCTTGCACTCGAAGCACATAGCAAGGAAATTGGACGGGAAACGGACAGACGAGCCTCCTGCTGTACGCGATGTGTGTCCGAAACGGGTCTTATGTGTGTGGCGGACGGCGCCTTTCGTGTAGACGAAGCTGTATAGAATCTCTTTCTGAACGTCAGTCTTGGCCTGCCCGGGTTTTGTGAACAGGTCGCCGAAATTCTGTGCAAGTTTTACGTTGTCCATAACCATTTTTGCCGCCGCTGCCGCTTTTTCGAAATATTTCTGGCCTTCACCTCCGAAATCGTGGCTGCCGGCAAGCAAGCAGAAGCGGGAAATCAGACAGTATACGGCACCACGGCTTACGCGTCCGCGCTGTTCGGACTGCCAGGGCAGAATCTCGCTGTCGGCTATTCCCTGGAGCTCGTTTACAAGGTAGTCGGTAATGATTTTTTTGTCGGTGCGCGGTTCGTGGTACTGATCGGGAGTTACCGGAGCTGTGAAGAACGGAATGTCACCGAATGTCATCACAAGATTATAATATGCGTATGCGCGGAGTACGTGTGCTTCGGCAAGGCGTTTGCGGTATATGTCGGATGCGTTTTCAAGATCTGTTCGTGCTCCTACTATAACAGAATTTGCACGTGCGATAATAACCCAGTGGCCTTTCCAATAATCATTGACGTAGCTCTGGTCGGCGGTAAGGCCACCGCCGGCGCTGATAGTGGTGTTTTCCTGATCCTGAAGGCCATAGGGGGAGTAGACATCCTGCATTGCCGCTGCCGGAACATCCCAGTTCTGATTGTATGGAACGGCTTTGTAAATGCCTGTCACCCCTTCGTCGAGTCCTGCTTCGGTCTCGTAGAAACCGTTGGAATCGTAGGCCGAGGATTTTTTATCAAGGAAATCGGAACATGCTCCAATACTGAGCATTCCTACGGCAAGTAAAGCCGAATATATAATTCTTTTCATGATAGACTGTTAGAAATCAAGTTGAAGACCGATGATGAATGTTTTGTTGAGAGGATAGCATTTTGAGCCGCCGGAACCCTCGGGGTCGAAACCTTTATAGAAATTCTTGCCGCGGATTGTGAATAGATTCTGTGCCGAACCGTAGACACGCAGGCGCTGTATAAAAACTTTGCGGCTGATTTTCGAGGGTAGGGTATAACCGAGAACGAGGTTCTTCAGGCGGCAGTAAGCGCCACTCTGAATCCAGAAGGATGATGCCATGTTGTTGGAGAGACCGCCTGAATTGTCAATAAGCAGAAGCGGGAATGTGGCATCGGGATTATCCGGGGTCCAGCAGTCGAGCTGATGTTCGTAGATTGTGCCATTTCCCAAAAGCGGGCGTGCGCCGGATCCGGAGTAAATCACATCTTTCTGTCCTATGCCTTGGAAGAACAGACTGAGGTCTATGCCTTTCCAGTCGCCGCCAAGAGTAATACCGAATTCGTAGTGAGGTTTCGGACTACCTATGATGGTACGATCGTCGCCGTCGATTACTCCGTCGGGAACTCCGTCCGGCCCGGAGATGTCCTTGTATTTGATGAAGCCGGGCTTTATATTTTTATTTCCTTGATATGCCGGAAGATTGTCAATCTCTTCTTGGTTCTGATAGAAACCGTCGGCGATATAGCCGTAATAGTTGCCGAAGGGAAGTCCTTCTGCTGTATAGGTGCCTCCGGACTTGTATTCATTACCGTAGAGATTCAGTACTTTGTTGCGTACATCGGAGAGATTGAAACGTGCGTAGTAATTGAAATCTCCTACTCTGTCGTTCCATTCGAGTGACAGTTCCCAGCCATTATTGCGCATGTCTCCGGCATTCTCCCAAGGTGAAGTCATGGCTACGAATTCGGGAACCTGAAACTGTTGGAGCATGTCGCTGATGTGTCGGATGTAATAGTCGAAGCCACCGGAAAGTCTGTTGTTGAAAAGGCTCCAGTCAAGTCCTATGTCGTATTGGGTCGACTTTTCCCATCTGATTAGCGGGTTGGCAAGCTGTACCTGTGCTACACCGGGATAGACCTCTCCGTCAAAATAATAGCTGTAGCCGTTCGCGACGGCTGAGGCATAAGGAAAATAGCTGCCGGTGAGTGCCTGATTGCCGAGACGGCCGTAGGATGCGCGTAGCTTGAGGTTGTTGACAATATGGGATATCGGTTTGAAGAACTCTTCCTCAGAAATACGCCAGCCGGCTGATACGGATGGAAAAAAGCCCCAGCGGTGGTCTTTTTTAAAACGCGATGTGCCGTCATAGCGTCCGTTAACTTCGATAAGATAACGATCCTTGTATGAGTAATTTAGACGGAATATATAGGAGAGCATAGCCCAGGAATATCGATATGACGAGTTTGTGGCTGTTGTTTCGTCGCCGTTGACAAGATCGTAATAACCTTCGTACTTGAAATTATTTCTGGCGGCGTCAATGCTGTTGGAGTTCATCTCTTCGCTCTGGAAGCCTACCATTGCTTTGAGATAGTGTTCGGAAAATTTCTTTTCATAGGTTGCAAATGCCGTATATTGCTTGTAAATTGAGGCTGATATACTTTCGCGAGCTTGTTTTACAGCAGTGGGGAACACATTTATGAACGCACCGTATTCATATTCTTCATAAGTATTGGCGAATGTGCTTGTGCGGCCATCGTTACGTTTCCAGTTGTAACTGCCTATGATTGTAAGTCCTTCGAAAGGAGTAAGAGTAAGAGACGTCTTTACATTATATTCAGGAGCGATACTGTTGGAGTGTCCGCCATCACGTATGGCGGCAATCGGGTTGTTGCCTTGAAGACCGAAACCCCAGGTACCGTCGGCGTTTATACCGGACCAGATCGGCTGGAATGTCATTGCGTAACCTATAAGTTCGTTTACGTCGCCGATAGGTGCCTTTACTTCGGCCTGACGTACGTTCATGTCTAATCCGATTTTAATCCAGTCGTTTACCTGAAGGTCGGAGTTCAGGCGCAGCGAGTAGCGCCTGAAATTATTGTTGTATACAAGACCATCCTGATTATAATATCCTGCACCGGCATATACGCTGAGATTCTTGACACCGCCGCTGACTCCAATGGAATAGTTCTGAACCATGGCGCTGTTTTTCATTATGCCTTCGCGCCAGTTTGTGTCGTATCTTGTCATCTGGTCGGCACCCTCGGTACGGTAAATTTCAATCAAATCGGTATAAAGCGGCGCCTCATCATTATTTACGCGGGCGATGTCGATAGCCTGCATAAGACCGATAGCGTCGACAGCCTGAGGCATTTCGGTTGGTTTGTTCCATCCGACATATCCGTTGAACGTCACTTTCGGTTTCCCGGAATTTCCGCGTTTGGTTGTGATAAGAATCACACCGTTTGAAGCGCGTGAACCGTAGATGGATGCCGAGGCTGCGTCCTTGAGTACAGAGATTGACTCTACAGTGTTGAGGTCGAGTCGGTTCATGTCGCCTTCCACGCCGTCAATCAGCACAAGGGGCGCCTGTGATGAGCTGAAAGAGCCTTGGCCGCGTATGGTGATGGAAGCCTGATCCGCACCGGGGCGGCCACTGCTCTGGACAGCGGTTAGACCGGGTACGATACCTTGAAGCGCTACAGAGCCATTGGATACGCTACGGCGCAGAATCTCTTCGGATGTAACACTCTGCACTGCGCCGGTGAGATTGACTTTGCGCTGTGTGCCGAAGCCTACTACGACAACATCGTCGAGGGTGTTTGCGGCAGATTCGAGAGTGACATCAACGCTTCCGCTTTTGTTTACTTTGACGGTCTGAGTCTTCATGCCTACATATGAGAACTGAAGATCAGCGGGAGACTGGAGGCTGATGGTGTACTTGCCGTCTATGTCGGTGGTTACACCGGTATTGCTTTTTGTTGTCTTTACCGATACGCCGATAAGAGGCTCGCCGGTTTCGTCGGTGACTGTACCGGTTACGGTGAACGGGGCTCCCCATGCGGCGAACAGCACACTATGTACTGTAAGGAATACCGAAAGGAGCAGGAGTCTTGAACAATGTAGAGGTTTGAACATTATGTAGATATTAAGGTTGTTTTTAGATATTGGAGCAGTTATTATATATATGTGGCATAATATTTAAAAGTACTTATGCTAAAGAAGAGAGGATTAATTGATTTTATGTTTTTTAATGATGATGTGAGATTTCATGCCACTAAATTAATTGATATTTCTGAGATATATGACGGTATTTTGGTTTTAAAAACAATAATTTGCGATATTTAACCAAATAACATCTTAAAAGAAATTTAGTTGACAGTGATTTCGTCGATAAAGAAATATGACGGACAGTTGCGACCCGGATGCCATTGCGGTATTCTGTCTTCCTGTTTTACCCGTACCCGTACGTAGCGCGCTTGTGTCGGTTCAAATTCAAATGAATGTTCGCTGATACTGACAGTCTCTTTTTCCAACGCAGGGAATTCGCGGGTTGCAACCTCTTGAAAAATTTTTCCATCGGTGGAGATTTCGACACTGATATTTCTTGCCTCGAAAATCCATGCTACAGTATCGATGTCGGACCGCAGGCCAATTTCGCTGATTCGGGTAGGGGTACCGAGGTCGATTGTGGCGGTAAACTCGGGAGTGAGAAATCCGAGCCATATCATGTCGGCATATCCGCGAGTGCCAAGACGGGCGTCGGTGAGTTTACCGGGGCCTTCGAAGGTGTAACGTTCTGCAGGCGATTGAGATATTTTCACCGGACAGAATGTGGCTTTACTAAAACGTAAATCGGCGCGGTAGGGACGTCCGAGTTTTCCGTTGCGTTCTGCTGCGGCAAGGATGGTGGTGGATTCATTAATGCGGAGGGGCGATGTATATGCTGCGCTTTCCATTGTAGGCGTGATGCCGTCGGTGGTATATCGTATAGGAGCGTTGTCGTGGGTCGACAGCGTCAATTCGAGGGTTTTTGCGAGGGTATCTGCTTCAAATGATCCATGCACATTATATATGTGGTCGGCATAGCGCCATTCGTTTGATTCATAGATTTTGAAAAGTCTGTCAAGGCGGTCGACAAAATCTTTGAGGTCCTTCTGTTCCGGAGCGGCCCATTGGATTTCACTCAGAGCTGCCATGCGGGGCAATGTCATATACTGTACCTGATTGAATGTGGGAATATATTCGGTCCATACATTGGCCTGTACACCGAGTATGTGTTTTTTTTCTTCGTCTGTCAGGCATGCCGGTATCGGTTCATAGTTATATACATCCTCAGTTGATATATATCCACCTATGGCGAGGGGTTCGTTGTCGAGGTCGGTGGACTGATAGAAATCGAAATAAAGATATCTCGAAGGTGTCATTATTACGTCATGTCCGCGGCGCGAGCCTTCAATACCTCCATCTTCGCCTCTCCATGACATAACGATGGCATCAGTAGCGAAATCGCTGTCGAGCACTTCGTCCCATCCAATCACCCGGCGTCCGCGTTCTTTTAAAAATGCGGCTACATGGTGCATTGCATGGTTCTGCAATTTGGCCTCGCGGGTGCCATGACTGTCGTCCTTTAGTCCGAGACGGTCGGCTTCTGTCTGGCAGGCTTTGCAGTTCTTCCATATGTTGCGGTTGCATTCATCACCGCCGATATGGATTGTTTCATAAGGAAATATATTGGTGAGTTCCGAGAATACGTCGTCAAGAAAACGATACGTCTCTTCTTTTCCAAGGCATAGCACATTGTCGCCGGCAGTCCAGCAGTCTGTGACTTTATATGGTCCGCCGGTACATCCGAGCTCAGGGTACGATGCCAAAGCAGCCTGCATATGTCCCGGGAGGTCGACCTCCGGTATGATATCGATATAGCGGTCGGCCGCATAACGGACGATATCTCGCAGTTCGTCTTGTGTGTAAAATCCATTCTGAGGAATGCTGTCGAAGAGCATATATGAGGCAGTCCCTTCAGTGGCGGGGCGTTTTGAGCCGATTTCTGTAAGTCTGGGACGGCTTTTTATCTCGATGCGCCAGCCCTGGTCATCGGTTAGATGCCAGTGGAGTTTGTTCATGTTGTGCAGAGCGAGCATGTCGATATATTCTTTTACGGAATCGATAGGGAAGAAATGGCGTACTACATCAAGATGCATGCCGCGGTAGGCGAAACGCGGAGAGTCGGAGATTTCCGTGTCGGGGATTGAAATACTGTTGACTTTCTCAATCGGGATTGCCTTGCGAAGAGTCTGGATGCCGTAAAAGGTGCCGGCATCGGAAGCTCCGTTTATAACAATGCTGTCGGAACCGACAGATATTTTATACGCCTCACGATTGTCTGTAATGAGGTTGTTGCGGAGTCGTATAGTATTAGATCCGGCTGCATCGGCTTTTGTCTTGACAGTTACACCTGATTGGTCGGAGATATATGCAGCCAGCATTTTGGCCTGACGCGCAAGAGCACTGTCGGCAGTCGGGTAGGAGATGGTCGTGGAGGAATTTATTTTGAAAGCTGCACCATCTGTCACAGTTGTTTCAACTGGTTTAGGGATGACATTGAAATCAGCCAGAGAGGTCTTTTCGGAACATCCGATAATGCATGTGGCAATAGTTGAAAGAAGCAGTGCTTTTAAATAATTCATGGTTTTAGAGTGTAAATTCAATATATGATTATATTTATAGATGCAAAATTAATCATAAAAAACCGAACTCCCGCGTGGCTGAATTGAGAAAATCTCAGCTGTATATTAAGTTTGAGAAGGATTCTTTATATTATACAAGAATAATTCTAATTGCTGAAATAAATCATTATTTGTAATTTTACATTATAATTTTCGAGGATAGACAAAACTAAAGGATGAGGAAATTGCCTAAAAGTTGTTACTATGCGTGACATATGATGCATAGGAAACCAAATCGGAGATTTCCAAATTGTACACACGGCAAATAATGAATCCATAAGGATTGATGCGACCGTCATGGCATTGGAAATCAACTCCAATGGTTTATTCAAGCTTTCGTTCATGAGTTTAATTATGAGCAAAGTTAAGAAGATAATCTAACAAATAGGAACAAGGTAGTTAATTCCTTGAAAAGCGCAAACTGGCGACTTTATCATCATTAAACTGTTCCGGTTTTGTCTATCCTTTTTTATAATTATGATGCAAGTAAAGAAGAAAGACTGGTTTAACCCCAAGGGATATGTACATATCGACCGTCATCTGTCATATGCAGAAAGATATTCGATATTAACAAAATTGCGTAATCCTCAATTTATTGCAAAGTATGCTTTTAAACCATTGATTCATCGAGTTCATACTGTTCCAAAATATATAAAGGGCCAGACATCATCAAATAAGCGTCGTACAAGGAAGAAAAGACATATTTGTTTCGCAGCTCATTTTGACTCCCAGATTTATTCCTATTATTCAAAAATACTTTCTCGTAAATATGAAAAATGGCTTGAAAAGAATAACCTTTCAGGAGTAGCTATTGCATATCGTTCAATTAAAGCGGAAGGAGAGGGCGACAGACACAAGTGTCATATTGATTTTGCGAAGGAAGCTTTTGATTATATAAAGAAGATGGTTCATGAAAAATCTCTTTTAGTTGTTGTCGCAGATATTTCCGGATTCTTTGACTCTCTGGATCATCATATCTTGAAGCAGAAATGGAGTCAGTTACTCGGTATGACGGCTTTGCCAACGGACCATTACAACATCTATAAAAATGTAACAAGATTTTCCTATGTTGAAGAATATGAACTGTTTGAACTTTTTAAGGACTCCATACTGACACAGGTTTCTCCTGATTCAGAAATAAGACCTCGAAATGTAAGCCGACTTCAGTTTCTCAGAGATAGGCATGCAGTTTCATTCTGTGAAACCAAATCGGGTATTAAATTAATTCGAGACAAGGGGCTTATACGAACCGGCGCGTTCAATATTGCGTCTCGGAATAACTCTACATACAAATGCGGTATTCCGCAAGGGCTCCCCATCAGTAGCACCCTTGCCAATATCTATATGTCTGATTTTGACAAAGCCATAAATGATGTAGTCAGTACAATAAATGGCGTATACATGAGATATAGTGATGATATAATTATCATTGCACAGGAGGTTTACAAAAATGAGATTGTCAATCTTCTTAAAATGGAGATTGAAAAGGTTAACCTTGTTATAAAAGATGAGAAAACAAGATTTCTGACTTTTGATAATAAAGACGGTAGATGCTATTGTCGCGACAACAAAAAGTTGGAGTATCTTGGGCTGTGTTTCGATGGAGAAATGACAACCTTGAAAAACAGGAGTGTATCGCAGTACTATTGGCGTATGCGAAAAGCTGCGAGAAGACACCTTTGGTATGCGAAACATATCAATAATTCATCCCGTTCAACATTCTTTCTCAATCAATTTTTAAGAAGATTCTCCAAGTTGGGTGCCTCTCCTTACCCCTCTCGTAAAACTGATAGAAGAGGAAAAACTTATACAGTAAAAAGATATGGAAATTATCTTGGTTATGTTGCGCGGGCGGCGTCTATAACAGGGTCTTCTTCAATCACAAAGCAACTTTCTCGAAATCTTTCCAGATTAAACGCACTTATTTCTATTATTGAAAAAGAGCTCAAAACAGTCAATAAATAGCATATTCTATTTATCCGTTTATTGTTGTATAATAAAACAAACTTGTTAAACTGTTAAACCCGTTGGAAGCGGATTATAAACGATTTAGTATTCGGATTTATTATATTATGTGAAATTAAATATTATATAGATGCAAGTGTATGTAATGCAGTACATAGAAAAAGCTATTTTAACTGACATGTTAGCATGTGGAAAATATTGTTGCGACCTTCAAAAGAACAGATGCCTCAATAGGGGATATATTTTATTTGTTATGATTATTAAATAAAGGTATATGTGAATCTGAAAGATGGACGAAAAGCAAATGTGTAAAAGTATTTGAGACAGCAACTATTTCATTATGAGCTGAGTACTGCGTGAAATCGCGTGAATTTTATAACGTGTGCACTTGGAATGGTGAAAAAACTTATCAAAATATTTGGTGGGAATAAAAAAAGTGTCTAACTTTGCAGCGCAAAAAGGCAAGAAGCCACGCTCAAGGTGCCATAGCTCAGTTGGTAGAGCAAAGGACTGAAAATCCTTGTGTCCCCGGTTCGATTCCTGGTGGCACCACGAAAAAACTCGACTTCGGTCGGGTTTTTTGCTTATATAGCAGATTA
>CAJTJV010000002.1 GCA_910576775.1 uncultured Muribaculaceae bacterium | reverse complement strand
CGACCTCAACCGGGTCAAAGGTTCGTTCCTCCGCTCAAAACCCCACTTTGTGAATGAATTTGCAAGGCTAACTTTCGGAATTTCAGCCAGCTCACAGTTGATATTTCGCAACTGTGAGTGGAATCACTCACAAACGTGAGCACTCACACATCACTCACACCTGACCGTATCGTTTTTCATAATTCTGCAATTTGGGCAAAAAGAAAAAACGCTGAAAATCAAGTGATTTCAGCGTTTTTCAACATTTAGACATTTTGTCTTGTGACCCCGGAGAGGCTCGAACTCTCGACCCGCTGATTAAGAGTCAGCTGCTCTACCAACTGAGCTACGGAGTCATTTAGATAACGTCTTTTTCCGTTTTGCGGTGCAAAGTTAATGGCAATTTTTGATTCGCACAAATTTTTCAATAACTTTTTTTCAACCAATTTTCATCAGTTTTCATAAAACACCCTTAATCAAATATTTGCACATTTGAATATTACACTAAAGTTATTATGATATATCTATATCGGGAATACATCGACTTTTGTTATTCAGATTTTTTTGTGTCTATCCGATTAATGAGTAATTTTGTAAGAGCAAACATTTGTATCGATATGCATATTTCGACTAACAATTCAAAGATTTCCGGAGGCTTCTTTCTAGGACATGTCGCAGCTCTGATTACAGTTGCGATGTGGGGTTATTCATTCGTTTCCACTAAGGTTCTACTTGAAAACGGGATGGGGCCGGTTCAAATTTATGTTTGTCGATTTTTACTTGCCTATATTTTGGTTGTTTTGATATCCCACAATCGGTTATGGGCTTCGAACCTAAGAGAGGAGGGTATGTTTATTCTATGTGGCATCTGTGGTGGTTCCATATATTTCATTGCTGAAAATTTTGCATTAAGATATACTTTAACCACAAATGTATCGCTTCTAACGTCCTTATCACCATTGATTACGGTAATGCTCGTCGGACTTGTATACAAAACGGAAAAACTTGGCAAAGGTACATTCATCGGCTCAATGATAGCAATTGTAGGTGTAGGATTTGTTGTATTCAACAGCAGTACCTCAGTTCAAGTAAGACCGTTAGGCGACTTTCTATCTCTTGCCGCAGCATGTTGTTGGGCTGTATATTCTTTAATATTACGACAGCTTAATGCACATTATGACATCTGGTTCATATCACGGAAGACGTTTTTCTACGGTTGTATTACCGCAATACCATTCCTCCTTGTAGAACACGATTCGGTAAATGTCCTTGATATTATATGGGAACCGCAGATTTATGGTAATCTTCTGTTTCTCGGGGTAGGCGCATCTACAGTCGGATATGTATTGTGGGCTCTCGTCGTCAAGAATCTCGGAGCCGTCAAGGCTAATAATTATATGTATTTCCAACCAATAATGACGCTCCTTGTATCGTCTGTAGTACTTGGCGAGCATGTTTCACTTGCCGGCTATATAGGTATCTTCCTTATTTTGGCAGGTCTTTGGGCCGGCGACAATATTAATAAATTGCAGCCCCACAATCAACATACACATTCAGACAATGGCTAATATACCTTCCGACCCATATATTTTACTAAGCTACATAAATATGAAACTACGAGACGAGTACGTTAATCTGGATGAGCTTTGTGCATCACTTGATATCAAACGTACAAGTCTTGAGAAACGTCTTTCAGATGCCGGTTTTGAATATGTACCATCCGTCAACCAATTCAAATAATGGTCGGCGACAATTATCTCGAAAATCTCAATGACGCACAACGAGCCGCTGTAGAATATCTCGGCGGCCCGGAACTTGTCATCGCAGGAGCGGGTTCCGGCAAAACGAGGGTTCTTACGTACAAAATCGTGCACCTGCTGCATCAGGGCATACAAGCGAACCGCATCCTTGCATTGACATTCACCAACAAGGCAGCCCGCGAAATGCGGGAACGAATATCAACACTTGTCGGTGAAAACATGGCGTCACACCTATGGATGGGAACTTTCCATTCAATATTTGCCCGTATTCTGAGATACAATGCCGATAGGATAGGATTCAAGAATAATTTCACCATCTACGACACGACTGATTCGAAATCTCTGATAAGGAACATAATAAAAGAATTGTCACTTGACGACAAGATTTATCGTCCTGGGCAAATTGCACAAGATATATCATGGGCGAAAAACCAACTTATATCTCCCGAAGCATACGCTGCCGACGCCGAACTTATGGAAACCGACAGAAACGCAAAACGGAGCCGATTCTGCGATATATTCAGAATATACCGTGACAGATGCCGCATAGCAGATGCTATGGATTTCGATGATCTGTTATACTACACCAACGTATTACTCCGTGACAATCCTGATATACTCGAACGTTACCGTAACTTTTTCGAATACATTCTTGTAGATGAATATCAGGACACTAATTTCGCCCAGCATCTGATTGTACGTCAACTTGGCGGAACTAAAAACCGAATTTGTGTCGTCGGGGATGATGCCCAAAGCATTTATTCATTCCGCGGAGCCAATATTCACAATATACTCGATTTACACAAGACTTTCGACAATATCCGTATTTTCAAGCTCGAACAGAATTACCGTTCGACCGGGAATATCATTGGAGCTGCCAATAGCCTGATTGCAGCCAACAAGGAACAAATAACCAAGGACGTTTACACGACCGGCGAGGATGGCGAACGGCTCGAGCTTACCGAGGCTTTCAATGAATATGAAGAAGCAAATACCGTAGCTTCACGGATCTCCCGTATTCACCGGGCGGATGGAATTCAATTCGGAGAGATTGCAGTACTATACCGTACCAACGCCCAGTCACGCGTACTTGAAGAATCCTTGCGCAACCGAAATATCCCATACCATATTTATGGAGGTCTGGCTTTCTATCAAAGAAAGGAGATCAAGGACGCCGTCTGTTACATGCGACTTAGCATAAACCCTAACGATGACGAGGCTCTTACACGTATTATCAATACTCCAAAGCGAGGTATCGGCGATACTACTATTGGCAAGATTCGCACGGTTGCCATCAATGCCGGTGTCAGCATGTTTGAGGTACTCGGCAATCCAACTCATTATTCATTACCGATCAACAAAGGAACAGCCGCAAAACTTGTATCTTTCAAAATTATTCTTGATGACATTGTGCAGTTCACTGCCGAGCATCCTGCCGACGAGGCAGCAAATCACATCGTGGACAAATCAGGCCTGCTGGCAGAATATGTAGCCGGAAACACACCTGAAAACATAAGCAAACGTGAGAATCTTTTAGAACTGCTCAACGGCGTAAAGACATTCACTGAAGATCGATATACTGAGGGGGAAACAGCCCATCTCGCCGAATATCTGTCGGAAATCTCTCTTATGACCGATCAGGATACCGAAAATGGTGGAACGGAAGGAGTCACCCTTATGACAATACACTCTGCCAAAGGTCTTGAATTCGACGCAGTGTTTGTCGTAGGAGTTGAGGAACGCCTATTACCATCCGACAAATGCGCTTCTAATTCTGATATCGAGGAAGAAAGACGGTTGCTTTATGTAGCAATTACACGTGCAAAACAATTCTGTATGTTATCATATGCCTCCAAACGTATGGTAAGCGGAGAAAATCGAAACTCTATACGTTCGAGATTCATCTCCGATATCTCACCAAAATTCCTGAAGGGCATGATGGGAACTCAGTTACCTTACATTGCTTCACCGAACCGGTCTATGTCTTCGCAGACAAAACGACCGAGTTTCATTCCGTCAAACCAGACAAATCCAGTGCCAAAAACAGCACCAACAGCTGTCACTATCCATAAAACAATTGGAGATTCGACGCTTACACCATCATCAGATACCGGTGAGTTTTTCATACATTCGTCATCAGAGCTCAGGCAAGGACAACGGATCCAACATTCGAGTTTTGGCCTCGGTATTATCCAAAAAATCGATAAAAGTCGACCTGACCATAGGATTATAGTAAGCTTTACATCTTCCGGTGACAAGACTTTATTACTAAAATTCGCACGATTCAAATTACTATCATGACAACCGCCGAACTTTCCACACCTTATTTCATTGTCTACGAAGATCGCCTACGTAGGAATCTAGCACTTATTGATGATGTCGCCAGAAAGAGTGGGGCTCACATAATAATGGCATTCAAGGCAAACGCCCTTTGGAAGAGTTTCGGAATAATAAGAGACTACTGTCGAGATTGTACCGCAAGTTCGCTCAATGAGATGCGACTTGGGAATGAATTCCTTGGCGGAGAGGTTCATGTATATTCTCCGGCATATACAGAATCAAATATTGACGAATATATTTCCGGAGCCTCACATATCACCTTTAATTCTCTCAATCAATGGAACCGTTTTGGCTCCAAGGCCATCGCAGCAGGTGTTTCATGCGGACTGCGCGTCAATCCAATGTGTTCTGTAATTGAGACAGACCTATATAATCCTGCATTACCCGGATCTCGCTTTGGAATCAGCGCTGAAGAGCTCGGAGAGAATCTTCCTGCAGGAATCGAAGGCTTACATTTCCATGCTTTATGTGAATCTACGTCTTATGATCTTGAAAAAGTTCTTATAGCATTCGAAGAAAAATTCGGGCACCTCTTCCAGTTTCTCAAATGGGTAAATATGGGTGGCGGCCACCTTATGACACGCACAGATTACAATACAGAGCATCTTATAGGACTAATTCAGGATTTCAGAAGCAGACATCCAAACCTTCAGGTAATACTTGAGCCCGGTAGCGCATTCACATGGCAGACCGGCGACCTCGTCTCGTCTGTAGTCGATGTCGTACACGACAGAGGAATCTCAACCGCAATACTTGATGTAAGTTTCGCCTGCCATATGCCCGACACCATTGAAATGCCATATCTTCCTGTAGTAGAGGAGAGTGTTGATGAAAGTACTACAGGAGCATTGTCATACCGTCTCGGAGGTAATTCATGTCTTAGCGGAGATTTCAAAGGTAATTATCATTTTGCCCGTGAATTAAAGCCCGGAGACAGAATAACACTAAAGGACATGAATCATTATACAACAGTTAAAACTACAATGTTTAACGGTGTAGCACATCCAGACATAGTTCTTCAGCACAGCAACGGCGAAACAGAATATCTACGCAGATTCGATTATAATGACTATAAAAACCGTATGAGCTGATGCTACGTTTTTCACTAATAGTACCGGTCTATAACCGACCTACAGAGGTCGAGGATCTTTGCAAAAGCCTGCTCGGACAGTCTTCAAAGAATTTCGAACTGATAATTGTTGAGGATGGCTCTACGATTACCTGTGAAACCATTGTAAATGAGGCCATAGCCAAAGGTCTAAATGCCAAGTATTATTTTAAAGATAATGAAGGCCGTTCGATAGCACGCAATTACGGTTTGGAACACGCCTCCGGTGAATATTTCGTCTTTGTAGACTCGGATTGCGTTTTGCCCTGCAATTATTTCAAAACTCTTGAAACCGAACTCGACAAAACTCATCTTGATTGTTTTGGCGGACCTGACGCCGCGAATGATAATTTCTCAGACATCCAGAAAGCCATAAATTATGCTATGACATCTATCCTTACGACGGGAGGCATACGCGGAGGAAAGATACGGATGGAAAGATTCGTGCCCAGAACTTTTAACATGGGTTATTCACGGACAGTATATGATAAACTAGGCGGATTCCGGGAAATGTTCTCGGAAGACATTGACATGAGTACAAGAATACGTAATGCAGGTTTTACAATCGGACTGATCCGACCAGCTTATGTGTGGCATAAACGAAGAATAAATCTAATAAAATTCTTCCGTCAGGTATATGTATTCGGAATGTCGAGAATTACACTCAGACTACTATATCCCGGCTCTCTGAAACTTGTACACACCTTACCCGCATTTTTTGTTCTTGGGAGTCTCGCACTTATCTTTCTCGCGATATTTGTGTCACCTTGGTTTCTGGCACCATTAGCCGTCTATTTCACCGCCATTTTATTTGGTGCCATTCTCTCTACGAAATCTTTTAAAGTGGCATTATTGGCAATACCGGCATCTATTATCCAGCTATCAGGATATGGTCTCGGCTTCCTAAAAGCCTGGTTCATAAAAATTCTTCTTGGCAAAGGGCGTGACATCAATGAAGAAATACTTATACGAAAAGGTAAATGACGATGAAACAGCTTGAAAGAGAATCGCCCGATAATCTGATGCCACGTGAAAAGGCCATGGCATTCGGAATAAAAACACTCAGTGATGCAGAACTTATGGCACTTATCTTTGCGACAGGTATAAAAGGTAAAAATGTTGTAAGGATGTGCGAGGATATTCTTGTCGACAACGAATACCATATCTCCAAAGTAGCCCGCATGAATGTAAAGGAATTCATGAATCGCTATAAGGGTATTGGACCTGCAAAAGCACTTACAATGCTTGCGGCTCTCGAACTCGGCAACCGGTCGGCAGCAGATGCACTCAAAGTAGAGCAGACGCAGATTAGGACATCGGAACAGGCATACCGTTATATGAAGCCACATCTCGACGGGCTAGATCATGAAGAATTCTGGGTACTTTATCTCAAAAGGAACAATGCTCCTATTAGGGCAATGAAAATAGGACAGGGTGGTCTTTCAACCACAATAGTCGATATAAAAATAATCATGCGGGAAGCTTTGTCCGCCAATGCTGCATCAATGATGTTATTCCACAACCATCCATCCGGCAACATCCATCCGAGCGAAGCTGACATTACACTCACAAAAAGAATCGGCGAAGCTGCCAAACTTTTTGAAATGCGAATTCTCGACCACTTGATAATCGGTTTGGACAACTACTATTCTTTCTATGAAAGCCAACTAATCTAAAATCTCGGCTGTAAATATGCCTAAAAGAACAAAATATCATATATAAATTGTTATATTTGCAAACTGAACGCATTTCAATGAAATATATCGGTGTACATCTTGATGTAGCCCCGCCATTAGCGGCAATACCCGAAGCGGCAAAAACTTTGGGAGCCGATGCATTTTCTTTTTGTCCGATAGACGCACGACGATATACCGACAAGCATTACACACAACATGATATTGAAGAATTCAAAATTGCATGTGAGACTCTTGGTTATAAAGCCGATATGATTCTTCCTCATGCTTCTCTGATTGTAAATCCATGTTCGCCTGACGCTCGAAAGCTCAACCTTTCAAGAATGTCATTAATCGACCAAATGAAACGTTGCGACAGTCTAGGACTTAAAATGCTCAATTTCCATCCTGGAGCGACTCTAAAAGAGATGGACGAATCCAACGCTATCAAATTGGTTGCAGCCTCCATAAACTATATCCTTGAACATACCATGAATGTCTGTGCCGTAATTGAGAATACAGCAGGGCAGGGTAGCAATATCGGATATGATTTCAGACATATTGCAGAAATACTTTCCCTTGTCGACGATAAAAGCAGAATAGGAGTATGTATCGACACCTGTCATGCCAATGCCGCCGGATACGATTTTTCTACAGAAGAAGCATTCTGCAAAACATGGGAGTTATTTGACAATATAATAGGATTCAAATATCTGAAAGGCATGCATCTCAACGATTCCATGCGAAACACCGGCTCAAGAATCGACAGGCATGCACCGATAGGAAAGGGTATACTCGGGAAGGAATTCTTTAGTCTCTTAATGAAAGACAGTCGTTTCGATGGCATACCATTAATTCTTGAAACGCCCGACCCAACCTTATGGAAGCTTGAAATCGAATGGTTAAAAGCACAGTCTAACAATAAATAATTTATATTTCTACTCCCTAATAACCAATATTCACCATGAAAGAACAGAGAGATTTAAGTTTTTGGAAACTATGGAATCTAAGTTTTGGATTCTTCGGCGTTCAGATTGCTTATGCACTTCAAAGCTCACAGGTGAGCCGTATATTCTCGACAATTGGTGCAGATCCGCATGACCTCAGCTATTTCTGGATTCTTCCACCATTGATGGGGCTTATTGTCCAGCCCATCGTCGGTAGCGCAAGCGACAACACCTGGAACAGATTCGGGCGCCGTCTACCATACCTTCTTGTAGGAGCAATTATCGCAATTACTGTAATGTGTTTTCTACCTAATGCCGGATCTCTCGGCTTAGGCATAAGCCACCCTATTATATTTGGTCTTATAATGCTGATGCTACTTGACACATCTATCAATATGGCGATGCAGCCCTTCAAGATGCTTGTCGGTGACATGGTAAATGAAAAACAGAAAGGTCTGGCATATTCCATGCAATCGTTTCTATGTAATGCGGGTTCTGTTGTAGGCTATGTCGCACCGTTTGTACTTGCCTGGTTCCTGAGCAATACAGCACCAAGCGGCCAAGTACCTCCAACCGTTACATGGGCGTTCTATCTTGGTGCGATAATCCTGGCACTATGTGTAATCTACACTTTCGCCAAAGTAAAAGAAATGCCACCTCATGAATATGCACTGTTTCACGGCATTGATGAAAAAAAAGAATCGGCCTGCAAAAAAGAAAATATATTCAGACTACTTGTCAAAGCACCTAAAGTTTTTTGGACTGTTGGTGTCGTACAATTTTTCTGTTGGGCGGCCTTCCTTTATATGTGGACATACTCCACCGATGCAGTTGCTCTTCAGGCTTTCGACGCTCCATCTATGAAAGCCATAAGCGGTATCAGTATCAATGGAGATAACTATAATGAAAAATATATTTTCAATTCAGACCGTCCGGTGATTGAAAACGGACGGCTCGCTCTGGCCGGTATCGAAATCGATGGTAAATTCACACGGCCGAAGACCGTCATTATTGAAGGAGACACTCTTATCAAAGACTATATTCCAGTATCAGAAAACGGAATAGAAAAAATAAATGTCGCCGGTGGTATTATTGCTCACGCCGGTTCTGTTCTTATGATTGATGGTGAAAGAATAACCATTGATAAGAAAGCAACAGCAGTTTCCGAATTATCGTTACTTGAACCTGGCGTAGAACTTACAATGGCTCATATTGCGACAAAGAATGATGCCTCCGGAAAATATGAACTCGAACAGATTTCAACACTCCCGGCTATCATTTCTCCAGCTTCAATCGAATTGAATTATCGGACAGTTCTCAATCCGGCCACACCCCAATATCAGAACGCAGGCGACTGGAACGGTATCTTACTCGCCATTCAAGGTATAGCGGCTGTTTTTTGGGCAATTGTTCTCGCCGGAGTAAAACGCCGCAAAGCCGGCTACAGCCTCAGCCTGCTTATCGGTGCTGTCGGATTTATCTCCGTATTCTTCATTCAAAACCAATATCTGCTATTCATAAGCTACGCTCTTATGGGTTGTGCATGGGCCGCCATGCTCTCTATGCCATTTACAATTCTTACGAACGCACTCTCAGGCGGTAATATCGGAACATACCTTGGCCTTTTCAATTGCACTATCACAGTTCCACAAATTGCCGCAGCACTTTGTGGCGGCGCTATTCTCAGCTGTTTCCCGCCTGCAACCAACGGTGCGCCGCTCACTGTAGGAATGCTTGTTGTCAGTGGCATCCTTCTGCTCGTCGGAGCGGCATGCGTCTGGATAATAAAAGAAACATCAGGAACTAAAAAGCAATAATGCCAATACATTAGCATGCCAATTTTCATTTCAACGTTTCATTAAGAAACATTCTTTACATTACAGTGCTCGTATTGAAAGCCAACAGCAAGTCACTGAACATATAGCGAATACTAATCGACGTTACGAAGCGAAAGCATAGCAACGTCGATTTTTATTGAATTATTTGTTAATTGCTTAAATAATTGTTACTTTTGCCTCGTATTTAAAACCGTCATCCTTTTGATGACAAACGCCTTAAATCGACAAGAAACTACACATCAACGATTACATAAACATATCATTTGATATTTAAATATTTATGGCAGAAAAAAGTGAAAAATTGTTCGACCAGTTCCCTTCGGTGAGCTATGAAGAATGGCGAGCCAAAGTTGAGACCGACCTTAAAGGAGCCGATTTCGACAAGAAGCTGGTCTGGCGTACCAACGAAGGCTTCAATGTTCAGCCTGTTTACCGCGCCGAAGACATTGCTGGTCTGAAAACGACCGAATCCCTTCCCGGACAGTTCCCTTATGTACGCGGAACACGCACAGACAATGACTGGTTAGTACGCCAGGATATCGTCGCAGACACAGCGGAAGAAGCAAATGCAATCGCCCTTGACGTACTTACCAAAGGTGTTACATCCCTCGGCTTTAAAGTAAGCGCCGCAACAGAAATTGCAACGATACTTAAAGGTATCGATTTTAACAAAATCGAGATTAACATCAAATGTTGCCCAAGCAAGGCTCTCGACATTGCCGGAGCGCTTGTTGAAACTATTAATGCTGCTGGAGCCACAGAAACATTCAACGGTTCCATCAATTATAATCCGGCACGTCGCCAGCTTCTGCATGGTGCTGAAGGTTTCGACAAGAAAGCCATTATTGCAGAAGCATGCAAGCTTCTTGACATTGTAGCTCCCGTCAAAAATCTCCGCTGTCTTGCTGTCGACTCCGAAATCCTCGCTAACGGAGGTGCTTTTATATATCAGGAACTCGGATACGCTCTTTCATGGGGTGCAACATGGCTTACAGCCCTCACAGAGGCAGGCCGAAAAGTATCTGAAGTGGCATGCCGCATAAAATTCAACATGGCCGTATCTTCCAATTTCTTCATGGAAATTGCCAAATTCCGTGCCGGTCGCATGCTGTGGGCACAAATAGTAGAGCAGTATCAGCCTGAATGCGATTGCGCATGCAAAATGAAGGTCAACGCCACCACATCACGCTTCAACCAGACTATCTACGATGCTCATGTGAACCTTCTTCGCAGCCAGACCGAAACATTCTCTGCATGTGTAGGTGGTGTCGATTCAATTGCAGTAACACCATTTGATGTACCTTTCAAAAAGCCGGACGCATTCTCAGAACGCATCGCCCGTAACCAGCAGTTCCTTCTGAAAGAGGAAAGCCACATGGACAAAGTCGTCGATCCCGCCGGCGGCAGCTATTATGTTGAGACTCTTACTGTTGCAATTGCTAACGAAGCCTGGAAACTTTTCCTCTCGGTAGAAGAAGATGGTGATTTCTTCACTGCCCTTGCAAACGGAGAGATTCAGAAGGCGGTTAATGCATCCTGCGAAAAACGCCATACAGATGTTGCACGCCGCAAGGAGATTCTTCTCGGCACCAACCAATACCCCAATATCAACGAATTTGCCGCAAAGAAAATCGAAACTACGGGCTGCAAATGCTGCTGCGGAGGCGAAAAAGGCTCCAATGCACTTCTCATGAAACGCGCTGCTACAGATTTTGAAGATCTCCGTCTCGCAACAGAAGCTGCCACAAAACGTCCAAAAGTTTTTATGCTCACTATTGGCAACTTAGCGATGCGTCTGGCTCGAGCTCAGTTCTCGACCAATTTCTTCGGATGCGCCGGTTATGAGATTATCGATAATCTAGGTTTCAATACTGTTGAAGAAGGTGTTGACGCTGCTCTTGCAAAGGAAGCTGATGTTGTCGTTCTGTGCTCGTCCGATGATGAATACGCAGAACTCGCACCAGCCGCATTCAAATACCTCAACGGCCGCGCCGAATTTGTTGTAGCCGGAGCTCCCGCATGCACCGAAGACCTAAAGGCTTCAGGCATCAAGGATTTTGTACACGTACGATGCAACGTTCTTGACACCCTTCGCGATTTCAACAACCGTCTTTTAAACAAATAACAGTCACAGACCCTAACTATGAAACCCGATTTTAAAAATATCGACATCACCGCCGGGCTCTGTGGCCCCGCTCCGGCAGCGACTGCCGCAGAAGACTGGACGACACCTGAGCTGATTCCGGTAAAACCCGTTTACACAAAAAACGATCTTGAAGGCCTCGAGCATCTTAACTATATGTCGGGTATCCCGCCATATCTCCGCGGCCCGTACAGTGCAATGTATCCCCTGCGCCCCTGGACAATCCGCCAGTACGCAGGCTTCTCGACAGCTGCAGAATCCAATGCTTTCTACCGTCGCAATCTTGCATCAGGCCAGAAAGGTCTTTCCGTAGCATTCGACCTTGCAACACACCGCGGTTATGACGCAGATCACCCCCGTGTTGTAGGCGACGTAGGCAAAGCCGGAGTTTCCATCTGCAGCATCGAGGACATGAAAGTCCTTTTCGACGGTATACCCTTGAACAAAATGTCCGTATCCATGACAATGAACGGAGCCGTCCTTCCGGTACTTGCATTCTACATCAACGCCGGCCTTGAACAGGGTGCCAAACTTGACGAGATGGCAGGTACCATTCAGAACGATATCCTCAAAGAATTCATGGTGCGTAACACATACATTTACCCGCCGGAATTCTCGATGCGCATTATTGCCGACATTTTTGAATATACGTCACAGAACATGCCCAAGTTCAACTCGATATCGATATCCGGCTACCACATGCAGGAAGCAGGTGCAACATGCGATATCGAACTTGCATACACCCTCGCCGACGGACTGGAATACCTACGTGCAGGCGTCAACGCTGGAATGGATATTGACGCATTCGCACCACGCCTATCTTTCTTCTGGGCTATCGGCATGAACTATTTCATGGAAGTAGCCAAAATGCGTGCGGCACGTATGCTTTGGGCCAAAATTGTAAAACAGTTCAATCCCAAGAATCCCAAATCTCTTGCACTTCGTACACATTCACAGACATCCGGATGGTCGCTTACCGAACAGGATCCCTTCAACAATGTCGGCCGTACATGTATCGAAGCTATGGGCGCAGCATTAGGCCATACCCAGAGTCTTCACACCAACGCTCTTGACGAAGCAATTGCACTTCCGACAGATTTCTCCGCACGTATCGCCCGCAACACTCAGATTTATATTCAGGAAGAGACTCAGGTTACGCGCGCAATCGACCCGTGGGGCGGCAGCTACTATGTTGAAGCCCTTACCAACGAAATCGCGCACCGTGCATGGGAACATATTCAGGAAATCGAAAAACTCGGCGGCATGGCCAAAGCTATTGAAACCGGACTTCCCAAATTACGCATTGAAGAAGCCGCAGCCCGTACTCAGGCTCGAATCGATTCAGGCCGCCAGACAATCGTTGGTATCAACAAATACCGTCTCGAACACGAAGATCCCATCGATATTCTCGAAATCGACAACACCGAGGTGCGCCGCGAACAGATTGAACGAATCAACGACGTTAAGGCTAACCGCGACGAAGCAAAAGTCAAGGAAGCACTTGAAGCGATTACAAAATGTGTTCGTACCAAAGAAGGAAATCTTCTTGACCTTGCAGTAAAAGCTGCCGGCCTCCGCGCTACTCTTGGTGAAATTTCAGATGCCTGCGAAGAAGTCGTTGGCCGTTATAAAGCAGTAATCAGAACAATTTCAGGCGTGTACTCCAACGAAACAAAGAACGATCCGGATTTTATCCGTGCTCAAAAAATGTGCGAAGATTTCGCAAAACGCGAAGGTCGTCAACCGCGTATCATGATTGCCAAAATGGGGCAGGATGGTCACGACCGTGGAGCAAAAGTAGTTGCTACCGGTTATGCCGACTGCGGCTTCGACGTCGACATGGGACCTCTTTTCCAGACCCCGGCAGAAGCAGCCCGTCAGGCTGTAGAAAATGACGTACATATACTTGGTGTATCGTCACTTGCTGCAGGTCACAAGACACTTATTCCTCAGGTTATCGAAGAGCTTAAAAAACTCGGCCGCGAGGACATACTCGTAACAGCCGGAGGCGTTATTCCCGCACAGGATTACGATTTCCTTTACAAGGCAGGTGTCGCAGCAATCTTCGGCCCCGGCACACGTATTCCTTTGTCGGCAATCAAGATGCTCGAGATTCTCAATGAACAGTCTGAAGAATAGAACATTCCAAAGTCCCGACAATTATTCATTTCGGGAAGATTAACGGTATGGAGGAGCCTGTCAGCGCAGGTTCCTCCTTTTTTATATTCAAATGAAATTGCGTAACTTTGCATAACTAATAATCATACATAATGAGCAGAAAACGAAAGGAATTTCCTTTATATGAAAATATAGAGATAACGGACGTTGCCGCAGAGGGAAACGCAGTTGCCAGAGTCAACGACATGGTTGTCTTCGTACCATTCGGAGCACCCGGAGATGTAGTCGACATCAAAATTGACAAAAAAAAGAAAAACTATGCGTTAGGCCACATCGACAGAATGATTACACCGGGAGAATTTCGCACGACACCCCGTTGCAGCCATTTCACCGTTTGCGGTGGTTGCCGTTGGCAGCATCTTCCATACGAAATGCAGTTGCGTTGTAAACGCCAACAGGTTGTCGATGCCCTTACCCGCATTGCAAAAGTCGAATTTCCTGAGATTCCGGCGTGTGTAGGCAGCGATGACATATGGGAATACCGCAACAAACTCGAATACACTTTTTCAAATCGTTCATGGCTCACTTTTGAACAGCTTAAAAGCGGACTGGATTTTCCGGATCGCGATGCCGCAGGCTTCCACATATCCGGAGCTTTCGACAAAGTGCTTGATATAACACGTTGTCATCTCCAATCGGAGGGTTGCGATAAAATACGTCTTTTTGTAAAAGATTATTGCAAAAAGCATAATCTTCCTTTTTACGATCTGCGTGCTCAGGAAGGGTTTATCCGCACACTGCTTATCCGTACAACAAGCACAGGAGAACTGATGGTTATTGTAGTGGTAGGTCAGGATAGACCTAATGATTTGAACGGGCTGATGAATGCGCTTAAAGAGAATTTCGATATCACATCGCTTATGTATGTCGTCAACCAAAAGATGAACGATACAATAGCCGATCAGGATGTTGTTCTTTTTTCCGGACGTGAATATATCGAAGAGAAAATGGAGAATCTTCTTTTCCGAATAGGCCCCAAATCTTTCTTTCAGACCAATTCACAAACCGCTTATAAATTATACTGCATTACCCGCGATTTTGCTAACCTTACCGGAAACGAACTCGTCTACGACCTTTATACCGGCACGGGTACAATCGCCAATTTTGTAAGCGGAAAAGCACGCAAAGTCATCGGTATAGAGTATGTGCCCGAAGCAATTGAAGACGCTAAAATAAATTCCGCCGCAAATGGCATAGACAATACACTTTTCTTCGCAGGGGATATGAAAGACGTACTGAACGACGAGTTTATCGAAAAACATGGCCGGCCTGATGTAATGATTGTCGATCCACCCCGCGCCGGGATGCATACTGATGTTGTCAATACCATACTCCGAGCAGAACCAAAGGTTATAGTCTATGTCAGCTGTAACGCTGCCACACAAGCTCGCGATTTGGCTTTACTTGACTGCAAGTATGGTGTAACCAATGTACAGCCCGTTGATATGTTTCCCCACACTCAGCATGTGGAGAATGTTGTACGTCTTATCAGACGTGACAAACCTCAACCTTCGGCAAGTGAAGAATTATAATATCTTGGATCACCTGTTACCTCTTCACCAATAAATGAGGGCAATATGAAATTACTATTGGCTGTAGGGAGTTCTATCTCTGCTACGACAAGACCTTCTTGGCTGCCATGAAATTCATCTACCTCCCAAATGTAACCATCAGAGGATTCAACGCAATAACGAGTTTTATGAATATGGTTCCCGCAGCAGAGACTTATCATTTCTCTGGCGGACTGAATATCAATTTCAAATTCCCATTCATTCCTGACACAACCTTCATTACGGGTTTTGACAGTAAGAAAAGCTTTCGATTCCTTGATTCTTACGCGAACAGTGCGGGTAGGTTCTGTGGTTATATAGGCCTGCTGTATTTCATAAGCATTATCGGCCAATTGCCTATATGATTTGTCTTTAACAAGGAACTTTCGTTCAATCTCTTTTGCCATATCAATATTATTTGAGCATAAAATTACGATATTTTATCGATGTACGCACTTAGGAAACTGATTTATTGTCTTTTTTTGGTATTATTCTTCTCTCAAGGATTGCCAATGGATGCACGAGGCGTTATCCGAGGTATCGTAAGAGACTCTATAAGTAACGAAGGGCTTCCTTTTGCATCTATAAGAATTGATGATAATAAAACGACATCTCTCACAGACGCCCGCGGACTGTTTGAAATTACTATTCCTGACAATTCAAACCATATCAACGTGTATTGTCAAGGCTATGCCCCCAAATCAATACCTTTACGAAACACAGTTCTTGACCTCTACGACATAATGCTCTCGCCTGCAAGCGAAAACCTTGATGAATTGATTGTTCAACGTAAGAAATACAGCAAAAAAAACAATCCGGCTGTCGATTTCGTCAAACGTGTCAAAATCCACGCTGCCAAATCAGATCCCAAAAACAAGGACTATTATAGCTTCGACCGCTATGGTAGAGTCTCTCTCGGCATTGCAGATTTTGATACCACGATGGAGAATGGAATAATGCGCCGTCTTCCTTTTCTTATAGAACATATCGACACATCGGAAATTGACGGCAAACCCATATTAAACCTGTCGGTTAAGGAAAAAGCGGTATCATATTATTTCCGACACACTCCGAAATCGGAAAAAACAATTATAAAAGGTGTAAAGAGCAATGGTGTAGATGAATTCATCGGCCAGGAAAATGTTCAGGTATTACTTGATGATATCCTTCGAGAAATAAATTTATACGACAATGATATCAGACTGTTCAGGAACAGTTTTGTAAGCCCATTGTCGCCAATCGCACCGGACTTTTACAGATTCTATCTAGTTGACAGCTCGGCAGTGTTGCAAGAGAATGGGCCCAAGCATATAGTATTGGCATTTTATCCAAGGAATAAATCTTCATTCGGTTTCAAAGGGCATCTTTATGTTGATGCAACCGATAATGATATGTTCGTACGTCACATTGATATGCAAGTTTCCGAAGATATCAATCTCAATTATATCAAAACACTTAAAATAACACAGGATTTTGAAAAAAATGACGATGGTATCCGTCTGAAAAAAAAGGATAACCTTTTCGCTATAATGCAACTTATGCCAAATACTCCTGAAATGTATATATCGCGTAAGCTGTCAATGAGCAACTATAATTTTTTAAGACCCGAGTACGCTGATAGTATCTTTTCTTTAGCTGGGCCTGATATTACCATGTCAGACAGTGATAAACGGGACAGTATTTTTTGGCAGGAAAAACGCAAGATCACCTTGCAGAACGGAGAAAGACACATAGACAGTCTGATGAATCACCTCAGAGCCAAACCTGTTTTTTATTGGAGTGAAAAAATCCTTCGGATACTCGCTCAAGGTTATATTCAGACAGGGATAAACAGTAAATTCGATTACGGGCCTGTAAATACAACCGCAAGCTATAACTCTCTTGAAGGACTACGACTGCGAGCCGGTGGTACCACCACTGCAAATCTGAATCCACATCTTTTTGCCAGAGGCTATATTGCATATGGTTTCCGCGACAAAAAATGGAAATACGAAATCGAAGGGGAATATTCATTCAATAAAAAGAAATATCATCCGAACGAATTCCCCATACACTCGATAAAGATTAAACACAGCTATGATATAGATCGTCTTGGCGCGCACTATCTTTATACAAATTCTGATAATTTCGTTCTATCCCTTTCTCGTATTTCTGATCCACGTTTCACATATCAACGGCTTACATCCGCTTTATACACGCTCGAACTGAACAACCACTTTTCATTCAAGATAGGATTTGAAATTGCACGCGAAGAAGAGTCTCCTTATGTGTTATTTGAAAACGGTTATGGACGACATTTCGAGCATTATAATGAACGGGTGATAACTCTTAACATGCGTTTTGCTCCGGGAGAAACATTTTATCAGTCGCGTTCGCAGCGAATACCCGTTAACCGCGAAGCTCCTGTTATCGAGCTTTCACACCGCTGGGCACCCAAAGGCTTTGCCGGCTCTACATTCGGTGTCAACCGGACAGAACTGGCTCTGAATAAAGATTTCAATCTATCCATTCTCGGGCACTTGGAAACACGGATATCCGGAGGACATGTATGGTGTGAAACTCCATTTCCTGAACTATTTATACCAAACGCGAATCTTTCGTACACTATACAACCACAAAGCTTCGCGCTTATGAATCCTATGGAATTCATTAATTCAAGCTACTGTTCACTACATCTTAATTGGCATCTGCGGGGAGCGATCTTCAATCTTGTACCCGGGCTCAAAAAACTAAGGTTCCGCGAAATAGTCGGATTCAGTTGTCTTTACGGAAAGCTTGCCGAAAAATGCAATCCTCAAAACAACAAAAACCTGCTTAAATTTCCAAGTAATACAGATATCCGGCAGATGGATCGCCCTTATATGGAAATCTCTGCAGGAATCGATAATATTCTCACAATCTTACGTCTCGAATACTATTGGCGCTTGACATACCGCAGTGTTCCATACTCCATTGATAAAAGCGGGCTACGAGTAGCACTCCATTTCACTTTCTAATACCGAGTTTTTCCTTTAGGAAATGTCCAGTGATGCTCTTCGTATTGGCTGCTATTTCTTCAGGAGTTCCTTCTGCTACAATATAACCGCCTGCATTACCACCATCCGGGCCCAAATCTATAATATGGTCAGCGCACTTGACAACGTCAAGATTGTGTTCGATTATAACAAGTGTATGGCCGAGCTTAATCAATCGATCAAAAGATACAAGCAATAGTTTGATGTCGTGAAAATGTAAACCGGTTGTAGGTTCATCGAAAATGAAAAGAGTCGGCTGTGCCGTTCCGAGTGATAAAAAATACGCAAGTTTTACACGCTGATTCTCGCCTCCGGATAGGGTAGAGGATGATTGTCCCAACTTTATATATCCTAAACCGACATCCTGCAATGGTTGTAAACGTTGAGCTACTCGCTGAGCGGTCTTATCTACGTCATTTCCAAAGAAATCTATAGCTTCGTCGACAGTCATTTCTAGTATGTCATAAATATTCTTTCCCTTGTATTCTATTTGAAGAACATCTTTCTGGAATCTCTTACCGCCACATTCTTCACATTCAATGGTAACATCGGCGAGAAACTGCATTTCAATAGTAATCTTGCCTTCACCTTTACATGCCTCACAGCGTCCGCCTTCCGTATTAAAAGAAAAATGCGCCGGTGTATAGCCCATCTGCTTGGCAGCCTGTTGCGACGCCATAAGCGCCCTTATTTCGTCATATGCCTTTAGATATGTAGCCGGATTAGAACGAGTAGAACGCCCTATTGGATTCTGATCAACGAATACAATATCACTTAAACGCTTTATATCACCTTTAAGCTCTTTAAACATACCTGGAGCATCGCCTTCTCCATGAATACGACGCACCATAGCCTTATAGAAAATATCACGTACAAGAGTGGATTTTCCGGAACCGCTGACACCAGTTACAACCGTCATCACTGACAGAGGAATTTTAACGGACACATTCTTCAGATTGTGTTCAGTAGCGCCTTCAATAATTATTGAATCCCGCCATGGACGACGAGACTCTGGCACCTGGATATCAAGTTTCCCTGTAAGATATGCCGCAGTATAACCTTTTGCACCATCAAGGCCAACAACGGAGCCGCTATATACAATCTCTCCACCCAGACGACCTGCATCAGGACCAACATCAATTATATAATCAGCCGCTCGCATTATATCTTCATCATGTTCGACCACAACAACCGTATTTCCCAAATCGCGGAGTTTCTTCAATACATTTATAAGCCTGTTTGTATCGCGTGAATGAAGACCTATCGACGGTTCATCAAGTATATATAATGAACCTACAAGACTACTTCCAAGCGATGTCGCAAGATTTATACGCTGGCTCTCACCGCCTGATAAAGTATTGCTTACCCGATCGAGCGTAAGATAGCCAAGACCGACCTCAATAAGAAATATAAGCCGTTTTTTAATTTCTACCAAAAGTCGCCTGGCAATTATACTATCTGTTCCGTCAAGTTGAAGTTTCTCAAACCATTCATATAATACAGACACCGGCATAGAGACAAGTTCGCCAACTGTTATTCCACCGATTTTTACATATGAGGCTTCTGGCCTCAGGCGGCTTCCATGACAACTCCGGCATATCGTACGCCCACGGTATCGGTTAAGAATCATACGGTATTCTATGGATTGCCGCATCGACCGGACAAAATCAAAATAATCGTTTATACCTTTTATTCTATAGCCGTCTCCATCCCATAAAAGCCGCTTCTGCGAATCACTCAATTCATTATATGGTGTATGGACCGGAAAATTTTTCTCGAAGGCATTTGCTATGAAATTGTTACGCCAATCAGCAGCAGCACCTCTCCACGGAGCGACAGCTCCATCATAAACAGAAAGCCACTGCTGTGGAACGACCAAATTCTCAGCAATGTCAAGAGTCATTCCAAATCCCTCACAAACCGGACAAGCTCCAAGGGGATTATTGAAATTAAACATTTGTTCGGAAGGCTCCGGAAATATTATTCCATCTTCTTCAAAACGCTTTGAAAAAGAAGATTTTATAAGTTCATCAGACCATATATATATAACACACTCACCATTACCTTCAAAAAAAGCTGTTTCAATGGATTCCGACATCCTCGACATCTCGTCTTTATTGTCACTAACCACAAGACGATCTATTAGGAGTAGGGGAGTAATCGCCTGAGAATATGCATCATACTCATCGATATCTATAAAATTCCCATCCCCGTCAATAACTCGGGTATAACCTTCTTTAGAGAATATCTCAAGTTGCTCTTTAAGATTTCGATCCTCTCGAATAATTATTGAAGCAGCTATCGCAACTCTCGTACCATTATCAAATGATGAAATATATTTCAGAACATCATCAATGCTGTGTTTAACTACTTTCTTTCCTGAAACAGGGGAGTATGTATGCCCGATACGGCCAAAAAGCATTCTTATATAATCATAAATCTCTGTCGATGTTCCAACTGTAGATCTTGGATTGCGTGTACTTACTTTTTGCTCAATCGCGATAGCCGGTGGCAGCCCTCGAATGAAATCACATTCCGGTTTCTGCATCTTGCCGAAAAACTGACGGGCATAAGCAGACAGACTCACTACATAGCGACGCCGACCTTCTGCATATAAAGTATCGAAAGCCAACGAAGACTTACCGGAACCAGACAGCCCGGTGATTACAACAAATTTATTACGTGGGATTTCGACATCAATATTCTTTAGATTGTTGACTCGGGCACCCTTGATACAGATATTGGAAACTGACATTCTTTCGGTTATTTATTACAAAGATACGCATTTCTTTCCAAATCATCAAGGAGAGGCCAGCGAGAACAACGGCAAAAATCATATTCAATTGCGCCCATACTCTATTTAACATAATCACCATTATCTTGCACAGAGATTAGTATGACACATGAGAAGGCTGAACCCCGTTGAATCGAATTATTACATCTCAATTATATATAGATAGATTATAGCAAATTTGTATAATTCAAGGGCTTCAAAACAAATTCGAGGAACTTTTAGCTCACGAGAATGTTATAAATACATACAACATAGTACGCATATTGAAATTTTGGATTCTGAGACTCTAAAAAACGGCCAGACAATTATTAATAATCATCTGGCTACACTAATATTTCATAAAACGAATTCTTTTCCGACAGAACATACCAAAGTTCCCAAATGTCACAAAAACAACGAAAGCTGTTTACAATTCAAAACGCATCCTATTTCATGCCTCGAAATTAAAATCAACGAACTTACACACATCCAAAAATCGCCCACTAACATTATTCACAATTTCAAATCAGGCAATTCCTGCTATCACAGCCCTGCGTTAGCATTTATTAAAAGACTCCACACCTGCCAGTGCTCCATTAAGTTAGGCAAAATAAATCAACCAGTACTTTAACTTAGCAACACCACCACTGCGTAGCAAGATGATGCGCGCCACACAGCAACAAAAGCACCTCGTTACTAACACCATACCAAAAGCAATCTATAGCATCAGTATAGGCGTCTCGCACTGGTAATCCACTCACAACGCAGCTGATTTGCAATTGCAACAGTCATTTAGTTTCGTTTTGCAAATGCATCAATTTACAATCGCAAAATTATATTTGCAATTTAAAATTTGCGTATGTGAATAATAGTTTTTACATTTGCATTGCCGAATTTAGAATTACGAATTATGGAAAGCAACGAAAAAAGTCCTATAATTGAACGGTTATGTAAGTTTATAGAAACCAGCGGATTGTCTACATCTCAATTTGCTGATAAAGCAGGTATCCCCCGCCCTTCTATGTCACAAATGCTTCATGGTCGTAATAAATCATTAAACAACCATGTATTATCTAAACTTAACGATGCCTTTCCTGAATTAAACATCGTATGGCTATTATTTGGCCGAGGAGAAATGCGTTCAAATACAAATATTGAAATCTCAGAGCCTCAAAAATCCCTTTTCACAACTAATCATATCGAACATTCGATTAAAAACCAACAACTTAATAGCAATTATCCTGACGCTGCAGATTTTGAGCAATTTGATCAAAATAACGTCGACGGCTCAAAAGAAACAAATTCCGCCTCTGAAAAATTATTTCCAAATATCAACCGGACAGAATCTCAAAAACAACCTATTTCTTCCATTCGAGAAACCAAGGATACAGAGATTATCACTAAAATGATAAATTCAAGAGTTATCGAAAACGAACCGGCAAAAAAAATAGCATCCATTATTGTCCTGTACACAGACAATAGTTTCGAAACCTTTCTGCCCTCAACAGATAGCTGATTATTTATATTATCATTTAAATTCTTTTTATCCATTCAGAAAACTTGTAGAATTCAATTTCACATCCCTTCTACCCTAATTATTTAATACAATCAATCCATTCTTTCTTCACTTGTTTGTTGAAAGTAAGCTTTAGAAAACAAAAATAATGATTGGATAATTTATCGAATTATCGTATTTTTGTATCTTAATACATCAATTCGACTACTGAAGCTACCCAATCATGAAGAAAGCATTGACATTGGCTTTTGTTATAGCTGTAGGCGCAACAGCCGCTTATTTGATTCGTCGCGAAGCTGAAGCGAATCCCCCATCTGAATCATTTCCGCTTTGGCTTGAGAATGATTCAGCCACAGCTATTCAAGCTCGCATAGAAAGAGATTTCAGTCTAACACGCGAACAATTGCTGAAAGAGCTTCTTGAAAAATACCCAGATATTTCAGAAAATGACATAGACCATTATTTGACTAAGCATTATCTCGAATCCTTCAATATAAATGGTGTACAAAGATTTTTCCGAAAATCAGTCCGCAATTTCGGAATACTTAATCCTGTTTATGGAGAACCTTTCATCCATAGAGGCGCAACCGCATCCGATGCGAGAATCTCTTATGTAGATTCCATTTTGTCATACTATTCCGGAGAAAACAAATCAGGGTTAAGTCACAAAATTCTCTACCGTTTTTCAATTGATGTACCGGGAAATATTTCACTAATCGGAGACACCCTGCGAGTATGGATGCCACTACCATTTGAAGGCGATCAATGTCCGCGTCAAAGCCATGTAAAGATTCTAAATACAGAACCGGCATCCTATATCTTGTCGAACGGCCGGTCAATACACAATACGATTTATTTCGAAGCACCGGCGCCCGCTCCCGGAGACACCGCTCATTTTGAATATGTTGGCAGTTTTATAAGTTCGGGACAATATCGCAGCGAAGAAGATATTCTCGCATCTATCAAAGCGTATAATAAAGAGAGTGATATTTATCGGCATAATACCGCATTCGACAACCGTCATATTATACGCCTTGATTCTCTTGCCAAAGCAGTTGTAGGATCAGAAAACAATCCATTTATACAGAGCGAACTCGTCTACGACTACATTACGGACAACTACCCATGGGCCGGTGCTAGAGAATATAGTACGCTTGAGAGCATTCCAAAGTACGTCATATCAGAAAAACACGGCGATTGCGGTCAGGTCGCGCTCCTGTATATCTCGCTTATGCGCACCCTTGGGGTTCCGGCTCGCTGGGAAAGCGGGTGGATGCTCCATCCCGGAGAAATAAACCTTCACGATTGGGCAGAGGTATATTTCGAAGGTGTCGGCTGGTTGCCTGTCGATGTATCCTTCGGCCGCTACCCCGGTTCAAACTATGCTATATCACATTTCTATTCTCATGGCATAGACTCATATCGCTTTGCATCCAACAAAGGTATCGGTGGTGAACTGTTCCCTGCAAAAAAATATCTGCGTAGTGAAACTGTCGATTTCCAACTTGGAGAAGTCGAATGTAGCAGAGGTAACATATATTATACTGCGTGGGATTCTAATTTAGAAATATTATCCTCCGAACCAATTATTTCAGAAACCAAATGAAAAAGCATACTACTCTATTCCTTTTATTAGTTTTTGCATCTGCTATCTGTACAATAGCTCAATCTTCTGCGGAAGAACTACGCAAAGCATCTGAAATTGTAAGCGGTATCCAGAAACAATTTGCGCCTGATGCCCGCCGAAATATTTTCCAAATAAAAGCGTTTAGCAACAACAATGGAGGTTTAACAATAAAAGGTACAACAAGCGATTCAACCGCTTTCAATGCGTTAAAAAAACAGCTTTCCTCTGCCGGAATTGAATATACGGACAGTATAAATCTTATGCCATATGATATCTGGGCACTTGTACGTCTTTCAGTTGCGAGCCTGCGTACAAAAGGGACGCATTCAGCCGAACTTTCCACTCAAGCATTGATGGGAACTCCTTTAAGAGTTCTTCAAAAAAGCAAAGAATTCTGGCAAGTACAAACCCCGGACGGTTATATCGCTTGGATTCCGTCATCCTCGGTTGTCGAAAAATCAAATGAAAACATTAAATCTTGGAAAGACAGCAAACGCTTTATTACGACCTCTCCCTTTCAGGTTGCAGCCTATCGTTCGTTCACTGCCAAAGGCACACGCGATATTGTTACAGACCTTGTTCGTGGTTGTATCGTATCTATTCCGGGGACAATACCTATAGTAGAAAACGGGCGACTTGAAATCGAACTTCCTGATGGACGGTTGGCATATGCCGACATCTCAGCTCTTACGCCGATAGAAGAATGGGCTTCCCAGAATTTCGACGCAAACACAATCCTTGATACCGCTTATGCTATTGAAGGCACGCCATATCTTTGGGGGGGTATGTCGACAAAAGCTCTCGACTGCTCCGGGCTTGCGAAAACTGCATATTTCGCAAATGGCATAATTCTGATGCGAGATGCGTCCCAACAGGCACTCTATGGAAAGCGAATTGAAGCCAAAGACTGGAGAATGTGCCGAGCCGGAGATTTACTATTTTTCGGAAATGCGAAAACAGGCAAAGTCACACACGTGGCTATTTACGACCAAAAAGGCAATTACGTACACTCTTCCGGACGAGTAAAACGCAACAGCTTAGACCCGGATTCCGAATCATATCTTCCAACACCCTTTCTTCACGCAGTCAGAATCGATGGAAAAGAAGAAACTGAAGGCATCATCCGAGCGAGAAATCATCCATGGTATTTCAACAAATAATTATTTTCCTGCAAACAATCTCAACATCATATGAACCGTCGAAATTTTTTGAAAACCGGTTTCCTCGGAGCCATGATTGCAACAAGCCCAATCTCCCTGTCGGCGCTCGACAGCACAACCCGAACAATCAACCGTCCAGGTCGTCTGAACCTAAGTTTCCGCCCATACGAACTTAAATTACTTCATTCTTTCAATCTTGCCCGTTCACAACGCACAACAACGCCCGGCGTACAGGTAGAAATCGAATATGATGGACTCATCGGCTATGGCGAGGCATCCATGCCTCCATATCTCGGCGAAAATATAGCCTCAGTATCTCAATTTCTCTCAAACCTCAATTTAGGACAATTTTCAGATCCTTTCCGTGTCGAAGAAATACTTGATTATATTGACAACGTCGCACCCAACAATCGCGCGGCAAAAGCGTCTGTTGATATTGCATTACACGATCTACTCGGCAAAATAATGAAACAACCATGGTATAAGATATGGGGGCTAAATCCCGAACTTGCTCCAAATACCTCCTATACCATCAGCTATGATGCAGACCCAAAAGAAATGGAAAAGAAAATTGAGGAGACCGCTCCTTTCAAAATAATCAAAGTAAAAATGGGTCTCGACCATGACAAGGAAATTGTTGAGACCTTCCGAAAATTTTCTAACGTTCCTATATGCGTTGACGCCAACCAAGGATGGAACAATAAAGAAAAAGCACTTGACATGTGTCATTGGCTTGCTGAACGCGGATGCATATTTGTCGAACAACCAATGGACAAAATGGCAATTGACGATACCGCATGGCTACGCGAACGTTCTCCACTCCCGATTATTGCAGATGAATTCCTACAGCGTCTTCCGGACGTAAAACGAGCTGCCGGCGCATACGACGGTATAAACATCAAATTAATGAAAAGCACCGGCATGCATGAGGCATACAAGATGGCAGTGCTTGCAAAGGCTCTTGGATTGAAGGTTATGCTCGGATGCATGACAGAAACGTCCTGTGCAGTAAGTGCTGCATCACAGCTCTCTCCTATGGTCGATTGGGCCGACCTCGACGGCAATTTATTGATTGCCAATGACATCTTCGACGGAATGAAGGTCATTGATGGAAAAGTGACAATACCAGATCGCCCCGGAATAGGTGTTATTCCAAGATAACCAACGACTACAGTTATCTATAAATACGACGGGCGCCATTCTGTCTGAAATGCGCCCGTTTTTATTCATTTTCAAAAACTAAGCTATACCGGAATAACAAGCATCGGAATATCGGAGTGAAATAGAATCTTATGAGCGAGACCCGGATTGAAAAGACGACTGAATGCATTCCTATGGCGGTTCGGGACAACGACAAGATCAAACTTATACTTTTCATTAAGCTTGACAAATTCTTTCTCGCTGTTGTCGGTTGCAATAGGAACACTCACAAAATGGAAATGCGAAAAATTGTTGGAGCAATAATCGCTAAGTCGACGGATTGCTTTGTCTGTCGACAGCTCCGAAAGCCTTTTCTTTTTGGGAATATGAATGATACTTACCTTTGCACTACCAGCCGGGAAAAGACGATATAACGCGTCCATGGCCAGGATATCGTCCTGATCAAGATTACTCATAAAAAGAATATTCTCCGGTTGGAATGATTTCTCTATTTCGACCGGCTCTGGAACTGTGAGAACGGTAAATCGGCCTTCATCAAGAACTTCTGCAGATACGCTGCCTATCATATCACGTCCTTTCTGAGCCGCACAACGCGTACCCATGACAATTAATGGAGGCATCTCGATCTTTGCATACTCTATTATTGCATCTTCCGGAACACCTTCTACAACCTTTGTCTTTATCTTGATAACAGGAATCTCGCCCTTTTTCATCAGAGAACGAAAACGCTCCGCAAAATTATTTATCAGCTTATATGCCTCTGCTTCGATTGCCTCCCTGGTTAGCGGCAAATTTGTTTCGTAACTTACAACATCCGTAAACGACACATTGCCGGAAATATAAGGATCCATATAACTATATAGCAGCGTTATCGATTGTTGTTTCCTTGATGCAATCTCTGCTGCTACACAAGCCGCTTTAAACGATTTCTCACTAAGATCGACAGGAACTAACAACGAATGGTTGTCGACGCTGTCATCACCGTTATCGGCTCTAAAAAGCTCCTTATTTTCAATTATGCGCAAAGCCAACGGAAGGTCGGATTCGGGAATTCTGACACGCACACCGGAAGAAAACCCCGGAACTTCAAGATTTACATTATTCAGTTCAACTGAAATGCCTTCACTTTCAAGTAAAGACCGTAGCGCCAATGCCTTTTCATATGTGTGTATGGCAACTGTTATGTAACGGGACATTGATATACGTGATTATGTTATACAACAAAGGACGCAGTCAGCCGCGTCCTTTATTTATTTTTCCCAATTCGTCGGCTTATTCAGCTTCTTGCTTTTGTAGAATCTCTACAGCCATATCATATATAGTACTATCATCAAGTACTACAATACCACCGTCGGGACCCGGTTCGATATGTACACCACAATTTTTGCCGAAATCGTAGTTTGAACCGCCAAAATAATTTCTTACTGTCTGGACGGTGGTGTTCAGCCTGTCTGCAATCTGGTGCATCGAGCCATCCGGAAGACGGTCTTTGAGTCGACGCAGCTCATTGAAAGTTATGGTCTTTGTCATAATATTGGAGTTCGCTTAATGGTAAATATTCTGTTAGTTTTTAATTTTGACACTAAATTAATTCCAATTTTTCAGTTTAACAAACAAAATGACAAAAAATTTTTATGTTATATAACACATCATTTTTTCACCACATGTTCGAACCATATTATATGCGCTCTACATCCGCCGAACGTAACCATGCCTTGGTATTATTGTTTATTTTCACATTATACCACATAGGTGATACCGGATCGTCTGGAGTCGCTACAGAATCAATAATTTCCACTTTTGTACCTTCATGAATAGTCACAACTTTATCCGAGGATGTTTTTGCAGCACGTGGAACCGATGTCAGTTGCGTACTGGGAACAATAACAACTGCATCATCATGCGTAGTAGCCATCCTGGAGGCGTCATATGATACAAAAAGAAAATAAAGAAACAATGCTAATAAAACCAGACCCGCAAAGAATCCTGTTTTTCGAAGATTCACACGCGTCGCGAAAATATACAATGCGACAGCAGCCATAAGCAAAACAAAGACAAAGAAAGCAACCCATGCCCATGTATTGGCTGTCATACCTTTGACTACCGATTGATGAAGCGCAACAAGAAAAGCGGTATCATCCTCAGGTTTATCCTGAATTCTGCTTTTTACAAAATCCAGATTCTCCCGGGCATCATTGTTTGTAGGATTCAGTCGGAGAGCTCTTTCATAGTTAATTACAGCATCTCCCAGTTTATCGGCACGATAACATGCATTACCAAGATTATAGTATATGTCCGACGATTTTCCCTCATCTTTAATCGACTGTTTGTAAAGACTAATGGCAAGATTATAGTTTTCGGCGTTATATGCCGAATCAGCCTGCTGGCCAATTGTCATAGAAAACGTCGGAATAGATAGAAGAATACTTAATAACGCTATTATGTAATTTTTCATCTTCAATGTTTCTTTACATTTTCAATACTATTGATTGCCTCACATGCCTCTGCATATATTTTAGACACTTCATCATCAGAATGCACAGGGGTAAAACGAGCCATCTCGCATTCATCAAGCACATTAAGAACGCGATGTGTCTTCTCTCCGTCAAGACCGTAGTCTTCAAGTTTCAATGATACATTGTCACGGGTAAGCTGAGATGCCGATATCGAAAGTTTATCCGATAGATATCCCCATAATGTACGAGCCAGCGACGCATAGAACTTATCATTTTCATGACGGTTCATATATTCGCGAGCTTCCTTCAATCGCTTATTGGCAACGCGGTTAGCTTTGGCAAGTTTTCTACCTGCGACATCGGCTTCCAAACGGATATGGCGACGATATATGACTATCAGCAATATAAGAATAATAGCGACAAGCATATATGCCATCCAGTAAAAACCACTTTGAAAATGATAACTAAGTTCTCTGTGTTGATTACCTGGAACAATAGCCTTGATATGAAGAATGTCGTCAATACTATTGTCAATATCAGTCTGCCGCACTGCTGAAGCTACCGAATTGCCTTTAAGAACCTTTATATCAGTGTTGGGCACATCTACGGTCTCATACTTGCGGCTTTCAGGATTAAAATATACAAAAGGAACTCCTTCTATCGTAAAGTTTCCTATTTCTTGAGGCACAAAAGTAAAATTCGTACGATAACTGCCACTCATATTTGAGCCACCTCCAATGATATTGGCTTTAATATCCGTTTTGGGTGTATAAGTATCAATCCCGGAAGGAAATTGTACCGTTGGCTCATTAAGATACTTAATATTTCCGCGTCCTTTTATAATATAAGTGTAAACAGCAGCTTCGTTCGTCCGTATAATCTCCGGATCGAGTTCGGTTTCAACCGTGAAACTACCTACAGCACCGCTGAATCCAACCGGACGTGGCTCCGGCAGTGCATTTACCAGAATTGATGCAGCATTCGATGATGTTGTCACCTGCCGCTCAACAGGACGCTGAGTTCTAAAGAAACCCATATTGACAGTCTCATACTGAACTATTGTAACGTCATAGCTACCGGAATTGACACTCAACTTACCTGAACGCTGTGGATAAAGCAGGAGTTTCTTCAACACTGCAGTATGATAGTTCTGTCCGTTGTAATGCTCCATCGAAGTCTCAAGTGTGACAGGAAGCTCTTCCATCAAAAAACCTTCAAACGCCGGCTGTGACGTAGGAAGAAACGACGATATATCATACTTTGTATAAACTTTAATAGTCGCTACAACAGGCTCCTGTTCATAGACAGAACTTTTTGAGAAAGACACACGGACTAATAAATCGTCATCCGAAATGCGACCAGACGGAGTCGGTTGTGAAGGAATTCCTCCATGCCCCTGCTGAGCGCTGCTCTGTGGATTGTCACCTGGCAATATCTTAAAATGCGAAGGTCGCGACGTAAATGTTTTACCATTACAGGAAACTGAGACGGCAGGAACATCTACATCGCCGGCAGTATCTGCACGATACGTAAACGAATAATCAATGGAATACGTTGATGACATCTTGCCATTGATGATCTGGGTACTTTGCATTGTAGATGTCGAAGGTCCGTAAAGCAGCGTGCACCCGGCCAGCTCGGGTGCTGACGGAGGATTAGCCTCTCCGTCCGAAAGACGGAAAGTTATATTGAAATTACGTCCTTCCACAACATTACGCGGAGGCACAATGCTGAAAGTCTGCGCAAATACCGATGCACAGAATGTCAAAGATAATATGATAAATAATAAGAAACGGTTCCGGTACATGGCATATTGTTTTTACCAAGGTTTGTCGGATTGAGGGCGCCCTACAGTAGTCTCCTGCTCCTTGACTTTCTTTCGGGTTGAGTTTTCCTTATTCTGCATCGATTGGAGAATCTGCTGGGCCGATTGTGTCATAGGTTGTTCCTGTGGCTGTTGCTGTTCTTGCTGCTGCGGCTCCTGCTGTTGATCTTGTTCTTTCTGCTGATCCTGTTGCTGTTGTTGATCTTGTTGCTGCTGTTGATTGTCTTGATTCTGTTCTTGTTTCTTGAGCTGGGCAAGACGCAAATTCTCACGTGTCTTCATATTATCAGGATTAACTCGTAGCGATGCCTTGTACATATCTATACTTACATCATACTTTTCATCGTTGAAAGCGATGTTTCCAAGATTGTACAAAGCTTTCTCGGCAATCTCCTTATCGAATGCTTTTGCATCATCAACAAGATCACTGAAAATAGTTGCAGCCAACACCCTGGGGTCACTTTTCGTCCCTTTGTTATCCTCACTTTGAAGCTGCAAGAGAGCGACCGCCTTATTATATCTGCCTCTTATAGAACCACTGTTTATTCTCAACGCCTTATCATATTCTTCAAGAGCCTGATGATACTTTTCCTGTTCGAAAAATCTGTTGCCACTACGTATAGCATTTCGTTCCGCCTTATACGATTCTGACGGAGTATTATACTTTGCCTCTACCTGCTGAGGCCTTGCCATATCCGGTTGTACTGTATCGATAGGCATGGATAAATCCTGAGCCTGCACAGAAGCTACAAGACTTAACAAAACTATCACTGAAATGAATATCTTTCTCATCACTTTGCCTCCTTTGTGTTTTTCAATTTCTTATCAGCAACGTTCTTAGTAAAGAAATTCACACCACGTAGCCAACTGATTTTACGATCTACGACGAAGAAATCAATTAATATAAAAAGAAAAGCGAGGAATGCGAATGTCGGAAATTGTTCAGCTCCGGCCGAATATGTAACAGTACTGAATTCCGATTTCTGCAGTTTATCTAACTGTGTCTGAAGATCCGACAAAGCTGATGGCGATGCGCCATTGACATAAATGCCATCACCTGCCTGAGCTATCTGTTGGGCAAGTTGTTCGTTAAGAGAGCTGACAACCGGACGCCCTTCCGCTCCGACAACACCAGGCACAAGGGAACCCTGGGATGTGCCCAAACCGATTACATCAATCTGAATGCCATTGTCCGCTGCAAGTTTTGCGGCCTCAAGAGCGGCACCTTCATGATCCTCGGCATCAGTAATAAGTATAATAGCTTTATGCATATCCTCTGCCGGAGAAAATCCATTCATTGCCATTTTTATTGCATCCGCAAGATCTGTACCCTGATTGCTTATCAGCTTTGGGCTCAATTCATTAAGATACATTTTCGCCGTATAGAAATCAGATGTAAGAGGAAGCTGCATCTTAGGTTGCTGCGCAAAGATTACCAAACCGACCTTATCGTTGTCGAGCTTGTCAATAAGCTTCTCAAGAAGCAGACGCGCTCTATCAATCCTTGGCACACCGTCCGGACGATCGGTAGACGATGCAAGCATTGAGTTCGATATATCAAAAGCAATCATCACCTCGATGCCGGCAGATGTTTCCTGCTGTTCCTTAGCACCGGCTCGCGGACGGGCCAACATAAATACTAAAGCAGCCACTGCAATAAGCTGTAGCACAATCTTAACAGTCGGAGTATATTTGGATGCATCCGGCATCAGCAGATCCACCACTTCAGGCCGGCCGAATCGACGCAGTTTTGATTTGCGCGATAAACGTGCCGCCCAAAACAGCAATGCCAACAACGGCACGAGCAGCAACAAGTATAAATAAAATGGATAAGCGAAATCAAACATATTGATTATGGGATAGTGCGAAGTATGGTATATCGCAACAAAAGACCACTGACAAAAAATGCAAAAGCAAGCCATGCCCATAACATATAATTGTCTTCTGTGTGCGAAAAATGTTTTACATCCATTTGTGTCTTTTCCAACGAATCAATTTCGTCAAAGACACTTTCAAGTACTCGATTACCTGTAGCACGAAAATATTTGCCTCCAGTCATATCGGCAATCTTCTGTAAAGTACCTTCATCAATAACAACAGGCTGAGGAGTAAATTCGATTCTACCGGTAAGGGTTCGGGTAGGATAAGGAGCAGTACCATTTGTTCCAATACCTATCGTATATATCTTGACACCAAGTTCTTTGGCAACCTCTGCAGCAGTAACAGGCGCTACCACTCCGGTATTATTACTGCCATCTGTTAGTAGTATTACGCTTTTACTTTTAGCCTTCCCTTCTTTTAGTCTGTTAAGTGCAGTCGCTATTCCATCACCAATAGCAGTACCGTCTTCAAGAACATTCATCGTCAAATTTTGCAGATACTGAAGAAGCTGAGCTCGATCTACCGTCATAGGCACTCCTGTAAGACTTTCTCCAGCGAAAATAACAATACCTATATTATCACTTTCCCGACCTGCTATAAAATTCGCTGCCACTTTCTTTGCAGCTTCAAAACGATCCGGATCAAAATCCCTGGCCATCATCGAAGACGACACATCAAGTGCCAATACTATATCAGTACCTTCCGTAGATGTCGTACGCCAGCTGTCTCGAATCTGAGGTCGTGCAAGAACCACAATCAGACATGCCAAAGAGGCCATGCGGAATACAAATAACAAATGGCGCAGATACTGCTTCCACGTACGGGGCAACTTGACAAAAGGAGCCGTCGTAGACAGCGATATTGTAGCATTACTTCCACGCTGTTTCAGTATGTACCATACTGTCAGCGGAATCAATATCAGCAGGAACCAAAGTATTTGCGGATGTGCAAAATGCATTATTATTTAGAATTATTATTGTTTGATCTTTGAGATATTTCCTCGTCTGTCTCCGGTTCCGGTTCTGGCTTTGTCTGTTCTACAAAATCAAAGGCTCGGGTATATGCCTTGACATTATCATCCGGAAGCGGACGCACTTTGGCGAATTTTACAAAGTCTGCAATAGAAAGAACCGATTTCACCTGATCGGCCGACATACGGGTCTTGGGATTGGAACGCAAAGCACGGATTATCTGAGTGGATGTCATCTCCATCGCATTGATATCGAACCTACCTTCAAGATACTGACGCAGAATATCGACAAGCTCCGTATAATACTCTTTTTCATGTCCGCTTTCTGCAAGATTACGCGAACGTAATGTTTGCAGACGCGACATCGCAAGATCATATGGTGGAATAGGCGTTGATCGAATAATTTCCTCTTTCTTCTTGTTCTTTATAATAAACAATGCGACAGCAACAACAATTGCAACAATCGCTAATGCAAGCAAAGTCCATAGAAGCCAGTTCGGAATATAATCATACCACTTTGCACCAGGATTAACAATACTTTCCATCGGATTTACGGTTTCAAGCGAATCCACATCCACGGGATTAACCTTTATCGTAAGGACATTGGAAAATGCCGTATCCGCTCCTGCATCACCGAGCACTGCAAAAGGTGGAATAGTAACAGTTCCGGGGTCGAAAGCCTGAACTGTGAAATCGTATGATATGTGGCGCTTCCCATCTTCTATAACAGAAGCACTATCTACAGCAACGAGATCTAGGCCATTCCATGGAATATAATCCGTGCCCACCGGTATTATCGGAAAATCGACTATCCGAGCATCTCGTGTAGAAGACTCCGGCATATCAATATTGACTCTGATATGCGTCTTATCGCCCATTAATACTGTAACCGAATCAACAGCGGCGACAACAGAGATTCCTGAAGCTGTCCGTCCGGGAACTGCAAAAGCCATCGTAAATGCAAATAATGCACCTACGATAACAAATATGCTTCGTCTGTCTTTCTTGAATTGTTTCATAGAACTGAACGGTTTTTAAACAGACTCATAAGAGCGCGTACGTAATCTTCATCAGTAGCTACAGACACATAGTCAACCCTCGTAGAACGCAATGTCGTGCTCATTTTTTGCTGCAAGTCATACCACCACTTGTTATACGCTTTGCGCGTACGCGATGACGATGTATCAATCCAACATGTCTGTCCGGTTTCAAGGTCTGCCACACGCATAAGTCCGACATTAGGTAGATCGCCGTCACGCTTGTCATATACCTGTATAGCCATTACATCGTGACGGGAGACAGCAACTGTAAGAGGCGTGCGATAGTCCGAATTGTCAATAAAGTCGGAAAGCAGAAACATTGTGCAACGACGTTTCAGTGCATTGCTGAAATAACGGACTGCCTGCGATATATCAGTCCCCCTGCTGTCCGGTTTGAAATCAAGAAGTTCCCTGATAAGAAAAAGAATATGCTTTCGTCCCTTCTTGGGGGAAATAAATTTTTCAACTTTATCAGAGAAAAATATCGCTCCGATTTTATCATTGTTTTGAATAGCAGAAAAAGCTATAGTCGCAGCAATTTCTGCAATCATCTCACGTTTTTCAGGACCCGAAGCGCCAAAATTCCGACTTGCAGAGACATCGACAAGAAGCATCACAGTAAGCTCTCGTTCCTCTTCATATACCTTAATATATGGATGGTTGTGCCGAGCTGTGACATTCCAGTCTATATCACGTATATCGTCGCCATATTGGTATTCGCGCACTTCCGAAAACGTCATGCCACGCCCTTTGAAGGCGGAGTGGTACTCACCGGCAAATATGTTTTGGGAAAGTCCGCGTGTTTTGATTTCAATCTTGCGAACTTTTTTTATAAGTTCATTTGAATCCATAATGGAAACAGTGATATTAATCGTTAGGGCACCTGAACCTTATCAAGAATATCGGTAATCACCATATCGGTAGTAAAATCGTTTGCTTCAGCTTCATAAGTCAGCCCGATACGATGACGTAGTACATCATGACACACTGAAATAACATCTTCGGGAATCACATAACCGCGCTGATGCAGGAAAGCATATGCCCTTGCAGCCTTTGCAAGAGAAATGGATGCTCGAGGAGAAGCCCCGAACGATATATAAGACGCAAGATCCTCAAGTCCGTATTCTCGCGGCGTTCTAGTGGCAAATACTATATCGACTATATAACGTTCAATTTTTTCATCAACATAAATCTTCTCGACAATTTTCTGGGCATCCACAACCTCTTCCGGTTTAATGAGAGGCACAATATGTGGAGCTTCATTGGAAATATTCATGCGGATAATCTCGCGTTCTTCATCCTTTGTAGGATAACCGATAACAACCTTCATAAGAAAACGGTCTACCTGAGCCTCCGGCAATGGATATGTACCTTCCTGTTCAATAGGATTTTGCGTAGCCATCACAAGAAACGGCTTATCAAGAGGAAACGAATGATCTCCGATTGTAACCTGCCGTTCCTGCATGGCTTCAAGAAGAGCCGACTGCACTTTAGCCGGGGCACGGTTAATTTCATCGGCAAGCACGAAATTGGCGAATACAGGACCTTTCTTAACTTGGAACTGTTCATTCTTGACGCTATATATCATTGTACCGAGCACATCTCCCGGAAGAAGATCCGGAGTAAACTGTATTCGGCTGTACTTTGCATCGATAAGTTGAGAGAGGGTCTTGATTGCAAGAGTCTTTGCAAGACCGGGAACACCTTCAAGCAGGATATGGCCGTTGGCAAGAAGAGCGATAAGAAGACTCTCAACCAGATGCTTCTGCCCTACTATTGTTTTATCCATTCCATGGGTAACCAGTTTGACAAAATCACTCTTGCCGGCTACCAGCTCATTGAGTTCCCTGATATTAACACTTTCACTCATAGTTGTGTGCTTATATTTCTTATATTTGTTATCATTTTTGGAGCAGCGGCTTCAATTATAGCAGCAAACCACCCTTTGTCATACAAAGTTACTACTTATAACACTCAAGGGAGATTATTTGAATGTTAATTTTAACTATTAAGTCTTTATCAGTCCAAACTTTTAATTATTTTTACACTTTCACTATCCTACCATCTTCCGTCATAGCTATTTTGTGCTCCTTATATAAGAGTCCGACAGCCTTCTTAAAATCTTTTTTGCTCGATTCAAACAACATTTCAACATGCTCCGGCGGCATTTTATCTGAAAGTGGAACTGTGTTTTCCTCCATGAGATACGCAAGAATCTTCTCTGCCAATACAGCTGTACGTTTCTCTGCCTTATCATTCAGAGTAAGATCGATTTTCCCATCTTCGCGCACACGTTTTACGTATGCCCGGATATTCTCTTCCAACTCAATAGGACGGAAAATTTCATTTGCATATATCATTCCCCGATGCATATTATCTACAATAACTTTATATCCGATTTCGGTATGCTCTATCACAAGAGCCTCTACTGCTTGTCCGGGTGTATATTCCGGATATACGTTTCCAAGAAATTTGTCAATTTTAGCCGAAGCCACTACCCGTCCACTCGTCTGATCAAGATAGATATAAACCAGATATATACCGCCTCGTCGCATCCTCACCTTTTGTTCGCTATAGGGCACAAGGAGATCTTTCTGCAATCCCCAATCAAGAAATGCTCCGGTATCGTTGACTGCTTTCACTTCAAGATACGCAAACTGCCCCACAATAGCATATGGTTTTTCTCTTGTTGCGACAGGTCTGTCTTCCGAATCCTTATATACAAATACCTTGATTTTTGCGCCATCAACATCTTCTTTTGTAAGATATCGCGCAGGCATCAGCACTTCCTCCCGCTCACCGGGAACAGCCAGATAGGCGCCAAATTCGACAAAACGTCTGATTTCAAGTTCCTGATACTTTCCTATCTCAATCATTATCTATATTTAAAATCTGTTTTACGTTAGCTATACTTAATCTGATGCAAAGTACGCATTTTTATTTGGATTATTGGCATAATAATGCTGAATATTGAACTTTCTGTCGTATTTTTGCATTAACTTAATATTCATAACATAAAATACGCACAAAAGTTCCCCTTTGGAATGAATACTCAGACAGAAAACATTAGCATAATAACAAAATACTTTCCCGATCTTTCAGAAGAACAGACAGAAGCTTTTAGTATTTTACACAATCTTTATTCTGAATGGAATGCAAAAATTAATGTGATCTCGAGAAACGACACCGACAATCTGTACGAGCGGCATGTCCTTCATTCACTTGCCATTGCCAAGTTTCTCGGCTCTTTGTCCGAAGGTACAAAGTTGCTTGATCTTGGTTGTGGCGGAGGCTTTCCGGGCATTCCTCTTGCAATAATGTACCCCCAATGCCATTTTCACTTGATTGATCGTATTGGAAAGAAAGTACTTGTAGCAACCGAGATTGCCAAATCGCTCAGACTCTCCAATATCACTTTTCAGCATGGAGATTCTGGAGAATGCCACCAACATTTCGACTATGTGGTAAGCAGGGCTGTTATGAGCTTGCCGGCTCTAGTAAAGGCAGCTTCTCACAACATCATAAATAAAACTGATTTGTACAATCGTTATTCCCCGGGGCTCGTATGTCTTAAAGGAGGCGACCTCAGAGACGAGATTGATGCGACTCCAAAGGCAACCATGGAAATCGAAATCTCCGATTTCTTTTCCGAAGATTTCTTCCGGACAAAAAAAATTGTTTACGTTCCATTCGCAAAAAACAAAAAAACATGCTCGAAATAAAACAATTTACATTAGGTCCGTTTGGAGTCAATACTTACATAATATATGATCCCGAAACTCTTGATGCCATTGTAGTTGACCCGGGGATGAACACAGAAGCCGAGAATCAGCGTTTCGACAGATTCATAACCGAAAGAAAACTTAATCTTACACAGATTATAAATACCCATCTGCACATAGATCATTGTCTCGGCGACAATTATGTTCGGAATAAATACGGAGTAAAGATTTACGCACATACAGATGATGCCTTCCTGGGAGAGAACGTTCAGTCTCAGGCCAGAATGTTCAGCATATCGGCGCACAATCCGCACGCAGTAACAATCGATATACCAATAAAAGACGGCGATATCATTACTCTCGGAAAACACCACATAACCGCGCTACACATACCCGGACATTCCCCGGGCGGCATAGCATTATATTGCGCCGACTCTAACTTTTTAATTGCAGGAGATGCGTTGTTCAGAGGCTCAATCGGCAGAACAGATTTACCGGGAGGCAACTACTCTACTCTTGTCAATTCTGTCAAAGAAAAATTGTTGACATTGCCGGATTCGACACTGGTTCTTCCCGGCCACGACATGTCCACAAATATCGGTTTTGAGAAAACATATAATAATTTTCTCAGATAAATAAAACACTCGCCACACAATCCTTAATGCATGGCGAGTGTTTTATATTGTAACAAATTTATTCTTCTGCGGAAAGAGTCTCAGCTATCTCTGCTTTGACATTGGGTTTAATGTTAGGCTCTTCGAGACCGTAACCATGCTTCTTATTAAGTATTAGCAACCATATACCGAATATAAGTGCAAGCACACCGAGAGAAGCAAACAAAAGCATCGGAACAGTATAATTGTATTTGGTAGGATCATCGACTCCTGGATTCGACCACACAAGCACATTACCGATAAGGATCGGGAAAAGAGACAATCCGATATTCTGAACCCAGAAGATAAGAGAATATGCCGACCCGAGATAGCGGGCTTCCATAATCTTGGGAACAGACGGCCAAAGAGCCGCGGGAACGAGTGAAAACGAAATGCCAAGTACTATAATGGCACTGAATGCTATCCATGTCTGAGGATAAGATGGAAGGACAAGCGCGAAAGTGAGATGACAGATAATCATCAGTATGGCACCTGCAATCAGTATTGAGGCACCTCTACCACACTTATCAAGGAAATAACCGAGGAAAGGTGTCAACGCGGCAGCTCCTATAGGAAACCAGCGGAATATATCGGCTGCCTGCTGCTCCGACATGTCAAGATTGCACTGAAGCATATTGGTGGCAAAACGCTGGAACGGGAATATTGCCGAATAATATAAGACACAAAGCATTGCAATTACCCAGAAAAGCTTGCTCGAAAGAATCTTACCCACATCACCAACCTTGAATTCCTCGTCTTCTTCGCTACCGAAAGCCTTTTCGGACGCCATTTCATGGTCAAGTCGCGTATCCATAAAGGTAAACACAATATAGCTGATAAGACCGATAAGGAGCAAAAGGGTACAGAAAGCCACTGGAGTGACTACCGTAGAACCGCCAAATGCATTGACGAGGCGCGGAGATACTGTAAAGATAGCCCATACGCCTACACGGGCAAGAGCCATCTCGAGCCCCATTGCAAGAGCCATTTCATGGCCTTCAAACCACTTGGCTAGCGTTTTGGAAACTGTAATACCGGCCATCTCGCAGCCACAACCAAAAATCATGAAACCGAAAGCGGCCAACTTGGCACTACCTGGCATATCAACCCACCAGCTACTGAGCCAGATGTCAAGTGAACTGCCTGCAAAATAATCACTGATTGCGTAAAGCTTTATGACCGCACCTACGAACATAACCGATGCAGACAACACACCCGTAAAGCGTATTCCCATCTTGTCCAGTATTATACCGGCAATAATCAGAAAACCGAATACATTAAGAATATACTCGGCTCCGGCATAATAGCCGAATGCGGATGGCGACCATCCCAACTGGCTTTCGACCAAGGACTGGAGCGGCGACATCACGTCGACAAACATGTATGCAAAGAACATCATGGACGCCACAAGTACAAGTGCAAGCCAACGCGCCCATGCATGATCTCGAAGGGTCTTTTTAATTGTTTCTGTCATTGTTTCAAAAAATGGTTTATACTATTATTCTTATTTACTTTTTCCGTGATTATCCATCAATTCAATAATTTCTGCCACAAATGTACGAATTTATTGTTAACTTTGCCAAACAGAACAATCATTTGATATAATTATATGACACCTCCCGCGAATTCTCAGAACCGTTTTTTCACCCGTCCATATACTTTCGACAGAGTTATACGTCTACTTATAGGTCTGTTTATTTTCGCGGCTGCATTATGGCTTATAAAAACACTCAAAGGAGTTCTTTTGCCTTTTCTTGTAGCTTGGCTTATCGCCTATATGCTTGAACCTTTCGTACAGTACAACAAACGCCTTCTACGTGTAAAGACACGCTGGCTACCAATCCTTATGACACTTTTCGAGACCGGGCTGCTGCTTTGTGCCGTCTGCATCTTTGTCATACCATCCGTATATGAAGAAATGCATCAAGTAGCTGCCCTTGTCAAAAACTACGCTGACAAAGGCAGCGAAATACCTTTAATTCCGCCGTATATTCATGATTATATCAAGGGGTACATCGATTTTAACAAGATCGCAGGAGAATTAACGAGTCAGGATATCCGATCAATAATGGAAACTGCAGGATCTGTCATTGCAGGCAGTTACAGTATCGTTGTGGATATTTTCAGCTGGTTCCTCGTGCTGCTGTATGTAGTGTTCATCATGCTTGATTATGAAAAATTGCTCACTGGATTCCGACGCCTCGTGCCGCCAAAATACAGAAATACAACAGGACGTATCCTTCATGACATTAAAGAATCAATGAACCACTATTTCCGTGGACAGGCTCTAATCGCATTCACTGTAGGCATCCTTTTCTGCATAGGGTTCTCCATTATCGATCTCCCGCTTGCTATTGTTCTGGGACTTTTCATCGGTCTACTGAATATGGTACCGTATCTACAGCTTATCTCTCTGATACCCACTACCCTTTTGTGCCTTGTATATTCAGTGGATTCTAATGTCAATTTTTGGAATATCTGGCTGGCATCAATGGCTGTATACATTATCGTACAATGCATTCAGGATTTATTTCTTACCCCGAAAATCATGGGGAAGGCTATGGGGCTCAATCCGGCAATCATTTTGTTGTCATTGTCAATATGGGGTACTCTTTTCGGATTTATCGGACTTATAATCGCTCTTCCGTTGACAACACTCCTGCTGGCATATTACAATAGTTATATCATCAACCGGGAAGATGGCGAAAGTAAGGCTGATAAAGAAAAGGACGCACAGGTATTGAAGAATATTCTCGAGATACATGAAGATTCCGACAACTAACACTTATGTTTGTCAGAAATACGTTAATTTTGCATCAAATTATCACGAAAACAAACTACTCCATGATTATACTCTACCGCATTTATCAATTCCTCATTGCAATCCCTGTCTTGCTTGTAGTAACTATAGTAGCGGCACTAGCCACCATTATTGGTAGCTCAATTGGCTTTAGCCGTACTATGGGCTACTGGCCTGGACATGTTTGGGCACGAATTTTCTGCATCATGTGTTTGATACGCGTATCTGTCAGAGGCTCATGCAATATAAACAAAAAAACATCATACGTATTTGTCGCTAATCATCAGGGAGCCTTCGATATATTTACTATATACGGCTATCTCGGACACAATTTCCGGTGGATGATGAAAAAAGCACTCGAAAAGATTCCTCTTGTAGGATACGCCTGCCGGGTGTCAGGACATATCTATGTAGACAATTCCACCCCGTCAGCCGTCAGAACCACCATGGAGACTGCTGAAAAACGCCTTGCAGGAGGTCTTTCTGTTGTGGTATTCCCTGAAGGTTCTCGTACTCGCGATGGACATATGCATTCATTCCGCCGCGGCGCATTTACCCTCGCTGTAGAGTTTGGTCTACCTGTGGTTCCCGTCACCATCGATGGAGCATTCAACGTCCTCCCAAGAGGAAAAATGCTTCCCCGCCCGGGCAGAATCAACATAACGATCCATGAACCAATAAACCCCGCCAAGGAAGGAAAGCATGAATTGGCAGAACTTATGGAACGGTCTGCGGACGCAATAGCATCAGCACTACCCGAAAACCAGCTCCCCGCTTAAATTCGTTATTATTGCTAAATTGTCCGAACTTTCAAGAGTTTTATCTGTTTAGTTTTCATAAGTCTTAACTAAAGGATTATGAAACTATCTACTACAAGCTTTTTCTCTGTGATAGCTACATTGGGCATCATAGCCGCAATATCCGGTTGTGCACACACCGACAGATTCGCGGGAACATGGCAAGGAAATCCCGAACGCATGGAGAATGTACCCGGAGCCTCAGATGCAGTCTCAACTATGACTATTGACTTTGCGCCTGACGCATCTGACAAATCCAAAGGCATCATTGACATTATGGCTGTGATGGAAATTTCGCAAGAGGTGACAGGTATTGTTGAAAACATGAATGTGCCATATCAGACCAATGTCACAGCAACAGCTACTATCAGCGGACAATATACAAGCGACGATGACGGCGAGGATCTCCTCGTGAGCTTCGACCCGGCATCTATGAAGGTAAATGTAGACCCATCGGGTGTTTCTTTCTCCGAAAATCTTGTCACAGGTGTCGAACGTCCAGTACTCGACTCCATTACAGCATCCACAGCCGACCGTTGGCGAGTTATTCTATCAGCAGCCATTCGCGACCGCTTTAACAGCTATCGCCGCATTGAAGATATAAAAGTTCACCACGGCGACATGATGAGTTGCGAAATAGAAGACAGAGACCTCACTTTCCGACGAGTAGGCGTCCCCAACTAATTGTCATTTAGACAAAGGTTGAATTATTCTTTCGCCAAGTCCCTTGACAAGATTATACTGATAAACTTTAAGCTGTGCGAGTCGGTGCATAATTTCGATTGCACCAGGGTCGTCAGCCGGAAAAGACTCAAGCGATTTATTCAGATTCCGTATCATACTCGCAACAACCGCACTCCGCAATTCGTTAACCGCTCTGGGAACGAGTGTGCGGAGTTGCTCTTTCTCAGTGAGTACAGTACCTTGACGGCTGTAAATACGGGACAAAACATAGCGTTCCATCATCAGCGTGGATGCTATATTACGTATATCATCATCAGGACAATTCACCAGGGCGTTCTGCATGAATCGTACATCAAAGTCGCGTATGGCATCATCACGGAATGCCTCGGTCTCAGCGATAGCCATCTTCTCGGCTTTCTCAAGTTCCGGTAAGGAGCCTCCTGTATTGCGGATTTCGGCTCTGCGCGAAGAGAGGCGTTCTGCACATTCTTCATCAATCTCGGCTATGCGACGGAGGCGGGCAGAAGGCCATTCATTATCACGGACGCGGCGGAAGGCGTCACACAAAGCGGTAAACGGCGGATAAGAGAACACATAACCGTCACCCTCAAGAGCGCTATCTATCATGTCGAAGACCGTCGTTCGTCCTCCTCCGTTGTCATTGTCTATTTCAAGTAATCCATACCGGACTATATACTGCACTAACTGACGCTCATAGGGACGTAGTGTGACATCGTGCTGCTCTGCCACAGGAGTTTCTGAAATTTCTTGATGTAGAGTTGAGGATGGAATAGATTCCGCGGGAGTATCCTGCGACACAGATCCACGCAGATGTTCTTTTTCAAGGTCCTCGAAACGCGTAGCTCTAAATACATTAAGTTGCCGCATAAGAACGTCCTCAGGAGAACCGAGCATACGTGAACACATCGATATATATTCCTGCATCTTTATCGGATCGTCAACAAATGCAAGTGTCCTGAGAATCTCATTTATGGCCTCAGCTCGTCCTATAGGGTCATCAGCCTTTATGCCGGAAGTAAGCTTCGATGCCATAAAGGCTATGATATCGGTTTCATTCTCGCACAAGTATGCCTCTACCTCAGAAGAACTACGGCTGCGGGCAAAAGTATCGGGATCATCCTCCGGGGGTAGAGCGAGCACTTTCACGTTCATATCCTCCGACAATAGCAGTTTTATACCGCGTAATGAAGCCTTGACGCCTGCGGCGTCACCGTCATAAATAAGAGTCATATTGCGGGTAAAACGCCGGATTACTCGTATCTGCTCTTCCGTAAGAGATGTTCCTGATGAAGCCACAACATTACCAACTCCAGCCTGATGCATCGATATTACATCGAAATACCCCTCAACCATTATGCATTTGTCTGCCCGAGCAATGGCGTGACGCGCCTGATGCATTCCGTAGAGTTCTTTTTTCTTATGATATATCTCAGACTCCGGAGAGTTGACATACTTGGCGATGTTCTTGTCGGAACGCATGGTACGTGCTCCAAAACCTACGACTCGTCCCGAAAGCGTATGAATAGGGAATATCACGCGACCGCGGTAACGGTCATAAAGGCTGCCGTCGCGCTGGGAGCGACCTTCAAGGCCAGTCTCCACCATCAATTCGGTATTGAAACCGGCACGTCGGGCGGCATCAAGCAAATCCGTACCCTTGTCGATGGCATAACCCAAATGAAAGCGCTCTATCATGGCATCGGAAATACCGCGGTGACGTAAATAAGACAATGCCTGACTACGCCCCTCGGCGGTATCATGCAGGTTTGACTCAAAATGCTTCAGAGCAAAAGCGTTCAATGCCATCAGAGCCTCACTCCGAGAGGCTGCGGCACGTTCCTGTTCGGTAAGCTCCCGCTCCTGGATCTCGATATTGTATTTGCGGGCGAGATAACGTAGAGCCTCGTTGAATGTCATCTGCTCGTGCTCCATGATGAAATTCACTGGCGAACCACCTTTGCCACAACTGAAACACTTGCAGATATTACGCGCCTTATTGACTGAAAAAGAGGGAGTCCGCTCGTTATGAAATGGACAGAGACCTTTGTAATTGGCTCCACTCTTGCGAAGGCTTACAAAATCGCTGACGACCTCTACAATGTCGGCGGCATCGAGAATTCTCTGTACTGTTTCACGGTCGATGAGGGGCATTGGCGTATTCCTTTCTTTTGTGGCAAAGATAGCGTTTTTTTTTCGACCGGACAAGAGACGGGGCACACACCGGACGGCATGTACCCCATTTCATTTTACTCCCATATGTTACCACATGGGAGTAAACCCTGAATTGGTTTCCAATAGTGCGTTTGCACATCCTGATACATCGCCATGTCGCGCCATGTCAAGTTTAAGGACAGGTGCTCCGGAAGAAAGATTCAGCCTATCCAAATCAACATACAGATATCCTATAGAGGTGGCAGGACGGAAATAATAGCGGTGCCCAATTGCATCACTGACAGACGTCCACTGCGTAGATGATACATTCGGCTCTCCGGGGAGTTCGTATCCATAAGGCACACTTACCACCCCCATGATACTCGTTATGGCTGCGAAGGCTTCTGGAAAGGCATAATCTTTAGGCACATGGCCGACAAAATAGGATGCGCGCACATAGCGATCAGCACTTCGAACAGTGCCGGGTAGCATATTGGTGCCACCGACAGCACGCCAATAGTTTTCGACAGCCGTCATCTGCGGATGTGCGGGATCGTTGGTGAGAACGGTAAGATCACGCCCTCGATATGTTTTCATCTCTCCGTCCGTGTACTCGATAAGAAGATTGTCGCCTGTAGCATCAGTAATAGCCCAGTGTAAGGTTGAAACAGTACCTCCGTCAAAAGTCTTGCCATAAATTGCGAAATCAGCGGTTCGCAACCATTCGTCGGCCTCTCCAACTGTAGAAAAATTATCAAGAAACCAACTGACAAACATTGCGAGACTCACCACCGGGACTGTCGATGTTGAATCAGGCGCGACACGATAAACGGTACCTTTGCAAAAGAGTCCATTCATTACGAGCCCTCGCTCATTCATACCTTCTGTTACGCCGCCATCGTAGCCCACTGCAAGAACTGAAGCATATTTAGATTTCCAACGCAGACAAGGGCCGTCCGGCATGCTAGTTTTAGACACGCCGCGGGGATATACATATAAATTTGTAGGAATTGGAGTGCGCCAATCAAGTGTACGACCAACAAGAACAATACCCTTGTCGCCTTGATAGACAACGCGAGAACATGCCTCAGCTTCGTCAAAAGCACAAAGGGCGCACAATGCAATGATTGCGGATTTAATTATTTTCATGATTGCGGAGTTTTTTTAGACGTTTCATTAAAAACGCCCACTCCCCAGCCATGGTTCAATAGCTAAGGTAGATAAAGGGAACAAGTTCGCTACTACGCGTCTGAACTACAAGGAATATAACGGCAACAATCAATATCGATTGCCATAGTAAAGGCATTTCTACAAATGCACCAGAAGCGTCAACCGACCACCGCCGCGGTGCCATATGTGAAAGGTAACCTAAGGCCATAGCGGCGATAATCATCATATATCCACTGACGAACTGAGGCGCCACCGAAAGATGGAAATTCGTAAAAATCTGCGTAACAATCTGACCGGACGTGGCAATATCCGGCGAGCGGAAGATGGTAAATCCCGCGACTACAAGAGTAAATGTTATACCGACATTCAACGCACGGATTAGAGCTGTACCCTCCAATACCTCAGGTACAAACTTATACCCGCGCAGCCATTTATGAAGAACAAGCAACACACCATGATAAGCACCCCAGAGCAGATACATCCAGGAGGCTCCATGCCATAGACCTCCAATAACCATCGTCACAATCTGATTGACATATGCTCTAATCTTGCCTTTCCTATTACCTCCGAGCGGAATATAAACATAATCGCGCAACCATGTCGAAAGGGATATATGCCAGCGATGCCAGAACTCTGTGGGACTCTGCGCCTTGAAAGGTGCGGCAAAATTATCCTTAAAGCGATATCCCAATAATAATGCAAGACCTATGGCCATATCAGAATAGCCCGAAAAGTCGCAATAAAGCTGAATAGTAAAACCGATGCAACCCATTAGATTCTCAAAACCTGAATAGAGCAACGGATTGTCAAAAATACGATCGACAAAATTCCCGCTGATATAATCAGCTATAACAACTTTCTTGACAAGACCCGTCATAATAAGAAAAAGTCCTTCCGAGATCATAGTCGGCGTAGCTGCTGAAGCATTCTTTATCTGAGGAAGCATATCCTTGGCTCTCACCACAGGACCTGCGAGAAGCGGAGGAAAAAATGTCAGATAGAAAGCATAGTCAAGAAAACTATCACAAGCATCAAGCTGCCGGCGGTATATATCTACCAGATAACTGATAGAGCGGAATGTAAAGAACGATATTCCCGCTGGAAGTATCACCTCGACAGGATCGAAACGCATACTTACAACAGAAGCGAAGGCGTCAACAAGAAGGTTGAAATATTTGAAATACACCAACATCCCTACATTTAGAAGCACATTGACAGCAACTATAGCCTTACGTTTCCACCGCACATCAGTACGCCAGAGCAACCGCCCGAGAAGCCAGTCGGACACACATACACCGCATAGAATTAATACACACCACGAACTTGATTTATAATAGAAATAAAGCGAAAAAGCTATCACAAACAGCATCCTCAACCGTCTATGCCCTTTAACACTTTGGTATACAAGCAAGAAAACAACAAACAACACAAGAAATAGCCCCGAGTTGAAAAGCATCGGGCTCTCAGAATCATAAGCGAGTAGGTTGAGGAGGCGTTCAATCATTTCGTCACAAATCTTCAAAGCGCATTGCAATCTGACGAGCTATAGCTTTGGTATATGACCCCGAATCTTTCTCTAATCTTAAAAGTACATCAACGGCATCAAATTCTTCCGTACCGAAAAGATTAAGTGCAAGACGTCCCGCAGTATAACGTTCCATATCAGTATGAGAAGCGTCAGAAAACTCCAGCACCAACCCCAAAGCATAAGGCAGATGACGTAGAAGACGGTGGCACAACACATCAGCCACCTCCGGCACCGGCGTAACTGATATCCATTTCCGCGCTTCTTCTATGCAGAAATCATCTGCCGGCATAAGCATCGGAGCAAGAAGCATGCTCTCGCGTGTGGTATTGTTATCCCATAGTTTACAGGCAAGAGCCTTGTCCTTACCGAATATCACCGAAGCTTCAACAAGTTGAGGCAAGTTAAGTCCGAAAATATAGCGGAACGGGCTACCGCCCTTACGCAGAGTATCTGCTATCACTCCATTGCGCATAGAAAAAAAATAGCGTTTCACACGCTGCACAGGCGTGTACAAAGTATCATTTTCCATAAACTCTGTCATTACTTGAAATCCATTTTAAATCCACGTTCCGTATTCGGACTGCAAAGATACGCTTTCTTTTATTTTTTTTGCGGCTCCGAGTAAAAATATTTGTCAGCATAAGAATTTTTGATTAATTTTGATGAAGAAAACAAGCCTCTACGGAGGATGCATAATAACATTGCATAATTTTTATGAATAATTACGACTTTAGAAACTTTGCCGTTCACCACTTGGGAATGAATGGACTTGCATTGGATCAGTATTCAGCCGCCATTTCTTCCATGGCTCCGACTGCCTCCTATATCAATCCTACCATAATCGAGGAGCGCCAGCTCAATGTCGCTCAGATGGACGTATTCTCACGCCTTATGATGGACCGCGTCATATTCCTCGGCACCGAGGTAAACGATTACACCGCCAACGTCATTCAGGCACAGATGCTCTACCTCGACAGCACCGACCCCGGCAAAGATATATCCATTTATATTAACTCACCCGGAGGCTCCGTATATGCCGGCCTCGGAATTTATGACACCATGCAATATGTGGCCTCAGACGTATCCACTCTATGCACAGGTATGGCTGCTTCGATGGCCGCAGTTCTCCTTGTCTCCGGTCAGAGCGGCAAACGTTTCGCACTACGCCACTCACGCGTGATGATTCATCAGCCTATGGGAGGTGCGCAAGGACAGGCTTCCGACATTGAGATTACAGCACGCGAAATCAAAAAGCTCAAGGACGAGCTCTATCACATCATCTCCGAGCATTCCGGCCAACCGTTCGAAAAAGTTGAACGAGATTCCGACCGTGACTACTGGATGACTTCACAGGAAGCCCTCGACTATGGAATGATAGACCGCATCCTCGTTAAAGCTAAGGAATAAAGATGGCGAAGAAAAAATCACAGTCCGAATTACATTGTATATATTGCGGGCGCAATGAACTCGAAGGCGCCTCCATTCTCCCCTCTCCCAACATGGATGGCGGCGTTTGCATCGATTGTCTCGAAGCCGCCGCCAACATGCTCGGGCTCATTGAAGAGCCTGACTCCAACAACAGCACAGCCTCCAGAGCACGCGCCAAGTACCACAAAACAAACCCGGGAGCCGCCACCGTTGCAGCTTCACAGTCCCCTAAAAAGGTTCCTACTCCTGGAGAAATCAAAGATTTTCTTGACCAATACATAATCGGTCAGGAACAGGCCAAGCGCTATCTCTCAGTTGCCGTCTACAACCACTATAAGCGCCTCGATCAACCTATTGATGACAATGGTGTGGAAATAGAAAAAAGCAACATCATAATGGTAGGCCCCACCGGCACCGGCAAAACTCTAATAGCTCGCACAATCGCCAAGCAACTCGACGTACCATTCACAATCGTCGACGCCACCGTTCTAACTCAGGCCGGCTACGTTGGCGAAGACATCGAAAGCCTTCTTACCCGCCTGTTGCAGGCTGCTGACTACGACGTAAAACGAGCCGAACGAGGCATTGTCTTCATTGACGAAATCGATAAGATAGCCCGAAAAGGCGACAATCCGTCCATTACCCGCGACGTCGGTGGTGAAGGCGTACAACAAGGTCTGTTAAAGCTTCTCGAAGGCTCTGTAGTCAACGTACCCCCGCAAGGAGGTCGCAAGCATCCGGAACAGCCAATGATTGCCGTCGATACCAAAAACATCCTCTTTATATGTGGCGGCGCATTCGAAGGCATAGAGCAAGCCATCGCACATCGCCTCAACAGTAGCTTCGTAGGTTTCTCTACAGGAGAAGGCACAAAACGAGTCGACAGAGACAACCTTATGCAACATGTTGCCCCACAAGACTTGCGTACTTTCGGTCTTATACCTGAAATAATAGGACGCCTGCCTATCCTGACACACCTACTGCCCCTTGACAGAAACGCTCTACGCAAGATTCTGACGGAACCGAAGAACGCCATAATACGCCAGTACGAAAAGCTATTCGAAATGGACGGAGTAAAACTCATCTTCCGCCCCGATGCACTTGAGTTCATTGTCGACAAAGCAATAGAATATAAGCTTGGTGCCCGCGGTCTACGTTCAATCGTAGAAACCATAATGATGAATGCCATGTTCGAGATGCCAACGGCAAAACCTGAAAGCTTCACTGTTGACTCCGACTACTGCCGACTCCAGCTTGAAGCCGCACATTTCGACGCACAGGCTGTCTGACATAACTATAGTCCTCTCCAAAACGATCCTTCCAGCTATGCCATTCGATGAATCAACACTCGCTAAAGCCCTAAAGACAAACTTTGGATTCGACACATTCAAAGGTAACCAAAAGGCAATAATGTTGAGCCTGCTCAACGGAAACGACACCTTTGTAATAATGCCTACAGGTGGCGGTAAATCCTTGTGTTACCAGCTTCCGGCTCTTATGAGCGAGGGAACCGCTATTGTTATCTCTCCGCTTATAGCCTTGATGAAAAATCAGGTCGATGCCATGCGCAATTTCAGCGAAAACGACAGCATCGCCCATTTTCTGAATTCATCATTAACAAAAGGCGCAATAGACCAAGTAAAGAATGATATAGCCGAAGGAAAAACAAAACTACTCTATGTTGCACCCGAATCACTAACGAAAGAGGACAACATAGACTTTTTAAAAAACGTACCCATATCTTTCTATGCCGTCGACGAGGCTCACTGCATCTCTGAATGGGGACACGATTTCCGCCCCGAATACAGGCGTATACGTCCACTCATCAACGAGATTGGCTCTCGTCCGGTAATCGCGCTCACTGCTACGGCGACACCTAAAGTCCAGCATGATATAATAAAAAACCTTGCAATGACTTCTGCCGCCATTTTCAAATCGTCGTTCAACAGACCGAATCTATATTACGAGATTCGACCGAAGACAACAAATACCGACCGCGATATCATCCGTTTCATCAAGCAACGTCCTTCAAAATCCGGCATTATATATTGTCTTAGCCGGAAAAAGGTTGAAGAACTATCTGAACTCCTCAGAGTCAACAACCTGCGTGCAATGCCATATCATGCAGGTATGGACCCCGCTACCCGTTCAGCCAATCAGGATGCATTTCTACTTGAGAAAATCGATGTTATCGTTGCTACTATAGCGTTCGGCATGGGCATAGACAAACCCGATGTAAGGTTTGTAATCCACTACGATATGCCTAAATCGCTCGAAGGCTATTATCAGGAAACCGGCCGAAGCGGCCGTGACGGCGGCGAAGGCATTTGCCTTACCTTCTACTCCCGTAAAGATCTCCAGAAAATGGAGAAATTCATGCAGAACAAACCCGTCGCGGAACAGGAAATAGGTAAGCAACTCCTTGCCGAAACCGCAGCATACGCCGAATCTTCTCTCTGCCGCCGACGCACCCTGATGCATTATTTCGGTGAAAAATACGACAATGAAAACTGTGGCAACTGCGATAACTGTCTTAATCCCAAGAAGAAAGTGGAAGCACAAGAAGATTTGTCTGCGGCACTGGAAACTATTGCCGCCCTTAAAGAAAAATTCAAAACCGAACATGTTGTCGACGTGATGTTAGGTCGCGCCTCGAGCGATGTTCGAAACTACCATCACGATGAACTCGAAGTGTTCGGATGCTGCGAGGGACAAACACCCAAATTTCTCAATTCAGTAATACAACAAGGCATCATAGCCGGTTATATTGAACGAGGAATCGAGAATTACGGCATTCTGCGCATAACTCCAAAGGGGTTGAAATTCATTGATCATCCCCAGTCCTTCAAAATTGTTGAAGACAACGAATATGCCGAAGAATTGCCGGACGACGATATTCTTCCGCAAAGCGGATCATTTGCCGCAGATCCCGAACTATATTCCATTCTCAATGGTCTGCGTCACAAAATCGCCTCCGGTCTCAACTTGCCGCCTTACGTGATATTCCAGGATCCGTCGCTCGAAGCTATGGCCACAACTTATCCTGTCAACATGGAGGAACTTGCCAATATACCGGGAGTTGGCAACGGAAAAGCGAAGCGATACGGACAAGAATTCATCAGCTTGATAAAAACATACGTAGACGACAACGAAATAGAGCGTCCTGAAGACCTTCGCGTACGCACTATCGCTAATAAAAGCAAGGTGAAAATAGCAATAGTCCAGGCTATCGACCGAAAAATCGGCCTGGATGAGATTGCAAGTGCCAATGGACTCGATTTTGACCAGCTTCTGGATGAAATTGAAAGCATCGTCAATGCCGGCACACGAATAAACATCAACTATTATCTGAACGAGATTATGGATGCCGACGACCAGAACGATGTCTTCGAGTATTTTCGTTCCAGCGTAACCGACAACCTTCAGGAGGCCTTTAAAGAACTTGGTGATGATTTCTCCGAGTATGAAATCCGCCTGATGCGTATAAAATTCCTTTCAGACCTGGGAAATTAATCCGATATGGACACAACCGCTCTAATAAAACTATATACAACATACCTTGGCATAGAACCGGACAAAATTACGGAGCTTCCCTCCTCTGGCTCAAACCGCCGTTATTTCCGATTGCTAAATACAAAAGGAAACAAAACCACTATAGGCGTTATCGGAACATCAGAAGCCGAAAACAAGGCTTTCATATACATGGCCCGTCATTTCCAGAAGAAAGGTCTTCCAGTTCCGGAGGTTCTTGCCGTATCCGACGACGGTATGGTATATCTTCAAACCGATCTCGGAGATAGTCTGCTATTCACAGAAATTGAAAAGGGACGTATGACACGCTCATTCTCGCTCCATGAACGTGACTTGCTGACAAAAACAATCCGACGGCTACCCGATATACAATTCAACGGTGCGGATGGCATGGATTTCTCTATTTGTTACCCGGTAGAGTCGTTCGATATCCGCTCAATCATGTGGGATCTCAATTATTTCAAGTACTGTTTCCTCAAAGCTACAGGGCTTGAATTCGCTGAAGACAAGCTGGAGGACGACTTTCAGAAACTTGCCAACATTCTGATCAAATGCAACTCCGATACTTTCATGTACCGCGATTTCCAGAGCCGAAATGTAATGATTCGAGAAGGAGAACCGTGGTTCATAGATTTCCAAGGGGGGCGTCGCGGACCTTTTTACTATGATGTTGCTTCATTTCTTTGGCAGGCAAAAGCAAACCTGCCGGACAGCCTCAGGCATGAACTTTTACAAGAGTATCTGAAATCGCTTAACAAATACACGACAATCGGAGAACCGGAATTTATATCGATGCTCCGCCATTTCGTTCTGTTCCGCACCTTGCAGGTTCTCGGAGCTTACGGCTTCAGAGGCTATTTCGAAAAAAAGCCTCATTTTATGCAAAGTGTGCCTTATGCAATTGAAAATCTCCGCGCACTTCTTGACAAACCATACGAAGAGTATCCCTACCTTAATGAACTGCTTGTCAAATTAGTCAACATGAAGCAGTTTACCGACGCTCTCACAAAAAAACAACTTACTGTACGAGTGCTGAGTTTCGCATATAAGAAAGGAATTCCCAACGACCCGTCCGGCAACGGGGGCGGCTACGTTTTCGACTGCCGCGCGATCAATAACCCTGGTAAATACGAACGCTACAAGCCATTCACAGGACTTGATGCAAATGTGATACGCTTTCTTGAAGAAGACGGCGAAATAATTGAGTATCTGGATCATTGCTATGCTTTGACAGATTCTTCCGTAAAACGTTATATCGAACGAGGTTTTACCAATCTTATGATTGCATTCGGATGTACAGGCGGTCAGCATCGCTCAGTATATTGTGCGCAACACATGGCCGAGCACATTGCAAAAAAATTCAACGTGCGTGTCGAACTCATACATCGCGAACAGAATATCGAACAATCTTTCGCTGTAAAGGAATGAAAGCCATTATATTTGCCGCTGGAAAAGGCACACGTCTGAAACCGTTTACCGACAGCCATCCTAAAGCATTGGCACCAGTATGCGGCAAACCAATTCTTGGCAGAATTATCGAAAAACTTATTACAGCCGGTGTTGATGGAATCGTGATTAACGTGCATCATTTCGCCTCTCAAATTATAGCCTATCTTGAATCACAGGCATTCCCAGTCAGGATTGAAATAAGTGATGAAAGAAATATGCTCCTCGAGACCGGAGGAGCACTTGCAAAAATCGCCCGTGAAAGCCGACTGCTTGAAAACATTGACAAAAACGAGAGCATCATCGTTCACAATAGTGACATCCTTACCGATTTTTCAATAAATGACATCTGCAATGCCGCTTGCGAAGTCGAAGGAGTCCTACTTACAGACTCCAAACGACAAACTTCCCGTAAATTTCTATTCAACAGCAACGGTTACCTTCAGGGATGGACAAATGAAAACAACGGAGCGGTCCGCCCCATAGGCCTAAATCCCGACATATTTCGGCATGAAGCCTTTGGTGGAGTCCATTGTATACACCGTCGCACACTCGACAGCATAAATCTATACTGCGGCACTGAACTACATTCTTTCAGTGTTGTTGATTTTTATATTGATGTATGCGCTGACGGCAAAACTATAAAATCCTTTACACCAACAGAGCCGTTCGGATGGATTGATATCGGAACAGTAGAACACCTTACACAGGTTCAAAATCTCAAACTATGAAGCTGAGTGACCTTAAAACGGGGCAAACCGGTATTTTGGTTAAAATTCACGGACACGGAGCCTTTCGTAAAAGAGTTATGGAAATGGGCTTTGTCAAGGGACAAGCTGTTCGCGTAGTCCTGCATGCTCCTCTTCAAGACCCTATAAAATATAGCATAATGGGTTATGAGGTATCGCTGCGAGCTTCAGAAGCGGCTCTTATCGAAATTGTCCCGATAGACGACGGACAAGCGGCCGTAATAGGACATGAAGCGGTTGAGAATTCATGGCACGGAGATGAAGATCATCCGTTAAAATCATTTCACAGACAAAGGCACCATATCAATGTAGCCCTTATAGGAAATCCCAATTGTGGAAAAACATCCCTGTTCAACGCAGTCAGTGGCGCCAAGGAACATGTCGGCAACTACAGCGGTGTTACAGTCGATGCAAAAGACGGCCATTTCAAATACGACGGATATACTTTCAACATTGTCGATCTTCCAGGCACATACTCCTTGAGTTGCTACTCTCCAGAAGAACTATATGTCCGTCAATATCTCAGGGAAAACAATCCCGATGTAATTTTAAATGTAATCGACTCGTCGAACCTCAACAGGAATCTCTATCTTACTACCGAACTTATCGACATGGACTATCCAATGGTGATAGCCCTTAATATGTTCGACGAACTGCGAGCTTCCGGTGCAAATCTCGATTACGAAAATCTTGGTAAAATGATTGGCATACCGATGATTCCTGTTGTATCGAAAACCGGAGACGGAATCCACGCATTGCTCGACCATGTAATTGCCGTATATGAGAATAATGACGAAACAGTGCGCCACGTACATGTAAACCTCGGCGCAGACATCGAAAATGCCATTCGTAAGATTGTTGATGCAATCAAAGCACTCCCCTCCCGAAACCAGCATTTTTCACCGCGATATTTAGCCATCAAACTATTAGAGGGCGACCATGAGATTGAGGATGAAATTCCAATGATGCAGGATAGCTCGTTGTGCATACCGGAGAACGACAAAACGCATAGGAAATGTTCACCGTTCCATAAAATGTTCTGTCACGGATGCGAAGGATACGACAATTGTAACATTAATACAGGAGATTGGCGCAAACATGTAAGAGCCGGGGCCGACGATCCTATAATCCTCCTTCGCGATAAACTCAGAGGTAAAATCGAAAGCATTCGCGACGAGGATATTTCCTCAATCGTCGCTGCAGAAAAATATGGTTTTATCAGCGGTGCTCTCGCAGAGACTTATACACCAGGGAGAAAAAAAACATCCGCGACACGTCTTATTGATAAACTCGCAACAAATAGAGTACTTGGTTTCCCGATATTCTTTGCTATAATGTTTTTTATATTCTGGGCAACATTCTATCTCGGCGAATATCCCATGGGGTGGATTGAAACTGCAGTGGGATGGATTGCTATGACAGTCAACAAACTTGTACCCGACGGCTTTCTAAAAGACCTCTTGGCTGACGGAATTATCGGCGGTGTAGGCGGCGTCATAGTTTTCCTTCCCAATATTCTGATTCTGTTTTTCTGTATATCTTTCATGGAGGACTCCGGTTATATGGCTCGTGCGGCATTCATAATGGACAAGGTAATGCATAAAATCGGATTGCATGGAAAATCATTCATTCCTCTTATAATGGGGTTTGGATGCAATGTCCCCGCCATCCTGGCCTCCAGAAGCATTGAAAGCAAGTCGAGCCGCATAATAACTATTCTCATAAATCCATTTATGTCATGTTCTGCACGTCTGCCAATCTTTGTTCTACTCGTAGGGACATTTTTTTCGGCACATGCAGCATTGGTTTTCGGCGGTCTGTACCTGTTTGGTATTATAGTGGCAATCATTACGGCACGTTTATTACGCCGCTTCATGTTCCGTAAGGATGAAACTCCATTCGTAATGGAACTTCCCCCTTATCGGATGCCGGCTCTCAAGACATCTTTAAGCCATACTTGGGAAAAAGGTAAACAATATTTGAAAAAAATGGGAGGCATAATTCTTTTTGCAAGCATAATTGTATGGGCCCTGAACTATTTCCCGGTTCATGACAAAAACGAAACCACATCTGTTGATTCAGTATTGATGGCCGACTCATCGATCGATCCCTCTCGAGATTCATATCTCGCAATGGCCGGCAAAGCTATCAACCCGATTATGGAACCTATAGGCTTCAAATGGCGCGCGACCGTCGCTGCTTTGGCCGGTGTTCCCGCTAAAGAAATTGTCGTTTCCACCCTCGGCGTACTTTACACTAACGATGAAGAAGCTTCAGACGCACGACTTAGCGCACGTCTGACATCACCATCACCCATAACAGGCAAACCTGATTTCACGCCGGCATCCGCTATGGCATTCATGATATTCATCCTGCTTTATTGTCCCTGTATCGCGACAATAACTGCTATTGCCAGAGAAACAGGTTCCTGGTGGTATGCAGCTTTTAGTATTATTTATAATACTGCCGTGGCATGGCTGGCCGCTTTCGCCATCTACCGCATAGCCCTTATATTCTAACCGTTTTTAAGTCTATATATCCCCATGGACAGCAATTTGGAAAAACAGGAAATTCTTGACAAACGTTATCTCCGCATGGCAACAATATGGGCGGAGAATTCCTACTGCCAGCGCCGCAAGGTGGGCGCTATCATCGTTAAGGACAAAATGATAATATCCGACGGCTACAATGGCACTCCCGCCGGTTTCGAGAACATATGTGAGGACGAAAACGGCATTACTAAGCCGTATGTCCTGCATGCCGAAGCGAACGCCATCAGCAAGGTTGCCCGGAGCAACAACTCAAGCGACAATGCCACTCTTTATGTAACCGCTTCACCATGCCTGGAATGCTCCAAGCTTATTATACAGGCCGGCATAAGACGTGTCGTATTCAACGACCTATACCGTCTTACCGACGGTATCGATCTTCTTCGTCGCGCAGGTGTAGAATGCGTACACATTTCAAATCTTGAATAACGTTTCAAACAATGTCACAAAAAAAATATCTTCTTTGGCTTCCCATTGTAGCTGCAATATGTCTTGTTACCGGCCTTTGGCTGGGACGAGCGCTTGACTATGAATCCAGAGAAGGAACCTCGCGCCATAAACTCAAACAGATTTTCGACATTATCGAAGACAATTATGTTGATGCTGTAAATATGGACAGTTTGGTTGAGCTGACGCTTCCAGAACTGCTACGTAATCTCGACCCTCATTCTGCGTATATTCCTACCTCGCAGAGAATAATCGCCAACCGCGATCTGGAAGGTTCTTTCTTTGGAATTGGCATACAGTTCCAGATGCTTAACGACACCCTGCATATTTTTGAAGTGATAAACGGAGCGGCGGCAGAAAGCGCCGGCATACTTCCGGGAGACAAGATAATTGAAGTTGACGGACACAGAATTTCAGGAGTAAATATCTCTGAAGAAGAGGTTTTCAAACTTATAAGAGGCAATAAAGGGACTCCTGTCGAGGTAAAAGTATTGCGGCACAACAACCCTGAACTTATAACATTCAATCTTATCCGCGGAGAAGTCCCGGTATCACCTATTGATGCTTCGTATATTATCAATGATTCAATAGGATATATACGTCTCGGTAAATTCTCGGAAAATACTTACGACGAATTTCTGACAACTCTCGGACAACTCCGATATGACGGAGCAAAGAGCTACATAGTTGATTTACGCGGCAATGGCGGCGGATATATGAATCCGGCCGTGCTTCTCGCCAACGAGTTCCTGCCGGCCGGAAACTTAATTGTAATGACAAAAGGCCGTTCATCTGATAATAATACCGTCCTGCTTGCCGACGGCTCCGGTTCGTTCGGAAATGCAAAGATAGTTGTACTCACCGACGAATTTACAGCCAGTGCCAGCGAAATATTCGCGGGTGCCATTCAAGATAACGACCGCGGCCTCGTTATAGGTCGACGGACCTTTGGCAAAGGTCTTGTACAAAGACCTTTCGAACTGCCAGACTCAAGCGAATTCCGCCTTACTGTACAACGGTATTATACACCTTCAGGACGCTGCATCCAGAAAAACTATACACCTGGCAAAAATGCGGATTACGATACAGAAATACTCAACCGCTACGACAGAGGCGAACTTTTTTCAGCAGATAGCCTCAAAGTCGACAGTTCTCTAATTTTCCATACGTCCACCGGACGTCTAGTCTACGGTGGTGGCGGTATTATTCCTGACGTGTTTGTTCCTTCTGATACAACCGGCATCACAAGCTATTATATCAAAGCTGTAAATAGTGGTACTCTTCGTAAATTTGCTTATGAATATGCAGAGTTGAACAGAGACGAGCTTTCCGAAGCACGTGATGTCAATGATATGCTCGGTCGTTTGCCGTCGGATAATGTTCTGCTCCAGTCGTTTGTAAATTACGCTAATGTTAAAGCCGGCATTGCTCCCAGATGGTACTATATCAACATTTCCGCAAGATTGATTGTTAATCAAATCAAAGCGCTTATCGCTCGCGATATTGTAGGGATGGACGGTTATTTCCAAATAATAAACTCTGCCGACCCTGTCGTTAATGAAGCTGTCAGCCGAATAGAGTCCGGCGACGCCGAATTCCCGCTTTTTGACAATAAACAATCAAATCAGAGTAATGATGAACAAAGATGATATCCGCCGACAAGTTCGAGCCCGCAAATCCATGCTCGATGACAATGAGAAGATTGCCGCAGCACAACGCGTATTCGACGCTGTAAGGAACATGGCTGCCTATACGGTTGCCAAAAACGTTATGCTATACCATTCCCTTGCCGACGAATTGTCAACCAGAGAATTCATATCACATTGTTCTGAAGAGAAAAATTTCTTCCTTCCACGCGTGAATGGTCTTGACCTCGAGATTCTCCCCTATGAACGTTCCCGCATGCATCTTGGAGCTTTCCATATCGAAGAACCTGAAGGCGACGATACGGTGGATATAGACAGTATTGACCTTATTATAGTCCCGGCCGTAGCATACGATCGCCATGGGAACCGTGTTGGCAGAGGGAAAGGCTATTACGACCGCTTGCTCAGTCGTTCTCATGCAATTACAATAGGTGTTTGTTATGATTTTCAGCTGTTCGACGAGTTTGAAACTGAAAATCATGACATTCCTGTTGACTTTGTCGTAACAGACAAACCGAATATCATAAGAGGACGAAAGAAGAATAAAAGACGATAAGGACAAGCGCCTTGTGGAGGCACTTATCCTTTATCGTTTAACGAATTTGACTATCTTAGACAATGGAGTATCTGGTGGGCATTGCTGAAAAGACAATCTGTACGAACAACCTTCTGCAAACCGACTACAACCGAACGCTGTACGGCCTTTTACCAGATGTCCCAGTCCACATATAGGACATAATATCTGTGAAAGGTCCTTTATTCTGGGAGACTTTGGCTTCTTAGGCTTAGTAGCAGACGTCGTTTTGGCTGCTTTGTCTTTATTATCAAGAGCCGGCATGCCGATTTTCATGCCGGAGGTATCAGACAGCACGTTTTGTACAATAAGCTGCACCATTTCGCTTATCTCACGGATAAATAGAGCCGGAGAATAATCGCCACGTTCGATACGTCTTAGTTTATTTTCCCATAGACCTGTAAGCTTTGCCGATTTAAGCAACTCTTCCTGAATGATATCGATAAGATCTGTTCCAGCCTTTGTAGCCACAAGATTCTTTCTCTGACGAACAATATAGCGGCGTTTAATCAGTGTATCGATAATGGCAGCGCGTGTTGACGGGCGGCCTATGCCATTTTCTTTCAACGCCTCCCGCAGTTCTTCATTGTCAATGGTCTTTCCGGCGGTTTCCATAGCTCGCAATAAAGTACCATCGGTATAATATTTAGGCGGCTGAGATGTCTTTTTGGTGAGCGAAGGCAAATGAGACCCACTTTCACCTTCTGTAAACAATGGCAGAGTCTTGTCCTCCGGATTATCCATCTCGTTAGCATTTTTATCCGGTAGAAGAATACGCCAACCAGGAGCAATGATTAGTTTTCCGGTTGTTTTGAATTCTTCTTTTCCCACCTCTCCTATCACAGTGGTACTCTCAAAGCGACAATCCGGATAAAAAACACCGATAAAGCGCATGGCTATAAGATGATATAATTTCTTCTCGTCTCCATCTATTCCGGAAGGATATACCCCTGTCGGAATTATAGCATGGTGATCTGTGACTTTCGAATTATCGAAAATCTTCTTGCTTTTCGGTATCGGATTATCCAAAACCGTCTGAGTATATTTTTCATATGGCGTCATTTTTCTAAGAGTAGGCGCCACTTTGGGATAAATATCTTCGGAGAGATATGTAGTATCTACACGCGGATAGGTTGTAAGTTTCTTTTCATATAAACTCTGTATCAACTGTAGCGTATGCTCTGCCGTCCACGCCCATTTCTTATTGCACTCAACCTGAAGTGACGTAAGGTCGAAAAGACGCGGTGCAGATTCCTTTCCTTGTTTTTTAACAACCGTTTTGATTCTGAATTCAGAATCTTTTATAGAATCCAATACGGTTATCCCGGCTTCTTCTGTTTCAAACCTTTCGCCGGTCGATGTGAAATCAACATCACGATATATTGTATGCAACTCCCAGGAATCCTTAGGCACAAAATTTTCAATTTCACGCTGACGCCTAACTATAAGAGCCAATGTAGGAGTCTGTACCCTGCCAATGGAAAGCACCTGGCGGTTCATTCCATATTTCAGAGTGTACAGGCGCGTGGCATTCATTCCTAAAATCCAGTCACCAATAGAGCGGGAAAGACCAGCGTAGAACAATCTGTCGAAATCAGTCTGAGGCTGAAGTTTCGCAAAACCTTCTCGTATAGCATCATCGGTAAGAGACGATATCCACAAACGCTTTACAGGACATTTGGTATCAGCAAGTTTCATCACCCACCGCTGGATTAGTTCTCCTTCCTGACCGGCATCACCACAATTTATCAGTTCATCAGCCTCGGAAATCAATTGTTTAATGACTGCAAACTGTTTCTTGTAACCTTCATCATCAAGAAGCTTGATATCATATTTGCCAGGCAACATCGGCAAAGAACTCAAAGCCCATGTTTTCCAAGCGGGTGAATAATCTTCTGGAGAAAGAAGGGTACAAAGATGGCCATATGTCCATGTTATACGATAACCGCTACCCTCAAAATACCCTTGATGGCGTTCGTTAGCTCCCAGAATAGCAGCGATAGTTGCCGCCACACTGGGTTTCTCAGTAATACATAGTACCATTAATGATTCAGACTCCGCAGTTTATTTTTGCCTCCTTCCACAGACAATCCATCTCATCAAGCGACATGGACTTTAGATCCCGACCCAACTCTTTGGCTTTTGCCTCAAGCCAATTAAACCGAGTGATAAACTTGCGGTTTGTATGCTCCAAAGCTGTCTCCGGATTAATACCATAAAGTCGTGCGGCATTTACAATACTGAAAATAAGATCACCGAATTCAGCTTCTATATTATCATTATCGCCTAAGGCGAGAGCTTCTTCAACCTCTCCGGTTTCTTCTTTTACCTTATTCCATACCTGCGATGCTTTTTCCCAATCAAAACCTACATTTGCGACTTTCTCCTGTATTCTGAACGCTTTGATAAGTGCGGGCAAAGCGCCAGGAACTCCAGCCAGTACAGTTTTATTCCCCCCCTTTTCATGCAACTTTATTTCCTCCCAATTACGGGATACCGTTTCCGCATCTTCCGCCTTGACACTGCCGAAGACATGAGGATGACGGGATATCAGTTTATTATTCAACGAATCGGCCACATCGCCTATATCGAATGAACCTTTTTCTGAGCCGATTTTCGAATAAAAAAACACATGAAGGAGCACATCGCCAAGTTCTTTGCAGATATCCTTCTCTTTATTGTCAAGCAAAGCCTGTGCGAGTTCATATACCTCCTCTATAGTATTAGGCATCAGACTTTCATTAGTCTGTTTGGCATCCCATGGGCATTTAACCCTTAAAATATCCAATGTGTCGAGTACATTCTTGAGAGACTCGAGTTGCTGTTGTCGTGTATTTGACATTTCTATCTGTTTTTATAAGCCTCCACACCATTTTCAAGCCAGGATACGAAATCTGAAATACTTTCATCGTATGCGCGAGGTTGCTCCAGTGGAAATCCCTTATTGTCAAGTATGATATAATACGGTTGTGAATTTATACCGAATTTATGGCGCTGAAGATAAGCCCATTTATCACCAATGGTGGAAATATGCACTTTCCGCCCTTCTTCCTCTACCGTAAACGGTTCTTTGAGGCTGGCTTTATCATCAACCATCAGACGAATCATCACATAATCATGCTCTATTATCGAACGAACTGTCGGACTATCGAAAACTGTACCTTCCATCTTGCGGCAGTTCACACACGCATAACCCGAAAAATCAAGAAGAACAGGTTTATTATGCTCTTTGGCATAGTGCATGCCTTCATCATAATCATCAAACTCGCTGAAAGTTCCTCCATAAAGATTAAAGTCCTGAGTATAAAGCGGAGGTGCGAAAGCACTTACAGCTTTAAGCGGAGCGCCCCATAATCCGGGAATCAGATAAACGGCAAAAGAGAACGAAAAAACAGCAAGGAAAAATCGTGTTACCGATGTAGTCTGCCCTGGCGCATCATGACTGAAACGCAATTTGCCGAGAAGATAAATACCCAAAAGGACAAATAGTACTATCCATATCGAAATAAAAACCTCTCTATCAAGAATGTGCCAACCGTAGGCAAGATCGGCAACCGACAGAAACTTAAGAGAAAGTATAAGCTCCAGGAAACCAAGAACTACTTTTACGGTATTAAGCCAACTACCTGAACGTGGAAGTTCTTTTAGCATCGACGGAAAAAAGGCAAAGAGGCCAAACGGCAACGCAAGACCAAGAGCGAAGCCTCCCATACCAAGAAGCGGACCTAAAAGATTACTTTGTGTAAATGCCTCAACAAGAAGTGTACCGATAATAGGTCCGGTGCAGGAAAACGAGACAAGAACCAATGTAAAAGCCATAAAGAAAATACTCAGGAAACCGGAAGTTTTCTCTGCTCGAGCATCTATTGCCGACGACCAACTTGCCGGAAGAGAAAGATCAAATGCCCCAAAGAACGATATTGCAAAAAATACAAGTAACGCAAAAAATATAATATTGAATACCGCACCAGTAGCTATTTCGTTAAGCTTTCCTGGACCAAATATAAGCGTTATAAGAATTCCGAGAATCAGGAAAATGACAATAATACTTATACTATAGATAATTGCATCTATTATAGAACGGCGGCGCGACTTACTCTTTTTAAGGAAAAAACTTACTGTCATAGGTATCATAGGCCATACACAGGGCGTCATAAGCGCCACAAGACCTCCTAAAAATCCAAATAACAGAATGCTCAAATAGGATTGGGCTGCACTTTCCTGTATAGTCTCTACCGGCTGCCACCACTCCTGAGTATCAGAAATCAGATTCTGCGTCTTAGGGGCTGATGCCTCCGTTATCATATCTTCTTTCACCAGCGGAGTCTCTTCAGTCCCAAGCGAGAGCGAAAATTCATATTTTGCAGGAGGTGTGCATGATTGTTCAGTGCATGCCATGTATCTGACAATACCGCTTATGCTTCCAATAGGAGGATTCGTAAAACTCAATTTTTGAGTGAATTCAACCGTCCCTGACAGCCATGGCAGGTTTAGATTCATGAATTCATCAAAATGCGAGATACTGATACCTTCTTTTTGCATTTCACCGTCCGTTTGTACGTCTTGCGGTAATTCAAGAGCAAGACTGGTCGGATCCGGCACACCTGCTTCAGGTTCCATTTTCGGCATTTCAAAACCATAAATATGCCATCCATCAGCAATCTTGCCGGTGACTTTAAGAACGGCCGACGAAGAGGTTACATCCTCAATTTGAGCGGTCCATTCTACGGGTTGCTCAACAGCTAAGGTTGTAATGCAGAAAAATGCAGAAAAAAATGCAAGCAGATATCTGAATCTTGGTTCTGTTTTCATTTATCAGCAGTTTTAATTTTTCCTGTAAGGGTATGTACTGTTGGCGGCTGACAGGTGCTTCCGTCACACGTCATATAATTTATTTTACATTTATATGTAGCATCGTCCGCTTCCGTCTTAAACGGAACTACAAATTCTATGTTTGAGTCCCACCACTGAAGCGCCATCCCGAACAGTTCATCTTTAACGGTAAGAGGTTCGCGTTTAGGAGTCAGTTTCCCCGTAAATTTCACACCAGTACTCTCCGATAAGTCAAATGTCGTAGGTTTCGGGCCGCCTTTGGGTAGATTCAGACCGTAAAGATGCCATCCCGGTTCTACAAGCGCCTTGATAGTGAGTTCACCGGTTCCATCCGGCTGCACCTTTACAAACGAACGCCAACGGACAGGCTGCTGGGCAACCGCCGGCAATACGGCAAATGCCAGTGTAATAATCAACGATATTATAGGTTTAAACGTATTCATGCGTTTTTTATTTATTATACCATTCTGTCTCGTTTCTGAAAATTTGTACAAAATTACTGATTACGAATGTAAAATGAAACCTAAAAAAGATAAAAATCAATAACTCTTCCATTCTAAAAGAACTATATGTCAAAAAAAATCACTAACTTTGCAATTATTAATAATCAACAGAACTCTCCCTCTGAATATAAGAGAATGGACGTAAAGAAAGTGCTATTAATCTCTCAGGAGATTGACCCTTACATAACCCAAACTAAAATGGGCTCTTTCAGCCGGAATATGGCTCAGAAACTCCAGGAAAAAGGCGCGGAAGTCCGCAGTTTTATGCCAAAATACGGTGCTATCAATGAACGCAGAAACCAGCTCCATGAAGTAATCCGTCTCTCTGGTCTCAATATTCTTATTGATGATACCGACCATCCTCTTATCATCAAAGTAGCAACCCTTCAGCCCACTCGTCTTCAAGTCTATTTTATTGATAACGACGATTATTTCTGCCGTCATTTGCCTGCAACCACTCTTGAGACTATAGAACAGGCAGAAAGCAATGACGAACGTACAATCTTTTTTGTCCGCGGAGTCATTGAAACAGTAAAAAAATTGAGATGGAATCCTGATTTGGTTGTATGCGTAGGCTGGGTGTCAGCGCTCGTTCCGCTATATCTAAAAACTATTTACGGTGAGGATCCGGCATTCCAGAATACAAAATTTGTTTACGCTATCGCCGGTGATAAAGTTGAGGGCACACTCAACGAAAGGATGATGGACAAACTTAAAGAAGAAGGTCTTTCCGAAGAGACACTTAATAAAATCAGTCCTGACGGCAAATTTGATTACTCAACACTAAACAAAATAGGAATAGATGCCGCAGATGCGATAGTAGACAGTACTTGCGACACTAACCCTGCGATTGCAGAATATGCACGTGCAAGCGGTAAACCTATGCTTGTCGCAGATGATTCCGACATTGATTTCTTTACCTTCTATCAATCTATTTAGCAAACCTTCGCCGCATATGCGGCTATGCAATAATACACTCCTATGAAAAAAGGCAGTTTTTTCATTCTGCTCTCAGTTTTCCTCGCTGTAGGATTTGCTTCATGTGACGATGATTCCACGTCTTCCATAGGTTCATCTCTTACAGAAAGCAATGTCATAATCACAATCGATTCAACCTACACGGTATCTGGAAAAACAATCCGCGTTGAAAGTATACGTCCCAAGGCAGATCAATTGCTTCTAGGCAGTCTTTCCATCGAGAACTACGGAACCTTTTCAAGCAGCGCCGTAGCACAATTCCTCCCCTCGACAGAGCTTGATACCGCCAACTATACCTCAACCAATGTCGATTCGCTTCATCTCGTCCTACGATATGCCTTAGGAAATTTTATCGGTGATTCCATCGTTCCGATGGGTCTTACCGTATATCCATTGACAAAGCTGCTGCCAAACGATATCGGCAGCAATTTTAATCCGGAAGGTTATTACAACAAGACACCTATTACATCAACCACCTATAACACCCTTTCAGAGAGCAATCCACTAAACTCAGCTGGGAACTATCACGAAATACACGTAAAAATGCCTACCTCCTTGGGGCGCAACATATATAAAGCATTTGAAGACAATCCCGATAATTTCAAAGATGGCCGGGTTTTTGCTGAGAATGTGTTTGGCGGCGTATATATGAAATCAAGTTTCGGAAGTGGACGCCTTACTGCAATATCGTCCACATCTCTGATTTTCTATCTTCGCAAAATCACTCCGATTGATGATGAGAAAAACGATACAACCGACGCTATTCATCAATATATGCTTGTTACACCGGAAGTTGTAAGTAACAATAACCTCACTTACACCATGTCTTCCACTCTTAAACAATATGAAATGGAAGGCAAAAATCTCCTTGTAGCACCCGCCGGTTATGAAATGGAACTTAATTTCCCGGCAAAAGAAATCGTCGACAGCTACCGTGCTGATGGCAAGGGGCTATCCGTTCTCAATTCCCTGACAATGGAAATTCCCGTTGATTCCATCGAAAACAATGCCAATGTCTCCGCACCGCCTTATCTTCTGCTAATTCTTAAAAAGGATCGCGATGAGTTCTTTGCGAAGAATAAACTCACCGACAACATAACATCCTTCTACGCATCCTACGATTCGTCAAAACACAGCTATAGTTTCTCGGCTCTAAGAAAATATCTTATGGATTTGCTTGAAAAGGACACCATAGAACCTGAAGACTACACATTCTCGCTTGTTCCTGTACAAGTCAATTTCGAGCAGATGACAAATACCGGTTATGGTTCCGTCCAATACGTCGAAACAGACATACAACCATATCTCCTTGCCCCCACAATGTGTACTGTAGACCTTACCAAAACAAAGATTAAACTCACGTATAGCCGCCAGACATCAAACTGAAAATTCATAAAAACGACTGCTTATCCAATAAATTCCAAGCAGTCGTTTATTATTATAGTATATTCTCTGTAAGAAGCATTGCAAAGCAGATTCGGCCCTCGCATAATTTGCATGACAAATGAATATAATAAAAAAGAATATCATTACAATACATCAATACGATTCGCCGTGCGGGGTACTTATGCTCGGCTCGTTTGGCGATAAACTCTGTTTATGCGACTGGCAGGTTGAACGTCACCGCAACCATGTGGATAACCGGCTTAAACGCATATTAAATGCAGAATTTGAGGATGGCATATCACCGGTAATCGAAATGGCAATAAGAGAATTGAATGAGTATTTTGCCGGAAAACGAACAGAGTTTGATGTACCGTTGCTGTTTGTGGGAACTGACTTTCAAAAAAAGGTGTGGAAATATCTGCTTTGCATACCTTTCGGTAAAACCATCTCCTATGGAGAGATGGCTGCAAAAATAGGTATGCCCAAAGCTGTGCGTGCCGTTGCAAATGCTAATGGAGCAAACTCAATGTCTATTTTTGCTCCGTGTCACAGAGTCATTGGCAGCGACCATTCTCTGACGGGCTATGGAGGTGGACTGGAAACAAAGGAATACCTTTTGAAACACGAACAAGTAAGCATGAATTGAATTATGCCCAAATTGCGGAAGCAATTGGCTTTATCCGGGAGGATCATTACGAACAATCAGAACTAACTGCTTGTGGCAATCGCCAACATTTCGCTTTCCCATTTCTCTACGCGCTTCCAAGGAAGGAATAACACCAATACATATTGGAAATTCCCTATGGAAGAAATAAGCGCGTAGAAATACATGCATCGAGAATCTACAATCCGCGGACTTGCAGCGCAATCAGCTGACAATCACGATACTCTACCTCTTCGCGACAAAAGGCAACAAGCCTTTCCGCTCAAATGATTTCAGCCATGCACTCGGCATATCGCGTGTGCCGTCAACACATACTAACTCATGCAGAAAACACGGCATTCCCATCGGAGCAACAACGACACTAACGCAGTAATCGCTCCTGCCAATGTCCCTTTCATCTTCGACAGCGAAATCGCTACCATGCCTTCGCACGGTTGCAGTGACGACAGGGCAACCGGATATAAACATAGCGGATTTCTATTCAGTTATTTCGATAAGATTATCTTCAAAAGCTAAAATAGAACTTTCATAGTAACCGTCTCCGGTTATTCGCGGTCCGCTCATCACCATATAACCGTCATCTTTAAGTCTCTGTGTGATTCCATCAACATTTTCTTTTGATCCGACGCTGAATGCTATATGAATAAAACCCTGATGCATCATATTTTTTGATTGTGAGATAATACCGGGACGGCTCATGATTTCCAACCTTGCACCATCATCGAACTTTAGAAAATATGTCCTCAACCCTGTTTGTGGATTATAATACAGTTCATTTGCCGTTGCCTTGAAATACTTTATAAAAAAGTATTTGGCCATTTCCAAATCCAAAACATAAAGAGCTATATGATCAATTTTCATGATATTATAATTAATAATCTAAACATGTATATCCAATATTTTACTATACATTCATACGGAATACTCTTGAACTACATAGGCTTTCCACACTAAATGATAGTTCATAGCAAAATCGAGATAAATAAAAAATCAATTAACTCAACTGATTAATATTATAAAAGCCCGGCACCGAACGGTACCAGGCTTGAAAAGGTATGGAATTCAAAAGCGAATTCTATTGGAGACGGAAGGTTACGGGGAGTGTGTATGTAACCTTTACAGGCTGACCGTTGTTACGGCCGGGAATCCATTTCGGCATCGCTTTAACAACGCGAAGGGCTTCTTTGTCAAGAGCCGGATGACGGGCACGAACAACGCGAACGTTGGTAATACTACCATCCTTGCCTACAACGAATTCTACAACAACACGACCTTGAACACCTTCTTCAGAAGCTGCCGACGGATAAACGATGTTCTCGCCGAGCCATTTGTACATGGCCGCTTCACCGCCAGGGAATTCAGGCTTCTGTTCAACCATTGCAATGCTCACAGGTTCATCCTCTACAACAGGAGCGGCAATAACCTCTTCCTTGACGATAACCTTGTTAAGGTCGTTGGTACCTTCTGTGATATCCACAGCACCTACAGCGGCCTCATTTTCAAGCACATCCTCCTGGTTTTTAACCTGCTTGTCTTCTTCTATTTCGTTGTCTTCGACGATAAGAAGATTAGTTACCTGCTGCTGGTTAGCAACCTCTTCTGGTGCAACGATTTCTTCGGGTTCGGGAAGCTGGAATGTTTCTTCCTCCTCTTCTTCGATTTCCTCTTCTTCACTGTCAAAAGTTGTTAGCTCCTGAACAGTTGCAGTGGTAATCTGTTCATCCTCCGGCTTGGAGAATACTCCGGAAACCGAGAGAATAAGAAGCACAAGGATGATAGCAACCGAAATTACTACCCAAACAATAGCTTTAGTGTGGCGGGCAACAGAGGTCTCGCGCATTTTATATGCGCCAAACTCTTTATTTTTGCCTTCGAATACTATATCGCGCCACTCTTGTGAGGTAAGATCTACATCTTTTGCCATAACTATCAATTTTTAGAAGTGGCATCCTCGGCAGAGGCTGTTGGAGCCTGAACTGCTTTGGCGCGTACAGTGGGACGAATAATAGTTTCACCGGTCGTCTGCTCATAGTGTTTGAGCAGGAGTGTATCGGTATGGGTAGGAAGCTCAATGCTATAACGTGAAATCTGGTTGATATTCATCTCGTCAATCGCATTGATAAGGCCTTCATAAGTGGTGTTGGGACCGGGTTTGATCACAACAACAGGACGAGTCTTCAAAGAGTCCGAGGCATTCTTTTTAGCGAGCTGGTCGAATTCTTCCTTGGTGATTTCCTTGTTTTTCCACTGCTCTTTGAGCTTGGCATATTCTTCCATTACCTGCTTGTTCTTGTTAAGCAGAATTTTACGGATACCTTGTGCTTCACGATTCACATTTCCTACAAATTGCTCCTTCTGGAGATATTTGGGATTTGCGAAAGTTGTATCGGCCATACCTTCATAATAATAGATATTGTGAACGGTTTTGCCGGTTTCGGCATTAACGGCAGGCTTATCACCGTTATATTCGGTATCGAGGATCAGTGTAATAGCTTCGGACTGCTTTGTCTGACTCTGCTGCTCTTTCTTCACATCTTCATTGGTCGGAAGTACAATTTGCAGGGTCTGACTCTTGATCATGGTCGTACAGAGCATGAAAAATGTAATCAGAAGCATGTTCATATCCACCATAGGCGTAAAGTCCACGTGGATCTGCATCTTTTTCTGGGCGCCTTTTTTCTTCTTGCCGCCACCGCCTGATGTATCTATCTGTGCCATGGATTTACGTTATTGAGTGGGTTCATTTTCAGATTTGAGTGCAGTCATGAGGCTGAACTTGTTCAACTTCATTGTCTGGAGATTGTCAAAGACAGTCTGAACAGTCGTAAAAGGAGTGTCTTTATCTGCCTTGATAGCAATACCCTGGCCTTTACGCATAAGTGCGGTATAAAGGTTGGACAGCTGCGAGCGTTCTTCCGCTGAGAGACCTTCGGTCTGTTCATTATTAATTCGCTGGGCAACGTTGTAGATAGCTTTAAGCCAGATTTGGAAATCGTTGAGACGTCCGTCCCTGTTCTTATTGCCATCAATTGGAATACCGACATGAATACCGGCCTTAGCCGCCTCGGCACCCGACATGTCACCTTGCACTTTGTCGCGCTCGGTAACACTCATCGAGAGGAACTTGGGCATATCCTCAAAAGGAACTCCGACCATGTTGGATGTACGGAACTGCTGTTTCTGCTGTTCGCTCAGAGCGATTTTATTGTTCTTATGCTGCTCGTTGTACACTGAGATTGCTTCGTCGAGCATCATTCCACGAATCTTTTCGCTGGATAAAGTCGAGTCTGCATCACCGGTAAACGAGATGAAGAGCCTACCTTCGGCAAGAGTGGGGTCTTCCATTTTGCCGGACTTGTCAGCCGACGAAACGAGGACTGTTACCAGATTGTTCATCGGCACCTTTTCTTCCGAGACGGATGAAGGCGTATAGACAATCGTGGGTTCCTTCTGAAGGAAGGTAGAAGTCAACATGAAGAAAGTAAGCAAAAGAACAGTCACGTCGCTCATCGCAGTCATGTCGATGAGTGTACTTTTCTTTTTGATTTTTACTTTTCCCATATTTACCTTTGATTGATTAATTTATTAATGTGGTAAATGCGGGATTAGTGTGTAGCGGCAAATGTTTGCACGATAGAGAAACCGATTTCGTCGATAGCGTAAGTAAGGTTATCGATTTTGTTGGTGTAATAGTTGTAGAAGATTACAGCGAATGCACCGGTTGCGATACCGAAAGCGGTATTGATAAGAGCCTCGGAAATACCGGTAGAAAGTTCTGTTGAGTCAGGAGCTCCGGACTGAGAAAGAGCCTGGAACGATTTGATCATACCCAACACTGTACCGAGAAGACCGACAAGGGTACCAAGAGTCGTCATGGTAGCAAGGATGGGGAGGTTCTGCTGAAGAGTAGGCATTTCGAGTGCGGTTGCTTCTTCTACCTGCTTCTGAAGTGTAGCAATTTTCTGCTCTTTGGTAAGAACAGTGTTCTTATCCATTTCTTCGTAACGGATAAGAGCAGAGTCAACAACGGCTGCTACTGTACCACGCTGTTTTGCGCAGAGCGCACGTGCACCGTTGATATCACCTTTCTCAAGGCATACTTTAACAGCAGCGACGAACTTTGCCACGTTACCTTTACCTTTTGCAGAATTAAGAGCGATGTAACGTTCTACAGCAAGCACGATAACAGTGAGGAAAAGGGTTTGGAGAATAGGAACGATGAAACCGCCCTTGTAAACGGTACCCCAGAGATTCTGAGGATGACCATCTTCGTCGAAATGCATGTCATTACCAAACCAGAAAATAAAGAGGCACACTGCGATGATTGCGCAGATAACGATTACCCATGCAGCATTCTTGATGCCAGGAGCATTCTTTTTCGCAGCAGGTTTTGCTGCGGTAGGCTTTTGAGCTTCCATAATTTGTTAAATGTGTACTGAAATTTGTAAATGTATTGGTTAATAATTGTTTTGTAATTTGTTTTAATCTTGTGGGGATATTTTGATTTCTTTATACGTATCGGTATCGGGTTTAAGGGTAAATATTGTGTTTCAGTGGCTTTATCAGCGGAATTCTCTTATTCATTCAATAAAGCATATCGCAAAATTAACTTATACTTTTCAACCGACAAAATATTTCTGTCTGTTTTTTTGCTTCCTCAAAGCCGAGAAATCCCTTTTTGAAGTTATTGACAACAAATTCAGTTAATTTGAAGCAGAATGTGTTAATCTTTCAAAAAGACGCATAGCATCACAGTCTGCTGTATATTTTTTTCCCACGCAGATAGTAATCCACTATAATATTTCGGCGCGAATCTATATCAGTTTCCAACAAATTCTTTGCGGCGTTTCTCACATATTGTTTGCGCATGACGGCAAAATCACGATGAGCTCGAAAAATGGCAGCAGCGTTCTTCCAACTGAAAGTCGCCATATATTTCATCCACGCTATAGTATCCAATAAGCGTCTGCGAAATAGAATCTTTCGGCGGTCCGGTTCCGGAAGATTCTTGTGCAACATCAACAAATTGTTCCTAAAATTGAGATAGGTTTTATACGGATTCTCTGCCGGGAGAGAGCCGCCACCTAAATGATAGACCGCGGAAGATGGCACTACAGACACAGAATAACCCTCAAGTCGCATTCGCCAACAAAGATCTATTTCTTCCATATGGGCAAAAAAATCAGGATCGAGTCCTCCGCAACTAAGATATACCTCACGACGTACCATAAGGGCGGCTCCACTTGCCCATGCCAGATCGACCGAAACATCATATTGGCCTGAATCCTCCTCACACGTCCCAAAAATTCGCCCGCGGCAATATGGATAACCATTCTTGTCAAGAAATCCCCCACAAGCCCCGGCATACTCAAAATATTCCGGACGATTATACGACAGGATTTTAGGCTGACAAGCCGCGGTCTGAGGATGTTGCTCCATATATGCCAACAGCTCAACATCCCATCCCGGAGTCACTGCAACATCTGAATTCAGTAAAACAACATATTTATTGTCTACCTCTGCAAGAGCCTTATTATATCCGGCCGCAAAACCATAATTACGGTCAAATCGCATGACACCAACAGTCGGGAAATTTTTTTCGAGCATCGCGATTGAACCGTCGGTACTCCCGTTATCCACTACAATTATATCGGATATCTTGTTGTCGGAATATTCCACTACCGACGGCAAATATTCTTTCAGTAATCGCTCGCCATTCCAGTTCAGGATAATAACGGCTATCAATTTTGAATCATTCATCAGTTATCAAGAGTTACCGGATATTTCCATCTTTTATGCGTCCAAAGCCATATCGAAGGATTTCTACGTATCGTTGATTCAAGCATTCGCACATATTCAAGTGTTAACGTCCCAAAAGGGCTGTCTGCTGCCACATCTGACATAGGACGACATAATATACTATAATGCCCGCGCGATATCTTTTCCATATCCCAATAAATACAAGTCATACTGAGGCGACGCGCCAAATTCTCCGTACCGCTGATAAACGCTGTCGGACGGTTAAGAAACATTGTCTTTACTGTAGGGTCGCCATGACTCGGTTTTTGGTCGCTCATGAAACCGGTCACTGACAGTTTACCGTCGCGACGAAGCATCAGAAGGTCGCGTAATACAGTAGATTTCGAAAAAGACAATGACCCGAAGCGACTCCTTATTTCAAGCATAAGTTTATCAAATACCTTATTTACCAGTGGACGATAGACCTGACAATACTCTACTCTGTCGTGCGATGCATGAAGAGTTACAGACGGAGCCCATTCCCAATTGCCACAATGCGAGAAATATACCACAATACTTTTTCCGGCAGCAATAAGATCATCAATAAGCCATGCATTTTCGAAATGCATACGTTTCTTTATTTCGGCATCACTTATATGAAGCAATTTTATCGTTTCAACCATATAATCAGCCATATTACGGTAAAACATCCGTTCAATTTCAGACCGTTCCGCCGAACTCTTCTCTGGGAAACACGCCACAAGATTATCTGAGACAACACAACGGCGATACCTGACAATCCTATATAATGTAAAGAATATAATATCTGACAGGACATATAACGCACTTAGCGGTAGCCTCGCCAATAGAGTTAAAAAAAAACGCAAAAGTCTGTATGTAATATTCTCAATCATCTACCGGTATAGCTATTATAGTCTCGCCATCTTCCATCAGTTTTTCGAGGCACAGGTGGCATATTTTATTGTCTGATTTATCTCCGGCAGACATCTCAATCCTCAGATAATTGTCGGTAAATCCTGCAAGAATACCTTCCTTATGAGAATGTTCAAGGAGCACCGGGCGTACTGTACCCAGAAAACGATGTGCAAAAGCGGCATGCTTCCCGGCACTTATCGCCATCATCTCAGCAGTCCTTCGGCTTTTCTCGGATGCATCTACTATATATTCAATTTCAAGAGCCTTTGTACCGGGGCGTTCGGAATATGGAAACACATGCAAGTGACTTATATCAAGACCTTTCACAAATGTCTTGGATTGCTCAAAAAGATCAGGAGTCTCACCTCTGGCACCGACAATCAAGTCTACTCCGATAAATGCATCAGGAATAAGCTCCCTGATTTTATTTACTTTGTGAGCGAAAAGCATTGTATCATAACGGCGACGCATCAGCTTGAGAACCTCGTCGCTACCACTCTGCAACGGAATGTGGAAATGCGGCATAAATCGTTTCGACGATGCCACAAAATCTATAATGTCGTCAGTAAGCAGATTGGGTTCTATCGAAGATATCCTATATCGCTCAATCCCGTCAACATCATCAAGTGCGCGACACAAATCAAGAAAATTATCCTCTCGGCCATAACCGAAATCGCCGATATTGACACCCGTTATCACAATTTCTTTACCACCTTTACCTGCAACACCTTTTGCCTGTTCCACTATATCATATATGGAGCCGGAGCGGGAATGTCCGCGTGCCTTGGGTATAGTGCAATATGTACACCAATAGTTGCAACCATCCTGAACCTTGAGAAAGTAACGCGTACGGTCGCCTCTCGAACATGAGGGCATAAAATCCTGAACCTCCCTGGCGTCGCATATTTCCTCCTGTATATACCGTTTCTCAAAATAAGCCATAGCTTTTTCCACAAGAGCAAGCTTATCGTTGATTCCTGCAACGATAACAACTCCGGGAAGTTTTTTTACTTCTTCAGGCTTTAGCTGGGCATAACAACCGGTTACAAGAATCGCGGCATCAGGATAACGTCTATGATACGAACGAATCGCACTGCGACATTTGCGGTCCGACTCACCGGTAACGCTACAGGTATTAACTACAATAATATCCGGATCTTGCCCACATTCAGCCGCAACAACGCCTTGAGCGGCAAAAGCATCGGCGACCGCCGATGTCTCGGCAAAGTTGAGCTTACAGCCAAAAGTATGATAAAGTGCTGTATATTCCCTATTTATATTATTCTCGCTCATTCACAATATGCATTGACTATTTCAGCGATTGCCCGCGCATCATCCGGACTTGTACATGATGAAACCGGAATACTAAGCACACGTGTAGCCAGCGATTCAGCAATCGGCAAAGACAAGTTGGAAAAACGTTTATAGCAAGGTTGCAAATGTGGTGGAACCGGATAATTTACGTCAGTACCTACACCGTTATTCTTTAGATAAGTAGCAAGACCGTCACGTGTTTCGCACAATAGAACATATTGGTGCCATACACATCCGGCTTCCAGCTTTGGCTTTATAACATACGGATTAGCAATACTGCTGTTATATATTTCTGCCAACGTACGTCTATGACTCGTCTCTTCTTTAAGATATGGTAGCTTTACACGCAGAAATGCAGCCTGAATGGGATCAAGCCTGCAATTATAACCTTCATATATATTATGATAGCGTCTATCACATCCATAGTTTGCAAGAGCACGCACAGTCATGGCAAGTTCAACATCGTCTGTGGTGACAGCCCCTGCATCACCGAGTGCTCCAAGATTCTTTGTAGGATAAAAACTATAGGCAGCAGCATTGCCAAGCGAACCGGTCCGTGTTGTTCCTTTTTTTGATTTATAGCGCGCATCAGCCCCTATTGCCTGAGCATTATCTTCCACTATCAATAGCCCATTACGAGTTGCAACAGCAGCAAGTTGTTCATCATAACACGGGCGACCGTAAAGATGCACGGTAAGTATAGCCTTTGTTTTTGCACTTATTGCATCTGCAAGTTTTGCAGTATCCATATTAAGTGTACGTGAATCAGGTTCTACAAATATCGGTATCAGCCCACAGTCAGTTACAGCAAGCACACTCGCGATATATGTATTCGAAGGGACTATAATCTCATCACCCGGCGCAAGACGCCCTATTTCAATATAAGCTTTGAAAATCAGCCTCAATGCATCAAGCCCGTTGCTTACGCCTACCGCATATTCCGTACCGGTAAATACAGCAAGTTCCTGCTCGAAAGACTCGTTTTCGGAACCGCCAACATAACGACCGGAATCTATTACTCTCGCCGCCGCATCTTTTAACAAGGGCGCAAATTTGTAATTGACAGTTCCAAGATTAAGAAAAGGATATCTAAGCTTTCCCATTCTCTGCAAGTTTCATAAATTCTTCAAATTCCCGCACATAGTCGGTTTCATCATATGGGGTCGACGTCAAAACCATGCATACGGAACCTGATGAAAAGTTATCAAGCGTACGCCAATATCCCGGAGGGACATACAGTCCCTGAAAAGGTCGGTTGAGAATAAAATGGTGCCACTCTTTGCCGTCAAACAGATTGACATTGAAACTACCGGCAAGTGCAATCAGCAATTCCTTCCCCTCATGATGGGAATGCGCACCTCGCTCTTCACCGGCCGGCACATCATATATCCAATACACTCTTTCAATAGCAAAAGGAATGATACCGTCATTGTTCTGTAGAAACGAAAGATTACCCCGCGGATCATAAATACGCGGTAAATCTATTACATGCGGCATGACAGTCTTCTGCATATTCTCGAATCTATTGCTCTGATTCTTTTACCGGAAGGTTTGCAAGCTGGTCGCGCGCAGTCGCAAGCATCCGTTCGAATTTCTCGCGACGTATAGAGGCACGGCGTTGCGCCTGCAGAGCCCGGCTGTAATTATAACAATCTTTGAGCTCCACACCCTGCGCTGTGGTTAGTCTAAGCTTGACACTGCCCTTGCTTCCTACAAGAACCAACTGCGACGGGACTTTGTTGCTATCAAGCCATGGCCCGATAGCTTCAAGCTCCTCAGGATTGAAACTCGCGGATTCAGAACCTTCAACTTTTATTATTCGTGCCGCAGAAATCTCAGCGGACGATACTCGGTCAGCTCCGGAAACAAGTTCAAAAGATCGAAGCCCAATCGATCGCCCCTGCACATTTGCCACAACATAAAAGAAACCTTTGTCAGAAACGCGCCCCTGAATACCGCTCTGAGTCATCATTTTCTCATTTACTCCTTTCGGCAGAAAATAACCCTCAAGCCCTACAGAACTCTCAACATGACGAAACTTTGGGGTCCATTCCTGAACTTGCAACGTTGCCTCGGCAAGAGCAGCATCCGCGACGCCTATGCTATCCATCGCCATGCCTTCCATAATCCGAGCGCGGAGACGCATAGCATCTCGGCGAATCTCAACCTGTTTGGAATAACGTACATCAAGAGTATCCAAAAGCTGAAGCGCCTCAGTTAAACGATGCTCACCTATAGCATTCTCGCATTTACTGTAAAGCTCTGCGGCACTATCCTTATCAGAATTACCGCACGACACCAATGCAAAGACTATGACTGTAGGTATTATGATTCTATTTATCGCGTTGTACATTTTTCACTCCTTTCACAGTTCCTATTTTCTTTATCAATTGATTCAAAGCTGTCTTGTCTGTTATACCAACCGAGATGAATCCGTGGAAAAGACCATCATTCGAATCTATTGATATGCTTCGCAAATATACGGATTTTTCTTTATTTATTATAGATGTTATATTTGTCACTATGCCAATATCGTCATTACCGATTACACGAAGAGTAGCCATGAACCTTGAGCCGCCTCCATTTGTTCCGCTCCAACGGGTGCGTATCAAACGACTACTGTAACGTGTCCTGATATGCTCTGCATTCGGACAGTCACAACGATGAATCTTGATGACACCTTCCGATGATATAAAACCAAATACATCATCTCCAAAAATAGGATTACAGCATTTCGACAGCTTATAATTGATTCCTTTTATATCATCCCCGATAACGATTACATCACCTCCGGCATCACTGGTTACAGCATCATCTGTCGTCGGCTGAAGCATGTACTCGCTTGCTGAAACACGTTCGCCGGGCTCATCGACACGCTGCTGACGTCCGGATATATCGGCGTAGGTATCGACAACATTATTTATATCAATCTCTTCATTTCCAAGTGCGCTGAAAAATCCTATGGCGTCCTTGTAACCAAGATGACTCACTAATCTGCTGACATTTGCCTCGTCATAGTCAAGTTTACGGTTTTTAAAACGTCGTTGCAACAGCTCTTTGCCGAATTCAGCAGATTTGTTGCGTGCTTCTTTAAGAACTGAACGAATCTTATTGCGTGCTTTCGAGGTAACAACAATCGAAAGCCAGTCCGTACTCGGCTCCTGCTGCGGCGATGTAAATATTTCAACAGTATCACCGCTCTGCAATTTATAGTTCAACTTACGACTCCGTCCATTCACTCGGCCACCTACACACTGTATACCTATACGCGTATGTATATTGAATGCAAAATCAAGGAGAGTCGCTCCCTGCGGCAACTTGTACAGGTCGCCGCGCGGCGTGAATACGAATACCTCCTTGGAATAAACATCCATCTTGAAATTGCGCATCAACTCCATTGGACCATTCTGACCGGCTTCAAGAATATCTCGGACATTATTCATCCACGCATCAAGATTACCTTCACTTTTGATTCCTTTGTATTTCCAATGAGCGGCAAGACCTTTTTCTGCAATCGTATCCATCCGTCGGGTACGAATTTGAACTTCTACCCATTTTTCTTCCGGTCCATACACTGTAATATGCAACGATTCATAGCCATTGCTTTTTGGTATACTAAGCCAGTCCTTGAGACGTCCGGGGTTGGGTCTATACATATCGGTAACCACCGAATATGCAAGCCAGCATTCTGGCTTTTCTCTCTCAAGTTCACAATCAATTACTATTCGAATGGCAAATAAATCATAGATGTCAGCGATTGTATTGTGTTGCTTTTTCATCTTGTTCCAAATCGAATAGATTGACTTTGTCCGCCCTTTGATTTCAAATTTCAGACCTTCGGCCTGAAGTTTTTTCTTTAGTGGCGCGATAAAATCGGCGATATATGCGTCTCGTTTTGCCTTCGTCTGATTAAGATCATGCGCGATTCTGGAATATATCTCTCTATTGGTATATTTGAGCGACATATCCTCGATTTCAGATTTTATTGCATACAGACCAAGTCTATGAGCAAGAGGAGCATATAGATAGTTAGCCTCAAACGCAGTCTCTCTTACAAGATTGTCGGCTGAATGATGATTGATGGCCCTGAGCATACGCAGACGGTCTACAATCATAATCATAATTACCCTTATATCCTGAGCAAACGTAAGCAACAGATTTCTGAAATTCTCTGTTTCAACCGATGCGCTTTTATTATAAAGTATCGTAACTTTACCAAGACCGATTACAAGCTTACAGACATCATCGCCCCATCTATTCCGCAAAACATCCTCTGAACAACCGTTAGTCGTGAGCGACGTCAGCAATACTGCCACAGCCATATTCCGGTCGGCACTCAACAATTCACAAAGGCAGACGGCAGTCTCGAGAGCCGACAAAAACGGATTGAAACCAAACTTATCGCGCACAATTACCTCTGAGGCAAAAGCATCATTAACAGCAGCCTTTATACCGTCGATATCATCCGGCAGCAAACGGTCTCCTAATAGACGCGTCAGTTTCTTATAATTTGCAAATACCCGCTTCTGTTCCTCGGGAGTAAAAATCTTCTCTTCCATTATTATAAAATAGGAAAGCAATCAGAGCTTCCGTATACTACGTCATTAATGACGAATCTGTACTATGACCTCTTGTGAGCTTTGTATTTAGGCAGCGTGAATGCAAAACACAAACCACCTGTTTCTCTGTTGAATACTGATATTGTGCCGCCATGTGCCTTGACTGTATTCTGGACAATAGGCAGACCGAGACCTGTACCCCCGGCCTTGCGCGAACGGCCGGCATCAATGCGGAAGAAACGTTCGAAAACATGAGGCAGAAATTCTTCACCGACACCGACTCCATCATCACGAAATTCGAAATAATAAAATTTCTCGTCTTCCTTGACAAGAACAAGTTCGCAATATGTACCTTTCGAATAGGATCCGGAATTTTTTGCCAAATTTATCAGCATGCCTGACAGCAAATTATAATTACCTTTGACTTTACAATCAAGTGACACATCAAACCTGAATTCCATTTTCCCAAGCACTCCGGATTCTTTGATATCATTGGCAATTGTATATACTATATCGTGATAATCGAGTTCCTCCGTACTGATAAGCTCTCCACCCTCTTCAAGACGCGTAATTGCCGAAACATCCGCAATCAGATTCACAAGACGATTTACATGCTCCTGAGCCTTTTTCAAAAAATGAGTGCGAGAGCTTTCATCCATATCCGGATTCTCGAGAATAGTGTCGATATAGCCTTTTATTACCCCAATCGGAGTTCTTAGCTCATGATTGATATTATTGGTAAGCTCACGTTTCGAACGTGCTTTTTCTTCTATGGCATGCATTGCTACTATATGCTCCTGCCTCTCTCTCTGCATAGCCTCCAGCCGTTCATTATACATATGTATAATCTGCCGGCTTATATCACCAAGTTCATCATGGGGATAGTCTTGCTTCGGAATAAAATTATTATCCGACGCCGCACTCTCTGCCACATTTCTAAGAATACGGATATTGCGCCCGAAATAGCGTGTTGAAAAAAAAGACAGGACCGTCATTGCTACAGCAATAATTCCAAATATCCAAAGGAATTTCAACGACGGCGCCAACGCTGTCATAACATCGTTGTCGAACGGAAGCACGGTATATACGGCAAGTCGGCCATCCTTGCTCTGAGAAGCTCGATAAAAGAAAATTCTATCTTCGTCCAAGTTCTCTTCCGTCATGTCAATTCCATAAAGATTTCGGGTAAGGCCTTCCTCCATCGCCATTTCACTATCAGAGAGAGCAATCGGCTCACCAAAAATCTTAATAGGATGTCCGTCTTCGTATACGGTTATTCTTAGGAGATCATACAAAGGATTCTCCCTATAATACTTGCATACAAACGTAAGAAACGGAATAACATCCGTATTCTCTTCATACGCCGCTATGACTCGGGAATTAATAAGGCTTAGCTGCTCACTGATCTGCGCTTTTCTTGACTGCCGGTCCGCGTAAAACTGCCAACAGGCAAGAGCTATAAACGCAATCCACAATGTACCGACAAGTGGAATGAACAGCTGCCACTGATAACTAATCCTTCTCCTTAAAGCCATAGCCGAAACCTTGACGAGTTACAATATATTTGTCATAGTTTCCGAGCTTTTTACGAAGCCTCGTAATATTGGTATCTATGGTGCGGCCTGTAACTACAACATCATCGCCCCATACATTCTTTATAATTTCTTCTCGTGAATAAATTCTGTTTTTGTGCGTAAGGAAAAACAGAAGGATATCATATTCTGTCCTGGTAAGAGTGAGAGCCTCTCCGTCGAGATAGACTTCTTTATCATTGCGGTCGATGCGTAAATCCTTGAACACTACATCTGCCTCGTAATCCAACTGTTCCTGTTCAAGAATTTCAGAAGCCGTCCTTTTGGCAGTCAGACCGCTGCGCCGCAGAATTGCACGCACACGGGCAAGAACCTCTCCTATAACAAACGGCTTCGTAACGTAATCGTCAGCACCTATATTAAGTCCCTTTACCACATCATCTTCATCCGACAACGCAGAACAGAACAGAATCGGAGTATCTTCTGTTGCTGTAACATTACGAATTCGCTTGGCAAAATCAAAACCGCTAAGCTCTCCCATCATTATATCAACCATGAACAATGAATAATCATCCAAGTCCATATCAAGAGCCTCTTCAGCACTGTATGCACAATCTACTTCATACCCTTCTTTCTCAAGGTTGAATTTTAGTATTTCGCATACAGATTCTTCGTCATCTATAACTAAAATCTTTGTTCTCATTTATATTTTCTGATAATCAGAGATTTACACCTGCATTAATAATATGAACCGCATACTTTGGAAATCCAAAGTATGTTTTGCGGTATAAAATTAAGGATTTTTTGCCAAACAAACACATTAATATATGTTAATACCGGACAAACGATGAACACAATCAATATCTACATTGTTGTAAAGTCATAATTACTGATTTTGCACTGTGTTTTTTCATGGTATTAGATTTAAGGTTAAAGATATTCGGTTGTCGTGAGACAACCGTTTTCTTTTATATCTCTACATACCTTTTCTAATTACGTTAAATTTCCCGAGAGAATCGCCCTCGACAACAAGTGCATCGACACCTGATTTCCGAATAACAGCCTCTGCGGCATTCCACGATCCGGAAGCCATACAAGCAGTTGCCAGCGCATCTGCCATTGCACATGATCCGGTTTTAATTGTAACAGAAAGTAATGTCCCTTTTACAGGATACCCCGTCAAAGGTGAAATTGTATGACCATATAATGTATCTCCAAGATTTATGAAATTGCGATAATTTCCGGAACTTGCAAGAGCTTCGTACTCCGGGCCGAGTTCAACAATATCTAAAACATCATGCCCAAGCCCGGATGCAGGAGAGTCCACCTGAATTCTCCACGGCAGTCCTTTCGGACTGACTCCTTTAGCCGCTATTTCGCCGCCAATCTCAATCATGTAATTATTGCAGCCGTTGCGCTCCATCATTGCGGCAATACAATCAATTCCGAAGCCTTTGGCGATAGAGGAGAAATCAAACGTCGTACCGGCACTTTTCTTTACTATTCTATTGTCTGACGTTATTGCACATTCTCTCAATCCCACACACGCAAGAGCTGAATCTATTTCCATTTGCCCCGGACAGGTCTTTATTTCTTTTTTTCCAAACCCCCAAAGATTTGCCACAGGGCCGACAGTAGGATCATACTCACCTTGAGAATACCCATTCACAAGCCGACACATTTCAAAAACGGTTATGAAACGCTCTCCCACCCTATCAGAATTTCCGCTGTTTATCAGGCTTACCGTAGAATTTGGATTAAACAACGAAAATTCATTGTCAATAGCTAAAAGTTCCGATTTTATCGAATCATCAAGCAAACTTTCGCAAGAGTAAACAATATGATAATATGTTCCCCATGTTTTACCGTCTGTTGTAAGATATTCAGGCTTACAGCTTGCAAATATTAAAATAAATGCCGATATTAGCGGCATCATTACTCGACAATATGAAAATATGATGTTTCGCATACACAAAATTACGACTTTTACCGTTTTTGGCGAACTGTTCGCGGCTCTAATTTGTTGTGTGTTATAAGAAAACATATATAATATCTTTATCCATACCAATTAATACCTATAAATTATGCACCGTTCATTCATTTTCCTCGCAGAAGGGTTCGAAGAAATAGAGGCTCTCACAGTAGTCGATGTGATGCGTCGCGCAGGCATGGATTTGAAAACAGTCTCAATAACATCTGATAAAAGAGTTATCGGCGCCCACGGTATTCCTGTCGAAGCCGACCTCACGTTCCAAGAAGCGGATTTCGAAAACTCTGAATGGCTTATTCTTCCGGGTGGAATGCCGGGAAGTACCAATCTCTCAGCTTTCGGGCCTCTATGCGACCTGATAAGAATCCATAAAGGCAAAATAGCTGCTATATGTGCAGCTCCTGCCGTTGTCCTTGCACCTCTCGGCATACTTACGGACAGGGAAGCTACTTGCTATCCCGGTTTTGAACAGACACTGAAAGATAATGGGGCAATAATACGTGATGCACGCGTTATAGCCCTTGACAATCTGATTACGGCAAATGGCCCCAGCTCAGCACTTCGCTTCGCGCTTGCCATTGTAGCGAATTCTCTTGGCGATAGTGTAGCACAACAAGTTGGCGGCGGAATGCTGTTTTTCCCGAAATCAATGGATTTCTATTTTTAACAGACATATCTCCAATACATATGCAGGCCGCTTGACAAATCAAGCGGCCTGCATATGTATTGGAGATATAGAATCAGTCCTTAATCAAATTTTTGCCAGTCATTTCTATAGGCTGTTCCAAACCCATTATGTGCAGAAGTGAAGGAGCAACATCTGCGAGAATACCATTTTCTGCACTCGCCTTATCATTCTCTGTCACATATACAAAAGGAACAGGATTAAGCGAATGCGCAGTATTGGGTGTTCCATCCTCGTTAGTGGCATGGTCGGCATTACCGTGGTCTGCTATGATAATAACCTCATAATCATGTTTTTTTGCAGCCTCAACAGTATCATGCAAACATGTATCAAGAGTTTCTACAGCTTTTTGGATTGCAGTATAGATACCGGTATGCCCCACCATATCACCATTGGCGTAGTTAACTACTATAAAGTCGAATTTTTCACTATCGATAGCATCTACGAGTTTGTCCTTTACCTCAAAAGCACTCATTTCGGGCTTAAGATCGTAAGTAGCAACCTTAGGCGAGGGTACAAGAATACGGTCTTCACCGGCAAAAGCATCCTCACGTCCACCGTTCAGAAAAAATGTGACATGCGCATATTTCTCGGTTTCTGCTATATGTAGCTGTTTCTTTTCTTTCTTGGAAAGATACTCGGCAAGAGTGTTATTCACATCCTCCTTATTGAAAATGATATGCACTCCTTTGAAAGATGAATCATAAGGAGTCATACAGTAATACTGAAGCCCCGGAACAGTATGCATTCCTTCTTCAGGCATATCTTTCTGTGTAAGGACTTCTGTAATTTCCTTGGCGCGGTCGTTTCGGTAATTGAAGAAAATTACGCAATCGTCAGGTTTAATTGTCCCGTCAACTGTCTTATTGTTGATTGGCTTTATAAACTCATCAGTGATATCGTTGTTGTAGCTTTCCTGCATAGCGGCGACCATATCGCTCACCTGCTCTCCCTGTCCTTCAACAAGCAGATCGTATGCTTCTTTCACACGGTTCCAACGACGATCTCGATCCATAGCATAGTAACGTCCGATTATGGAAGCTATTACACCGGCGGACTGCGCACAATGCTCTTCAACCTCACGAATAAAACCGATACCACTGCGCGGATCTGTGTCTCGTCCATCCATAAAACAGTGGAGATACACCTTTTTGAGACCGTAATGCTTGGCGATATCACAAAGGGCAAAAAGATGTTCCAAGGATGAATGGACGCCACCGTTAGATGTAAGTCCCATAAAATGCATAGACTGTCCCGTCGTGGCGCAATACTCGAAAGCCCTTTTTATTTCAGGATTGTCGAGAATAGCTCCGGTAGAGATAGCCTTGTTAATCTTCACGAGATCTTGATAAACGATGCGTCCTGCACCGATGTTAAGATGGCCGACTTCGGAATTGCCCATCTGTCCATCAGGAAGACCGACATATTCCCCGGACGCTTCAAGCTGGGAATGAGGATACGTTTTAAGCAGATAATCCCAATAAGGAGTGGGAGTATTGTAGATGGCGTCGTCATGCTTATGATCGCCGAGACCCCATCCATCGAGAATAATAAGTAAAGCCTTATGTGCCATATGTTTGATTATAAAATTATTTCTTTTCGTTATTTTTTTCCATATCTTCAAGCCGTTCACGACGCAAACGGTCGCGATGCTTCAGACTAAAATGCAGTAGTATTAAAATCACTATAGTAATACCAATTATACCAAAATAATACAGAGCCGAGGTACGACCGGCCACATATTCAGGGTAGCCTATAGACGCCATCACCAGAAGGTATAACCCCAATATTCCGGGTATTACTGTAGAACGTTGTAATTTCATGGTTTGTTGTTCCTATTGTTATAGACAGGTTCCTGCACAAGATGCCGATATGGCGATTTCTCTGCTCTGAAATGTCCTTGTTCAAGGTATGTGTAAATCTTCAGGCAAGCCCAGGCATCCAACGCGGCGTAAGCCTGCTGTGCTTCAGTAAGACGGTCGGCCTCCCAGTTGCTAAGACGTTGACTTTTGGAAATTCTTTCTCCAAATATTATAGCATAAATCTTTTGTAGGGAAATATCGTTTATACCATATTTCCTTACCATGTCCTGAAGGTCGACAAATCCGTGAGGCGATAATTCTCCGCTGCGGCGAAGCACATTGAAATCATCATGAATGGAAAGACCTATTTTAAGAATGCCTGGATTTTCAAGAAAATTTTTAAGATCGGCACAAACTCCTATCTTATTTAACCGAAACAAATAACAACGATCAAATGTCGAAATCTGCATTAGAGCGACTTTATGAACACAACCTTTACGGAAAGACGGTCTAGTCTCGGTATCAAAACCTACAACAGATTGCAAGCACAACTCTCTTATTGCGGCATGCGCCAGTTCTGCAGTATCCACAACAGTTATTGCCGCCGGATATGTCAGTATCGGCATTCCGGAAACAGTCTCTTTATCTATACTTATTATGTATTTATCGTTATTCACTATACAAATTTACGCATTTGCATTTTTGATTAGACTTGATTTAACTAATTTTAAGCAAAACTCGGCATTTCAATATACTGCGTCTCTGGAAAATGCTGTTTTAAATATCGCCCTACAAAAGCTTTGGTATCTTCTGCAATAATCTTGTCTTTATCAAAAAATGTATTGTAAATAACTGCTCTGAGCTTTATTTTACGAGATTGAATCGCTTCGAGAGAAAGAATTGTATGATTGATGGAACCAAGACGCCCATTAGTCACAAGTACAAGCGGCAGATCATGTTCTTCCACATAATCAATTGCAAAATAGGTATCGGTAATCGGCACCATCAGCCCCCCTGCACCTTCTACAAGGACACAATCATAATTGTTGAGCAGCTTCTCTGTGGCGCATTCAATAACTTTCAAATCAATCTCGCGACTGTCGAGCCTTGCTGCAAGCTGTGCCGACGCAGGATAGCTGAATATTATAGGAGCAGTAAGCCCCCATTCATCCTCTGGCAACATACCGGTACCGATAAGTCTGCGATGTGCTTCTATATCTTCCGAGCTATCTTTGCAGCCCGTCTGTATGAATTTTTGTGTAATAACGCTGAAGCCTTTGTCAATAAGCATCTTAGCATAAAACGCTGTTGCAAATGTCTTACCGGCATCCGTATCGATGCCACTAATAAATATAGCCTCTTTTATATCTGATTTCATATATGTATGTCGTTATCTTTTATGCATCAGCATTATAACCGGTTTATAGCAAAGTCTGAATTTCCCATCTAAATCTGGTTCAAAACGCCTTATAGCAGATACCGGATTGACACTCGAACCACTACGTCCAAGAGAGTCAACACCTGTAAGCCTCAGATGTCGGAAGGCATCCAGAGCACTGTCAAATACCATTTCATCATTATACTGACACATATATTTGAGTTCGAAACCTGCAGGTATGATTTTGCGCCATTCATCAGCACTAAGCAGCGGTAACGACTTTCCTGTAGACATTGCTACATTCTCAAGGTTGCCACGTACAAATGATGTTACAAGCACGTATGCGCCCGGCGCAGCTACGCGAAAGCATTCCTGCAGAAAACGTACCGGTGAATTAAACCACTGCACAGTAGACGCCGATATTATCATATCAAACGATTTGGATGGCTGATGCATTATCTCTGTTTCAGCATCAACTTGCCTGAATTGGCGTTGAGAGCCTATTACTGGAGCTTCTCCGGCAATATCCCACATTTCTATATAAGCATCTTCACATATGCGGTCGAGCATATTGCTTAGAGATCCGGTTCCACTACCTATTTCAAGTACACGGGCACCTCGCCGTCCCGTGTGTTCCGCTATATCACCTTGAATAAGCCTCGCGACACGCTCTATAACCCGGTACTGCACATCCGCCTGACTATTATAGCTATCCAGACCTCGGTCAAACCGGCTCGTCATCATATCCTTATCGATAATATACCTATCTATTAACGTCTGGAACATCGGCAAGTGCGGACCTTCATTCATTCGTAAAGGTGTACGCAACCAAGCGCGCCACTGGTTTACCGGCGGGAAAATAGCGTCATCCGATGAAATAAGTGCGAAATCCCAGTTAAGTTCTCGTCCGCTACCGAGCATAAAACCTTGCAAAAAGACATCAAGCTCGTCTATAAGTTCTTCAACAGGACGTATGGGCATATTCTCTAAAAATCGCTCATACTCGGCTTTGCTCCCGCATACCCTTCTGTAAAATTTCAATAAATTCCTTTCGTCAAGGTTGCTCTTTGTTCCCCTAAAAACTGACGGAGGAATACCTAACATTCTGTCGACAGGAAATGCCGTACCGTTGATTGCTATACGCTTTGTAAGCAGATGTTCATAAGCTGTAAATGTTTTGGAAGCGGCAAAAACACCCAACGACCATGCCAAGAGGCAAACCTCTTTGTATGAACGTATAAAACTCCAATCCATTAAAAAATCACGGTAATCCCATATTACTGCGATATCATAGCCCGGGCGCTCAAGTCCGACGAAGGGTTTGTCATCCATTGCCCATCCTGCATAGATAAGGATAAGACGTTGAGACCCTTTGTTACTTATGAATTTCGACTTCATTGACTACTTCGTGCTTTAGATTTACAAAATTATCCATTTTCAAAATAACTTGCAAGTTTGTAACTTTGCAATGAACTAAACCTAATCCGTTTCCGTTTAATGCTTGTCTAAGCCTTATAATGGAATTATTCATTCATCTGACAAAAATTCACAGCAATATGCTTATGTTCAGACATAATTTTATTAAAATCCTGTCTTTGGCAGGATTAATCAGCATCACTTCCATGGCCAATGCCGAAACTCTTTCTCCTGAAGACGCCCTCGGTCGCGCATTGCCACAGATTCGACGCAATATTTCTTCGACAAACAGCAATCTCAAGTTAGTCTATACTGAGAATGTTGCAGAAACACACAAACCGGCTGTTTATGTTTTCAGTCGTTCAGACAATTATTTTTTAGTATCGGCAGACGACAATGCCGAATCTCTGCTCGGATATGCTGACGAAGCCTTTGATCCGGCAAATATTCCTCCTTCGCTCAAATGGTGGCTCGGAGAATATGCCCGCCAGATTGCAACATCCGTTTCCCATCCGTCGAATGCAACTATGAGAGTACCAAGAGAAGCTATAAATCCGATGGTGAAGACTCTTTGGGACCAGGGCGAACCGTATAATATCATGTGTCCCGTTTATAGCGGAGAACGCGCCGTCACCGGATGTGCCGCCACAGCTATGGCTCAAGTGATGAAATATTTCAACTACCCGGACAAAGGCATCGGCACGCACAGCTACCGTAGTAACGGGAAACTCTTATCAATGAATTTTGCCGACACCGAATTCGACTGGCAAAACATGCTCGACCGATACAATACAAACTCCACTGATACACAAAAGAATGCTGTTGCCAAGCTGATGTATGCATGCGGGGTATCTATTGACATGCAGTATTCGCCCTACGAAAGCGGGGCAACTGATATTGTTGTACCATATGCCCTCGTTAATTATTTTAATTACGACAAAGGTATCCGATATTTTATGCGTGACTATTATACGACAGCACAATGGGAAGAACTTATATACAACCAGCTCGCCACGTGTGGGCCGGTACAATATTCAGGGGTTAGCAACGAAGGGGGGCATTCATTTGTATGCGACGGATACAACACCGATGGATATTTCCATTTCAACTGGGGATGGAGCGGCATGAGCGACGGTTATTATCTTCTGACAGCACTCGACCCTGAACAACAAGGCATAGGTGGCTCTCTGTCCGGATTCAATTTCTCCCAATCAGTTATAGGCAACGTACGCAAACCCGAACCCGAATCTGTAATATATCCGGAACTTTATATACTCGACCGTTTCGAAATTCCTTCGGCTTCATTTCGCATTGGCAGCCAGATTACTGTCAATGCAATGGTTGCCAACTATTCCTACGAGACTACTCGTGCAACTCTCGGCCTTAAATTCGTAGATTCCGAAACAGGAGCAACCACATATACAGCCGGCAGTACCAATGTACAACTCCAGCAAAGATACTATGTAGAACGCTATTTTGTATCAATGCCTATAAAAGCTTCCGGCACATATATTGTGACACCGGCTATGCGTGATGCCAATGGAACATGGTACGACATACCTGTAAAAAAAGCATATGCCTCATCCTATACTTTTACCGTCAATAACGGCAATGTCGTCGTATCTCCCAACAAAGTGGGAGCCCTCCGCGGAGAGGACATTGAATTGAACTCGAGAATATATCTCGGGCAAGATTTCAATCTTTGTGCTACAATCAGGAATCCAACACAGGAAGACCTCTATGCAAGTATAGCTCCAGCACTTGTTTCCGATAATAATATTCTTGCCATCGGAGAATATATGTTTGTCAGTCTCAATGCCGGAGACTCCAAATCCATCGACTATATCGGTGGTTTCGAACATACAGCATCTTCATGGACACCTACGGGAGGTGATTATAAACTATGCCTTATAAATACCGACACAAACGAAGCTATCTCTGATTTTATAGATGTAACGGTCTACAACAAGCCTGCCAATACTATAATTAGCGTCAGCAATTTCTCAATAGAGGGTGGTCTTACGAATGTCGACGCCGCCAATGTCAAATTCACAGGACGCGTACAATGCCGAATGGGATATTTTGGAGGTCGTCTCGATGTAGCAATCTTCCCTAATAATTCTGAAAGCAATACTGTTTCTATAGCAAACTTACAGGCGAAACCTCTTTTCCTCAGTTTCGGCCGGTTTGGCGATCTTGATGCTTCCGGAAGGCTTATGGGAGTAGAAATTGGTAAATCATACATCGCCGCAGTCTTTAACGACATGACTCAGGTTTCAAATGGAATAGTATTTACAGTCGGAAACGATTCCAGCGGTATCGGTTCCATATATGCAGACAATGAAACCTCCATTCCCGCCACAACGGACGGGATTATAGCTTTCGGCAGCCGCGTTACAAAAGTCAATATCTACGCTCTGTCAGGAACCCTGCTCCATCATGCAACAAACGTTGAAAGCATTGATATTTCAGATTTATCAGCCGGCATCTATCTTGTTGAGACTATCGTAGAAGGAAATAGTCACGCAAAAAAGGTTAACCGAATTGTAAAACGTTGACATACTCTCCGATAAAAAGAGGATATCCGGACAAGGTTATCCTCTTTTTTGTTTATATTCATAAAAAAGATTACTTTTGCATCACTCTGCCGACATGTACGGCATCTGATTTCCGACTGATATGAAACATGGTTTTTATCGTGTTGCCGCCGCAGCGCCGAAAGTTACTGTAGCAGACGTCGCAGCCAACACCTCAGAAATTACCTCTCTTATAAACGAGGCTTACGATAAAGGCGCCGACCTGATTACTTTTCCGGAGCTTTCCGTCACTGCATATACTTGCGGCGATCTCTTTCATAGCGCAACTCTCCTTAACGCCACTCGGTCGGCTCTCGCAAAGATAGCCGAAAAATCTGAGAAAACGCCAGGAATGCTCATTTCTGTCGGGGCTCCTATATGTCTGAACAATGTGCTGTTCAACTGCGCAGTATTCATAGCCGACGGTAAGATTCTTGCATACATACCCAAAATATTCATTCCGAACAGTGGCGAATTCTATGAAAAACGCTGGTTTGCTTCCGGATCCGGTATGGAAACCGAAATTGAAGGCGTTCCCTTTAGCGCCAACATACTCATAAACCACTGCGGGGTCATGATAGGTGCGGAAATTTGCGAGGATTTATGGAGCCCGATGCCGCCAAGCGGACGTCTGGCAGCATCCGGAGCCGAAATAATTGTCAATCTTTCTGCAAGCGACGATCTTATAGGTAAATACGACTATCTCAAGGATCTCGTACGCATGCAATCAGCAAAATGTATATCTGCCTACGTATATGCATCGGCTGGATATGGCGAATCGACCACAGATATTGTCTTCGATGCAAAACTCTTTGTTTACGAATGTGGGCATCTCCTTGCCAAAAACAGACGTTGGCAACGGACAAATCAGCTTATCATAAGTGACATCGATATCGAGACTATACGACAGGATCGTCGTGAAAACTCTACATTCTCGACATCTGCAATTCATGAAAGCAAAGGCTTCAGAATCATCACCAACGACAATTGCCACTGCTCTGAAAATAATATTCTGCTACGTACTATAAATCCTCTGCCATTCGTTCCGGAAAATGGAGATATTTTGACAGGACATTGCGAAGAAATGATTTCCATTCAGGTTGCCGGCCTTGCCAAACGTCTCGAGGTGACGCACTGTAAAAACTTAGTAATTGGAATATCAGGAGGTCTCGACTCCACCCTGGCCCTGCTTGTTGCAGTCCGCACATTCGACAACCTCGGGCTAGACCGCAAAGGAATAACGGGCATCACAATGCCTGGATTCGGCACCACAGGACGAACATATAATAATGCCCTCGCCCTAATGAACGCACTCGGTATTACAGTCCGCGAAATCTCCATAGTACCTGCCATAAAACAACATTTTAAAGATATCGAACATAACATCGAGAATCACGATGTCACATATGAGAATAGCCAGGCTCGGGAAAGGACTCAAATTCTGATGGACGTAGCCAATCAGGTAAACGGCATGGTTCTTGGAACAGGCGACCTTTCCGAACTTGCTCTCGGATGGGCTACATACAACGGCGATCACATGTCGATGTACGGGATAAATGCAGGGATTCCTAAAACCCTTGTAAAATATCTGACACACTATTTCGCTATGAGTGAATATGCTGGAGAAGAGCGCAAAGCCCTGCTGGACATCCTTGATACCCCTATAAGTCCCGAACTTCTTCCCGCTGCAAAAGACGGACGCATCGAACAAAAGACAGAGGATCTCGTCGGACCATATGAATTGCATGATTTCTTTCTATTCTATACCCTACGTTACGGCTTCACCCCGAGCAGAATTTTCATGCTCGCCACAGTTGCTTTCAAAGATAGATTCGAACGCGCGACAATACTGAAATGGGAGCGCATATTCTTCCGTCGTTTCTTCAACCAACAGTTCAAACGCTCGTGTCTGCCCGACGGCCCCAAAATTGGCAGCATAAGTCTTTCACCACGAGGTGACTGGCGCATGCCATCAGATGCATCTTCTGCAACATGGCTTGCCGACCTTGATTCAATCGAAGCCTGAATTAAAGTATTATACGTTGACCGTCAACCGGAACTATAAGCTTGCCTGAATAATGTTCCGCAGCCTCTCTGCCATATAGCATAGCACGTGAAGAAATATTATTGTCTTCACAATGCACCAGAATTAGATTTTTCACATCACACCGTTCTGCAAGCACAGCAACATCACGGACGGTGTGATGATGTTTTTCGTATGGTTTATAAATATCTCTGTCGGCATAACGGCAGAACGCACCACACATAAGATAATCAGCCGACATTGCGTGCTCGATATTCCTTTCAGTAAGAGATTCGTCTCCAAGGAAAACAAATGATTTTCCATCTGGAAGATAAATACAAAATCCCGTCTGTGCCACATTCTCAGAGCCTACATCAAAAAATCTGATATCAAACCCGCAAAAAACAGATACGTCGTTTTTACTAACATCCACAAACCGCACAATCTCTTTAAAAACGACATAGTGGCTCTCAAGCAAAGTTAACTTGCATATAACATCAATAGCCTCAAGTACATCGACATTGCCATATAGATTCAAGACTCCTTCATATTTATTTTCCTTTATACAATTGATTACAGTACGGATAACCCACACTGCTCCAAGAATATGATCAGTATGGACATGCGTGATAAATAAATCATGGATATCCCTGCAATCAATGCCGGCTTTGTCGATAATACTCAGAATACCGTTTCCTCCTCCGGCATCTACCAAAAGTAATGACGATTTATTCCTTAAGGCAAAACATGAATTATATGAATTAACCGGAAATGCGCTACCTGTTCCAAGCATTATCAGTTCCGTATAAAAATCAACATTATCCATGAAGCAAAGTTACAAAAAAAGCGCTTCTTTCAGAAGCGCTTTTTCTTATAAAGTAGAATACCTTATAGTTTCATGCGGTTGCGTACATCTTCAAGCATCTGCTCATTATTAAGATTATAGTAGACATTTTCCAGATAACGAAGAACATCGATATTCTCCTTATCAAGATTATATGCATTCTCAAGAATCTCAACAGCGCTCTCGAAAAGAGGCTTTATTCTCTCTGCATAGTACTTGTTGTATTCAGCTTGATCTGACGGAGCATTGTCATTAAGCTTGTAGGCCTCTTCGCAAAGCATACGACCGAAATTATAAACGGCCTGAGGATTCTGCGGGTCGAGTTCCTTTGCTTTGGCATAATCTGCCTTTGCTTCAGCTTGCTTGTCTGTATTCTCGTAGAGGACACCGCGGATTACATAGAACTGAGCATTGCCGGGTTCACTTGCGATAGCTTCATTAATAGTAGAGAAAGCATTGTCATAGTCCTTCTTCTGGAGATAGTAGTTTACAACCTGTCCCATATACATGGGGTCTTCCTTTCCATAAAGAGGCAGAGCTTCTTTGGCAAAATCAAGAATGGCGAGCGAATCCCCGGCACCCATCGCAACAGAAATAGCATAATCATAGAGCTGCTTTTTGTTGTATGAGTGATGGCGGGCATAGTCGAAAGCCTTGAGCGCGCCTTTCAAATCCTCTGCCTGCCATGCGGCAAGCCCCTGGTTGAATGCAATTTCCCCAAACACGGTATCTGTAGGAAGCTGTTTCGATTTTTCAAGATTTTCGCGCACCGATGGCATTTCATCGAGTTTACAGAAAATACCCCATACATCGTATGCACCTTTATAATCCTTTGCATTATAGAGGTCGACACCTGCAGTCGAATAGTCCGACATATGGCCGGCTATAGTGTTTACAATCTCCTTGGAGTATTTAGTCTTCACCTTGCCTTTTGAATCGACTATGGTATCAAGAGGAAGAGCTTTTTCGAAATAGTTGAAACCGCTGATAAGGAGTTTACCCATGAGAAGGTTATCTCCTTCCTTGAGCTGATTGAACTGCTTCAGACCAAGAAGCTTATCGTACTGGGCGAAAGATGCCTTTCCTGGGATGAACCACGTCTGTGCAAGTTCGGCCGTTTCAGGATTGGTAAAAGCCGGCGTGATAATCTCCACTACTTTGGCAGCCGTTTCACCGCCTTTCATGGCACGCTCCGCATCTTTCACGATGTTTGCCTGAGCTCCTGCGACAATCGTTGTCGCCATTGCCAGTGCCATTAAGGAAATCTTTTTCATTTCTCTGAGATTTAGGTATTGGTAAATTAATTAATTATTTTCATCTTCTTCGATATCATCATCGACAATATCGGGGTCGTCGACTATGGCATCCTCGATTTCGACATCAGCGTCGGTAAGTCCGGGTAGCTCTTCGGCATTGGAGTCAATCCTCATTGCATCTTCTTCCGGATCTCCATCTACTGTACAAACAGAAGCAATGGCATCTGAACGCTTCGTGAGATTGATGATACGGACACCTTGCGTTGCGCGTCCCATTACACGTATATCGGAAACATGTACACGAATAACAACACCCGACTTATTGATTACCATCAGATCGTTACTGTCGTTAACACTCTCAAAACCGATAAGTTCTCCTGTCTTATCTGTAACGTTTATTGTCTTAACTCCTTTGCTTGCCCTGCGGGTAATACGATAGTCGCTGACAAGTGAACGCTTACCGTAACCTTCTACAGAAAGAACAAGAACACTGTTTTCCGAATTTTCGGGAATAGCTATCAGACCGACAACTGCATCATCACCGTCTTCATCGATACGCATACCACGCACACCCGACGACACTCTGCCCATCGGACGTAGCTCGCTCTCGTTGAAACGGATTGCGCGACCATGCTTATTGGCCATCAGAATCTCACAGTTTCCGTCTGTAAGTTCAACGCCGATAAGGCTGTCGTCAGGACGGATAAGAATTGCTTTCTTACCCTTAGCGAGTACACGCACATATTCCGTAAGAGCGGTCTTCTTTATTACGCCCTGACGGGTGGCGAATACAAGATAATGTGATGCGGCAAACTCGGGATCAAGTTGAGGAACACGGATATATGCACGGACACGGTCGCCCGGTTCAATGTTTAGCAAGTTCTGCAAAGCACGGCCTTTGCTTGTCTTACCGGCTTCGGGAAGTTCAAACACTCGCATTTTGTAGACAAGCCCCTTGTCGGTAAAGAACAGCATATAGTCATGCGTCGACGCCGTATAGATATGCTCTATAAAATCGGCATCTCGTGTAACAGAGCCTCGCGAACCCACTCCGCCACGGTTCTGTGCCTTGAATTCAGCCAGCGGAGTATATTTGATATAACCGAGATGGCTGATTGTAATAACTACATTCTCTTCTTTTACAAAATCTTCATCGTTGAAATTTCCTGCCGAATATTTGATTTCGGTACGACGGTCATCGCCGTATTTATCTTTAATTTCACTAAGTTCTTTTTCAATAAGATGACGCATTACAGTCTCATCGCTTAGAATAAGTTCAAGTTCTGCGATTTTCTTATGAATATCCTCTATATCTTTCTGTAGTTCTTCAACAGCAAGATTCGTAAGAGCGCGCAGACGCATATCAATAATTGCCTGAGTCTGTGCATCGGAAAGGCCAAAACGTTCGCTTAGGCGGTTGCGAGCTTCCTCCGCGGTCTTCGAGGTTTTGATTATGGCAATAACCTCGTCGATATTCTGCACTGCAATCATCAGACCTTCGAGTATATGAGCCCGCTCACGAGCCTTGCGAAGCTGGAACTGTGTACGACGGGTTACAACCTCGCGACGATGCTCGTTGAAGGCCTGGATAATTTCTTTAAGATTCAGCGTGCGCGGACGGCCATGAACAAGCGCCACATTATTGACACTGAACGAAGACTGCATCGCGGTAAGCTTATAAAGCTTGTTGAGGACAACGCTTGAATTTGCATCGGATTTCAGTGTAACCACAATTCGCATGCCGTCACGATCCGATTCATCGTTTACATTCGCAATACCGTCAATTTTTTTCTCGACAACAAGGTCTGCTATACTCTTGATAAGCTCGGCACGGTTGACTCCATAAGGAATCTCAGTGATAACAATAAGTTCATGCTCTGCCTTCGATTCTATCTCTGCTTTGGCGCGGATAACAATTCGTCCACGTCCGGTCTCATAAGCCTCTTTGACACCATCGTATCCATATATAATTCCACCTGTAGGGAAATCGGGAGCGAGTATATGCTTCATCAGATCGCGGATTTCCAGTTCCGGATTCTCAAGCAAAGCTATACATGCATCGATAGATTCTCCAAGATTGTGAGGCGGCATGTTTGTCGCCATACCGACAGCTATACCGGAAGCTCCATTTACGAGCAGATTCGGAAAACGAGTAGGAAGGACAATCGGTTCTTTGCGGGTATTGTCATAATTTGGCTGGAAATCTACGGTATCCTCATCAATATCGCGTAGCATCTCTTCGCCTAATTGATCCAGTCGCACCTCGGTGTATCGCATGGCTGCCGGAGAATCGCCATCTATAGAACCGAAATTACCATGACCGTCGACAAGAGTATGACGTAGCGACCACCATTGTGCCATACGGCAGACAGTGCCATAAATCGAAGAATCACCGTGAGGGTGATACTTACCCATTACCTCACCGACACAATTCGCCGATTTCTTATGCGGTTTGTTACTTGTATTGCCCATTTCGTTCATCCCGAACAGTACTCGCCTGTGAACAGGCTTCATGCCATCGCGGACATCTGGAAGGGCTCGCGACACTATAACCGACATTGAATAGTCGATATAGGCCGTTTTCATTTCATTTTCGATATTAATCTTAAAGATACGATCTTCTTCCAACATGTTTAAAACATTGTATGTTACGCCTTTACACAGAGGCTTCTATCGTCAGCCGGACGCAGAAGCCCCATTAGGCCAAAATTTCATACAAAGGTAAGAAAAATTTTTAAAAACATGAACTTTCGACTGAACAAACATGCCCGAATAGATATTATAGATATATCATTATGCTTAAAATATTTTTTGTGCTACTAAATATGTATCTTGGCACGATTATTGTATTAAAAATTGTGGGACAGAATTCTTCGTCCCTTTAAACTGACGATATGGAAAACAGCCAAAAATACACACCCGCCGTCCAGACGATAATCGACAACCTGAGACAGCAGTGCATCGACCACAACAATGCGGCCATAATGCCGGCGCATCTGATGCTTGAACTATCAGCTCCGGGCACAAGGTCTGAGCAATTAATGTCGGATATTGCCGGTAGCGATACCGTAGCACGACTGCGCTCCGACCTCGACGCAGCACTCTATGAACCATCGGCAAGCGAGGGCAAAGATGCCGATTTTTATAACAGGACTCTAACTCTTATCATCAAACTGGCCATTATTGAGGCTCGTTACATGAAAGCGTCATTAGTCGACGTCGAGCATCTTCTTCTCTCGCTTCTGCATAACAAGGACGTACACAACATGGAACTTCTTATCCCATTTTTCAACGCCGGGATTGTCTATAACGCTGTTGCAGCTCTGATTAAAGGCACTGTAACAGAAGATGAACCTACAGCAACTATCGAACCGCCCGCAGACAACAGCGATAATACATCATCCCAAGGAGGGGGCGCGGAAAATAGTAAAGGTAGCACACAAGGAAAAGCCAGACGCACAGGGCGCGGAGACACCCCAATGCTCGACAAGTTCGGAAACGATATGACACTGGCAGCCCAGGAGGGTCGTCTTGACCCTGTCGTAGGTCGTGAAATTGAAATTGAGCGCCTCGCACAGATTTTAAGCCGCCGCAAAAAAAACAATCCGGTTCTAATCGGCGAACCCGGGGTTGGTAAATCGGCAATTGTCGAAGGACTCGCCCTTAGAATTGTACAACGGAAAGTATCACGCATATTATTCAACAAGCGCGTGGTATCGCTTGACATGGCGTCTATCGTCGCAGGCACCAAATACCGCGGAGAGTTCGAGGAACGTATCAAAGCAATCCTGAACGAACTTCAGAAGAATCCGAACATCATACTTTTCATCGACGAAATCCACACCATTGTCGGAGCCGGCAACGCTCAAGGCTCCATGGATGCCGCCAACATGCTCAAGCCGGCTCTTGCCCGAGGCGAAATACAATGTATCGGAGCCACGACACTCGATGAATACCGCGTGAATATCGAAAAGGACGGAGCTCTCGAACGTCGCTTCCAAAAGGTAATGGTCGAACCAACTACAGCTGAACAGACTCTTACCATCCTCAACAATATCAAACCACAATATGAAAAACATCACGGAGTGATATACACCGATGATGCCCTTGAAGCCTGCGTAAAACTTACCGACCGGTATATATCAGACCGCAATTTCCCCGACAAGGCAATAGATGCCCTTGACGAAGCAGGTTCGCGAGTAAAAGTCACAAACATAGAGGTCCCTCAAGAAATAGAACAGCTCGAGACGCGCCTTGCGGACGTGAACGAACGTAAACTTGCAGCCGCCCAAAGCCACGATTTTGCAACAGCCACACGACTGCGCGACGAAGCTGGAGAAATCAGTGGCCTGCTTGATAGTGCCCGTAACGAATGGGAAAAAGTCATGCAAGAAAATCGCGAGACAGTCGATGCCGAGAAAGTTGCCGAGGTTGTCGCAATGATGACAGGCGTCCCCGTACAACGCATTGCACAAGCAGAAGGATTACGGCTCCGTGAAATGGGCCCGAAACTACAAAGCGCCATCATTGGCCAGGACGATGCCATCGACAAGATTGTAAAGGCAATCCAGCGCAACCGCCTCGGACTCAAAGACCCTGGAAAACCCATAGGGACTTTCATGTTCCTTGGCCCGACCGGTGTCGGCAAGACTCTATTGGCAAAAAAACTCGCAGAATATCTTTTCGATTCGGCTGATACCCTGATTCGGATTGACATGAGCGAGTACATGGAAAAATTCAGCGTTAGCCGTCTTATCGGTGCACCTCCGGGATATGTCGGTTATGAAGAAGGCGGCCAACTTACCGAGCGGGTAAGACGTCACCCCTACTCTGTCGTACTTCTCGACGAAATCGAGAAAGCGCATCCCGATGTATTCAACCTTCTACTGCAGGTAATGGACGAAGGTCGTCTTACTGACAGCCTAGGACGACGGATTGATTTCAAAAACACCATTATAATCATGACGTCGAACATCGGAACCCGCCAATTGAAAGAATTTGGCTCCGGCGTGGGATTCAATACACGTGAAACCGACCGTGAATTTTCTCACGGCGTGCTTACCAAAGCCCTGAACAAGGCTTTCTCTCCTGAATTCCTCAACCGTATAGACGACATCATAATTTTTGAGAATCTCGACAAAGAATCAATTTATAAGATTATCGACATAGAGCTTGCCGGCTTCTACAAACGGCTTGCGGCTCTCGGATACTCCGTCACACTAAGCGACGAGGCAAAGAATTTTATCGCTTCAAAAGGATGCGACGTTCAGTTCGGCGCTCGTCCCCTCAAACGAGCTATTCAAAAATATCTGGAGGACGAACTTGCTGAGCTCCTGCTCTCAACAAAAGTCAGTCAAGGCGACGAAATCATTGTCGGCTATGATGAAGAGAATAAAAAGATTGTCACTCAGGTAATATCATCTGAAGCACAACCCAAAATAGACTGATAGAAATTTTGATAAAACGTAAAGAGTCCGACAAGATATGTCGGACTCTTTACGTTTTATCAAGTTAAAGTACTTATTCCACGTAAAGAACAAGACCTTTCAGGTATTCACTTTCCGGATGATAAATGCTTACAGGATGATCGGCCGGCTGTGTGAGCTGATGAAGAATGCGTACTTTTCTCCGGCTTTGCGCCGCAGCGCTGAATACGGCAAGTCGGAACTGTTCACGGGTTACAGCCTGAGAACAGGAAAATGTAAACAGAATCCCGCCCGGAGCAATCTTCTCGAACGCACGTGCATTAAGACGTCGATAACCTTGCAAAGCGTTACGAAGAGCACTACGATGCTTTGCAAACGCAGGTGGATCAAGAATAATAAGGTCGTGTGCCCCACTTTCCATCGCGTCGAGATATTTGAAAGCGTCCGTCGCCTCTGATCGGTGACGACTGTCATTTGGAAAATTGAGCTCGACATTTGCATCCGTCAGAGAAATGGCTTTTGCGGAAGAATCAACAGAGACAACCTCTCTGGCACCTCCGGATAGAGCATATACAGAAAAGCCGCCAGTATAACAGAACATATTGAGCACACTACGTCCCTTGCTATAGTAACGCAGAAGCGCCCTGTTATCGCGCTGATCAACAAAAAAACCTGTCTTCTGACCTTTCAGCCAATCAACTCTAAAGCACAACCCATTCTCAAGGGCTGTATCTCCACAGTACGATCCAACCATATAATCATTACGGGCATCAAGTTGCGCCTTATAAGGCAACGTCGTTTCCGACTTATAATATACATTCTTGATTGCCGTTCCAGGAAGCTCTATGAGACACTCAGCTATAATCTTCCGTGCGAAATGCATACCCGGAGAGTGAGCCTGGACAACAGCTGTAGGGCCATAGACATCCACTACAAGGCCTGAGAGAAAATCACCTTCGCCATGTACCAGACGAAAAGCATTGGTATTCTCGTTTGGCAATCCGAGTGCTTTTCTAACCGCAAATGCTTCTGAAAGGCGCTTCATATAAAACGCCTTATCAATCATTTCCTCTGAATCAAAAGTCAGCATCCGGACTGCTATACTGCCAATCTGGAAATGTCCCAATCCGACAACATGACCGTCAGAAGCAGCAACAGCCACTAAATCGCCTTCTTCAATCCCTTCTTTTTCAACATCCGGCATCCTTGTGAGCGCCCCGGAAAAGACCCATAGATGAAAACGGTTGAGAGAATCTTCCTTACCTTTGCGGAGAGTTAGAACAGGTATATTGTTTATCTTTTCCATTACTTAATGAAGAATCTGTAGATGTCATTGCCGTTTGCATAGACAAGCAGCAACAGGAGGAATACAAGACCGATTGTATTGGCAATCTCAAGAAATTTGTCTGACGGTTTACGGCGCGTAATCATCTCGACAATAAGGAACAGTATATATCCGCCATCCAATGCCGGAATAGGGAGAACATTCATGAACGCCAGAATAACCGACAGAAAGGCAGTCATCTGCCAGAATGTGTACCAGTCCCATGCTGCGGGAAACAGACTGCCAAGTGTGCCAAATCCCCCAAGACTCTGCGCGCCTTCCTTAGTAAAGACAAGTTTCAACGACGAAACATAGCTGACAAGGCGGTCCGTACCGATTTCCCATCCGCGCGGAATAGAACCCAATAGAGAATATTTCTTATGTGTTATCTCAAACAGCTCGTCGGGCATAGACATCTGGATTCCGATTTTTCCTGTATCGGAAAGCTTAACCGAGAAAACAGAATCCATCCCGTTACGACGTACAAGCATATCGACAGTCTCACCTTTGTGAGACTGCAAGGCAGGCATAAACTCTGAGTATGTCGGAGTGGAATCTGATGCAACCTTTAGAATTCTGTCGCCTTCAATGATTCCGGCTTTAGCTGCCGGCTCTCCGGATACCGCCATCTTGACAACAACAGGGAAGCGCACCGACATAGGCATAAAATCCTCACCTTTGGCAACAAGACGTTTCAAAAGATCTTCTTTTATTACTATCACAATATCCCTTCCATCGCGATTCACTCCAATACGGGCACCGGGCTGAAGCATGTCCCAGTTCAAAGAATAATCTGTGGCATCGAGCGGCTTTCCGTCAAGGCTGACAAGACGGTCTCCGTTGCGGAATCCCGCATCCTGAAGCTCCGGCATGAAATCCATACCTTCAGTCATAGCTTCAAAAGGCAACACTTTATCACCCCAATGGAATGCTATTCCAATATAAATAATTATGGCAAGGATAAAATTAAGGACAACTCCGGCAGCCATCACACACAAACGCTGCCATGCCGGCTTTGAGCGCAATTCCCATGGTTGCGGCACCGATTCAAGCTGATCAGCATTTTTTGTTTCATCTACCATGCCGGCGATATCGCAATAACCTCCCAGAGGTATCCAGCCGAGGCCGTATATGGTATCACGCCATGTGGAACGTCCGTCAGTACGCGGAGCGTGTTCTTTTCCGACTTTTAAAGTCATTGCGGCTTTTGGTTTTCCGTCGGCATCATTGCTCGCAATCACCTCGAGAGTACCCTTCATTGGATTATAACGGAGCAAAGAGAACTTTGGATTGAAAAACAGATAGAATCTGTTGACTTTTACGCCGAACATACGTGCGAATATATAGTGACCGAATTCATGTATCGTCACTAATATCACGAGCGCCACGACAAGCTGCGCGGCTTTGATAAGGATGTCTTCCATTTATGAAATCTTATTAATGAAATCAGCGGCAATACATCGGGCCTCGGTATTCGAAGACACATAATCTTCATATTGGGGATTCCCGACAAAACTTGCCGCAATAAGTGTATTTTCTATAGTCTTGTAGATATCGCTGAATCTGATACGACCGTTAAGAAAGGCTTCTACGGCAATCTCATTGGCGGCGTTTACAACACATGCCGTATTGCCACCACGCTTTAATGCATAATGAGCCAGAGTCAGACACGGAAACTTATCTGTATCAGGTTTCTCAAATGTAAGAGTCGCAAAATCTTCGATACGCAGATGTTTAGACACGCCCTGAAGACGTGAATTTGCACCAAGCGCATATGCGATAGGTATATGCATATCCGGAACTCCAAGCTGAGCCTTTATTGCACCATCTGTATATTCCACCATTGAATGGACAATTGATTGAGGATGAACCACGGCTTCTATTCTTTCTCCTTCGATTCCGAAAAGATGATGCGCCTCTATAATTTCGAATGCTTTGTTAAGCATCGTGGCTGAATCAATGGTTATCTTACGTCCCATATTCCAGTTGGGATGGCGAAGAGCATCGACAGCACTCGCATTGTCAATTCTTTCTTTCGGCCACGTACGGAACGGACCGCCGGAAGCCGTAATCAACAGACGCGATACTTTCGAGACATCTTCTCCCTCCAGACACTGAGCAACAGCCGAATGTTCCGAATCTACAGGATAAATTTTTGATATTGAACCTTTAAGAAGATGATTCACAAAATCACCGGCGACAACAAGCGTTTCCTTATTGGCAAGAGCAATATCCTTACCGGCCTTTATAGCATGTACTGTAGGCTCAAGACCGCTGTAACCGACAGTAGCAGTCAGTACGGTGTCAACATAATCGGCTTCCACACATTCCGCAAGGGCTTCCGCACCCGCAGCACATTCAATGCCTTTCGGTTCAAGAGCGTCTCGAAGTATCGGAAGAAGCGTGTTGTCTGCAATAACCGCAAGTCGTGGACGATGGCGTAGCGCAAGTTTTATAAGATCTCCTACACGCTGTCCGGCCGAAAGTACAGTTGCTTCATAAAGTTCAGAATGCGCGGATATTATATCGAGTGTCTGGCTCCCGATAGAGCCGGTAGCGCCAAGTACTGCTATTCTTTTTCTTTGTTTCACAAGAGATGCGATTTATTCACCATGCAAAATTAAAAAAAATTCTCCATAATTTTGTAACGTTTCGGGGCGACATACAGTCTTAAATACAAAAGCAATTAAATCACATCTTAAAAATAACCCTCCGATGAAACAATCTGCAATTACATTCGTTATTTTTCTCACGCTGCTTGTCGCGCCGGTAACTAAAGCTGTCGCAGCTTCACTCGATGACATTTTCGACGAATTCAAAAATTACGAACAGGTGGAATATGTAAAGATTCCACGCTTCGTGATGTGGCTCGCCAAGTTTTGCGATGATGAAAATTCTAATGCCGCAAAGAAGATAAACGGCATGCAAGTGCTTACATTCTCAAAGGCCGACGGCTCTATTAGAAATTTATTCGACAAAAGATTCAAGCAACTTTCATCCGACTTTGAAACTTTGCTATCAGCCAACGATGATGGCGACAACGTACGTATCCTGACAAAGAACGACGGCAACAAATTCAAGAATTTATACATTTATGCAGCAGATAAAGACGATATTGTCCTTGTAAAATTCTCGGGAACATTCACTGCCGACGAAATAATGCGTTTAGCTGAAGACGAAAAAAACAAAGCCAATCACTGACAAATGGATTCCGAGAGCTTCAAAAGGACCGTAATGCCATGCGTCGACCGTATGTACCGCGTCGCAATCAGCCTCACCGGCAACGAGGCTGACGCTGCCGATGCCGTACAGGAGGCCTGCATGAAACTTTGGGAGCACCGTAATAAACTCGATTCCATTACAAACATAGCCGCCTATACAATCGGAACGGTCCGAAACATTTGCCTCGACACTATTGAAAAACGGCAACAAACCACAGATATAGACATAGCCATCAACCTCACCTCGGGAGCAGACACTGAACACGAGTTCGAAACAACTGAAGACATGCGGACAATCGAACATATTATTTCCGGACTTCCCGAAAGCCAACGCGCAGTAATGACAATGCGAGATATCGAAGGGCTTACAATTGATGAAATCGGACAAGCCACCGGCTACAGCGCCGGAAACATACGGGTATTGCTCCATAGGGCACGAACAACTGTTAAAAATCATTTCAGACTATGAAACAAGATATCAACACAATCAGCAATCTACTCTCAAAGTATTATAATGGTCTAAGCTCTGAAAACGATGAAAAAGCCTTACGTAAATATTTTCGTAGGAAGGATATTCCCGAAGAATTCGATGCCGACCGCCGTCTGTTCGTTGCTTTAGACAAAAGCACAAACGCTCCGGGTTGGCTTAAAGAGAATATTTGCCGCAACATAGACAGTAAAACAGCCGCTGCAAAGAATCATAGACATTGGTTCATATCATTAACTGCGGCAGCTACTTTTGCCATAGCATTAACCGCCGGTTTTTCCCTGTTGCGCTCACCTGCCCATAGCAAATCCGAAATGTCACCTGAAGAAATACGTCAGACGACAGCAATGGCACTCAACAAACTCGCATCGACAGTAAAGAAAGGCTGCAATGCAGTCGAGACTGCCGAGACAAAAACAATACAGACAACACGAAAAACATTAGATTCCATAAATTCGATATAAAATGAAAAAGATATTCTTAGCCCTTGTAATCGCCGTATGCGCTACTGCGACATCAGCCCAAAGCAAGTTCTTCGAAGCCTGCGAGCAACTTGACGGAGTATCCACAGTCTACATTTCCAAAGCCATGCTGGAATTCGCCGGCATGTCCGACATCGACTGCGACAATGTAAACATCTCCGCATTTGCCAGCAAACTCGACGGGGTGGAAATAATCAATGCAGAGAAAGCAAGCCGCAAACGTGTCAAAGAACTCGCCTCCACCCTTGTCAAGGAGAAGAATTGCCAGAACCTGATGAGGGTAAAGGATGGAGTCGAGACAGTAAACATGTATTTTAACGAACTGCCCCGGCAACGGACAGAATTCATCATCATCTCCGACGAACCCGTAGAATTCTCCATAATCATTCTCACAGGCACCATGACAATGAAAGAAGTTGTCAAAACCGTGAAAAATAATTAGCGATTTTTAGCTTATCTCGGATAATATTCGTATCTTTGCGCCTGATTTTTGCACGTACCTCTCAACAGGGACGGAACAAGGATATTTGAATAACAAAACTTGAGATGATAAAAATTACATTTCCCGACAATAGCGTCAAAGAATTTGAGGCCGGCATCACTCCGCTTCAGATTGCAGAGTCTATCTCTCCGCGCCTTGCCCGAGAGGTACTCGCAGCAAGCGTCAACGATGCAGAATGGGATCTCACACGTCCAGTCAAGGAGGATGCATCGATAAAACTTTTCAAATGGGATGACCGCGAAGGCAAGCATGCTTTCTGGCACAGCTCGGCACACCTTCTCGCCGAAGCCCTACAGGAACTCTATCCCGGAGTAAAATTCGGTATCGGTCCTGCAATTGAGAACGGTTTTTATTATGATATCGATCCGGGAGAAAACAAACTCACATCCGACGATTTCGCAAAAATCGAAACTAAGATGCTTGAGCTCGCCAAACAGGATCAGAAAATCGTACGCGCCGACATAACAAAGGCAGATGCCCTCAAATTCTTCGGCGACAAAAACGAAGAATACAAATGTGAACTCATCTCCGAACTTGAGGACGGCACAATCAGCACATATACACAAGGTGCATTCACCGACCTTTGCCGTGGTCCGCACATCCCCTCCACAGCTCCTATCAAGGCCGTTAAGATAACATCACTCGCAGGCGCTTTCTGGCGAGGCGACGAGAAGCGCAAACAGCTTGTCCGTGTATATGGCATCACTTTCCCCAAGAAATCGATGCTTGATGAATATCTCGCACTGCTCGAAGAAGCCAAAAAACGCGATCACCGCAAGCTCGGAAAGGAAATGGAACTCTTCGCGTTCTCTTCAAAAGTCGGTGCAGGTCTGCCTCTTTGGCTTCCCAAGGGTGCCGCTCTCCGCGACAGGCTTGAACAGTTCCTCCGCAAGATTCAAAAAAAATACGGTTACCTTCAGGTAATCACTCCCCATATCGGCAACAAGCAGCTCTACGTAACATCAGGCCACTACGCCAAATACGGCAAGGACTCATTCCAGCCCATCCATACACCGGAGGAAGGAGAAGAGTACATGCTAAAACCGATGAACTGCCCCCACCACTGCGAAATCTTCCGCGCACAGCCACGTTCCTACCGCGATCTCCCTCTGCGCTTGGCGGAATTCGGCACGGTTTACCGCTACGAACAGTCGGGAGAACTCCACGGACTTACACGAGTACGTGGCTTTACTCAGGACGATGCACATATTTTCTGCGCTCCCGACCAGATTAAAGATGAATTCCTTAAAGTAATGGACATCATTCTTTATATCTTCAAGGCGCTCAAATTTGACAATTACGAAGCTCAGATTTCGCTCCGCGATCCGGCTCACAAAGAGAAATATATCGGTAGCGACGAAAACTGGCATAAGGCAGAACAGGCAATCATCGAAGCCTGTGCCGAGAAAGGCATTAACGCTCGGACAGAACTCGGAGAAGCCGCTTTCTATGGTCCCAAACTCGATTTCATGGTGAAGGATGCTATTGGCCGTCGTTGGCAGCTCGGCACAATTCAGGTCGACTACAATCTTCCCGAACGCTTTGAACTCGAATACACAGGAAACGACAACGCCAAGCACCGTCCGGTGATGATTCACCGCGCACCTTTCGGCTCGCTCGAACGTTTTGTGGCCGTACTCCTCGAACATACAGCCGGCCATTTCCCCCTATGGCTCGCTCCCGAACAGGCTGTAATAATCCCTGTAAGCGACAAATATCTCGGCTATGCGCGCAAAGTAGCCGAGGAACTTGAAGCTAAAGATATTCGCCTTGAAATTGACGGCCGGAATGAGACCCTTGGCCGCAAGATTCGCGACAACCAGCTTAAACGTATTCCATATATGCTTATCGTCGGTGAAAAAGAAGAGCAGAATGGAGAAGTTTCCGTAAGGAAACCGGGCGAAGGCGATTTGGGCTCAATGAAAATTGCTACCTTTGCAGAAACTCTGACTGAAGAAGTCAATAAAATGATTAACCAATAAACCCTGAATGGAGAAAAAACCTTTCAACCCCGGAGCTCCACGTCCGGCACAACCAGCCGGCCGTAACAACACTCCCCAGCGCCGTGACCCGCGTCAGGCCAAACAAGCCCCTAACAATATCAACGAGCACATTCGAGCCCGCGAAGTGCGACTTGTTGGCGACAACGTAACGCCCGGCATTTACTCCATTCAAGAGGCCCGGCAGATTGCAGAGGAACTTGAACTCGACCTTGTCGAAATCTCCGCTCAGGCAGATCCTCCTGTATGCAAGATACTTGATTATCAGAAATATCTATATCAGCAGAAGAAGAAAGCCAAAGAAATCAAAGCGAAATCGACCAAAGTTGTAGTAAAGGAAATCCGTTTCGGTCCCCAGACCGACGACCACGACTATAATTTCAAACTCAAACATGCAATCGGCTTCCTTCAGGAAGGTGCGAAAGTAAAAGCCTACGTATTCTTTAAAGGACGTTCAATCTTGTTTAAAGAACAGGGAGAAGTTCTTCTTCTTCGTTTTGCAAACGACCTTGAAGACTATGGCAAAGTAGAACAGATGCCCGTACTTGAAGGAAAACGCATGACAATCATGCTTTCACCTAAAAAGAAATAATACCGGCGGCTTGTGCACGCCTATATTATACAACTCGAATTAACAAATTAATTATCAAACAAATGCCTAAGATTAAAACTAACTCCGGTGCCAAAAAGAGGTTCGCCCTTACCGGATCAGGAAAAATCAAGAGAAAACATGCCTTTAAGAACCACATCTTGACCAAGAAGACAAAAAAGCAGAAGCGCAATCTTACCCATTTCGGACTTGTTTCGCGCGTGGACGCTTCCAATGTAAAAGCTCTTCTCGGACTCAAATAAGACTCCGCAAGCCTGAATTCTTAAATTAATTCGTGTTATTGTAATTTCATTATTAACCGAGTGTTTAGCCATCAAGAGCCGTCATACGGACGCTAACATTCAAAAACTTCTGAAACAATGCCAAGATCAGTCAACCACGTCGCATCACGCGCCCGCCGCAAAAAAATCCTCAAACTTACACGAGGCTACTACGGCTGCCGCCGTAACGTATGGACCGTTGCCAAAAACACCTGGGAAAAAGGTCTTACCTACGCTTATCGCGACCGCAAAGACAAAAAACGCAATTTCCGTGCCCTTTGGATTCAGCGTATCAACGCTGCCGCCCGCATGCACGACTTGAGCTACTCCAAGCTCATGGGCCTTATCCATAAAAGCGGCATCGAAATCAACCGCAAGGTGCTTGCCGACCTCGCTCTCAACAATCCAGCCGCTTTCGCAGCCGTTGTAGAGAAGGTAAAGAACGCCTGATCCGTTGATGTAACGCTAAAAAACGCGGCTCGAAAGAGTCGCGTTTTTTATATATCGAAAAAATAAATTCTATATTAATTAATTCACCGACGGATTGCGTAGACCTTTTCCTCTATGCTATTGATTGCGGCAGCAAGACTCTTGTCGGTAGTAAGACGATCCTCAATAGTATTGCATGCATATATCACAGTAGCATGTGAACGGCCAAGTTTGGAACCGATAGCCGACATAGACATTTTGGCAAGCTTTTTAGACAGATACATCAAAATCTGACGAGGATCTGAAACATCACGCTGGCGTGTGCGAGAAAAAAACAAATCCGGCGAAATATTGAAATGCTCGGCAATAGTTTCAGCAAGCATATCAAAATTAACCTCATTACGTTTTATTCTTACTGTATTAGACATTATACGACGAGCAAACGGCAAATCGATGTTACAGTTCATCGTAGTGGCATATGCAAGCATGGAGCCCACAACACCCTCTATCTCTCGCACGCTTTGCGTTACATTATTGACGATAAATTCAGATACATCTGCCGGTAGGTCGAGACCGTCCTGCTCTGATTTAAGCTTGAGAACCTCTCTGCGCAGCTCAAGGTCGGGGCGGAACAGTTCGACACTTGTCCCCCAACGGAAACGGCTCAACAGTCGCTCTTCAAATCCTTCCATTTCAGCCGGAGCGCAGTCACTCGACATGATAATCTTGCGGTTGTGCTGATGCAAATGATTAAAAATATGGAAGAATGTGTTCTGCGTGCCCGGCATATTGTGCAAATCCTGAATATCATCTATTATAAGCATGTCGATGCTCTGATAGAAATGGAAGAAACTATTGATATTCTTTGCGGCTGCGGCTGTGTACTGGTTCTGAAAATAGCGGGCAGTCACATATAAAACCCTAGCCTGAGGATTACGTTCTTTTATACGAATACCTATAGCTTGAATAAGATGTGTTTTTCCCACACCCGAAGGTCCGAACACAAAAAGAGGATTGAATGTGTTCTGTCCGGGATTATCAGCTATGGACTCGGCTATTGTACGTGCAATGATATTGCTTTCGCTCTGACAATAGTTTTCGAATGTATAACGGGGATACAACTGCGGGTCGAAATCATTCTGGTCTACATCACGGAATGGATTTGCCGGCTGCGATTTTACCTGAGCGAGAATTGCCGGAGACTGCTGGGTGCTTCTCTGAAGACTCGTTGTGGTAGGATCATCATTAAGAGTACGGTAACGATAGTAAAGCTTTACATTCTCTCCGTAAACCTTTTTTATGGCACTGCGCAGAAGCCCTTGATATCTTTCTTCTAACTGATCGACAAAGAAAGAACTCTTTACCACCAACACAAGCTTGCCGTCGACAAAGCTCTCGGAGCTTATGTCGCCGAACCAGGCGCTGTATTGTGCCGGCGTAAGGTTGTCTTGAATAAACCGACAACAATCCGCCCAAAGTTCTTGGTGTGTCTTAGCCATCAGAAATTGGATTTGTTTTAGCAACTACAAAATTCCGCTAATTTTTTCAAAAAAACAAGCTGCAAAAAATTTGGAATTCTGAATTTTACTGCAAGTATATAGATTTAAGCATTTTATGACTTGAAATCAAAACAAATATTATCCGAGTTCATCATCTAACAATAACAACTGACATTCAGCCAATTACCAAATATCAGTTGTTTTTATAACTTGAACAAAGGCTTTATTCGGAAGCCTTTGCAGGCATACAAATCTGTTATTTACATCTTATGCCACAAGACGGCTTATTTAAAATAATTTTAAATAAGCCCGATTATTGTGCTTAGAAAACCTTTATATTGATATATCTCTTCGGATTCTTTTTGATATCTACAAAAAGCGAGTCAAGCGATGCTACGGCAGAATTGATATTATCGTATAAAGCCGGATCATGAGTCAATTTGCCAACTGATGAATTCGGATCGTTAAGCTGCTCTGTAAGAATATGGAGATTGGAGACTGTAGCCTGAAGATCCATAAGGATGCTGTCAATCGGAGCCTCTTTCAGCGCAGCGCTTGCAACAGCAAGGTCGCCTGTAATCGAATCCACATTCCCGGTAATATCCTTGACATCACCTACTATAGGGTTAAGTTGTGCCATAACACCTTTCAACGATACCAGTGAAGCATTGAGCTGAAGCGTTATATCATCAAAACGATTGATTGCATTTGCAAGAGAAGGATTGGATACAATAGTATTGAAAGATGTCAGCAAAGTATCGATTTTAGGAACGATTGCATTAACAGAAGGCATCAGATTATCCGAAACAGAAGCCATTAGTCCGGCGGCAACCGTTCCTTCAATAGTATCACCTACATTATAATACCCTTCATGTGCATTACCCAGGGATAGAGCGACAGTCGCAGTACCGAGAATATCCGATGTGATTGCCGCCTTTGAGCCTTTTGGAAGACGCAGAGACTTGTCTACGCTGATTTCCACGAGTACGTTCCCCGGTTTGTTATACTGATACTGTATTTCACGCACAAGACCAATTTTATAACCGTTAAGAGTGACAGGAGCCGAAATTGCGAGACCCTCTACATTAGTATATGAGGCATAATAATAGTTGGCCGCTTTGAAAAGATTAATTCCTTTGAGAAAATTGATGCCAAAGAAGAGGATTACCATTGCAAGGATTACCAATGTTCCTACTAAAACTTCTTTTCTGAATATTTTTTTCATGAGATGATGAATTTTTATCAGTTATTATTCGTCTGGGCCGAATGCCTCTGACGGTATATTTTGAAAGCATTGAAAATTGCTTCCGCACATTTTTGTCGTCCGGTGGCGGAAGCAAGAAAATTCTCAGCTTTACGATTACATATAAAATCAAGCTCTACAAGTATCGATGGCATTTTGGTTGCCCATAGAACAAGGAAGCCGGCTTGACGCACACCCTTGTCTGCGCGCCCGGCATGTTCCGTCAACTCATTCTGCACAAGCGAAGCCATTTCTATACTATGCGCCAAATGTCTGTTTTGCGTAAGTTCAAATATGATATATGACTCTGAAGAATTAGGATCGAAGCCCTGATATGTCTCCGAGAAATCCTCTTCAAGTTCAATAACTCCATTCTCACGCATGGCAACTGAAAGATTAGCATCGCTTTTGTGGAGCCCCAAAGTATAAACCGATGCACCATGAACGAGATGACGCCCTTTTGAACGGCGGTCAATTGAATTCACGTGTACCGATATAAAAAGCTTCGCACCGGCTTTGTTGGCAATATCTGCGCGCTTGTCAAGAGAAACAAATGTATCACTCTTTCGAGTCAGAACTGTTGTGACACTATCGCCGAATGCTTCATCAACAAGTTTATCTACACGTTTCACTACATCGAGTGTGATATCCTTTTCCCGGGTTTTAGTGCCTCTGCAACCAATGTCCCGCCCGCCATGGCCTGCATCGAGAACAAGCACGAAGGGCTCGTATTCAGCTTTATTATCAGCATATAAAACCTTTGTCGAGCACATCATTAACACGACAGACGCAATACATATTCTTATATATCCGAACAGATAACTCATGCGATAGAACAAAATCATTGCAAATTTAGCACTTTTTTCGTCGATATTACTGGTCTTAAAGTCGAAAAAACAATACCTATAAACCGTTGACGCACAAATACGGCATAAATACGCACATATTTCTTTTTTATCATATTTTTTATCAACATTGAACACCTATCTATTAATTTTGCGTTGTTATTCATAAACAACAATCATTATGAAATATAAAGCGCTCTTACTGCCCTGTCTCCTAATAGCAATTCTCCAATGCTGCACCAAGGATAAAACAGACGAGACCGTCTTTGCGGTACCTGTCTCCAACATTTACAAATATTTTTCCAAATATAATGTTTTAGACTCCGCAGAGCGCATCAACACATATATAGCCGATAGTACAGCAATAAATGCCTTTATGAAAACAGTTGCTGAACAAACAGTAACCAACGAAATTCTTGAGGCATGGGCGAATTCCCGTGTCGTAGAAATATTCACTCCCGCAGTAGATTCTGTGTTTGAGGCAAAACCAGAAACAGGCGAAATTATAGGACGCATACTCTCCAATGCCGAGAAAAACGGCATTGCATTACCATCGCGGCAATATGCCAATGTTGTTTACGGCCGTCCTGAATCAATTCTTTTCGTAGACTCCATAATGCTTGTTTCCCTTAACCATTATCTGGGCGCCGATTATCCCGGTTATTCCCACTGGCCTACATATATCCGCGATAAAAAGACACCTGAAATGCTCCCTTACGACCTTGCCGAAGCCCTCGTTGCAACTGAATATCCTTTCATTGGGAAAGAAAACGCAACCGTATTGTCGCGTCTTATATATGAAGGAGCTCTTGCACATGCTAAGGATGCTCTCGTTGGTCACAACTCTCCTGCAATGTCTCTCGGTTATTCAGAATCCCAGTTTCAATGGCTGATAAAAAATGAAAAAGACCTGTGGCGGAGTCTTGTCCATAATAGGCTTATATATGACACTTCAGAAGCTACCATTTACAAACTTGTCGGTCCAGCACCTTCTGTAAGCCTATTGAATCCGGAAACGCCAGGACGAGCCGGACGTTTTATCGGATACCGCATCGTGGATGCCTATATGAAAAAACACCCGGAGAAAACCTTATCAGAACTTCTCTCTCCGGATTTTTACAATTCATCCGCTGTCCTTATGGATTCAGGCTATTAGAATTCCGAACATCAGCCTTTCATAAGCGTTAGTATTCCTAAAAGGACTATGCTTATGAAAAAAAACCTACTGATAATAGCCTTGTTCATAGGCGTTCTCGTCTGTGCCGTTGGATACTCAGACTCCCAGTATCGCACATCTATTGGACGAAAAGCTCCCTCTCTGCGAATATCTGACGCCGGCAACGAGATAATCCTGAATGATATGCGGGGCAGCTATGTTCTTCTGAATTTTTGGAAATCTACCGATGCTCCATCTCGAGAGAGTGCAAACGATTACACGGCATGGTTAAGGAGGCATCCGGAAAAAAACATAAAGTACATATCTGTAAATCTTGATGAATCGCCCGAACTTTTCAGAGAAATTGTCAAGCTCGACAGCCTCATACCCTCTACTCAATATCATGTTGATGGCAGAGACGCACGCGCTGTAAGCGACAGCTACGGGCTCAACAACGGTCTCGGAAGCTTACTTATCGGACCCGACGGCAGAATAATAGCCCATAATCCGTCATGGGATTACCTGAATATGATTGATAACTAAGAACTAAAATCAGACCGGGTCGACATCATAATAGACCGAAAGCCCTTTCATCGTTGGCGACGAGACCATCCGGACATATTCCGAACGGAGTATGTCTTTCACTTTTTTCATAGAAACATTCAGCTCAAGCTTGAGCATAATCTTTTGAATATACATCAATTGTACACGAGCCACCGGTGGTTCCTGGGGCGGACTTACTCTTGCACCGAAAATCGTCCTGAGCTGACTTACAAACTCTGTAGCACAGCCTGCGACAACTTGTTGTTCCCTATGCTTCAGATATATATTTATTATTCTCGTGAAAGGAGGGAAACCGAACGCTCGCCTTTCTTCAAGTTCATGTTCGTAAAAACCGATATAGTCATGCGTTACGGCATATTGAAGAACAGGATGCTCGGGAGTATATGTCTGTATAAGCACATGTCCGTTACCGTCTCGGCGGCCTGCTCGCCCTGCAACCTGCTCAATCATATTAAAAGCTCTTTCGGCAGAACGGAAATCAGGATAATTCACAAGACTGTCTGCATTAAGCACACCGACAAGGGAAACGTCACTGAAATCAAGTCCTTTTGTAACCATCTGCGTACCTACAAGAATATCGGCGCCATGATTGGAAAACTTATCGATTATAGTGCCGTATCCCTCCTTGTTGCGCGTGGTGTCAAGATCCATTCTCAGTACCTTCATGTCACGGAAACTATTTGCAATTTCCTCTTCAAGCCGTTCCGTCCCATACCCGAAAATCTCCATCGACGGCTCTTTACACTCGGGGCATACAGCCGGCACAGGATATTCAGCACCGCAATAATGGCACTGGAGCCTGTTTGTACGTCTGTGATAAGTAAGACTTACATCACAAAAGCTGCACCGCGCAGTAAATGCACACATACTGCAACGGGCCACCGGAGCATAGCCGCGACGGTTATGAAATAGAATCGCCTGCTTTTTATGCGATACGGCATCCAGAGTCGCATCAAGCAGCCGGGTCGAAAAATAACCGCTTACAGCCTTCTTGGCTCTCTGATATTTCATATTTACAATTTCAATTCGAGGAAGCGACACACCATCGTAACGTTCTGAGAGAGTAACAAGTCCAAACTTTCCTGTCACAGCCTTGAAATAAGTCTCGATCGATGGAGTCGCGCTGCCGAAAAGAGTCTTGGCACCATGAAAGTGCGCAAGCATGGCAGCAGCGTCGCGGCCGTTATATCTGGGAGCCGGATCGTACTGTTTATAGCTGCTCTCATGTTCTTCATCAATAATAACAAGACCAAGCCGATCAAAAGGAAGAAAGACGGCAGAACGAGCTCCTACTGCGACAAGTGGTTCTTTGGCATCCAACATACGACGCCACAACTCTACCCTTTCGCTATCTGAAAATTTCGAATGATATATCAGCACTTTTTCGCCGAATACACTTTGAAGACGACGTGTAAGCTGTGTTGTAAGAGCTATTTCAGGGACAAGGAAAAGAGCATGCCTGCCTTGACGAAGCACATAATCTATCAGATGAATATATATCTCGGTCTTCCCCGAAGACGTTACACCATGAAGCAGAACCACATCCTTTTCATGGAAACCGCGCATGATATCCTCATATGCTTTGCTTTGCGCCTTGGAAAGGACCGGTAAATCACCGGATGCCACTCCGGAATATGAAAACCTCGATATCTCCTTATTATAAATCTCGCAATAACCTTTGTCACACAACGCCTTGACAATCGGACGAGTCACCTCTGCTTTTCCACATAGTACATCAAGAGGAACCTCCAATAAAGGACTGTCCGTACGATAAAACTCCGACAGAGCGATGAGAGCGACAAGTGTATTTTCCTGTTTTTGTGAACGCTTCAAGGCTACAAAAGCAGCCTCTACAGCAGCACTGTCACCACGAGGGATGGACAGACGAACATAAGGACGTTTTACGGCTCTGTATCGTTCCACAAGCTTTTCCGAAACTATCAGCATGCCTTTGTCAAGCATCCTTGTAATAGTATCTGCAAGTCGCTTCTTGCTGAGCTTTTTTTCTATGATGGCTGCTGTCAGCGAATTCTCCGATTTTAACAGACCCAGAATCGCAAGTTCTGTTTCCGAGCAACCTGCAAATGATTCAGTTTCGAAATCCGGAGCAAGTTCAAGCCGGGTCTCACTCTCCAGTTTAAGACCGGCCGGCAATGCTGCCTTGAAAACCTCGCCAGTAGTGCACAGATAGTAATCAGCCATCCATTCCCAAAAACGCAACTGAGAATTTCGTGCTATAGGCTTATCGTCAAGACATTCGCTTATCTCTTTTATGTTGACAACATCTGCAGGTGCAACGGGCGTGACAGAGGCGACAATTCCGGTATAAAAATGCCTCGGACCAAAAGGGACAAGTACACGACATCCTTGACACACCATACCTTGCAGTCTTTCAGGAACAGTATATGTAAAATTTCCGGCCAGAGGCAACGGAAGTATTACCTGTGCATACTCTTTACGCGTATCCATGTCAGTTCACGAAATCTACAGCGATTCCTATCTGCAAGCGCGCTGGATTAAGAGGATAATAGGGCATCGAGAAATATTCGTTGCCTCCGAAAAGACCGCGGTTAGCATGCGAATACATTACATAGAAGCGCGTCTTGCTCAATTTCATATTGGCATATATGTTGCAGAACGGATAATTGCCTACTTTTAAATCACGCTGATTGGCAAACGAAGCCGTAGCAGGATTATATATCGGAGAATAATATCGGGTATAATAATCGCAATCAATACCAAGCTGTACATGCAAAGTGGCAAGCTTGAAAAGAATATACAAGTTGGAATATACCGAGAAAGCCGGTAGCGGCAATACCTCGGCATTGGATGTTGTCTGATAGTTCAGCTTGTTGTCCCAATGAAGAATACCCACTTTGAAATTCTGCTGAAGAGAAAGTGAAAGCACCTGCACGCTACCACCATGCTGACGTGGCAATGCATCAGACCCGAAATAAATATGATTCTGAAGATTGGAGAATGAAGCCCGGAAATGAGTATCTGTACGCCCGAGATGAAGCTCGCCTCCAAAATTCACTATCCTCTGCTTGCCGAAATCATTATGCCATGCAAAATGATTGGAAATATAGTTCTGAGTAAGATATGGAGCTTCTTCGTTACGGAACGTGCCGAACGCCGTTATAATCAGCGAGTCTTTAAGCACAGGAAAACGCGTAGATACATTGCCTTTGATTTCCACATCACCTGCAACAGGACCTACAAGACCAAGCTGTGCGGTAGCCTCGTACCGCAGCAGCGAGCCTTTCTGCTTTGTGAGCTGCGCGCCAATCCATACGAGATTTTGCGTACGCGCATGTCTAATTTCCGACAATCCGTCAGGCAGAGGTGTAAGATTCAGAGCCGGATCAAGACGGTCGAGCGTGTCGGCCGGCAAAGTGTAGCGCCGTACCTGATGCGTGGCATATGCGGCAAGTCCGAATTTAGCATAACGATGGAACCCTTCAAGAAGCGACACTCCGAGAGTATTTGTTAGAGACCAGAACGATGTATTGTCGTAAGTCTTGTCCGGATTAAGATACATGCGTCCGAAATATTTAGATACTTCGGCACTATTGTCATCTATGAAAAGATGCCAGTCAGAGTTATATCGCAACGTATGGATAAACGATGATACCGGAATATACTCCTTACTGACAATACTGTCACCTTCCTTTTCTTCATGCCAGTAACCGACTTTATATCTGCTGTTCACGTACAATTCATCGCCCATCAGTCGAGTGTAGGCGTTAACGAGGTTTGTTGGAATGGATTTGGGATCAATTTTTGATATGCCACCCTGGAGTTCCGCAGGATCAGTGATATAAAGCATATCTACAATACCTCCGTTTTCCTTATTTACAAGATTGTAATGGTTGAAATAAGCCTGACTTTCGAACCGGTCGCCAAGATAATATCCGAAAAGTCCCCAAGACAAATCCTTCGTTGCCTGATTTTCATAACTGCCTTTTGAATACAGATAGTCGAGTTTTCCACCGACAGCAGCTTTGGCATTTATATTACCGGAAAACGTAGCTTTCAGACGCTCCTGGGCATTATCGCGACCACCTGAAGAATTGAACGATACAAATGTCACCGGAATTCTTGTGTTGTAAAAACGCATATTTTCCGCAGTCGGCATCCAATGGATAAGTCCGTCACGGAAAAAGAAATCGCTCATCTGTGGACGCTCTTCGAATATCATGTTTATACCTTCAGCACCAAGATTACCCGTTGTAACCCACGCAGGTGAGACAAACGAAGGTATTGCATTGGTATAATAATTGAGCATCAAAGTATCCATCGGTGTCTGCTCGCGCAAACCAAGTGGAGCAATAAGCTTCCAGCTTGTGGAATGCTTTGACAAATCCTCTTCATTCGCTTCAGGAGCATCCTCCTTCGGTTCCATTTCCTGCGCACATACAGGAAATACCAACGCGGCGGATACTGCGCAAAGGAATATAGTTCGTAATGATATCAGAGAGTTTTTTCTCATTGCAGTGCAAAATTAAAGAATTCCCCCGATATTCCGTCTATGCAGGCTGTTAAAAACCATTGATCCGCAAGACCCTATTCCCCGCCCCGTATTATATCGGATACCGCGCGTGCCGTCATAATTCCGTCGACAGCTGCGGATACTATCCCACCGGCATAACCGGCACCTTCGCCACATGGATATAGGCCGGCAACGGAAACATGTTGCAATGTATCCGGGATGCGGGGAATCCTCACAGGCGATGATGTACGCGTCTCATCTCCAATAAGAACAGCTTCATTGGTGAGAAATCCTTTCTGTTTGCTATTGAATACCGTAAATGCCTTGCGCATGCGCGATGAAATCGGTTTCGGAAGCAACTCATCGATTCTGCGGCTGACAAGCCCGGGCGGATATGACGAACGTGGTAATGAAGAAGACAACCGCCCGTCTACAAAATCAGCCATACGCTGTGCCGGAGCCTGCTGAGTACCACCGGAAGACTCAAAAAAACGATGTTCGATATCTTCTTGAAAATGCATCATTTTAAGAGGTTTGTCAACTGTATCGGGAATATCTTCCGGCAGAACCTCGACAACCATACCGGAATTGGCCCATCGCGTACCACGGTTTGCAGGCGACATTCCGTTTACGACAAGTTGGCCGGGTGCGCTTGCTGCCGGAATAATATAACCGCCGGGACACATGCAGAACGAATAAACAGCACGACCACCAACACGTGTAAGCATACTGTATTCAGCCGCCGGGAGGTATTTGCCACGCCCCTTTGGAGAATGGTACTGCAACCTGTCGATAAGTTCCTGCGGGTGCTCAAGTCGCACTCCGACGGCAATGCCCTTCGGTTCAAGAGCAATACCGGCATCATAAAGCATATGATAGACGTCTCGTGCCGAATGGCCTGTTGCAAGTATCACCTGTCCGTTATATTGATTACCATCTTTGTCACACACTCCTACAACAGCACCGTTTTCATCGGTAAGTAGATTCGTAACACGTGTATTGAAATGCACCTCACCTCCATGCCCGAGTATCGTCTCCCTCATTGCCTTTATCACAGCCGGCAAACGGTCGGAGCCTATATGAGGGTGCGCATCCACGAGAATGGTATCCTGAGCTCCATGTGCATGAAATACCCTCAACACCTTGTCGACCGGTCCGCGTTTTTTGCTTCTGGTATATAGTTTACCGTCGGAATAAGCCCCTGCTCCACCTTCTCCGAAACAATAATTGGAATCCACGCCTACCTTCCCTTCCCTATTTATGGCCACCATGTCCGCACGGCGACTGTCAACATCCTTTCCTCTCTCAAGAATAACCGGCTTGATGCCAAGCTCAATAAGCTCGAGGGCGGCAAACAACCCGGCCGGCCCGGCACCGACAATTATAACCTGTGAAGCGTCGCAGACATCCTTATACGCCGGAGGTTCGGGTAATAGGCGAGGCTCTACCACATCAACATGCACGTCGACCGCCAGGTTCACGAAAACATTACGCTGTCTGGCATCGATTGAGCGACGACGAATATCAACTTGTTTGATTCTTTCCGACGCAACGCGTAATTGACGCGCGCATTCATCTGTCAGTCGCGAAAGTTCTCCCGCTATTACAGGAGGCACTCGCAGATTCAGGGTCTCAAGCATGTTCCAATGGTTTATTTATCTGACGGGCTATGCGCCTGTCCATTATAATTACAGTTACCAGAGCGAGAATAAAGGCAATCATATCGCTGCTGCACATAGCGCCCCATACACCGTCGACACCAAAACGACTCGGCAGAATCCAGAGCATAGGCAACAGGAATATAAGCTGTCTTGTAAGCGAGAGAAATATGGATAGCGCAGGCTTGCCTATCGACTGGAAATAATTCTGAATAACTATCTGTGGACCGACAACGAGATAGAAAGCGAAAAATATACGGAAACCATCGCGGGCTATCGCAATCATCTGTTTATCGGTAGTAAACATGCCGCTTATTATATCAGGAAAAAGCTCCGTCGCGGCCCAACCTATAAAGGATATGCCTGTTGCGATCCATATGCCACGCATAAGAGTGCCTCTGACACGAGACCAACACCGTGCTCCGTAATTATATCCCAGAATAGGCTGCATACCTTGGGTTATACCGAAAATAATCATTACGAAAAACATCGACGTACGGTTTATTATACCGTATGCTCCTACCGCGAGATTGCCATCAGATCCGGCTGAATCAAGTAATGCTTTGTTAATAAATACCACCACAAGGCAAGCGCAGCAGTTCATCAGAAATGGAGATAGTCCAATAGAATATATGCGCCGCAAGATATTCATGTCAATTCTCCATCCGTAGCGACTGAAACGGATGCTGCTTTTCTTTGAAAAGAAATGAAAGAGCACCCATATAAAAGCGGCGCTTTGACCGAGTATTGTAGCACAGGCCGCACCGGCTATACCCCAGTTAAGCACAAATATGAATACAGGTGCCGCGATGACATTGACAAGTACCGACAATAAAGCGGAAATCATCGCTTTACGCGGATAGCCGGTAGCTCGCATAAGGTTATTCAGACCTAAAAACACGTATGATATCGGCGTTGCGGCGATAATAATTATCATGAATTCCCTTGCAAACGGTACCGTCTCGTCTGTAGCACCAAAGAAATAAAGTATCGGGTCGAGAAAAAGCAACCCGAATATCATTATCACTAAAGAATGTACGAAACACAGGATAGTGACATTACCAACGACACCTTCGGCACGTTTCACATCGCCTTGCCCCATAAAAATAGAACTTATTGTAGCACCGCCGGCAGCTATCAGCACGCAGAAGGCCACAACGAGATTCATCAGCGGAAAGGTAATGGCAAGTCCGGTAATAGCCATCGCGCCAACACCCCTGCCAATAAAGATACTATCTATTATATTATAAAGCGATGTCGCCAGACTGGCAACAATTGCCGGCAAAGAATATCGTACAAGGAGCTTTCCTATAGGGGCAGTTCCTAAGTCAGCCGTCGAACTTGCGGCATTCGTTATAGTTGGATTGCTCGGCATACTTTAAATTAATAACAAAAGCCGTTCGAATGTTTCGTAACGGCTTTTAATTTGTTGCGGAGGCAGGACTCGAACCTACGACCTTTGGGTTATGAGCCCAACGAGCTACCACTGCTCCACTCCGCGATTTCTTTTTGACGTTGCAAAATTAGTACTTTCTGCCATTACATGCAAGCATGTTAACACTGTTTAACGGCAAAATTAAAGAAAAAGCGCCGACAGCAATGCTTTCGCGGCGCTTTTTCTTCTATGAATCAAACAGTTATTCACCCTTCATGAAATGATGATAACCGTCAAGCTTTTTCCATGCTCCGCGCGTAAAGTCAGGAACCTCTACAGGCGCGCTGTTATTGGCAAGAGATATGCGGCTAAGTTCACCAAGTGAAGACCATTCGGCAGCGTCATATACATCCTCGTCAAGCGGAAGCCCGTTCAACAGACAGTAAACAAGACGGTAATCCATTATATAATCCATACCTCCATGTCCACCTACTTTGCGCGCCGTTTCTTCTGTCTCTATCTGAATCGGATGCTTGTATTTCTCCATCAATGAAACCTTGACATTTTCGGGAACGAAATCATGCGCATTAAGATTTTCGTGATCAGGTACACCGATACTGTCTTTTATTTCTCTGAAAGCATATCCTTCCATTGGATATTTGTTTGCAAAGCCTTCGGTACCTGTAAGCTGATACATACGGCTGTAAGGACGTGGAGTAAGAACATCATGCTGGATATGCATTGTCTGACCATTCGCCGTCTGAATCATGCTCATAGTGTGGTCGGCATTTTGAAAATTGGAACCGTCGCGTCCTTGCTTGGCCACTGCTTTAGGACCGTTGATGGCTTTAGAATCCATCGAAACGATATAATCCATTTTGTTGCCACGGTGAATATCTATCAGCTGACATGCCGGCCCCATGCCGTGTGTGGCATATACGTCACCGCGATGTTTCTCATTGAAATCCAGACGCCAGTTGCCTTCATATTCGTTCCAGTATTCGTCGAGATTGTGGATATATGCGCCTTCCACATGAACGATATCGCCGAACAATCCTTGCTGAGCCATGTTTAGCGTAGTAAGTTCGAAAAAGTCGTAAACACAATTCTCAAGCATCATACAGTGCTTGCGGGTCTTTTCAGCCGTATCTACAAGCTTCCAGCACTCTTCAAGATTCATGGCGGCAGGCACTTCAATTGCCACGTTTTTACCATGTTCCATCGCATACACGGCCATCGGCACATGATTCTGCCAGTTCGTGGCGATATATACCAAATCGATATCCGGGCGCTCACAAAGCTCTTTCCAGGATTCCTCACCTACGTATTCATCGGCTTTCGGACGCCCTGCATCGGCAAGATGTTTCTGGCCGGAGGCAAGCCGGTCGGCATGTTTGTCACATAGTGCTTTTACTGATGTTCTGTCAATGTTGGCAAAGCGGTACACTGCGTCGGGGCCTCGCATTCCCTGGCCTATAAATCCCACTCGAACACTATCCATAGGATCAAGACGGAGAGCAATTACATCTTCCTGCCCTTCGGCACGCGCCGGTACAGGAGTCTTGATAAGCCCGGTCTCGGCATCCACAGTAAGTTCTGTGCCATCGGGCGATTTCAGTTCGGGAACATTGTTCTGCCTGCCACACGATTGTGATGCAATAACCAAGAGTCCGCATGCAGAAAGAGTAAGAAATGATTTAAGTCCTTTCATGGGAATAATTATACGTATGATTAATGGTTTATGCCACAAAGATAGCGATTTTTATAATAATAAGAAATGATAAAACATAAAAAAAGCCGACTGTAAAGCCGGCTTTCCGAGGGATTTGTTATGAAATATTACTTGGAGGTATCGCTTACGGTCGCTTTTGCATGTATCTTTGCAGGGCCTGTAGCTTGGGGAATATCATCGGCACTTGCCACTACCATTACATCATTCGAGATTAAAGCAAAGGCCGGCGATTTGTCGAGAGCGATAAGGGTGCCTTCCACTTCCAGTATGTGACGTCCGACAGGCATAGTTTCCGATACCTCAAATTCGAAAGTATAAGGAGGCTGCACCGATGTGCCTACATAGAGGTAATCCCAATAATAGTTCGCAGCTGTAAGTGCCGCCGGCTTTCCTGTTTCGTTGTTGGTAACAGTAATGGTGCTTACCTTGAATTCCTGACCTTGAACTACATAAAGAGTACCGTCGACCACTGTTGCATTTTCAAACGTCATGTCGAAATCTACATCAGGAAGATCATTGTCATCGCTGCACGACACAAAAGTTAGTGCCGGAATAACGAGAGAAAGGAGAATGAGAACTTTTTTCATTTTCTATTTTGTTTTGGATAAGTTAATATTAATATTAGTTTTTGAATATCAGCTTGTCGCCATCCTTATCAATAATTATGGGATGTGAGCGGTCTACTTTCTGGGCAAGTATATCCTTTGAAAGCTGATTTAGCACAAGCCTATGGATTGCGCGCTTGACAGGACGTGCGCCGAATTCGGGGTCGTAACCTTCGTCAGCAAGATATTCGAGTGCCGCCGGAGTGATACGAAGGTCGATACCGGAATTGGATGCGAGCATCTTCTGTATGCTACGTATCTGCAGACCGACAATTTCCTGAATCTCGGGTTTGCTTAGAGGCGTGAACATTATAATTTCGTCGATACGGTTGAGAAACTCCGGACGGATTGTCTGCTTGAGCATGTCAAGCACTGCCATCTTTGTAGCGTCAATCGTTTCCTCACGGTTCTCAGGCGTCATCTTGGAGAAATTCTCACGAATAAGTTGCGAGCCCATGTTGGATGTCATTATAATTATTGTGTTCTTGAAATTGACATTACGGCCCTTGTTATCTGTCAGACGTCCGTCATCGAGCACCTGAAGCAGAATATTGAATACGTCGGGATGTGCTTTTTCGATTTCGTCGAAAAGGACTACAGAATATGGTTTACGACGCACAGCTTCGGTAAGCTGCCCACCTTCGTCATAACCGACATATCCGGGAGGCGCTCCGACAAGTCGCGATACGGAATGTTTCTCCTGATATTCGCTCATATCGATTCGCGTCATCATGTTTTCGTCGTCGAACAGATATTCTGCAAGCGCCTTTGCAAGCTCTGTCTTGCCCACACCGGTAGTGCCGAGGAAAATAAAACTGCCTATAGGACGTTTGGGGTCGTTGAGACCGGCACGACTGCGGCGCACGGCATCTGCGATAGCCCTTATGGCGTCATCCTGGCCGATTACACGGTCGTGAAGCTCGGATTCCAGATGCAGAAGTTTTTCCTTTTCGCTCTGCACCATCTTGTTCACAGGAATTCCGGTCCAGCGCGATACGACATCGGCGATATCCTCAGCATCGACCTCTTCTTTGATCAGCGCTTTCTCGCCCTGCATCATTTTAAGCTGTTCCTGAGTATCAGTTATAAGCTTTTCCTGTTCGGCAATCTTGGAATAGCGGATTTCGGCAACCTTGGCGTAGTCACCCTGGCGCTCAGCCTGTTCAGCCTGAAAATTAAGCTGTTCTATTTCTATTTTTGCCTGCTGGATGCGGCTTATAAGTTCCCGTTCGGCCTTCCATTTGGCTGAATATTCCTTTTCTTCCTCGCGAAGCTCGGCAATCTCGCGCTCAATCTGCTTGACACGCTCATCCATACCCTCGCGTTTGATAGCCTCACGTTCAATCTCTTTCTGAGCTATCTGACGGGTGATATCGTCGAGAGCCTGAGGGACACTGTCAATTTCAAGTTTAAGTTTCGACGCTGCTTCGTCAACAAGATCGATAGCCTTGTCCGGCAGAAAGCGGTCGGTGATATAGCGCTCCGAAAGCTGCACGGACGCTACTATAGCCTCGTCTTTGATGCGTACCTTATGGTGATTCTCATAACGTTCTTTAAGACCGCGTAGAATGGCAATGGCAGACGTTTCGTCCGGCTCATTCACCATAACTTTTTGGAATCGTCGTTCAAGAGCTTTATCCTTCTCGAAATATTTCTGATACTCATCGAGAGTAGTAGCGCCTATGGAACGTAGCTCGCCGCGGGCAAGAGCAGGCTTGAGAATGTTCGCGGCATCCATCGCGCCCTCGCCTTTGCCGGCACCCACAAGGGTATGTATCTCGTCGATAAAAAGAATTATCTCTCCGTCGGCGGAGGTGACTTCATTGACGATGGCTTTAAGACGCTCTTCAAACTCGCCTTTGTATTTCGCTCCGGCGACAAGTGCGCCCATATCAAGCGAATATATCTGCTTTGTTCGTAGGTTTTCCGGTACGTCACCACGAACGATGCGATGTGCAAGACCTTCGGCAATCGCCGTTTTACCCGTTCCGGGTTCACCTATAAGCATTGGATTATTCTTTGTACGGCGGCTCAGAATCTGGAGCACGCGACGAATTTCCTCATCTCGGCCAATAACAGGATCCAACTTGCCTGCACGCGCACGCTCATTGAGGTTTACAGCATATTTCGATAGTGCGTTGTAAGTTTCCTCAGCACCTTGGTCGGTAGCCTTTTTACCTTTGCGTAGCTCTTCAATAGCTGCTTTCAAATCATTTTTGGTAAGCCCGACATCCTTTAATATGGTAGAGGCAGGGGAATCCACCTCGAATATAGCCTGGAGCATGGCCTCGAGAGTGACATATTGGTCGCCCATCTTGCCGGAAATATCGAGAGCTTTCTGGAGCACATCATTCGAGGTGCGACTAAGATATGGCTCAGAACCGGAGACATGCGGAAGGGACGCAACCTGGGCGTCAACCTGACGCTGTACCACAGCCGGATTGGCGCCGATTTTCTGGAAAATAAAATTTACCACTGTCTCGCCTTCCTCAATGACACCTTTTAGCAGACACACCGGCTCTATAGCCTGAGCACCTGCACCTCGGGTGATATCGACGGCTTTTTGAATAGCCTCCTGCGATTTGATGGTGAAATTATTGAAATTCATATTATGGAATAGTTGAATGTTTTCGTGTTAATTCAATTAGTTTAACAAGTGAAATCGTCCTTTGGTTTTGATAACGTTCATTTGTTTATATGCAATCTCGATGCCAATGCCATTAACTGACATTTTGTCGCTTCTCCGTGACAAAAATGAAAAAGAAAAAGAGGTGCCTTCACAGGTACCTCCCTTTCCATTCATCACATTATGCTTATATTAAAGTGCTTCCATTTTGATTATCATTCATATCGATCCTCGACGACATCCCAATCGACAATGTCCCATAGTTTCTCAAGGGCATCGGCTCGACGGTTCTGATAATCGAGATAATATGCATGCTCCCACACATCAAATGTAAGGAGTGGCGTCAGACCGGCTGTCAAAGGATTCCCGGCATTCGGTCCCTGCGTAATAAAGAGCTTGCCCGCTTCGTCGCGCGACAGCCATACCCAACCGGATCCGAAAAGGCCAACACCGGCATCGATAAATGCTTTTTTGAATTTCTCCAAAGAACCGAAATCGCGGTCGATGGCAGACCTGAGGTTTCCTTTAGGCTCACGACTACCATCGGGAGAAAACGTAAAGAAATAGAAGATGTGGTTCCAGGCCTGGGACGCGTTGTTGAAAATCGCGCCTTCAGCTTTGGCTATAATTTCCTCAAGCTCCATATCTTCATATTCGGTACCTTTAATAAGGCGATTAAGATTATCTATATACGCTTTTTCATGCTTTCCATAGTGGAATTCAACGGTACGCTTGCTGATAACAGGTTCGAGAGCGTCCTCAGCGTATGGCAATTGTGGTTGTTCGTAGATCATGATGCGTCTTTTATTTAATGATTACAATAAAGAAACGCACCAACACCCGGTAAGTTCAGCAACACATAGCTTTTGACATTTGTTAAAAGCCTTCTCACACATAGGCATGGAATTTACATTCTCCGATCGCAGATGAATTTATCCGACAACCTTGATATGGACAACCCCAGAAATAGACTCGAGCGATTGCCTGGATACCGGCAAGACTGATGTAGAAAAAAATCGAAACAAAAAAGCACTCTTAAACTCAATCAGTCCAAGAGTGCTCTGAGTGCGCAAGGGGGGACTCGAACCCCCACGCCCGAAGACAATAGATCCTAAGTCTATCGCGGCTACCATTACGCCACTTGCGCTTTTGCGGTGCAAAGTTAAAGATTATTTCGCAGTATTCAAACTTTCGCATCTGAATTTACCAAATTTTTCGTAACTTTGCAGTACAAACAACATTGCACATGCATCAGAAAATAGTCATCCTCGATTTCGGCTCGCAGACAACCCAGCTTATAGGCCGCCGTGTGCGCGAACTGGGAATATACAGCGAGATTATCCCCTATAACAAGTATCCTTTCGGTAAAGAAAAGGAAGAAAACATCATCGGTGTAATTCTATCCGGCAGCCCTCTGTCGGTATACGACAACAAAGCTTTTAAAATAGACCTCAAAAAATTGCTTGGATCCGTACCTGTTCTCGGCATCTGCTATGGCGCACAACTTATGGCCTACGAACTTGGTGGCAATGTAGAACCGGCTCCGTCGCGTGAATATGGCCGCGCCCGCCTTGCAAGCATCGAGGCAGAATGTCCGCTGTTCGCCGACATAAAGGTTGGAGAACAGATTTGGATGAGCCACGGAGATACCATCACCGCCCTACCCTCCGGGTTCCACAAAGTAGCATCCACAGCCGATGTTAATTTCGCGGCGTTCCAAAGTGATTCAATGCCTGTATGGGGAGTTCAGTTCCATCCTGAAGTTTACCATTCTGAATGCGGGATGCAGCTTCTGCGCAATTTCACAGTTGGAATATGTGGAGCTGATTGCTCCTGGAGCCCTGAATCATTTATCGAGACCACTGTAGCCGACCTTCGTGCCACACTCGGCGACGACAAAGTAGTCCTCGGCCTCAGTGGCGGTGTTGATTCATCGGTAGCCGCTGTGCTTCTCAACCGCGCCATCGGCGACCGCCTAACATGTATCTTCGTTGATCATGGCATGCTCCGCTACCACGAATTTGAGGATGTACTCGCCGCATACAAAGATTTAGGGTTAAACGTAATTGGCGTTGACGCCTCCAAACGCTTCTTCTCCGACCTCTCCGGCGTCACCGACCCCGAGCGCAAGCGTAAGATAATCGGTGCCGATTTCATAAAAGTTTTCGACGAGGAAGCATCAAAAATCGATGGTGTGCGATGGCTTGCGCAAGGCACTATCTATCCCGACTGCATTGAATCTCTATCAATAACCGGAACAACCATCAAGAGCCACCACAATGTAGGCGGACTGCCGGAACGCATGAACCTACGTCTCTGCGAACCTCTGCGTCTCCTTTTTAAGGATGAAGTACGCGCCGTAGGCCGTGCGCTTGGAATCCCCGAACACCTGATAGACCGCCACCCCTTCCCCGGCCCCGGTCTTGCTGTACGCATCCTCGGCGATATCACCCCGGAAAAGGTTGCCATCCTTCAACGCGCAGATCACATCTTCATCAAAGGATTACGTGACAGCGGGCTATACAATAAGGTATGGCAGGCCGGAGCAATCCTCCTGCCGGTACAGAGTGTGGGCGTCATGGGCGACGAACGCACTTATGAGAATGCGGTGGCACTCCGCGCCGTGACGTCTACCGATGCCATGACGGCCGACTGGGCACATCTTCCCTATGAATTCCTCGCAGGAGTAAGCAACGAAATCATCAACAAAGTTCGCGGTGTCAACCGTGTATGTTACGACATATCTTCCAAACCACCGGCAACTATCGAGTGGGAATGATTGTCCCTCTTCTGTAAATTAAGCGTCGGCAATTCAAATTTGTAATTAATAAATATTACCGGCGGTGTGCATTTTATTTGCACACCGCCGGTAATATTTTTGCTGTATAAAAAATCTAATATCATGTTTAACGACAATTACTGCATCACAATTTCCGAACCGGTTATCCATTTCGACAAGCGCTATAACGATATTCCATGCGCTATACCGTCGCGCACCGTAGACAAAGAAATGTATGAACTACTGTTGAAATCGTTCGACAGCAACGACACTGAAGAAGAAATACAGGACATCCAATCCCCCTAAGTCCAAGATTAAAAAGTCTCTGATTTCACCAGAGATTGAAACGGTATCCGAACACAGCTTCGCCACTGAGCACGCCACCGGCATAGGTAGTGCGCTGGTCGTTGACTATTGCAATGTCAAACTTGCCGACAACACCAAAGAAAAGGCGCCCGCTGTTCCATACTGTTGATATCTTCAACCGGTTGTAAAGTGACATCGATACCTTTTCAATATCACTGTTTACAAAACCTTTGCGCACACCGATTATAGGAGATTCACTGATGCCGAACACCCATTTAGGAGCGAATACCCAGTTATATCCATAACCGAGACGTATCGCATAATTATGCGTATTCACCTGATACCGCTCGCTCGGCCAATCTTTCGGCAACATTGACTTATAGGCATCCGGAAGCGTTGAAAAATCGAAATCCAATTTCTGATTATAAATTGAAAAACCGGTATAAAACGAGCCGTGACTTCGCGTCTGCACGCGACTGAAATTGAACGAAGCAGCCTCTGAATATCTTTTGTGAGTAAAGAAATAATAAGCATCGAGTCCCCAGGTCTCATTATTTATACCATCAAACGGTATCTGCAGATCAGTAGGACTGCCTTTGGTTCCAAATTGCTTTATTGTTGTTCCGATATCGTTCTTTATCAGATATGCCTCAGCCGCAAAGAGCATACAGTTGAATCCGAAGCGAAAACGCTGTCGCGAACGGTCGACACCTCCAAAAATTTTGCTGAAATTGATATCATAGCCTACAGAAACAGCCAGATATGTAAGATAGAGACCGGCAGATGTCGATGGGTCGGAACGCATAAATATACGGGTATCGTTCGGAAGAATAAAACGATATCCGTCAAGCCAGCTGTCAGTAGTCAGTTTTACGTTGAACTTATAGTTGGTCGACTTTACATAGGTCGTATCGTAACCGTTAAAAAACTTGTCTCCCCAACGATAGGTATTCACACAGAACCGTGGGAATTTGCCCCAGGTCGCAATAGAATCAAGATTAAAAGAAATTGCCGTCGCTCTCGGCGTGAAAAAAGCCAGAAAGCCAACAAATATCAGAAATCCTAAAAATCTTTTTATACTCAAAACTCGATTCTCTTATTTTTTCAGCGGTGCAAAATTAGTCAAAAACAACGTTTCGGTCAAACGTATGCGACAATCATTCCATTTTTCTTCCTAAATTCCCTTACCTCCAATTATTCCAACAAGATTTTCTTAATTTTGTCATCTTTAAAAATTAACTCAATGACATTAGACGAATATCAGAAACAAGCGATGTCGACAGCCATCTATCCAACCGACAAAGCAATTATATACCCGGCACTCGGGCTATGTGGCGAAGCCGGAGAAGTTGCCGAGAAAATCAAGAAAACAATCCGTGATGCCAACGCCGTTTTCGATATAGAGCGCCGCAAAGCTATTGCCCTTGAAATTGGTGATGTGCTTTGGTATGCCGCCGCCCTCGCACGCGATATCGATATAAACCTTGATGAAATAGCGGCAATGAACCTGAAAAAACTGGAAAGTCGCCGCTCCCGCATGCAACTGCATGGCGAGGGCGACGACCGTTAATTCCCAATTTCCGGTTTTATTTCGAAAAATCCTTTATTAGACGGCGGTTTGCCTCTGCAATGCTGTCAATATCCACTTTTATAATCTCTCGATCGTATGTCATAAGACCGTTGACTTCAATTTCTACGTCAGTAGTCTGTGCATATACTGCTGCCGTATAGGCTATTTCCGACAGAGTGCGGAGCATGTTGACGAAATTAAGATATTCGGCTGTAACCTCCTGTGCAGAGCTGTATTTAACATAACCCCAGTTTCTATCCGGAGCCCATGTATGCTCGGGTATGGCATAACCAATTCCTCCATATTCACCGATAACGTTTGCCTTTCCATCGCTAAGAAGTAACATCTGCCGCCCAACGGGTTGAAAGCGCAGGACTTTCAATCCCTGCTAAAAAACAAAGTAAGCTCAGTAAAAATGTTTTGATTTTCATGATATCTGATTAAGTCCGTTTCACAAGTAAAAAGTTAAAATTCAAACACATATCACATGTTGTTGAATTCGGATTTATTCCAACGATTTTGAAAGTTCTATTACCTCAAGATCCTTGATATCATTCCCCTCAATAACAAGACGCAGAAGCGTACGCTCTTTATGCCAACCCTGTTGACCGGCAGCGCCGGGATTCACATGCAGAACGCCAAGCTCGTGATCATACATCACTTTAAGAATATGCGAATGACCATCAACCATAAGTCTGACACAATTCTCTCTCAGCAGTTTTTTCATACCGGGACTCCATCTGCCAGGATAACCGCCTATATGAGTGAGCAACACACGAACACCTTCAACCTCAAAAATCAGAAGTTCCGGACAATGACGGCGAACTTCCGTACCGTCGACATTTCCTGCAACAGCACGAACGGGACAGATAGCCTCCAACCTCATAATAATATCATAATGTCCGATATCTCCGGCATGCCATATTTCATCACACCCGGAAAAATGTACTACATATCTGTCATCCCAATAACCATGAGTATCGCTCAGTATTCCTATTTTCTTCATAAAGCAAAGTTAACCAAATTTGTTGGCAGATTCAATAATTGTATGTATTTTTGCGTTGTCATACCGACAGAATAACTAACAGAAAACACAATAACCACTAATTACTCACAAAAGATATGTCAAAAGTAACAGTAGTAGGCGCCGGTAACGTAGGCGCTACATGCGCCAATGTGCTCGTAAGCACACAGGCTGCTGACGAAGTAGTCCTCCTTGACATCAAGGAAGGCGTTTCCGAAGGCAAAGCAATGGATATCATGCAGGCCGCAAACATTCTTGGCCTGAACAGCCGTCTCGTAGGCGTTACCAACGACTACGCCCGCACTGAGAACAGCGACGTTGTCGTAATCACATCCGGTATTCCCCGCAAACCCGGAATGACGCGTGAAGAACTCATCGGTGTAAATGCAGGCATTGTACGTTCGGTTACCGAAAACGTACTCAAGCATTCGCCCAACGCAGTGATTGTGTGTGTATCCAATCCCATGGATACAATGACTTACCTTATCCACAAAGTAACGAAGCTTCCCCGCAACCGCATCATCGGCATGGGCGGTGCTCTCGACAGTGCTCGTTTCAGATATTTCCTGAGCGTTGCCCTTGGCGCAAACATCAACGAAGTGGAAGGAATCGTAATCGGCGGACACGGCGATACAACAATGATTCCTCTCAAACGCTATGCCGCTTACCGTGGCATCCCCGCATCATCCATTCTCGACGCCGATACTCTCGACAAAGTAGCTGCCGACACCATGGTTGGCGGAGCCACCCTAACCAAGCTCCTCGGCACATCCGCTTGGTATGCCCCCGGAGCTGCCGCTGCTCAAGTTGTAGGTGCTGTCCTCGGTGACCGCAAACAGCTCATAAGCTGCTCTGCTCTTCTCGAAGGCGAATATGGAGAAAAAGACCTCTGCATCGGCGTACCCTGTATCCTCGGCAAGAACGGTATCGAAAAAATCGTTGAATTCGACCTCAACGAAGAAGAAAAAGCTCTCTTCGCTGCCAGCGCCGCCGCTGTCCACAAAACCAACAGCGCTCTCGCGTAAACAAGACCGTATATCAAAACGTTATAACAACGGGCCGCAAGGCAGCGCATGCCATGCGGCCCTATTTTAACAGTCTTATTTTATTAATATGAATATCCGGAAATTTTTTATCCCAGCTCTTACAGCACTCGTACTCGTAGGCTGCTCATCCAAATCAACAGAAAAAACAGAAACTGTACCAGCTCCTGAAAGCGCACCGGAAGCAACAGCTACCCAGTCCTCCGAGGGGAAGGTAATTGAACTAAAAGACGCAAGCGCTCTGACACCAGGCATGAAAGTAGACCGTCTTACCGTTATCGATTTCAATGCGGTGTGGTGCGGTCCCTGCCGTCAACTCACACCGGTCCTTGAGGAAATGGCATCGAAATATGCCGGGAAAGTTGATTTTTACTCTGTCGACGTAGATAAATTCGGCGATCTCTTCATGGCCTATAACGTAGGAGAATCCATCCCTGCTGTTGTATTCATACAGCCCGACGGCACCACCTCGAATTATATCGGTACCGGAGACCTTCTGCCAGCAAATAAATTCGAAGCCATAATCGAAAGCAAACTTAAATAACAGTCTGTCTTGAATATTAACGAAAGGATATCCTCACGCCTCGGCATTTCCACTCTGCTACCAATGCAGGAGGAAATGCTGAAGCTTAATCTACCATCAAGAATACGTCTTTGCGCCCCTACAGGAAGCGGAAAAACACTTGCGTTCGCCATTGCCATCTTACGCACGTTAAAGAAAGAAAACAAAGACGTCAAAGCACTTGTCATAGCACCTACCCGTGAGCTTGTCCTTCAAATTTTCGATGTAATCAGAACTTTGGCTGCTCCGGAATACAAGACAACAGCTGTTTATGGCGGACACTCTTTCAGCACCGAAGCAGCAAGTCTTGAGGTTATGCCGGATATCGTAGTAGGAACTCCGGGGCGCATACTCGATCATTTGCGCCGCGGAAGACTTAATTTTTATAACACCGGCACTCTTGTAATCGACGAATTCGACAAAGCGCTCGAGCTCGGCTTTACCGAAGAGATGAAAGCCATCGTCGGCAGGATGAGGAATATCAGCACAATGGTGCTGACATCAGCTACACGCGGAAATATTCCCGAATTTATTGGTATTGTCGGACATGAACTGGACTATGAAAATTCCGACGAGACGGTAAAGCCCGATATCTCCATATTCAAAGTGGAGAGTTCCTCACCCGACAAACTCGATACACTCGGAGCATTGCTCCGTTCTCTTGGGAATACCAAGACAATCGTATTTCTCAACCACCGCGACGCTGCCGAACGTGTTTTCAATTATCTCCATAAAGAAGGATTTCCCTCAATATTATACCATGGTGGCCTGGAACAACAGATACGTGAGCGTGCTCTGATTCTTTTCGAAAACGGCACATGCCCGATACTTGTATCAACCGACCTCGCCGCCCGCGGCCTTGACATTGAAGATGTAGAGGCTGTTGTGCATTACCATCTTCCTGTCAACTCCGAGACTTGGATACATAGAAACGGACGTACAGGACGAATGGAAAAAAGCGGCAACGCTTACGTAATCATTTCCGAGCACGACAAGGTGCCGGAGTTCATCAACGCCGAAAAACTATTCGAACCATCGGAGGCAAAACCACCGCAGCCATCTCCTGTCGCCACACTCTATTTCAATGTCGGCAAAAAAGACAAAATATCGCGCGGCGATATAGTGGGTTTTCTAATACAGAAAGGCGGTCTGGAAGCTTCCGAGATTGGACGCATCGATATCAAGGATCATTGCGCCTATATTGCCATACCTGCTGCCAAATCAAGAATAACTGTGGAAGCAGTGGCACCATATAAAATCAAAAATACACGCGTTCGCGTGACACAACTGAAGAATATTTTCTGATTCTTTCCCTTTAAGCGAACAAAGACGGGATGGCGGCGTTTTAAAATTAACATTCATCACCAAGCCGCCTATATTGAAGTGAAAGCAAAAAATATCGTCATAAAATTTGTCAGAGTCATGGGCTTTACGCTCATGGCATTGGTTCTTTTACTTGCCGGAGTCCTTCTGCTTGTGTATTCGCCATGGACTCAAAACAGTCTGCGAGAGGCTCTCATATCACGTATGTCGTCGACCGGTGAAACCGTCTTTCATGTCGACAGCTTCCGCCTCCGATTTCCTTTACACCTTGAAGCCAGCGGCTTTATGATGTCCGACCGCGCTGACACTCTGATGGCCGCAGGAAGCATGAAAATCGATGTTGCGCTCCTTCCTCTTATAATCGGAAACATCAAGATTGACAACGCATTGATTACAGATGCGCGTTATCGCATGGGAACAGCCGACTCTTCAATGTATATGAGAATCGAAGCTGACAGCCTCAAGTTACATCCGGCATCCGTAAATCTTTCCGATATGGCGATAAACCTTGAAAACGGCTATATTCGCGGAGGCCGGCTCAATATGGCAATGCACCCGGACACAATGCCCTCACCAGCACCCGCCGAACCTATAAAAATGTCAATAGCACTTGGAAAAATGCGCCTTGACGATTTTATCTTCAATATGCGCATGCTTCCAAGCATCGACACATTGACAGCAAGAATTACCTCATCGGAACTTATTAGCGGCAAAATCGATATGGGCGCTCAGACTATAAGCCTCAAATCATTCAGCGGTAACAGACTTAGTGCAAAATACATCGCACCGGACAGTGCTACCATAGCCTCCGGCGGACCATACGTCCCTATAGTTCCTCAGGCTGAACAACCATCGAAACCTTGGACCATAATGATTGATTCAATAGGGTTCACCGATTCCGACGCGCTATACACAACTGCCGGTGTAGAACCGCTTCCTGGACTTGATTTCGCATATATCGCCGTAGACAGCCTCGACCTTGGCCTTAAAAATTTCTATAATCAGGCAACTACACTACGACTCCCCATCACGTTGAATGGCAGAGAACGATGCGGCGTAAAGCTGAATATAAACGGCGAGCTTGATATCGATTCAACCGCCCTTACCTTCAATACTATTCATATTTCCACACCGGAAGGAACTTCAACCATATTCGACGGACTGCTCGGCATGGGTGACATGGCTAACGACCCGACTGTGCCGCTTCATTTAAAACTCGACGGACAATTCTCTCCTTCCGACCTCTCCAAAATGTTTCCGGCATTCAGTCCCTATTTCGCAGCAGTACCACGCGCCGAAGACATACAGGTTCAGATAGACGCCACCGGAACCACCGGACGCCTCGATATACCTGTTATTGCCATAGATCTGAACCACTGCATAAGTATGGACGCATCGGGATTTGTAGAGAATTTCATGCAAGCCGACAATCTCGAAGGCGACATAACATTAAAGGCCCGAATAATAGATGTACGCTCTTTCAAAAAAGCACTTTTAGAGCCTTCTGTCGCCAATACTTTTGAAATACCTCCTATGACAGCAGGAGGACGTATCGCCATGCGCAAAGGCGTCATCAACGGTAAAATAAAGGCTGCGACCAAAGATGGAAACATCGGCGCCGACGCTTTCTGGAACAGTAAAGGCGAGGATTACAGGGCTACTGTCACAGCACGCAATTTCCCCGTACAGGCATTCATGCCTCTGATGGGTGTCGAAAACGTGACGGCAGATATAAAAGTCGACGGACACGGATATTCGCCATTTGCGAAAACAACACGCATAAATGCTTCGGCAGATATCATATCGGCCGTATATAATAAAGCACGGTATACTAATATCGTCGCCAATGCCACTCTCGCCGAATGCAATGCCGACATCACAGTCGAATCATCGAGCGATGCCGCCGATTTCACTCTTGCTGCAAACGGCAACCTCGACGGGAAAATATACAACTGGACTGCAAGACTCGACGGCCGGTACATCGACCTTATGGCTCTGAATCTTTCAAACGCGCCATCGTCTGTCGAAATAGGCATAATTGCAGACGCAAGCCTCGGTCCTGGCAAAAATGACTTACGGGCAAAAATGAATATCTCCGATATTATTTACCGCACAGTAAAAAGTACGATAGCCTTAAACAATATCGAGGCGCATGTCAACACGGGCGATAGCCTTTCGACAGCCAAAATCATAAATCGTGACTTTCTTGCAGATTTCTCGTCACCACTCGCCCCAGACAGTTTACTTACCGGATTTACCCGCGTTGGTGATATATTGTCAGAACAGCTCAGATTATATAGTATAAATGCAGACACCATCGACAGGGTTATGCCACGCTTTGATCTTATGGTTCGCGGTGGACACAATAACCTTATAAACGACGTTCTTGCATCTTCCAAAATGTCAATGCGTTCGTTCAATTTCATTGCCTCCAAAGATTCTGTGTTTACAATGGACGGACACATCCGACGATTCAACACAGGAAGCATGATGTTCGACTCCATATATATCGACGGGCGCCAACATATGAAACATTTCCATTTCAACGCAGGAGTACGAAACAAACCCGGCAACATGGATGAATGGCACAAAGTATCGCTTATCGGAACAGTCGAAGGAAATCAGCTCGACATGCGCCTGAAACAAGAAAACCTCAAGGGCAATACCGGCTTCGACATCGGTCTCGCGGCAGAAGCCTTGGCCGCCGACACAACTATCGTTCTCCATGTACGCCCCTATCAACCTATAATCAGCTATAAGACATGGAACGTAAATGAAGATAATTTCATAAGCTATACAATCCCATCACAACATATCGACGCTAACCTGCACATGACAGGCGACAACAGTTCTCTCGCAATCTACACCGAGGAAGGTGAGGAGCACGACTCCCATGGCCATTCACAGGAAGACTTGATTATCAAACTTGGCAATATTCATCTACAGGACTGGATTGCCGTGAATCCGTTCGCACCGCCCATGAAAGGCGACATAAACGCCGACATGCGCCTTAACCGTCTTAACGATCTTTTTATTGGCAGCGGTTCGGCTTCCATAAAAGATTTCGTGTACGGGAAAGAGAAAGTGGCGGATTTTGCCGCTGATTTCAATATCTCGGCCAACGCAAAAGGAACTTTACACGCAAATGCCGACCTTATGGTAAACGGAATACGTACAATGACTCTCAGCGGTGCCCTTAACGACAGCACTGCCATATCGCCGTTGGCACTTGATTTTTCTGTCATCCATTTCCCGCTTACCACAGCAAACCCATTCCTTCCACCAACAGTAGGGCGCCTTTCCGGAATGCTTAATGGAAGCCTGAAAATCAGCGGCACACAGAAATCTCCGGTTTTCAACGGCACTCTTGATTTTGATTCCACCGCCGTACGGCTCGCCATGACAGGTACCGACTATAAATTCAGCACTACGCCCATCGAAGTTGTTGACAATATGGTTACATTCAAAAATTTCTCAATAATAGGTTGTAACAACAACCCTCTTACCGTCAACGGCAATGTCGATATTGGAGACCTTAACAATATGAAAATGAACCTCGCCCTGAAGGCCGACAACATGATGATTGTCGACAGCAAAAAACTGTCGCGAGGCGCCGACATATACGGTAAAGGATATATCTCGCTCGATGCCAACGCACATGGCTCAATGAAATTCATGCAGGTAAACGCTGATCTGTCAGTAAATCCGGGTACTAATATCACCTATGTCATACCCGACGCCACGAATGCCATTGCCAGCAAAAACACGGGCGATATGGTGAAATTTGTTAACTTTACCGACTCCATCGAACTCGCTCATGTCGACAGTATCGCACCTAAAGGAATGGCATTGAATCTCGACGCAGTGCTCAACATTGAACAAGGATCGACTTTCAACATCTTCCTTTCGGCTGACGGAGCGAACCGCATACAGCTGCAAAGTAACGGCACACTCTCCTATTCCATGTCGCCGATCAATGACGGACGCCTCACCGGACGCCTTAACATCAACCGCGGATATGTACGTTACACTCCGCCTCTGATGTCGGAAAAACTCTTCAATTTCAATGACGACAGTTATGTATCCTTTACCGGCCAGATGATGAATCCGTCGCTTAAAATCAGCGCTGTCGACATTGTGAAAGCCAATGTCACCGCAAACGGTCAGAACTCGCGCCTCGTAAATTTCGATGTGCTTCTCTATGTCACCGGCACACTGGACCGCATGGATGTCAAATTCGACCTCAGCACCAACGACGACCTGACTGTGGCGAACGAACTGGAATCAATGAGTCCGGAGCAACGCGCCAATCAGGCCATGAATCTGCTTCTCTACAATGTATATACAGGCCCCGGAACTAAAGCCAACGCCTCTCTTTCCGGCAATCCGCTATTCTCCTTCCTTGAATCACAAATCAACACCTGGGCAGCAAACAATATCAAAGGGATTGATCTTAGTTTCGGTATCGATCAATACGACCAGACCGTCAACGGAAGCACATCATCCACTATGAGCTACTCCTATCAGGTATCGAAATCGCTGTTCAACGACCGGTTCAAGATTGTTGTCGGGGGCAACTATAGCACTGACGCCAATGCCGACGAGAATTTCTCGCAGAATCTTATAAACGACATATCTTTCGAATATTTCCTCAACAACACGCGTACAATGTATGTCCGTCTCTTCCGCCATACAGGCTACGAAAGCATTCTGGAGGGCGAGATAACACAGACCGGTGTAGGCTTTGTCTACACACGAAAGCTGCGGCGCCTCGGCGACATGTTTATCCCTGCTAAGATACTTAAACGTCGTGCGGAACGCCGTACGGTAGAATCCACCAAACCTGAAGAAAAATGAAAAACCGGTATAGCAAACTCTATCTTCTGCCGGTGTTACTTCCGGCTATGGCCACACTGCTTTTTGCGGCGTGCTCCACTACAAAGCGTATTCCCGATGACGAGATTCTCTATACGGGAGTAAAGAAAGTGATGATTGCACAGTCCGACAGCGGTTCTATTCCTGCAAATGTATCTGAATCGGTGAAAAAAGCCGTTGATGTCGCACCCAACAACTATATCAAAATGCTCAAGTGGCATTACCCTCTTCCTATCGGTCTGTGGGTGTACAACTATTGGAATGAGCCTAAAAACTCATTTTTCCATTGGTTCTATGACAAACTTGTGGAAGAACCCGTACTTGTCTCTTCGGTGCGTCCGGAAGTGCGCACACACATGATCGAACAGATTCTCGACAACAACGGATATCTCAGCGGGACAGCAACTTATCAGCTCGTACAGGGCAAAGACCTAAAAAAAGCCAAGATACTCTATGATGTGGCTCCGGGAAGGGAATATCCTATCCGCAACATGCAGCTTCTGCCGGACACTACCGTACTCAACAGTCTTATCGACTCACTTGCCAGCAAGGACATCTATCTCAGCTCAGAAAGGCCAAGATATTGTACCGACTCGTTAAATGCCGCACGTACCCGAATAACCAATAGTCTCCGCAACAGAGGGTATTATTTCTTCCGGCCTGATTTCATCGAATATCTCGCCGATACCGTGGCATATCCCGGAGAGATAGAAATGCGAATGGTACTGGCGGCAAACATGCCCAAAATTGCACGTGTTCCATACCGCACAGGAAAAGTGACAGTATATGTCGACCGCAATGGAGGTGGCGGAGAACCCGACACTATAGCATTACGGAATTCCACTCTTATACAGATGATGCCGTCGCGTCTTCGACATAAATCAATAGAAGAATGCATCGCATTCCGTTCCGGACGGACTTTTTCAGTGCGCAACATGGATCGCACGCAGACATATCTGGCAAGACTCGGCATTTTCAACACTATCAACATAGAAGCAATACCGGATACTACCGTCACCGACAAGCATCTGCTTAACGTTGATATATATTGTGCCTTCGATGCTCCGCTCGAAATGTCGCTCGAAATGAATGCATCATCAAAATCCAACAGCTATATCGGACCGGGCATCACTTTCGGTGTGACAAACAAAAATATTTTCGGCGGTGGCGAACAGCTATCAGTAAAAGCTACCGGCAGCTACGAATGGCAGACAGGCAAAAACAGCCATGGCTCTGTGTTCAACTCTTATGAATTCGGCATCACCGGGTCGCTGGCATTCCCGAGACTGTTGGCTCCACGATTCGTACCTCGCAGCCGCTATCAGTTGAACTGGACGCGCTTTCAGCTGAACGCCGACCTTCTCAACCGCCCACATTATTTCAAGATGGCACAGTTCAACGCTTCCATCAACTATGACTGGCGTCTGCGACGTCATGTATCGAACACCCTTACTCTCTTTAAACTCACCTATACCAATCTTATGCATACTACGGCGGAATTCGACTCCATAATGACTGCCAACCCCGCCGTGGCTCAGAGCTTCCAGAGCCAATTCATACCGCAGATGATATATACATATGTCTACGACCGTATGATTACTCCAGACAACGGCCTTAACTGGCAGTTCACAGTTCAAGAAGCCGGGAATGTATTCTGGGGCATCTACCGTGCATTCGGCAAGAAAGGCGAAAAAGAGCTCTTCGGTACACCTTTCTCTCAGTTTATCAAGGGGCAGACCCAACTCGTATGGAATCGCCGTCTTGGCAAAGGAGACCACTGGCTTGTTAGCCGAGTGGCAGTAGGTGCCGCCCATGCCTATGGTAATTCTACCCAAGTCCCGTACGCAGAACAGTTTTATATCGGAGGAGCCAATTCTGTGCGCGCATTTACTGTGCGCTCCATTGGCCCGGGCAGCTATAAGGCAGCACCGGGACAGCCTGAAGACAATTTCGACCGTACAGGAACTTTCAAATTTGAAGCCAACATGGAGTACAGATTTCCCATAGCAGGACCTATTCACGGCGCCGTATTTCTTGACGCAGGCAACGTGTGGCTTCTCAAATCCGATCCACTGCGCCCCGGCGGAACACTTAAAGGCTCTTCCTTCTTCCGTGATCTCGCTCTTGGAACCGGCGTAGGACTACGCCTTGATATCAGCATGCTTGTAATCCGTGGCGATCTCGGTATAGGTATCCATGCACCCTACGACACAGGTCGACGCGGATACTACAACATGACATCGTTCGGCAACTCTCTCGCATTCCATCTTGCCATAGGCTATCCCTTCTGAATATTAGTCTAATTCAATTTTTTTTTCTAATTTTGCATCTTGTAAAATTAGAAAATATGAACGACCTGCCTCAAAAATACGACCCTTCGGAAGTTGAAGATAAATGGTATGCCTATTGGCTTGAAAACAAACTGTTTGAATCGCATCCCGACGAACGAGAGCCATATACCGTAGTTATCCCCCCCCCAAATGTTACGGGCGTCCTCCATATGGGTCACATGCTCAACAATACAATTCAGGACATACTTGTACGCCGTGCCCGCATGCTCGGCAAAAACGCGCTGTGGGTACCCGGAACCGACCATGCCTCCATCTCAACCGAGACAAAGGTAATTGCCAAACTCGCCTCGGAAGGTATCAAAAAGACCGACCTTACCCGCGAGGAATTTCTCAAACACGCATGGGAATGGACGGAGAAGCACGGAGGCATCATCCTTCAGCAACTTCGAAAGCTTGGTGCTTCATGCGACTGGAGCCGTACTGCATTCACAATGGATCCTGTCAGGAGTGAAAGCGTGATAAAAGTATTCGTCGACCTCTATGACAAAGGGCTTATCTACCGCGGCCTCCGCATGGTGAACTGGGATCCACAGAACAAGACAGCTATCAGCGATGACGAAGTATTCTTCGAGCAGGAACAGTCAAAACTATATTATCTGCGCTATTACCTTGCAGATAATGCTGAGGTAAAGATCGAGGAAGGAAATATCGTGCACCGCGATGCCGACGGCAGATATTACGCACTCGTAGCCACCACGCGTCCCGAAACAATAATGGGCGATACGGCGATGTGCATCAACCCGAAAGACCCCAAGAACACATGGCTTAAAGGTCATAGCGTCGTTGTGCCTCTTGTCGGTCGAAAGGTACCGGTTATCGAAGACCGTTACGTCGATATCGAATTCGGCACCGGATGTCTGAAAGTTACTCCGGCTCACGACAAGAATGACTATATGCTCGGTGAAACGCACAATCTCGAAATCATCGATATCTTCAACGAAGACGGGACTGTGGCAGAAATTGCAGGTATGTATGTAGGCATGGACCGATTCGACGTACGCAAAACAATAGCCAAAGACCTTGCCGCCGCCGGATTGCTTGAAAAAGAGGAAGATTACATAAACAATGTAGGCCTTTCCGAACGTACCAAGGTGCCTATCGAACCGCGTCTGTCGCTGCAGTGGTTCGTGAAGATGGAACATTTCGCAAAAGAGAGTCTCGCACCTGTAATGGACGATATCATCCGATTCGTACCGGAAAAATACAAGACCACATACCGCATGTGGCTTGAAAATATAAAGGACTGGTGCATCAGTCGGCAGCTTTGGTGGGGACACCGTATTCCCGCATGGTTCTATGCAGGAGGTGAAGAAGAGAAATTTGTCGTTGCCCACAATGCTGAGGAAGCCCTCGAAAAAGCTCGTAAGGCTACCGGAAACCCCAACCTGAAAGAAGAAGATCTCCGGCAGGATCCTGGCGCGCTCGACACATGGTTCTCGTCCTGGCTTTGGCCTATCTCCAATTTCGACGGCATCAACCGCCCCGGAAACGAAGAGATAAATTATTACTATCCTACCGCCACTCTCGTTACAGGTCCGGATATAATTTTCTTCTGGGTTGCACGAATGATTATGGCCGGTTATGAATACGTCGGAAAACAGCCTTTCAACAACGTCTATTTCACAGGTATCGTCCGCGACTCACTCGGACGCAAGATGAGCAAGATGCTCGGCAACTCACCCGACCCACTCGAACTTATAGCCAAATACGGTGCAGACGGAGTCCGCATGGGTCTTATGCTTGCAGCTCCCGCCGGCAACGACATCATGTACGATGATAAACTCGTCGAGCAAGGACGTAATTTCTGCAACAAGATATGGAATGCCTACCGTCTCTATAAAGGCTGGGAAATCGATGGAGATATTGCAGAACCGGATGTCAACATCGCTGCCGGCCAGTGGTTTGAAAGTCGTCTGAACGCCACCCTTGCAGAAGTCGCCGACCTGTTCGGAAAATTCCGCCTCAACGAGGCGCTTATGGCTGTATACAAGCTCTTCCGCGATGATTTCTCTTCTTGGTATCTCGAAATGGTAAAACCGGCATACGGTTCGCCAGTTGACAGCATGACATACCGTAAGGTTGAGACATTCTTTGACTCGCTTTTACGCATGCTACATCCCTTCATGCCCTTCATCACCGAAGAGCTCTGGCAGAATATGGGAGAACGTCGTGATGGAGAATCAATCATGTACGCTCCGATGCCGGAAGCCGGCGCAGTCGACCCCGATATTCTTACCCGAATGGAACTCGCACAAGAAATTGTCAATGGTGTCCGCGGTATCCGCGCGCGAAAAAATATCCCGCAGCGCGAAAAACTTGTTCTTAAGGTCATCGGGACAATCGACGAGGCGGTGATTCCCATAGTAACCAAACTCGCCGGCCTTGAAACCGTTGAACTGAATGCTGTCAAGGATGCAGCTGCAAGCGCATTCATGATAGGCAACATTGAATTCAACATTCCGCAGAGCGCCAATACGGATGTAGAAGCCGAAAAGGAACGTATCGCCAAAGAGATGGATTATTTCACGGGATTCCGCGCCTCCGTCATTAAAAAACTTTCCAATGAACGCTTCGTAGCCAACGCGCCTGAGGCTGTCGTTGCCGCAGAACGCAAGAAACTCGCCGACGCTGACGCTAAGATTGCCACCCTCAAAGCTTCGCTCGAAGCTCTTTCCTGAACATTAAACCGCAAGAATAAACGCAAAGTGGCCGTCATCCCCTCCGGGATGGCGGCCACTCCACGTTTCAACTATTTATTTATGAGACCCCGCATACCCAGTAATCCCTACTCGACATGCAGGCTGAGGGATGTATGCCATGTACCCTTCTTTGTTTACGGTATAACGTTCTGAAGGCTCCGATTCCCTTTGAATTATGGTAAAAGAAAGTGAAAAACAGGCGTCAAAGCCTAAAGATTCCGAAACTTATCTGTAATTTAGCGTCATGAAGGATCAAACGATAAAAAAAGCAATTCTGTTGTTGGCTATAACGGTATTTATTTCAATATTCGCCGTAGCGCAGAACCCTAAAAGAGAATTCCGCGGGGCTTGGCTAAATACAGTCTGGCAGACACAATACCGTCAGCAGACAACTGAGTGCAACAAGGCATATCTATGCCACCAGCTCGACAGTCTGAAAGCCGTAGGCATAAATGTTATAATCTTTCAGGTACGACCGCAATCCGACGCTTTCTATGCCAGCAAATATGAGCCATGGAGCCGTTTTCTTACTGACAACGGAAAAGCACCGGTACCCTTTTGGGATCCGCTTGAATTCGTCATAACAGAAGCTCATGCACGTGGCATGGAACTTCATGCATGGCTCAATCCTTACCGCGTCACAACGTCAGCAAAACAGACTCTCCCGAAAGGCCATATCTACCATAAATATCCGAAACGTTTCATCCGTTATGACGGCAAACTATATTTTGATCCAGGGCAACCCGAAAACCGGGAATTCATCGGTAAAATTGTCGACGATATCGTAAGCCGCTATGACGTTGATGGTATTCATTTCGATGACTATTTCTACCCCTACCCCATAGCAGGTAAAAAATTCGCCGACGACTCGTCCTTCGCCAAATACGGCAATGGAATGAATCTTGGTGACTGGCGCCGCAAAAACGTAGACTTACTTATCGAAGACATACACAACCGAATCATAGCACGAAAGCCATGGGTACGCTTCGGCGTAAGTCCGTTCGGCATATGGCGAAACAAAAAAACAGATCCGCGTGGCAGCGACACCTCCGGCCTACAGAACTATGATGCCCTCTATGCAGATGTACTCCTTTGGGAGGAAAAAGGTTGGGTCGACTATCTTATTCCGCAGCTCTACTGGGAGCTCAACCACAAAGCAGCAGGTTATCTTGTACTTGTCGACTGGTGGAGCCGCAATGCCGGCAAGAAACGCCATCTTTTTATCGGGCAGGATGTAAGCCGCACTATGGGGGAAAAGAGTCTTGAAAAAAAAATATCATTGACCCGCAATGCGTCCAATATCAACGGTAATTGCTGGTGGCCGGGGTATTCTCTCTCTAAAAACGATAAGGGTGTCGCAGACTCGCTTATAACAAGATACCAGCAACGACCGTCGTTAGTACCGGCCTGTCCATGGATAGCTGAAACCGCTCCCAACCCGATAGATAAACTGAAACTTTCGGCACGAAAAATAACGTGGGAATCGACACCACGGCGCGGAGAAATCTCCGACATCGTCCGCTATGCGGTCTACCGCTTCGACAGTATTGACGATATTGATATTGACAACGGCGATGCCCTTGTCGACATCATCGAAGAATGCTGCTTTGAAGCCAATGAACCGGGTGTATATCTGGTTACAGCTCTCGACCGTATAAATAATGAATCGGACGCTTCTTTCCCAATAATAATAAAATGAAAGAGCCACTTGTAAGCATCATCGTCCCCGCTCTCAATGCAGAATCGACTATAGGCGCCTGTATAGCATCCGTTGCTTCGCAGACCTATCGCAACATTGAACTTATAATCATTAATGACGGTTCATCTGACAATACTGCTTCAATAATCAAAGAGGTAGCCTTGAATCTGCCAAATATATCATTAAGCACATACGACACAGTTGGAATCGGTGTAAGCGAAGCTCGTAATAAAGGTCTATCAGTGGCAAAAGGAAAGTATATAGCATTTCTGGACGCTGATGACACTTATCTGCCTGATGCCATTGAATATCTTGCCAACCTCATGCGGGACGATATCGACATTACGGTAGCTCAATATAACGAATTAGAATTGCCCCCAATAGTAGTTACAGCACGGGGAGCTGTCGAGTCCACTCTATACCAACGTCCTGGTTTTCACGAAAGTCCGTGTGCGAAACTTTATCGCAGCCACCTTTTCAACTCCGGCGTGCGATTTGCTCCGGGGCACCGTTATGAAGACATGGAAATGTGCCCCGATATATACATGCAGGCACGCAATATTGCCATCTCGGGAAAAAAAGTCTACAACTATACGAACAATCCCGACAGCTTCGTCAATACATGGACTCCTGCTCGCCTCGACGCTCTGTGGGCTACTGCAAGCATAACAGCAAAATGGGGACGATATTTTTCCGGAGCGTGCCGCAACCGACGATTCAGCGCATGCTTCAATATCTTCAATCTCGCATGTTCCAAAAAAGAAGAAGGTATCGCCGCCGAATGCTGGAGCGAACTGCGAAGAATGCGCGGAGCCATAATATGCGACAGGAACTGCCGGATCCGCAACCGTTCCGCCGCTCTCGGAACATTTATAGGTAGCCGATTAACAGCCGTAATCATACGTTGCCTGAGGCTTTATGGAAAATAATCAAAAAGCGAAAGAATGGTGCCACATCTCCGTCGCACCATTCTTCCATTCCTAAATTGAAAAGATTGATATTCAAAATTTGAGTCTGTAATAGCCAACATCTATCAACTCATCTTGTCGGCCAGGCCGTGAACCTTGTCGGCAATTGAATCCAGAATGTCGCCACCCTTGTCTGCAAGTTCGGCAGCTTTTCCTTTGACCTTATCAGCCACTCCCGATGCCTTATCCTTTAAATCACCGGCAACATCAGCAGCCTTGTCCTTAATATTTGAGGCCTGAGCCTTTGCCTTATCGGCAACAACCTGAGCCTGATCCTTGACGGCTTCCTTAGCGGCTTTAGCGGATACTTCGGCTGCAGAACGGGATATAGCGGCGGCAGCCGTTGCTTTGTCTTGTTTTAGCGAGTTCATAGTTCAGTGTTTTTAGTTATTCATTGTAGATACAAGAATAACGCTGCAGACTATGTATTGTTCGCTGTCAAGGTTCAAAATAACATGCGTCACCGTAGCTAAGGAAACGATATCCTTCATTTAGAGCATGGGTATAGACCTTACGCCAACCCTCCCCTATAAATGCCGATACGAGCAACAGAAGCGTCGACTGAGGCTGGTGAAAATTCGTTATCATGCCACCTACGACACGATATTTATACCCCGGAGCTATTATTATACGCGTATGTGCCATAAGTGTGTCGGCTCCCGTATCAACAAGCCATTTAACAACAGCTTCCAACGCTTCCGCAGCAGACGGTTCAGTCAATGCTCCATAGGCCGTCCATTGTGGCACTTCACCTTTCCATCGTCCCTCAATAATCAGCCGACCGATATGATAGAGGCTTTCGAGAGTACGGACACTGGTTGTTCCGACTGCAACAATCTTTTTTCTTTCAGCGATAGCGCAGGCAATATCTGTAATTATATCCCGCGGAACGGCTATAAATTCGCTGTGCATATCATGATCGCCTATACATTCGCTTTTGACGGGACGGAAAGTACCGGCACCGACATGCAATGTAAGTTCACGGATATCAATACCTTTACGCTCTATCTCTCCAAGAAGTGTCGGGGTAAAATGCAGACCGGCAGTAGGAGCTGCCACCGAGCCGTCAATCTGACTATAGACGGTCTGGTAGTCCGTCCTGTCGGAATCTTCAGAACGACGGTTAAGATACGGCGGAATAGGAATCTCGCCGACGGCGCTGATTATATCAGAGAAAGTAACGGCATCATTGTCCCACGAGAACATGATAACACGCGAATTGTCGACAGCCGGTGGTTGTTCCATCCGCTCGGCTGTAAGTATGGTTCTTCCGGCCATCGTGTCTACAGTCATTGATAACATTCCCTCTTTCCATTTCTTGGCATTTCCAATAAGACAGTGCCAAGAACATTTGCAGCGGGTCGCGAATGCCTGAGCATAATCGGCAGGAGAGGCCGGTTCAAGACAGAAAATCTCGATAAGAGCACCTGTTGCCTTATTGAAGCGCAAGCGGGCATTTATAACCCTTGTATTGTTGCATACCAACATACAAGCTTTTGGCAATAGTGTCGGAATCTCCGAAAAAATATGATCGGAAATGGTACAGCCATTATAAACAAGAAGCTTGCAGGCGTCGCGTACGGCAAGAGGGTGCAGTGCGATTTTCTCCTGAGGTAACGGATAATTATAGTCTTCGATTCGGATATTGCGCGGGTCGTTGAACATAGCAGATGTCATGAAGGTTTTTCATAACGAAGCCGGGAACCTCCTGCACGATGGATTTTCCCGGACTTCGATATATTGTCGAGTTATTAGTTCAGAAACGTATGCCTGTTGAAATCACAACATTGTGACGGTTGTAGCTGCAATCGGCAGAAGGTGCGATATTGTTGTCTTCGGAAGTAAATGCATGGAATGTTCCACTCTGATGCGTGTATTGATATGCGGCATCGATATACCAGCCTTTGTAACGATACCCCAGACCAATACTGAAATTATTCGTATCATTATAGAACGCATAGCTTGGGTCGGTGCCGGCAGTGGAAACGTAAGCAATACCGTCAGTAGCACGTTTTGTAGCTGCCGATGACTGATAATTATAACCTACACGAGCACTTACCGAACTTGAAAGGCGGTATTCGAGTCCTACTCTGAAGATATTCGAGGCTCGGAAAAGAGTCTTAACATCATTGTCAATTCCCTCGTCGTTGACATATTCGCTACCGAAATAACCGTCGGACGGCTTCTTTATTTTCATGTCGCTATATGCAACCCGCTCGTAATCCGCACTCAAAATTGCCTTGCTTCCGAGCATAACAGATGCGCCGAGCATGAATTTCCAAGGGGTATTAAGGCGGCTTGAATAATCATAACCGGGTGTCGAATAGTCACCGGACTCAGTCTGTCCACCATTAGGAGTATATTGGTATGTCGTACTGGCACCACCACTATGGTTGAGATGCATCCATGTGGGAGTATGTACTGCGAGGCCTACACGTAGCATCTCAATAGGACGCACGATAACACCGAATTTCAGATTAGCACCCGTACCAGATATGTATTTCTCATTAAATAAATCGTATCCGGCGTTACCGTCTGTCAGCACATCCGCGGCTTTATCATATACCAGAGCTCTTTCCATGCTCTCGCTATAATAGCTCTCGCGGGTATAACTGAGGTCGACTATACCTACACCGAGGCCCCAGAAAAATATATCGCTTACATTGCCGGCAAAATCAATGTTGTATTCGTCGACATATCCGCGTTCCTGAACCTCAAAATATCCATCACCTGTCGTTATCGACTGACGTAGACCTGAATATGTGGCATTCGAATGATCGTTATTAATCATGTAGGAATTAAATGCAAGGATAGAAAGCCAGTCTGCCTTACTATCGAAATACGGATCGTATCCGTCACCTTCAAGCATGGTTTCCGAATCTACTCCGTCCGTCGCACGCGCCACATAATTTGTAAGCGAACCTTGCGCGGGATTGACATATCCCTTTGTACGGCGATCGAAGGACGCAAGACGGTTATAACCGACACCCCACTGGAAGAAACTCATTGCTGAATTGAGTCTTGCCACACCCACATATCCGAAATTATCAAAATATGCTTTGGTGTACGACTGTTTGTAATTACCGGTATTAGTCTTGCCGCTGGAATTCCTGAAACTTATGTCAAAAGTAAGACCGATATCACTGCTACGGTACAGACCGATACCGGCGGGATTCTGTTTGAGACATGAAAGATCACTGCCAAGCGACGTAAAAGCACCACCCATACCGATAAAACGGGCAGAACCTCGCAATTCGGCAGGAGTTATTGTATAGGCGTCGATTGCCGTCTGCGCGAAAACACTGCCGCCGAAAACGGCGGCGGTGCCAAGCGCCAGAAGGGTTCTTTTCTTCATAATAAATCAGTTGAAAAATGAAACAGGGACAATGTTATATTGTAATAACACGCCATCAGGTCATAATGTTTGTATTACCTTCGGCCTCGTGAAGCTCCCCCACCGGTGCTGCGTCCGCCACCATAACTGCCACCGCTTCGGCCGCTTCCGTAGCTACCGCCGCTGTTGCGGTAAGAACCGCTACCGGAACCGCTATTGCGATAGGATGGACTGCTGTTGCCATTATTGCGCGGAGTACCGCGGTAACCGCTGTTGGAATTAGACGGAGTCGAGTGAGACGATCCGTACTTGCTGTTTCCGCCTCGACGACTATTGTTCGAGGGTGCAGTTCCATGGGAATTTCCATTTGAGGAACCATTAGACGGACGATAACCGGGTGTTGAGGAATTGTGATTGCCATTGTTAGAGGGACGTCCCATATTTCCGGGGCGGCCGGCGGGACCGTATCCGCCGTTATAATTGCCTCCTGTAGGACGACGTCCGGTAGAAGCACCTGAAGCCCATCCGTGATTAGGACGCGAAGGACTATGTCCCGGATGTCCCGGGAAATGACCTGGGTGCCAGCCCGGATGCCACCCGGGATTCCATGTCCACCCCCAGCCGGGACGCCACGGATTGCCCCATCCCCAATTCCAGCCCCATGAGGGACCGTACCACGGCGAACCGAAGCCGAAATTGAACCAAGGATCATAGAACCCGAAGGAGAAACTGAAATACGGATTATAAGGGCCGTACCAATTGTTCCAGTACCAGGGATTATTGTATGTATAAGTAGGCCAACCGTAATTCCATGCAAGATATCCTGGATCAATATTATTGATTACATATACATTAATGTCCTGTTCGGAGGGCGTCGAATAATAAGCCTGTATAAGTGCCGTATCACCGGTCGAGGTTACCACTTCCGGATTATGGTAACGTTCTATACGCCTTGTGTACGAGAAATCAGTACCTTCCTGAGTTGCGGCGTTTGCGGACGATTCTGTGGTACGGCGGTTATATGCATCTACATCCATACCGAGAGGTTTCTGAGCCGACGGCAAATATGTATCTGAACCGAGATAATCGGTTTTCTGACGTGATTCGTATTCCTGCTGCTGTTGGCGAGCCAGCTGCTCTGCCCTCGCACGGCTTTGTTTAGCGGCCTTGGAAGGCGAGTAGTAGAGGTCATCGTCGTAGCCCTGAGCTGAGGCAAGCTGCGGCAGATAAACAAGCGCTGCTGCAAGAAGTGTTAGTCGGAGGGTGACCTTGTTCATAGTGTAACAGAATTAATGAATTGTTGTTATTTATATTATAAGACAAACCTAAGGCTCTGCGGTTTAATTGTTAATGACAAATATACACTATTTTATTCTGCCAACGAGCTTTTTCCTGCCTATTTTAAGTATTTTTAGACAAAATGTCAGTTCAATAACTAAACCGGTTCAGAACGCACTTACAATCTTATTGTTCAATACGTTTGATAAGCGAATAGGCATCAATTATACCGAGTTCTCCTGCTTTGCTGAGGTCGGAGATGCCTTTCGCTTTCTGTCCGAGCCGCAATGCCACATAGCCTCTGTTATAATAGGCCTCACCGAAATCTGATTTCAGGTTAATGGCATTCGTGAATGCTTTATCGGCAGCAGAATAATCGCCTTGTTCGAAAAGTAGACAACCGATATTGAACATTGTAACCGGACTTTGCGGCGAAAGCTCGAGCGCCTTGCGATAATCAGCAAGAGCATCATCGAGAAGTGCACGTCGGCGCGCACGCCGCGCAGCGGCATCACTCTCGCTCTCGTTCTCAGCCTGATAAAGCCCATACGACGCCTGAGCCCGCACGAAATACGGTAGCGGCAGATTTGGGGCAGCTTCTACCGCACGGCGGGCATCAAGCAGCGCCCTGTTGTAATCGCGGACGGTTAGCAGATCCATTGCTCTTCCAATATAATCTACAGGACGGGCTTTATGTGTGGCAAGGTAGGAATTATAATATTCTATGCTCTGGAAATGGCGCGTTGCCATATTCTCGTCAATTGTCGGCGGATGATTGGTAACGACTATGACAAACCGCAGAGAACGGGTAGCGTTCAAATCGTCGACTTCCCGGATATAGCATGTTCCGCCACGCAATTCTGTCGGAGACGAATAGTAAGAAAGCAACATCGGAGGTTCTATCTCAATTGAAACGCGACGATCCTGCACACGTCCGCGTATTGCAGAATTGTTATAATCGGGGGTAATGTCAGTGTTTCTGTCAACGGTAAGCAGAGACGCAAAACGGCGACGCGTCGCTTCGGCAGACGTTTCTTTGTCATTCTCAGAGGCAGATTCGGCAACAGCACCGGCACCTGTAGCATCTGTCATTGCCTGAGATGCCGCCGTAGGTAAGGCTTTTGCAAGTGCCTCTCCATGTTTGTAGTCAGCTTCTGCCGCTGCCATACGTCCGAGTTGGCGTTCCCAACCGGCACGCATGTAGAATGGTTCCGGTAAATCCGGATAATCCTCTGTCAGACGGGTTATATCACTGATAGCTTCTTCATAAAGGCCTTTATTAGCAAGAACTACAGAGCGGTTGTAGAGTGCACGGACATCATCGGGGTCGAGGCGCAGAACACTATTGAAATCCTCGAGTGCAAGATCGTTGGCATTCACCTCCATTAAAAGTAAGCCGCGGTTGAAGAGTGCCGTACGGTTAAGAGGCTCCAAAGAAAGGGCGTAGTCATAATCAGCCATTGCCCCGCTGTAACTGTCGAGTTTATAACGTAAATAAGCACGGTTAATATATAACGGAGCTTCTCGTGGCAGAAAACGTATTGCTCGGTCGATGTCACCGAGAGCATCCGCATATCGGCCACGAGCACCGGCGATACCGGCACGCATTATATAAGCATTGGCCTCGTTTGAATTAAGGGTAAGAGCCGTATCAATGTCAGCTTCAGCCGCAGTAGTGTCTTTAAGAGCAAGCGATGTATTCGCCCGTCCGAGATAAGCACGGTCGTAGCCCGGATAATAATGAATAATCTCACTGAAAGCATCGCGTGCCTCGCTGTCCTTCCCTGTCTGGCTCAGAGCTATTGCTCGATTAAGAAGCAGAGAACGGTTACGAGGTAACAGTTTAAGAGCCTCGGTATAGTCACCGATGGCAAGGTCGGTACGCCCGTTATTCGAACGGGCCACTCCCCTCACCTCCCATGCATCCGGAAGAAACGGGTTAAGCTCTATGGCTTTCGAGGCATCGGCCTCCGCACCACGGTAATCATCAAGATTAAGTTTGGCAATAGCCCGCATCAGATAAGGTTTTGCCTGATATGGTTTTGCCTGTATAGCCTGATTGAAATACTGTATGGAAAGCATGTAATCCTCAAAATAAAGCGCATTCTGACCGATACGCAAAACCTGCTCGGCATTTATCTGCGCCGACACCGATACGGAACCGGCAAACAATGCTACAAGGACTACTCTGATAAGGCGGGATATATTCATGGAGCAAAAATACGAAATAAAGTTGAATAATGTCCCGTAACCGCCATATTTAACTGCATGGGGCGCCGTAGCCTGTACCGGCACGGCGCCCCGCGGGCTATAGTAATTAAATGATATTATTCAACCACCACTTTTGCCGTTGTCTGTCCGACAACCACGATATAGATACCACGAGTCACAGAGATACGGTTCAATCCAGCACCCGGCTCATCAGCTACGATTCTACCGTCCGGCGCCACGACCGTCACATTAAGCCCTTCAGCACCCGAGACAGTTACAAATCCCGGTTCAGAACCTATCATAAGCTCCGCGCCAACAATTGAAGACACTCCCGCAGCAGTAAGATGAACTTCTTCCGTCGGGGCTGACTCTCCTTTGTCGTAAACAGTTGTCACAACATATACCGGATCCTGATTTTCGGGCATTTCTTCTGAAAAACTCAATGCTGACGAGGGTACAGTACCGACAAGAGAATTGTCTCGCCAGATATTATAGCCCGTTATATCAAGTTCGGAAGCCGAAGCGGGAATGCAGGTTATATCATCGACAAACATCATGAACTTATTAAGCGATACACAGCGGATAGCAAAATATTCGGTTCCTTCCGGCAATGTAAACGAATAGAGTGTCCAGTCCGACATTATACCGGAACGATTGTCAAGCATAGTGAAATCACTTATATCATTGCCGGTCGACGATACCATAATCTCGAAACTTTCAGGATATGTAGATGAATAACTGCGCGCATAAAAACTTACAGTCTGCTCCTTACCCGTCAACCGTGGTGAAATCAACCAGTCATCACACTGATATGCGGTACCGTCAGCAGCTATCGCATACATCTGCGCAAGGTAGCGCCGACCTGAATGAGAATGAAAACTTTTGTTGAATTTTTCATAATCTGCATCCATCACCCACCATGACTGCTGAGAACCATACGCAATATTGGGAATCTGAACATCGCTGATAGTACCGATCGACGCTTTATCGCCATCGTAAGTCGTCCATCCGCCAAAGCTGCCCGTAGTAAAGGATTCGCAATCTTCAAAATCTTCAGTAACAGATACTGGCTCGTAACCTTCTATATCAGGACGCTCCCATGAGAGAACTACATTGTTTCCGGTTTTCACGGCCTTGAGCGACTTGGCAATCGGAAGTGTTGGAATATCCGGAGTCACCGACATAATTTCTGAACGGTTATTGGCCATCACCTCATCAGAAAGAAAATCAATCTCAACCATATACTGTACGGCATTTTTCTGCAATGCAGTAAATACAGGTTCAAAACTTACATTCACATATTCACCGGGGGCGAGATTTGAAACGGTTCTCGTAGCAACTTTCTCACCATCACCAACAAGATTTACATTGAAATCCTTAGCGGCAAGGATTCCAAGGTTTTCAATCTTAGCTTGTACGGAGAATGGTTTATTGAACGGAGCGCTCGAAGGAGCATGACACTCTGTCACAGCTACATCATAATCTGTCAGACTTGCAATCCGGATATCGTCAATGATTGTCTCGAAATAATTGACTACTGTAGTCTTGAAACCTACCAGAACTGTCTTACCAACATAATCAGCAAGCGAAGCCGACATCATAACCCAGCCAGGATTATCGCCAAGAGAACATACCTCGGCGCTCTTTATGGTTTTGAAACCGCTGCCGTCATCGACTTGAATTTCTATAATGTTACGATCCGGAGTATTGTCAATATTCACATTATATGTGTAGAACGAAACACCGGGATTCTCCACTCCATCGATTTTCACCTTTGCGGTATTCACCGAAGCGAAATCACTGGCGACGCGACCACGAGAAAGTAGAAAGCCGTTATCACCGTCACGCGATGTGATACCGAGATTGTTATTGTCCTGCATAAGGCTCCAAAGCGCATTTCCTTCATCGCCGATAGCCATTATCGACTCTGTGTCGCCGTTTCTGAATTTCTCTTCGAACGGCAACGAATACGGCTGTCCGCAAGGAATAAGCGGCGTCTCGGTCAGAGGCGATATACCGCCATCTGTCTCAGCTGACACAAAATAATGTACGAATGTCTGATCCGGTGGCGTAACAGCCCGGAAGGTATGCGAGGTAGTCTTGATATTATCATAGAGAACAACATGCGTTTCTGCCTTGAGCTGCCAGATAGTGTAACTTACCAGTTCGGGATTAAGAGGATTACCCGCAAAATCGGTATTGACAACGGGCCATGAAACAGTAACTTCACCGTCATTTTCAGTTTCCACAATATCAGCCTTGGCAGGAGCCGCCGGAATATTGATGCCTACAAAAGCCTGCACCGACCGTTCGTCTCCACGTCCAAATTCATTATATGCAGCCGCAGTATAAATATGATTGCCTCCACCGGAGGTTTCATCCGCAAAACTCACAGTCTCGCCGGGGTTTATGGGACGGAAAGTCTTTATAAGGTTGCCGTCCCGGCTCAACTCAAGATGCGATAACGATTCGAGAGGTTCATTATTGAAATCTGTCGAAGGCGCCGTAATATAAATGGTTGTGCGTAATGCACCGTCAGGGTCCGGAACTGTTTTAATTTCGGCAGGAGCTGAAGGTGCAGCAGCCGACGTAGGACTCTCGACATTGAATCCTTCCACATATAAATCATACGAGTTGGCTTCGCTGCACGCATGTATACCGATGTAATGACGCCCAGATACAACAGGAACAATAAATCCGACCAACTCCTCAAAGGCTGTATTCCGTATTTCAGTGCGGCCGATAATAGTAACTGTCATACCATCAACAGTTGCAGAAGTGCCCAGTTTCACCTCTATAGCTTCTGCATAACTGCTGCTCTGCGCCTTAACTTTGATAACAAAACGGTAGGACTTGCCTTTCTCAAGATTTACGGCAGGAGAAATCAGCCAATCGTCCATCGGAAGAGTCTTATTGTAATGAACACGTACTGCACCGTTATAATACTCCCACGTCCTGTCATCACCGTTGGCATTGATAATCTGATAGGTTTCTACGCCGGATTCCTCCGTAAAGCTCTGGGTGAAAGGCGGATTCAAAGAACCAAGAAAAACCGTGTTCGACAAAGCTTCTTTTCCCTGTTTACCGGAATATGATGCCGTAACACCATACCAGTATTTTGTGATTGCATCCGGTTCATCCACCTGATTAATCACCGAGGTTGCTTTAGTAGCTGTTTCCACAACCACCCCGGCCGGATAACGTACTACCTTATATGTTACATCCTCCGGGTTCAGATAGCCGCCATCAGACGCTTCTGTAACAGGAGTCCAGTTTACGGTAAAACTGCTGCCATCGTAACTTGCCGTGACAACAGGTGCCGAAGGAGTACCATTACCGATAAATAACGATACTGATGCAGCAGGACTATCTCCTGATTCATTGGAAACTATTACGCTCAATTCATATATACCGGCTTTGGAGACCGCGACAGGTACATCCACATGCGCACCATAAGATGTCGTACCGGCTGCAAGCTGGGTAGTGCCATTCATAACCCTATAAGACAAAGTTCCTGTCGCCTGAACTCCGGAGAATAACGTCAAGGGTGCGTCAAAGCTCACTGTCCCTGTCAGATTTCCTTCGGGGAAAGAGACGACCAGACCGGAGACAGCAGCCGGAGCTTTATCGTCGGCTTCGGGAGCAATTGTAAATAGCCCCGTGACTTCCTCCCCGTCCGGGAAATTGCAAATCAAGGAAGCGCGGCCGGTCTGTTTGTCGACTTCATAAAGCGCACTTGTCTCATCGGCAGCACTCACTGCCCAGAACATTCGTCCCGAACGGCTGTCGATGCAGGCCGATGAAAGGTAATAAGGCAGACAGCCGGTTTCGCCCACTAAAGTTTTGGCACCCGTAAGTTTGTTGATTTTATACAGCGAGCTTGATGTGGTTACAGCAGTAGAACCGCTGACAGAAACCTCTTTGACAATACCATAAAGCGTACCGTCTGTATCAATTGCGAAAGCACACCAATTATCGTCAGTCGATTGTATCACATCGATTCCCAGAGTAGACAGATTCATCGTCGCCAAATTCGAACCGCTACCATACTCTTTCTGAAAGCAACCATACACTTTTCCGGATTCCGGATCATACGCGAGGTCTGTAGCCTTGTTCGATACGCTCGCTGTGCGGTTTACCTTCGATTCCCATGTAGCGGCATCATATGAAGCTACCTTTACGAATTCCATACCGAATTTCGACATAGACGAGGTGCAATAATAAGTATCTCCGGCAAGCACACCTCCATAATTTGCATCCGGGCCGGCAGCAATCATTTCAAATTTACCGCCTTCGCTTGTCGGCAGACGATAGATTCCCACTTTATCGGTCGATTGCCATGAGTTAGCGGCAATAACGCTGCCATAGATTGCGGGGAGCCCGGATTTGTCGGCAACACGCATTGAAGCAGGCTGACACAAGGGCTGAGAGACCGGACGACTTTGACGCAAGACCCCGCCACGAACCGATTTCGCAACAATAGCAGGATTGATATTCCGCGAAATTTCAGATGCTTTTCCAAACGTTTGCCGGGGTACGACGCCACGCGCCAATGTTTCCGTTCCGGCAAAAGCCGGACACACCAGAGCAACCACTAACAGCGATGCAGCGGCACTCTTACACAATTTTGATATATTCATTCATTATGATATTGAAGGGTTAATCTTACCAATTACTCGACAATACCGCCAGATTCACTACCAGATCTTTTAATATATAAACATTTGTACAAATATGGCGTTAAGTAAAGTACACAAACATATTTATTTGCTTTTTGCCGAGTAAAAGCTTCTTCTTTCTTTCGCAAAGATACGGATATTAAAAATTGGCGATCACAACAGTAGTGTTAATAAATATAAATATCACATCTGTTAAAAGTTTGATTTGTTATCTCAAAAAAAATCACTAATTTTGCATCGTATTCGGGGCGTAGCGCAGTCCGGTAGCGCTCCTGGTTTGGGACCAGGCGGTCGCAGGTTCGAATCCTGTCACCCCGACAAGCAGAAAAATTGCTCTGAATCAGCACAATGCATATTCAGAGCAATTTTATTATAGTATTTTAAAGAATCCGCATAGTTTTCAGAAACGAACACCTACACCGAGCATCAGATTCTGCGGATCCTTGAAATTGCCGAGTCTGTATCCGGCATTCAAGAAGAGTTTATCCGTCACAAAAGTTTTCAAAGTCAGCGACTGGTAGAAACGTTTCTCACCTTTAGGACTCATTATATCATATCCGAGACCGGCATTTACAGCAAAAACAGGCATTATAAATTCGGCATGCGCAGAAATCCCTATGCTGAGTTGCTTTCCGAATGGAGGCCGGTAAAACTTGATATTCTCATCATACGTCCCATCAACCCAATACGGCAGAAGACCGGAACTTTCATCATATTTCATATCAAGAGCTGCTCCGGCAGCAAAATAGCGGTTAAACTTGAACATAGGAGCAAACTGCACACCTAAAACGCCAAATTTGCCCGGGCATAACTGAGGTTCGTATCCGACATTGATGACACGTCTGCGCCAGGCTCCGAAAACTACAATATCATAAAACCAATGTTTGCGATCTGCATCTGCAATGAGTTCGGCAGGCGCTGCCCCGGCTTCTCCAAGTGGATTGATGATGTACGCAACCCCCAAAGCCGCACTGACAGCATTTACACCGGCGTTGGGCAGGGATGTATTTCCATTAGAATAATGTGTTACACCTAAAGAAGCCGAAAGTTGCCAACGCTCTGTGAGATCATAGCATAAGCGCAACCCAAGTCCCATATGGGCCGTAACTGATGTGCTGACAGCACCATTGTCCGGCGAGATATCTTTATCGTAATGCTTCCATCCGAAAGCGGCTCCGAACTGCCATTCATATCCCAAGGACAGACGCGAGCCAAGATGTACGAATGGCGCCCCTTGATATGTATACAACGAGACAGGCGTTCCCAACAATCGTCCGGCATTAAAAGAATGTATCTCTACAGCTACACCCTGATAAAGCCCTTTATAGAGCATACCCTCACGGGAATTCGGATTAAAACGGAATCCCGCACGCAAACTCCCGCCAAAGGTCGAGTTTATGATGCGCCCTTCTTCGTTATTGCCTTTTAGAAATGAATTGGTACCAAAAACATAGCCTCCTGTAAAATCAGCACCTATGCTCCACTGCGGCAGCATACGGAAACCGGACGGCACCATATTGTCAGCGGAATATACATTAATATATGCTGCGGCGACAACCGCCAAAAGGAATAATCTAACGCTGTTCATCAACACTCACATTATTTGCCACAGGCACAGAAACCGTAGTCCGATATCTACATGGGTAATCTTCTTTGGTAACGGGATTACGGAAAGTCACCACACCTTCGGCATACGCATCCTGATATGTCACAATATTCTTTATCCTTACAGTAGTTCCGGGAGCTATCACCACCGGCACCCTTTCCGGGGGATTGTCCATTAACAGAGATTCCGAGGCCTCCAGTCGGATATCACGCTCCGGTCCATACATCCAACATGAGCCATGATATTCGGGCAGGCGCATCGTTACATTACGGTAATTAGCCCAATCATATTCCGGATCTACCTTATATGAGATGTACATCGCACCAATCCAAACCGTCCATTCATTATCATTTTTGTTAATGTATGTAGGATAGTGGGCGTCATAGCTGACTCCTTTCTGATGTATTTCCTCTTCATACGTTATTCCAACAATTTCAGCATCTTTCCCACACTCAATCTGTATATTTATAAAACTGACTGTATATGTATACTCCAGACGTATAGCTATGTTCCAGGGATAACCACTGCTGTTTCCATAAGTTTTAATCCTGAGACCATCCTTTCCAACCGAAATTTCGTAATTGCACCACTTTGACTCATATATGATTCTGGAAATCATGTTGAAAGGACTGTCCTTGGAGATTTCATTGCCGCCAGAATCATAATACACAAGGTTCGACGATGTTTCCAATCCATCAAAATGCAGCGATTTCAGATTCTTAGTGTGCAACGGAACCATCGCCTCACCATAATCACCTTCTACCGACACACTTATATTGGACGGCGTTTCATCTTCATTTATAAATATATCATTATTGCACGCCTGCAAAATAAGAAGCGCAATGATATATAAATAATATGCATAAATATACCTCATTCAATGGGTTCTGTTTTTATAGTTGTAAATTATCACTCTAAAGCATACTCAAAGCACGCTTTATGGCAGCTTCAAGCTTGATGCCTGAATCTTCGCCAAAAATTCTGTCGAGCACCTTTTCGCTTGCCTTGCGTTCGAAACCGAGCATCGTAAGGGCCGCCATAGCCTCGTCGAAACTGTCAGGCCGTTTTACTGTCGCCAACTGTAAATAAGCATCGTCTCCTACAGTGAGTTTATCGCGCAAATCCACTATAATGCGTTCGGCTGTCTTGGCTCCGATTCCCTTTATAGCCTTCAGACGCTTCACATCACCGGATGTAATGACTGCGGCAAGCTCTTCACCCTGCATCGACGAAAGAATAATGACAGCTGTAGCAGCTCCTACACCCGACACACCTATAAGAGCACGGAACAGCTGTAATTCCCGTTCTGTACTGAATCCATATAGAGTCCAGGCATCCTCTCGGATATTTTCGTGGACAAAAAGACGGGCTTCGTTCTTTCCTTCGATATCACTGTATGTTGCAAGGCTGATATTGAGTCTATAACCCACGCCGCCGGTCGTTTCAAGAGTGACGGCGGCGGGGTTAAGACGTTCTATCTTACCTTTTATATAATCAAACATATTTCAGATTTCAATCCGCAACAATGGAAATCATACCGTGCGACTTACTGTTACCCTTACGGCTGACCACAGCACGCAAACGACAGGAATTGTTGCCGGTTGCAGATTCGGGTACATTGAATTTACATGTTATCGTACCATCGGAAGCAACGGTACGGCCGGTTTCTTTATAACTAAGCCCGTCCATCTCCAAAGCAAGCTTATCAAGAGTTGCGGGGCTGTCTCCACGAGTCTGTCGCAAATGAACCTCTTTGAGAACCTTCGCTTTTGCAGCCGGAATGTTCCAAATCAGTTCAGCCGTATCACCACCGCGGAAATCGGCCGGTGACCATCCGCCGAGACGCTGAGATCCGTCGGCAGAAGATATAGGTCTGATTTTGGAAGCCTGTGCAAGAACATCAAGACATGCGTCTACAGGATTGGCGAACGGTTTGGCGTTGGAAAGCCCCTTAGGACTTTCCACCCATCCGACCTCCCATTTGGCAAGGTCTATATACTTATCGGTTCGCTTGCTTTCAAAATACTGCTGCCAACGGGGCAGGTAATAATCTCGGATAAGACCCGACCAGATACGAGCTGCATAATCGTCCAATGGTGCTTTCAGCCATGTGGTAACAATTTTTCGTGCATTATTGTCATAGTACTGTCGAAGCTTCTTGTCGCCATGCGAATACGCCTGCGCCTTTGACAGCCATTTCTCAAGACTCATGGTGGGATGTGACAGCAGCAGGCGGTCGGCTGTCAATGCAAGGTCCGCGAACTCCCGTTCTATAGCAAGAGCCGCCTCAAAATTGTTATCACTGAATTCCGATTCCCAATTTTTCAGCAACACCTCCATCTTCGCACCGATATAATGCACCGTGTTTTCTATAAGATCTGCCTCATAGAGCGGCGATTCTCTAAGTAATGGAGCTGTAGAAGCAAAATCTTCCACAGCCTTGTAAAAATCATCATTGATATTCACATTGCCGGTGTACATAGTGCCTGGGCGGTACTGCCAGTTATAACGGGGATTATCGACAAGAGTACCATAAACTGATTTCTGAAGCCTCTGCCAGTATGAATCGAGCTTATCGGCGGTTTTTCCATAGCGGTTTTTAGTATAATTGGTGTACCAGTCTGTGACATTTATCGGTTTATCGGTCCACCCGGCATCCGCGATAAGTTCATAAAGCACTTCGTTGTTCTCGATACCTTCGGGCGCCATGCCGAAACCGGCAAGGTTACCGCGGTTTGGCGAGTCAAGAGCGGCAAATCGACCGTTGGCATAAAACTCCGGAATGCCGGACAATGCGTTTTTACCGCCCATATTTGGAATGACGCTGTAAACCCATTCTTTATTGAAGAATCCTTTGTAGAACTCCCAGTTATAATCTATCTTCCAGAAGCATTTGTTATAATCGACAGCAAGGTCGAGTATAAGCATCTTGTTATCAGGAACCTTACTTACGAGAGCCCCGAGAGTTTCATAATCCCATATGTCGCGCATATACCCGAACATCCATCCCTGCATAACCCATACGGCATCGGGATTTGCGGCGCTTATCGATGTATAAACCTCGTTGCCGTACTTTGCCATAAGTTCTTCCCTTTCCTTTGTACCCTTGGGCGGGAACGGGATATCCATTTCGTTAAAGCTGTCGGCAATATAATAATTATTTTTTCCGAACTCTTTCTCCCATTCCTCGATAAACATCTGTCCTATTTTAGCGAATAACGGAGAGTCGGGCGTTACCATCCAATTCTTGGACACACCTCCAAGCCATGAAGTTTCGAACAATTTGACGTCAGGATAAAGACGCTGGATACCTTGCGGCACAAAACCTGCGAACGCCGGACAGATAGGTTTCATGCCCAGCGATTTCATGCGATCAAGAATCTTATGCTGTAGTTCAATCTGTCCTACATGCCATTCTTCAGGCAAAGGACTGTCAACGCTACTGATATTTCCCATACGCATCCAGGGCGAATGCGCCGGACCTACAAAATACTCCGCAATCTCTTCGTCGGTAAGACCGAGTTTTTTCCATACGCGTGCGGATATGGCTTCATTTGCGACCAATGCAAGAGGCATATCAATACCATGAAGCGCCATCCAGTCAATTTCTTTTTCCCAACGCTTCCAATCCCAATATGGCATAGTATAGCCGAACGTAACCACATTGAAATAATAATGATGTCGGAAAGGCGATTCCACTGATTTGGAGTATGACCCGACGAATTTCTCCGGCAATTCCAGTCGATTGCCGGTCCATGCGCTGATTCCGGCGCCATTGTCCTTCACATATTCATAAAAAGCCCGGCATGCGGCGACAGGACTGCTGGCCTGAATTTTAAGCCGACCGTTATCAACGGTACTTTTATAGACGTCACACCCTTCGTTTCGTAGTAGATTCACTTTGATGTCAACAGGCAGCTCCGAGCCTGCATAACGTTGCACAACGGCATTGGCGGCATCCTCCTGCTGATTTGCCTGCGCAAAAAAAGGAAAGAGTATTGTTGCGATAGTTAAAGACCTGTATAAATTCATATTCTGGATTAAGGCTTAGTGAGCTACAAAGATACGAATATCTACGAGATAATGAACATTATCGATAGAATATCTTATAAAAAACATGATTTTATATATGTGTCATCCGTATTTCAGCAATATTCGCTATTTTTGCGGCCGCAATGGCTGACATAAGTCTAATCCAAAACAATCAACCCTTATCTTTCCGCCAGCAGCTGGCGCTGACGGCCAAACTCTCCGTACCTGCCATTATAGCGCAGCTTTCGACAATTCTTATGCAATATATAGATGCGGCGATGGTAGGAAGCCTTGGTGCCGACGCCTCGGCCTCTGTCGGACTTATGAACAGCAGCTTGTGGATGGCGTGGGGGGTGATGAACATGATAACAATGGGTTTCTCGGTGCAAGTTGCGCATCGCCTCGGAGCAGGAAAACAAAACGAGGCTCGAGCCGTGCTGCGTCAAGGAATAGTCGCATGTGCGGTAGCCGGAATTCTTATCGCATCAGGCGGCATAGGACTATCCTACCAGCTGCCGCTATGGCTTGGAGGAAATGCCGATATAGCCCCCCAGGCTTCTGTATATTTCCTTGTATTTGTATCGGCGATGCCCATTCTCGCCATGAACTATCTCGCCGGCGGTATGCTCCGCTGCGCCGGGAACATGAAAGTGCCGGGATATCTTAATGTTGGTATGTGTATATGCGATGTGATTTTCAATTTCTTTCTGATCTTCCCTACTCGTGACATATCTCTGGCTGGAATAACATTGACGGTTCCCGGCGCAGGACTCGGTGTGCTCGGCGCAGCATTGGGCACTGTGGCGGCTGAAATAATATGCGCCACATGCATGATGTACTGGGTATGCCGTCGTCAACCTGATCTCTGCCTGCGCGGCGATGAAGCTCGAAAGAGCTATATTCCTACCACAGAAGTGCTTCGCAGAGCTTCTAAAATAGCAGTACCGATGACTCTTGAGCATATAATATTCTGCGGCGCCCAGATAACCATTACAGCAATTGTAGCACCGCTTGGAGTTGTCGCTATAGCAGCCAATGCACTGGCTGTAACTGCCGAAAGTCTTTGCTATATGCCAGGATTCGGTATCGGCGAGGCAGCCACCACGCTATGCGGACAGTGCCATGGAGCTAAACGCCACAAACTCGCCGGACGCTTCGCGTGGCTCACTACAGTTTTAGGAATGGTCGTGATGACGGTTATGGGTGGCGCGATGTGGCTTGGCGCCGACATTATGATGGGCATAATGTCACCGGTACCGGAGATTGTCGACCTCGGCGCAGCAGTACTACGCATCGAGGCATGGGCAGAACCGATGTACGCAGCCTCAATTGTCGTTTACGGCGCTTTTGTAGGCGTAGGAGACACCTTGATTCCGGCTATAATGAATTTCGGCAGTATGTGGCTCGTACGTATACCATTGGCGGCCTATATGGCTCCTACGATGGGGCTCAAAGGCGTATGGATTGCAATGTGTGCGGAACTTATCTTCCGTGGCATCATATTCCTTTGGCGTCTCGTCGCAAGAGGCATACGATAACTCAGAAACCGCCTCCAAGCGCACGGTACACCTCGATGAACGCGAGATGCTCATCCCGCACGGCATTACCAAGCCCAATCTGTGCTTCGAAGAAACGACGCTGGGCATCAAGGACATCAATATACGCCGTTGCACCGGCACGATACTGAATGCGTGCAAGGTCGACATATTTCAGAGCAGCCTCGCGCAATTCACGACGCAACATTGTTGTCTGCCGTGCTTTACGGAATGCTTCCACTGCATCCGAAACTTCGCTGAAGGCAGTCAACACAGACTGCTCATAGCGCAGACGAGCCTGTTCATATGCAGCCTCAGCAGCCTTGTACTGCCGTTTGCGGCGCCCGAAATCAAAAACAGAACCGACGAGTTCACCAAGAGCATATGTGAATGGAGAACGGAAAAGCCCTTTAATATCATCGTTCTCCCAACCTCCTGTAAGACTGAGCCTGATAGAAGGAAAGCGGTTGGCATAATTGACACCTACCTGCGCGAGAGCCGCACGCATATCCATTTCAGATGCCCGAAGGTCAGGGCGACGTTGCAGAAGAGTGCATGGCAGACCGGTAGGGAGGCTATCGGGCAATGATTCCTCCACCCATAATTGTCCTCGGGCAAGTTCCTTTGCCGGATAACGCCCCATCAAAAGCGTAATGGCATTCTGAGCCTGAGTTATGCGCCTTTCCAAATCAGGAATCAGAGCTGCTGTTGCAGATTCCTCCACAAGAGTCTGACGGTAGACAAGCTCACTGGTAATGCCACCCTCAAAGCGTAGGCGCGCTACCCTTACATTCTCTCTACGTGTCTCAAGCGACTGCCGGACAATGGAAAGCTCATTATCAAGAGCTATGAGACGATAATATGCCGAAGCTGCTTCCGCTATAAGAGTCATGCGTAGTGCACGCTGCTGCTCTACGGAAGCAACAAACTGTGCCTCACCTTTACGTCTCGCCCATTTAAGGCCGCCCCAGATATCGGCTTCCCAGCTTATAGCCAGTTTGACGCCATATTCAGGGTCCCTGACTTCTTTCATGTCAAGATAATCGTTTGTCTCGTAATTTCCATAGATTCTACCGGATATCTCCGGAAAGAAATTCGATTTTGAAACACCATAAAGCTGTCGCATTTCTTCCACACGCTCTGCCGCAGCAAGGAAATCCTTGTTATGCTCAAGGGTCTCCTTAATTACGGCGACAAGAGCGGAATCTGTATATACCTGCCACCAATTGAGATCCGACATGGTAAGCGAATCGGTTGAATTTCCATCCAACTCCGCAGGAAGATCGAGTTGTGGCGGAGTGCAGTTACGGACACCCGAGCACGCACTAAAAAGCGCAGTCGCGGCAATAATGGACAATATACGGATTTTTATCTTCATTTTTTAAGAATATGTGTTTTTCTTTTCCATGCCGCCAGCCGGCGCTTGGCCTTGTCGATGGCGACAAAGAAGAATGGAACGAAAACAATACCTACCGTTATGGCAACAAGCATTCCGAAGAATACCCCCGTACCGATATCGCGACGCGCAGCCGATCCCGGACCGGTGGCAAAAACAAGCGGGAGCAAACCGAGGATGAATGCAAGCGACGTCATGACGATTGGACGGAATCGCAGACGCGCCGCAGTAAGTGCCGCCTGAATGGCATCGGCTCCTTTTTCTCTTTCCTCTTTCGCAAACTCCACTATAAGAATGGCATTCTTGGCTACAAGACCTACAAGCATTACGAGTCCAATCTGAAAATACACATTGTTTTCAAGCCCTGTAAGCCATATACCCATATATGCACCGACACCGGCAATAGGCAGCGACAGAATTACTGCCAGAGGAACCGTCCAGCTCTCGTACAAAGCAGCAAGGAACAGGAAGACGAAGAGAAATGCAAGCCCCAGCACCATGGCAGTGTTGCCGGACTGATGCTTCTGCTGATAAGACAAGCCGCTCCACTCTATACCAATATTATCCGGCAGATATTCATAGGCTATCTTTTCAAGAGTCTCCATAGCCTGACCGTTACTGTATCCGCGTGCAGCCTCACCGGAAATAGTTGCGCTGTTGAACATGTTGAAACGTGCCATTGTACCAGGGCCGGTGGTGAACTCGGATGTGCCAAGAGATGTCACGGGTACCATAGCTCCGTTTGCACCACGTACATAGAACAAATCCAGATTCTGACGGTTGGCGCGATATGTGGCATCAGCCTGAATATACACGCGGTAAATGCGGTTGAACATGTTGAAATCGTTGACATATATCGAACCGGTAAATGCCTTCATGGTTGAGAAGATATCACTTACGGGAATTCCCTGAAGCTTCGCCCTGTCGCGGTTCACATCAAAGAACAACTGAGGAATCTCAGCCTGCATGGAGCTGTTGACAGCAGCAAATTCAGGTGTCTGCGAAGCATAATATGTAAGTGTATCCACAGCCTTGCGCAGGTCTTCGTATGTGGCGTCGCCTCTTGCTTCAAGCACCATCTCGAAACCTCCTGATGAACCGAGGCCCGGGATAATGGCCGGAGTAAACATATAGACTTTCGCTTCCGGATACTGTGAAAACTCTGTTTTTACCCTTTCACGCAACTCTGCAAGGGAATTGTTACCTCGGTCTGATGAGGGCTTGAGAATCACCGTCAGCTGTGAATGAGCCTGATTTGTACCTGTACGTGGCGAGGATCCCGTAACATTCAGGACATATTCCACATCTTTGTCATTCTGCAAAAACTCCATAGCCCGCTCAGTCACGGCACGCGTACGTTCAATAGTCGCTCCTTCCGGGAGCTCAAGTTCTACAGTAAAATAACCCTGATCCTCCGGTGACATAAAGCTTGTCGACAGCAACATATTGAAAACATAGATTACCACAAGAGCAAGCCCGAATGCGGCATACATACGCTTTGAATGTCCAAGCGCCCGACGAATAACCCTACAATAAAAATTATTGCCTCTCAAAAGCCAATAATTGATCAGACGGAAAAAACGAGGTTTGCGACGGCTACTTTCCGGACGCAGAAGTTTGGAACACATCACAGGTGTCAGCGTAAGAGCCACAACAGTGGATATGATAACAGACACCGCAATAGTAACAGTGAACTGACGGTATAGCTGGCCGGTTATGCCCGGAAGAAAGCTTACAGGCACAAACACAGCACACAGAACAAGCGACATGGCAATCAGAGCGCTACCAAGTCCATGCATGGCGCGACGCGTAGCCTCCAATGCACTTACATGTTCTTTATTGATTATACGGTCGACATTCTCAACGACAACAATCGCATCATCCACCACAATACCGATTGCAAGAATAAGACCGAGCAAGGTAAGCATATTGAGTGAAAAACCGAAAATCAGCATCACTCCGAAGGTTCCGATAAGAGATATCGGCACAGCTATCAGAGGAATAACTGTAGCGCGCCAATTCTGTAGGGAAAGGAATACAACGAGAACTACAAGAAGAAGAGCCTCGAAGAATGTACGCACAACATGATGGATACTCTCCGAAATATAGGTTGTCATGTCGAAAGGTATGGAATAGGACATTCCTTCGGGAAAGCTCTTGCTGATTTCCTCCATTGTATTTTTCACCTGAGTGGCTACCTCAATGGCATTTGCCCCGGGAAGCATACTTATGTCAATTATGGCCGCATTGCCGCCGTTGATACCACTTTCGGTGGAATAGCTCTGTGCATCAAGGCTCACCCTTGCCACATCTCGCAGTCGGATTACAGAACCGTCGGGATTAGCCCGTACAACAATTTCCTCAAATTCCTTCACCGACGACAGACGCCCGCGAGCGATAATAGGAAATGTCAGGTCTATACCTTCCATAGGAGCTTGACCAAGAACGCCGGCTGCTGACTCGCGATTCTGATCCTTCAGTGCATCCTGAAGATCTTTTACAGTTATTCCGAGGTCGGCCAGTTTATCAGGAGATACATAAATCTGCATAGCATAGTAGCGGCCGCCGACATTGCGGACACTCCCGACACCGGGTACACGACGGATAAGGTCGAGTACATTAAGAGTGGCATAGTTACTGAGATACACCTCGTCAAACTTAGGATCGTCACTCATAACTGCGATTGTAAGCAGCTTGTTTGCAGTCTCTTTTTCCACACTTATGCCATTCTGCACAACTTCTGCGGGAAGACGTGACTCAGCTTTCTTTACGCGGTTCTGAATATCGACTGCGGCAAGTTCGGGATCAACATCGATATCAAAAGTAACGAGCGCCGAGAAACCGCCTGAATTGGAACATGTCGACGACATATATATCATGCCGGGGGTACCATTGAGTTCCTGTTCTATCGGTGTGGCAACAGCCTGCGTCACCGTCATGGCATCGGCACCGGGATAAGAGGCTGCGACGCGAACTACCGGAGGCACAATGCGCGGATACTGGTCTATCGGCAGCATCAGCAGACCTATAGCTCCAAGTATAACCACCACGATAGAAATCACGATGGAAAATACCGGATGATCAAGGAAAAAATTGCGTTTCATTTCTGTGTATCGGGTTGTTCTGTTGCATTGGTGGCAACCGGTATTACCTTATCACCATGATGTAATTTATGGAAACCTTCACTGACAATCTTTTCGCCAGGAGCGAGACCTCGCTCAACAATAATCGAATTATCGACTTCCGGTCCGGTCTCCACAAAGCGTTTTTCAACGATGCTATCGGGTCGGACTACATAGATATATGCTGCACCTTTTTCTATTGACAAGGCCTTCACAGGCACTTCTATAGCGTTAGTCCGGATATCTTTCAGAAGTTTTACCTTTGTGAATTCTCCAGGGAGAAGGATACGATCGGGGTTAGGCATTTCAGCCCGTACCTGAAAAGTACCGGTGGAAGGGTCGACCTGGGGAGAGGCAAAATCGACAAGACCTTTATGTTCATATTGCGAACCGTCGGCAAGTGTCACAGTGACAAAGGGTTCCCATTGACGGGATTCGTCATGTTGTCCGAGATTCACATTTCGCTCTTTTGCCTTTATATAATCGAGAGCCGTCATTGAAAAATCAACAAGAACGGTGTCGCTTTTCACAACCGTTGCAAGCAATGATTTGCCCGATGGTCCGACAAGAGTGCCAATATCGGCATGTCGCTCTGAAACATATCCTGACAAAGGAGATGTAACTGATGTATATCCAAGAGTCAGTTCAGCCTGAGTAAGGTCTGCCTTTGCAACCGAAACCTCTGCTTTGGCGCTCTCATAAGCAGCTTCAGCATTATCGAGATCAAGTTGTGAAGCTGCATTCTGCTGATAAAGCGGACGGATTCGTGCAAGGTCGCGTTCAGCCTTTCTGGCATTGGCATTAGCTTTATTGAATTGGGCGCGGGCTTTCTCCACAGCAGCCCGATAGACTGTAGGATCTATCACAAAAAGAGTTTGTCCCCTCTTTACATAAGAGCCTTCGTCATAAAGCATTTTCTGGAGGTATCCTTCAACACGCGCCCGCACTTCAACAAACTGCTGGGCACGGATACGTCCTACATATTCTCCATAAATATCAACGTCGGACAAAACGGCCGGCTCCACACTGACAGTTGGCAACGAAGATGATATGGTTGTATTTCGAAGCATACGCCAGGCCACAAAACCGGCGGCTATTATCGCTACTATTACGATAATTAAAGCTCTGCGCCGTGTGAGGTAAAATTTCATAATAGGGTTAAACTAAAATATAAACTGTGACAAATATATTACAATAACAACGTCTGCGCTTTACATTATGTTGTAGCGCAGACGTGAAAAAAAGTTAAGCAGCATCCGTAGGGAATACGGCAGAATGAATGCTATAATGTTTTTATTTCTATATCGGAAATAAGAGTTGTCGCAGAAGATACAATTGCCTTGTCAATATTGTCGAAAATGCTATCCAAATTCTTGAAATTATTATCAAAATCTGTCACAAACCCCTTGCTTCCATAATGATATAATTCTCCAAGAAGATCCGCTACCGTAAATCCCTCAGGATCTACGGCAAGCTGAAACCCATATGTTTCTTTTTCTCCGGGTATTAGCACGCGGTTGCAGATACCCGCAGCACATAAACGGTCGGTTATGGTTGTTACAAGCCGTGCCGGGAATTCATAAAGATTCATGAAATCGCGCGCGGTGGCCGGTTTCTGTCTCATCTTGAAACGGCGCGTAATTACAGCAACTATGGCAACAGTAACCTTGTCGCTATACCGACGAGATATTGAAGATGATTCCCTGTCAAGACTGAATGCAAAAACATTCTGCGACGAATAGCATATCACAGCACCGGCAAGACATATCACCCATACAAGCTGCATCCACAACAGCAGGAGTGGCAAAAAAGCAAAAGAACCATATATGGCATTGTAACGCGTCACATACAAAGTACCGGTAACAAACAACCACTGAAGAACAAGAAATGCAATACCGGCTATAGTTCCTGAAACAAGGGCATTCTTGAATTTTACCCTGGTATTCGGAATAAGCATATAAACGGCTGTAAAAAATAGAATTGTCATAATCCACTGCACACCTTCAAGAATAACCGATATTACCGGCGTCATAAACTCAAAATCAAATAATTTGTTAAGTGTAGAGCTTAAAAGGATCGACAATCCGCTCGAACAAAGCATAAGAACAGGCAAAATAAGAAGCATCGCAGTATAATCGCTTATCTTACGCCAGATACTTCGTCCTGATTTCTGTCCCCAGATATAGTTAAAAGTATCTTCGACATTACCAAGAAGGCTTATAAGAGTATATAACAGAAATACTATGCCAACTCCGACAAATAGACCCTCCGAAGCCGTCGCCATATAACTGTCAACAAAATTCATAGCGTACTGTATCGCCATCTTCTGGGCAGGAAAAAGCTTGAAAAGTTCGTCCTGAAGAATGTTCTGCATTCCGAATCCACGTCCGATAGCCACGAGAAGCGCCAATGCGGGAACAATAGCAAGAAGTGTGCGGTATGTCATGGCACATGCCTGAGACTGAATATCGCGATTCAGAAAAGACGTAACCGACAGATTCAACGTCCTTAAAATATTGATTCTCCAGTTGCGACGAGGATCGCTCCATATACCACCGGAAATATAAGCGATATCATTGCGAACCCTATTTATGAATTTTGAAAATCTTGATATGTTTTGTTCCTCTGTCATGTGGCATAAAGTTAAAAAATGGATGCTGACAAAGTTACAACATTCACTGTTCAAAAAGCGTTCATATAAAATAAAAATTCATTTAAAAATTGAACAACTGATTTTTTCTGACTAATTTTGCAACGGATTTGACCGAACTGTTTATGACTAAGTCTAAATCAACAAAAATCGAATCTGCGTCCAAGTCCGAGCCACACTACAAACTTGGAGTTGCGCTCAGTGGCGGAGGCGCGAGGGGATTCGCACATTTAGGTGCACTGATAGCGATTGAAGAAGCCGGTCTGAGACCCGACATCATAGCGGGAGTCAGTGCAGGTAGTGTTGTCGCAGTACTTTATGCAGCCGGCATAAAGCCCCTTAAAATAGCACAGCTTTTCGCACGCTCGTCTTTCCGTGATTTCGCCGAACTGAGTTTCGGACATGGAGGACTTATGAAAATCGATAAGTTCGAGAAATTCATACTCAGGGTTCTTGGCAACAAGAAAAAGCTTGAAGATCTCAACATTCCGACCTATATCGGAGCTACAGACCTCGACAATGCCTGCCCGCATGTTTTCACGAGCGGTGAAATCGGCCCGCGTATGATAGCTTCATGTTCAATTCCGATTGTTTTCGCACCTGTAATCATCAACGGCATACATTATGTCGATGGCGGTGTACTGCGGAATCACCCGGCATGGATGCTTCGCGACAAATGCGATACGCTTATCGGAGTAAACGTTAGCCCTCTTAAACCTAAAAAATCGTACTCGTCCATAATCGACGTCGCTCTTCGCACATATAATCTTATGGCGAAGGCTAACCAAAATTCCGACATGGAGCTTTGCGATATCTCCGTTCAGACTCCCCAGATTGCAGGAGTAGCACCTTTCAGCCTAAAAAACATCAAAGATATAGTCATTACAGGGTATAAAAACACCCGAGAGGCTTTGATTGCCTCTGGCCTATGGAAAACACCAACCAACGATAACAAATAATTTATTTCAATGAGTAAGCCCATAATCTATCAACTCCTTCCGCGCCTCTTTACAAATTTCTGCAAAGCACCAGTTGTCAACGGCACATTGGAACAGAATGGTTCAGGCAAACTCAATGATATAAACAAAACAGTACTTGCAGAGATTCGGAAACTCGGCGCCACCCATGTGTGGTACACCGGTCTCATTGAGCATACCCACGATGCAAACTATACAAAATGTGGGATTCCGCGTCACAATCCACACGTTATCAAAGGCCATGCCGGCAGCCCATATGCTATTAGCGACTACTACGACATTGATCCTGATTTGGCTGTCGATGTGCCAAGAAGAATAAAAGAATTCGAAGATCTTGTTGGAAGAACGCATGAGGCAGACCTTAAAGTAATAATAGATTTCGTGCCAAATCATGTGGCCCGCCAGTATAAGTCTGACGCCAAACCGAATGGGGTGAACGATTTCGGAGTTCACGACAATCATGAAATGTTCTTCACTCCGAACAACAATTTCTATTATATCACACGTCAACAGTTCTCGCCACAGATCGACCTCGGTACCGGGCCTGACGCTTACATAGAATTTCCGGCCAAAGCATCCGGCAACGATTGCTTCAATGCATTCCCCGGTGTAAACGACTGGTATGATACAATAAAGCTCAATTACGGCATTGATTATGGCAATGGTTCGCGCCATTTCGACCCAGTTCCGGATACATGGAACAAAATGCTCCATATTCTCGATTATTGGGCATCGAAAGGAGTTGACGGATTCCGCTGCGACATGGTGCACATGGTACCTCTTGAATTCTGGCACTGGGTAATTCCACAAATAAAAAAACGCTACCCGGGCATAATATTCATAGCGGAGATTTACGACATGGGGCTTTATCGCCCATTCATCAATTTCGGAGGCTTCGACTATCTCTACGACAAAGTCAATCTATATGACACACTGCGCGCCATCGAAACGTCAAATCACAGCGCGGCACGACTTACAGGATGCTGGCAAGCCGTAGAAGGGATCGGATCCAAGATGCTTAATTTTCTGGAAAACCACGACGAACAACGCTTCGCCTCCACGTTCTACGCCGGCGATGCCAACAAAGTTGTACCGTCGTTAATAGTGAGCACCTGTATAAATACCGGCCCGATGATGATTTATTTCGGGCAGGAACTCGGCGAGCCTGGCATGGATGCAGAAGGCTACAGCGGTATGGATGGCCGGACAACAATATTCGACTATTGGAGTGTCGCCTCGGTACGCCGATGGATTGCGGACGGCAAATGCAACGGACATCTTACCAACACAGAAAAAAAGATACGCAAAATATACAGCCATATCCTCAACCTTGCAAACAGCGAGGATGCAATAGTCAAGGGCGGATTTTTCGATCTGATGTATGTAAATCTTGAAAACGAACATCTTAATCCACACCGGCATTTCGCTTTCATCCGCCATACGGACACCGAAGCCATTATAATAGCTGTGAATTTCGGCAACACCGACGACGATGTAGCCATCAACATTCCCGTACACGCTTTTGATGCCATACATTTTCCAAAAGGCAATGTAAAAACAAAAGAACTTGTCGGAGGCACTGTCGATACCAAATATTTCGGTACAGACAAACCCTTTTCCACTACTATTCCGGCGCATGGAGCTGTGATGTGGAAAATAAAACGCAAGGATATCAAGAAAATCCCAGTATAAACCACAATCTCAATATATCTTCAAATGGAAAATTTCCTTCCCACCTTCAAAGTCTTTTCCGGCACAAAGTCGCGTTACATGGCCGAAGAAATCTGCAAAGAGCTCGGAGTAGAACTCGGCAAGATGAAAATCGAACATTTCGCCGACGGAGAGTTCGAAGTATGCTTCGAGGAATCCGTACGCGGCTGCGAGGTATATCTTGTGCAGAGTACCTTCCCCAACTGTGACAATCTAATGGAACTTCTCCTTATGATTGATGCCGCCAAACGCGCCTCTGCGAAGACAGTGATTGCCGTCATGCCTTATTTCGGCTGGGCACGTCAGGACCGTAAGGATAAACCGCGTGTTTCTATCGCCGCCAAGCTCGTTGCCGACATGCTCACTGCGGCCGGAGTCGACCGAGTAATCACCATGGATCTTCACGCCGACCAGATTCAGGGCTTTTTCAATGTTCCGCTCGACCACCTTTATGCTTCATCGGTGTTTATTCCTTACATTCAGAGCCTGCAACTCGAAGATATGGTAATCGCAACGCCTGATGTCGGTGGCGCCAAGCGTGCCAACAGCTACGCCAAATACCTCGACCTTCCCCTTGTGCTCTGTCACAAGCAGCGCGCCAAGGCCAATGTAGTGGCAAACATGACTGTAATCGGCGATGTAAAGGATAAAAACGTAATTCTCGTCGACGACATGGTAGATACCGCCGGCACCATCACCAAAGCCGCGAACCTTATGATGGACAACGGTGCAAAATCTGTCCGCGCTCTATGCAGCCATGCCATAATGTCCGACCCGGCAACACAGCGTGTAAACGATTCGGCTCTCACTGAGATGATTTTCACCAACTCAATCCCCTACACCAAAGATTGTCCCAAGTGCACAATCATTTCTGTAGCCCGTCTGTTTGCAGACACAATCAGCCGTGTACATAATTTCCAGTCGATTTCGTCGCAGTACCTTATCAAATAACATAATTACATCCAATATGCCACTCCGTCCGAAATACAGAACGGAGTGGTTTCTTTATATGAAACCCCAAATTGTATGCCTTGACGGAGCTACCTTATATCCTGCGGAATCTCCCGCGTGGGATTGTCTGAGAATGTTAGGCAACTGTACAATCCACGACCGCACCGCTCAGGATGAAATCACAAAACGAGCCTCGAAAGCCGAAATTCTTCTTACGAATAAAGTTCCTGTCAGCGCTGAATTGATAAAAAGACTTCCGAAACTCCGCTATATCGGTGTTCTTGCCACCGGATACAACATCGTCGACACAGCCGCCGCCAAAACAGCCGGTATCACTGTAACAAATATTCCGGCATATAGCACTATGTCAGTTGCCCAACACACCATCGCCCTGATGATGGCTGTAGCATCCCGCATTGAGGATTATTCCGCAACCGTCCACTCCGGAGACTGGTGCAGATGCAATGATTTCTCTTACAGATTGTTCAACTGGCGAGAACTCGCGGGAAAAACATTCGGCATTGTCGGACTTGGAAATATTGGCAGCGCAGTAGCCCGTATAGCATACGCGATGGGAATGAAGATCGCCGTCGCCACAAGCAAACCCAAGGAAGATCTGCCGACGGGGTATACAAAGATGGAACTTGACGAATTATTCTCCAATGCGGATATCGTAAGTCTCCACTGCCCTCTCACGGCTGACAACATAGGACTGGTCGACAAACGCCGGCTGTCACTTATGAAACAGGATGCAATACTACTAAATACCGCACGCGGACCTCTTATCGACGAATCTGCACTTGAGGAAGCTTTGCGGGAACATCGCATTGCAGGAGCCGCCCTTGATGTTCTCTGCAATGAACCCCCGCTTGATAACTGCCCTCTGTTAAATGCCCCGAACTGCATTATCACGCCCCACATCGCATGGGCATCTCAGGAAGCCCGGGAAAGACTTATGAATATCGCCGAACAGAACATCAAGGCATTTCTTTCCGGCAGACCGCAGAATGTTGTCAACGACTCTGTTCAAAGAGGTTAAGAATCCCCATACTGTTAATTAATTGCAAAAGGAGAGTAATAAAGGCTATGATTTGCAATAGAAAAAGAAAAAAGTAGTAACTTTGTAATTCGAAAAGCCACGAGGCTATAAATATCAATATGCGTAATTACATCATCCTTTTCCTTGCCGCGTTCCTCATGACATCATGTGGTGAGTATCAGCGTGTCCAGAAGAGCGACGACTACAACTACAAATTCGAATACGCCAAACAGGCTTTCGAAAACAGGCATTATTTACAGTCGGCAACGCTTTTAGAGCAATGCCTGAATGTTTTCAAAGGTTCGGAAAAAGCAGAGGAAACCTTGTATCTCCTTGCAATGAGCTATTACGAAAATGCCGACTACCAGACCGCCGGAGTCTATTTCAAGAACTATTACAGCCGCTACCCGAAAGGCAAGTATGCCGAAGCTTCACGCTTCTTCAGCGGCTACGGCTATTATCTTGACTCTCCAGAACCGCAGCTCGACCAGACCGGCACAATACAGGCCATCGAGGAACTACAGGCATTTCTCGATTATTTTCCTCGTAGCGACAAGGTTTCCATCGCCCAGAATGCAATTTTTGAGCTTCAGGACAAACTGACACTAAAGCAGCTTCAAAACGCTCAGCTTTACTACAATCTCGGCAACTACATGGGAAACAACTACGAAAGCGCTGTAATTGTTGCCCGCAACGCAATAAAGGATTATCCCTACTCCAAATACAAGGAAGACCTTGAAATGCTGATTCTCAAGGCTCGCTATCAGGAAGCCTCAAACTCCATTGAGGAAAAGAAGGCTGAACGCTTCCGTGATGTAATCGACGAATATTATTCTTTTGTAAATAATTACCCCGACAGCCCCAAGCGCAACGAAGCGGACAATATCCTCAAGATTGCCCGTCGATACGTGAAAGACTGATTCTCTCTTCGATAAAAACAAATAGTCATAATCAACTCGATATATGGATTACAAAAAGACAAACACACCTCTGACTACCGTTACCCGCGACATGATTGAACTATCCAAAGACACCGGTAACGTCTATGAGACAGTATGCGTAATCGCCCAGCGCGCAAATCAGATTGCCGCCCAGATGAAAAGCGATCTTGAAAAGAAGCTTCAGGAATTCGCTCCATACAACGACACTCTCGAAGAGGTTAACGAAAACCGCGAGCAGATTGAAATCTCGCGTTATTACGAACGCCTCCCCAAGCCGACTCTTATCGCTACCCAGGAGTACATCGACCACAAACTGTTCTTCCGCAAATCAAACAAAAACCGCGGCGCCCTATAATCGGGTAAAAGCACATGATATTATCGAAGTCAGGAGTCCGGCCTAAACAGCCCGATTCCTGATTTGACATTTTATCAATATAAATATCAGGCTCATTCCCACATGAATATGAACATTCACGACGAAAAGGCGTTATTAAAGTACATTAAGTTATAATTCACCCCATTATGGATAATTTCAGCTACTATTCTCCGACACTATTTGAATTTGGCCGCGGAGCCGAGGAAAAAGTGGGAATGTTGACATTCCTTACCGGTGCGACCAAAGTTATGATTGTATATGGCAAAAGGTACGCCAAGACAAGCGGCCTGCTCGACCGTATAGAGAATTCGCTGAATACTATAGGTATAGAATACATCGAACATGGAGGCGTATGCACAAATCCGACCGATACCCTTGTATATGAAGGTATCGACAAAGCACGCAAGGCACACGTCGACGGCATGCTTGCCATAGGAGGTGGCTCTGTTATTGATACAGCCAAAGCAATAGCAGCGGGAATAGCCTATAAAGGAGATTTCTGGGACTTATACACCGGTAAAGCTCAAATCAAGGAAGCCCTTCCAATTGGTGTGATTCTTACAGTTCCCGGAGCCGGCAGCGAAGGTTCGGGCAATAGTGTAATAACGCACACAGGAGAGGACGGGATTCCTGTCAAACTCTCTCTACGCACCGACAGTATTCTTCGCCCTCGTTTCGCAATAATGAATCCGGAAATGACATTTACACTTACAGCCCGACAGACGGCAACGGGTATTGTAGATATGATGTCGCATATCCTTGAACGGTATTTTTCCAATACACAGCGCGTCGGTGTCACCGACCGCCTTGCGGAAGGCCTGCTGATGGCTCTTATGGACGAGGCTCCGCGCGCACTCTCCGACCCAACCGACTATCATGCCCGAGCCAACATCGAATGGGCAGGTACACAAGCACATATCGGGCTTTGCGGTTGCGGACGTATAGAAGACTGGTCGTCGCATGCTATCGAACACGAAATAAGCGCTATGTATCCACAGGTCGCTCATGGGGAGGGGTTGGCAGTCGTATTTCCGGCATGGATGGGGTTCATGGCACATCATAAACCATCGAAAGTCGCACAGCTTGGACGCCGTATTTTCAATGTGGACGAGAAGAACGACAGAGCTGCCGCTATAGAAACAGTGGCTTCGTTTCGCGCATTCTTCAGTACTATATTAAAAATGCCACTCAATTTTCTGGAATTAGGTATCGAAAAACCGGATATCGACAAAATGGTAGAACGCCTCCACAATAATAAAGGAGAAACCATCGGTGCCTATTACAAACTCGGCGCCAAAGACACCCGGCAGATTTACGAGCTTATGCTTGCCCCGGAACAGCGATCCGCTACCGAATCTCAGACAACAGCCGCAAAAACAGCCTGATCAATTCAGATTTCAAAATTTCCGACACCCCGGCGCACTATTTCCGGGGTGCTGCTATCTATAAGGTCTACAATAGTACTAAGCCCATGACATGTTATTCCACTATCGACAGTGAGCAGGATGTCAGCAAATCCATCATATTCATCAGCTATACACCGTGCTTCAAGATCTTCAAAAGCCTCAAGACTATCCGTACTGACAGATGATGTCATTACCGGATTGCCGAGAGTTTCTGCGAGCACCCGAGCAAATTCATTGTCAGGAACTCGCACACCGACACTCTTCCGACCGCGAAACACCTTCGGTAACTTAGTGGCCGCCGGCAATATAAAAGTGAAGGCACCGGGAAAATTGTATTTCAAAATGGCAAAAGCACGATTGTCAATCCGCACATATTCGGCTGCTTGCGAAATGTTGGAACATACTATCGACAACAGATTCTTTTCGGGATTTAGACTCTTGATACGACATAAGCGTTCTACAGCACGGGCATTCAACGCGTCACAACCCAAGGCATAAACCGTGTCTGTAGGATAAATAATAATCTTTCCCTGTTTCAAGATTTCCACCGCTTCCGCTACAACTCTCGCATCAGCCCCTCGACATTCAACAACTTTCACTCCACTGCCCTCCAATAACTTGTAACAATATTCTTTGAACCGGCATAGTCGGTCAACAGGCGGCGTATAAGTTTTTCTATTTCCTCCGGCGTCTGTTCACCCTCTCCATAAAGATTCACAGTCATAATAAGCCTTCGTGTCGTTTCTTCAAGTTTCGTCCTTTCATTGTCTGACGTCGGAGTCCCAATACCGCCCATTGAATCACGAAAAACGGGTAATCCTGAAATGTTAAGTTCGCCACGACCTATAGCTTCATATGGTTCACCCTGCGCTCCTACTCCAAGTACAAGAATATTCCCTACTATTTTATCAGCATCAAAACCTCCAATCGAAACTCCGGTTATCAGAGATACAAGATTGATCATGTCAATAACGGTAAGAGACCTATAAAGATCCATTCCCTTTACAGCCCTACGACACAAAGCCTCTGCACTCGGACGATAACGATTCGGTTCCTTGCCTAACTTCTTATATGCATTCCTCGTCGCATCTATGGCCGGACGATGACGTACGAATTCCATCGGAAAGCGAGTTCTGACGGCTTGTTCCGCATCAAGAATTTCATTCCACAACCCGTCGGAGGTCGGAACATTGTCTATATCAGCTTCAACAAGCAAAACCTGCAAATCTTTCGCAGCAGCCTTTATTTCATTAGAAAATTCGATTTTCATATATTACAGCTTGATACTGCAAAGATACCATTTTTTATTTATCCATAACAATCTACAATGTCGCAAAGATATAAACAGCATTAATATGAAATCAGAATACAACACTGTCAATATTTCCCAACCTACATAATTCCACTATTTTACGCTTAATTACACAATCTTTTTACAATACCGCCGTAAAATTTCGTTCAAAAAACTTAGTCAAAAATTTGTCCGGACAAAAAAAAGGTTATAACTTTGCAACCGCAAACGGGAAACAACCCGGTTCCACAATGCCTTGTGGTGTAATGGTAGCACGTCGGATTCTGGTTCCGCCTGTGAGGGTTCGAATCCTTCCAAGGCAACGCAAAGAAAGAGCTAAGTCACTAAGATTTAGCTCTTTCTTAATTTTTACCCCGCGCGCAAATGTTAAAAATTGTATTTTTGATACAATTTTGATACAAATGCCCGAAAATGTTTTTCGACATATCTCGAAGTTTGTATCAAATCGAGTGTACTGAACTATCATAAAGTATCGGTTGTTTATGTTATCGTATGTGAAAATATCATAGCGTCTTTCGGGATGCGATTGAGTTCAACAGACATTCATCATTACAAACCCGATAACACAACACCCCAATGCCCCACCCAACGACATTCCGAGATGTTGCGCCGATACTTGAGGATTTGCGCGAGAAAATCAAGATTCCACAGATAGCTAAGTCTGATATGTCATGCCGCAAGATTATCGCAGAATACACGGACATACTATACTCCTTGGATATTGAATCCGTAACAATCGAAACCCACTCTCTTGGAGAGATTGGTCGTGTTTTGGCCAATACAGTTCGCAACTATTGTGCTGAAATAGCCTGCCGGATTCAGACATTCAGAGAAACATTTTCACCACTTGACAAGAAGAATCGGTCGAAGCGTGATGAATTCGATGATTATGATATCGAGTTTCTTTTCAAAGAACTTGATATGCTACAAGATTGGGCCGTCATATACAAAGGTTCTCTGATTGCCCGTAATAAGATACCGATGCCTCCAGATTGTACAATGCCGAATGTCAATCGGGATATATTCGCATATAATCTTGACGAGACAAGAGAGAACTGGCTGAAACAAAAACGCAAATTCCTTGACGCTCTCCGAAAAAGCATCGAGTTTGATGAATTCATTGAACTTGATACGCCGCCGATATACAACCGTTTGCGCTATGTATGCGCTAAAATTTTACAAACGGCAGACCGTTACTTTCCACCATGTGAGATTCAGCTTCATAAGCGAATGACAGAAACATTCAAGAAATATCTTCAGCGACCCGGTGGAAGCTATGTCAGAAAGGTTGTGGATATTGCCCAAACTCCAACCGAAACCAATAATAAACAAAACTGGGAGGGAGAATTATTCCCTATGATTCTCGTATCAGAGCTATACAGTGTCTGTTATGATGTGTTCGACAACCCAACAGAAACGCAATTCCATTCATCGTTGAATTTGCACGGCAAACATGAGCCTATCAGAATAAAGCCAAAGCAGACCATCAAGGCTTGCTATCTTATATCGAAACTCTATGAGATTGTTCCGGCAAAACAAAAGACAGCATGGCGCGAGGACATACTCGACCACCTCGGCATAGATTGGAGCTACTATGAAAAGAAGTATTGCCATCCCCGTGGAAGCGAGGCAAGCGCATCAAGCCGGGCATACGCCGATGAGGTTGATGCAATCTTCAGAAACCATCGAAAACGAGCCTGAAACTCAAAGCGACTTAAAGACACCACCTGCATACCACTTTCACCACTTGAAATTCCACTTTTGAAACCTTATTGGACTACCCGTTAGAGCTTGATACTCTGACGGGTAGTTTTGTTATGTGCATACGCAGATACCACATACACACCACTCATACCCAGCAGTAATTTTGCAGTGTCCGGGAGTTACTCGGATACGCTCTCTCGGAGAGCGGAAAGTAAAACTTAATACCACACTGCGTATGACAAAAGACCAGTTACTCAAACAACCCATCTGGCAGCTTACAGGTGAACAATTCCTTGAGCTGCTCAACTTCAAAAACGCTGACGAGCCTCAGATTCAGGATGAGGTTCAGGACACCAAATCTCACACCTATGTCTATGGCATAGCCGGACTATGCAAGCTGTTCCAATGCAGCAAATCCACAGCACACCGTATCAAGAACAGCGGTGTCATCAAAGATGCCATAACACAGACCGGGCGCAAAATCATTATTGATGCGGAGCTTGCATTGGAAAAACTACGCGTATCAAAGAAAGGAGGCCGCAGATGCAAGAACTGAAAGAGGACATCATCAGACTTTGGGAGGAAAAGCAGTTGAGAATCACTGATGAGATTCAGACCGCGCCGGAGGTGCTGTATGCCAACGGCAGCGTAATCGGCACGCTGGGCAACTTCTCGGCATCGACAGGTAAGGCCAAGAGCAAAAAGACTTTCAACGTGGCGGCGATTGTCGGGGCATCGCTCGTTAACGGAAAGGTGTTGGGCTATACGGCAGAGTTCCCCGATGATAAGCGCACAATTCTCTATTTTGACACCGAGCAAAGCCCGTATCATTGCCAAAAGGTCATGGAGAGAGCCTTACGTTTGGCAAAGTTACCGACCGACATTCACCCGGAGCGATTGAAATTCGCCGCCCTGCGTCAGCTTACGCCGACATTGCGCCTCGAAGTCATTGAACAGGCGATAATCAGCACTCCCGAAGTTGGATTAGTCGTGATTGACGGTGTGCGAGACCTTATGTATGACATCAACTGCGCCAAGGAATCGACAGATCTTATCGGCAAACTCATGTAGTGGACGGACAAATACCAAATACATATCCATACGGTATTACATCTCAATAAGAGCGACGACAATGCCCGTGGTCATGTCGGCACAGAGCTTAACAACAAGGCCGAAACAGTATTACAGGTTAGCCGCAGCAAAACCGATGATACAGTGTCGGAGGTATGCGCCGCCATGATACGCGCCGCCGAGTTTGAGCCGTTTGCTTTTCGTGTCAACGATTCGGGATTGCCGGAGATTGCGGACGGATATGTGTTCACTGAACCGGGCAAGAAAGCATCAGCCCCATTTCCATACAAGGAATTGAGCGAGGAACAGCACCGCGAGGCTCTCGCCGTGGTATTCGCCAACGGACCGATAAAAGGCTGCCGCAACTTCGAGGCGGCATTGAAAGCCGGATACGCGGCCTGCGGGCACTCATATTCCAATAACAAGGTAAAAGGATTGAAAACCTTTCTCGACAACAAGGATATGATTCGCTACGAGAACCGGGAGTACACCTACAATCCAAAATTCTACTATTGATAACCCACATTTTGGTTTGGTTTAGCAAAGGGCATAAATAATAGGAGCCAAACCAAGAACCAAGCAACCCAAACATTTTAGAACCCATGTTGAAAGAGATAAAATCTATCCCTTTAGCCGAATTCTTGTCCAGTCTCGGACACGAACCGGCAACGAGAAAGGGGACAAGGCTCTGGTATAAGTCGCCGTTGCGACAGGAACATACTCCATCATTCAAGGTCGATACATCGCTCAACTGCTGGTATGATTTCGGACTTGGCAAAGGCGGCAACATCATAGACCTCGCTGCTGAGATATATAAGTCAACGGACTTGCATTATCTCAAGAATTGCATCATCAACAGTTGCCCTGTGCCATCGGTGCAGACAGTCGCTTCCTCTTTTCATCAGCGACACTCTGCACTGAACATGGAGCATTTTGAGGTCGTGCCATTGGAACACCGCGCACTTGTCGCATACCTCCAACAGCGTGGTATTCCGGCACACATCGCCAAGGCTAACTGCAATGAGGCACATTACAGCGTTAATGGTAAACCTTATTTTGCCGTGGCATTCGGCAATGTCAGTGGCGGCTGGGAACTGCGCAACAAGTATTTCAAAGGTTGCCGAGGACGCAAGGGCATCTCATATCTGCCGTGGTCAAGAGACGGCCCGTCAACAGAGTGTGCCGTGTTCGAAGGGTTTATTGATTATCTCTCTGCTCTTACACTCGGCTTAATCATCGGCAATAATGTTGTGGTTCTCAACTCGGTCGTCAATGTCAACAAGGCGATACCATATCTCAAAGATTACAGCGTAATCAACTGCTACCTTGACAACGACAATGCCGGAAGAACTGCATTAACCGAGTTGACAGCCATATATGGCTCAACCGTGATTGACCGCTCATCGCTCTACTCCGAGTTCAACGACCTCAACGAGCATCTTGTAAATCAAATTTCTAAAATTACCCAAAATGACAATGAAAACAAATAACACCAATAAAACTATGATTACCGATAATTCCAATAATACAAACCTCGCTGTCAACAGCGATAACATCGCTGACATCACCAACCTGTTCAAAGATGAACAGCCCGACACTATTCAACCCAAGCAACAGCGCATCGGCAAACAACAGCGCAAATCCAATTTCGCCGAGTTCAAGGCAACCTATCTCACACCGGCAAAATTGGTGAAACGCCACCCCGTCAACATCGAGGAAGAAGTATGGGAACAGCTTGAGCGCATCGCCCGTATCCTCGGCTACCGAGGTACCAATGTCGGCAGCTACATCAACGCCGTGCTTGCCGAGCATCTGAATTTCTATGCCGACGACATCGAGGCATGGCGAAAGCTATAAATCCAACGGTGTACCGGTACACCGGGTGTACTGAAATCCTATAATATTAACCCGACCGCAGGGAGCGGTTATCGTCAGCGCACAACTAATTCACGTCAGTGGGTTAGTTGGGGATGCAAGGGTATGTTTCGGGATGCACAAAAATGTGCCACCGAAACCCCTCGCATCCCGGCGGGACGCTCCCTGTTCCCTGCGGTCACCATCCCCAACAACACACAAATGAGAAAATACAATCAAGACGCTCCCGGTATCAAACTCCGTGGGCGACCCAAGAAAAACATAAGTGAAAAGAGGGCGAAGAAAATCTCCGCCACATTCACCGATGGCGAGCTAAGCATCGTAAAGACTAAGGCCGCACAGGCAGGAATGGCCGTGGCGGAACTGCTGCGGGTTGGTGTTTTCAGGCTGACAATCGTCGAACGTCTGACCGACTTTGAACGAGCGGCAATACGCGAACTTATGTATCAAGGAAAGAATCTCAACGACCAAGTCAAGGCTTGTCAGGCTAACGCATGGCCCTCGACAAAGCGAAAAGCGGAGGCTTGCCTTGACGGAATTTTAGCCATCCTCGGCAAGTTGAAAATCCAAAACTCGACACTGTTATGATAGCGAAAATTCTTACAAAAGGATCTTTTTCGGATGTCGTAGGCTACGTTACCAGAGAGTTCCACGATAAGGAAAAGTACACGCCTGACACTTGGCGGGTGATAGATTCTGACGGAATACTCGGCAACGACTACCGCAGAATTGTGGAAAGTTTTGAAATCGGGGCGAGCATCAACAAGAAAATCAGCACCCCGGCCGGACATATATCCGTCAGCTTTGACAAGGCTGATTTGCCACGGCTGACCGATGAATTCATGGTTCAACTGGCAAAGGAATACATGGAACGCATGGACATCCGTGACACGCAATATATAATCGTGCGCCACCTCGAAACCGACAATCCGCATTTTCATATCGTCTATAACCGTGTCAATCTTCACGGCAAAGCGATAGACGAAAGAAACAATTTCGACAAGAGCCACAAGGCTACAAAGGCAATCAAGAAGAAATACGGTCTTACTTTCTCGCCCAAGAAGAAACAGTACGAGGATACCATCGCTAAAATGAAACCGAGAATTCAGGCGGCGATGTACCAGTGCAAATCATGGGGCGAGTTCAGCCGACGCCTTGCTAATGCCGGAATCAGCGTCGAGTTCTACAACGACCGCGACACGGGCAGACCGCAGGGCGTGAAATTCTCCGACGGGGAATTCAAGTTCAACGGCTCATACATCGACCGCGCATTTTCTTTTCGCCGCCTTGACAGGTTCTTCACCCAAAACGCCGGAATAAGTCAGGCACAGCCAACCGCGATACAGCCTGTGTCAGTCAAGGCGACAGTCAGGGATGAGCCGCAGGGCAACATCATCACCGATGTGCTTGAAGCCGGATGTCAGGCTTTGGGCGGGATGTTCCATCTAAGCCCGACGGTTGACCCGGAAGAGGAAGCTTTCGCCCGCGCTATGAAGAGAAAAACGAAACCAAGAAGAAAAAGAGGAAGATCAGTATAACTATGGCAGACATGTATTCAATCGTCAAGAAACAGGATGAGAAGATTGACGACCTTCTCAAAGAGATAAAGAGGCACAATGAACTTCTCGGCAGCATCGACACACGGCTGGCGGCAATCCCGGCACACACGTCAAGCGAACCGTCTAAAATCGAGGTTGAGCTACCTCACAATATCGCCACTACCGACGGTATCCGGAAGATGCTTGACGACAAGTTCAAGACCTACACACCCGATGAGACACTTGCAAAGGTTATCGAGATATTGCCCGACTGCATCGCCAACGGTGTCAGCGGAAGCGTTGCAAAGGTGTTGGAGGATAACCTTGGCGACAGGGTTGAATCCGCGCTGAAGGATGGCATCAAGCGTGAGTTTGCCGAGGAACGCAGTAAACTCTACGACGTAGTGAACACTCTCCGCTACAAGGCGCAGTCAATCGTTGACGGCCAGTGGTGGAGGGCAATCCCCAAGTGGGTGTATTACATGTTCGCGATCCTTTTTCTCGCCGCCGGAGGATTCGGATATGGATTCTTCTACCAGCTCAACGAGAACTCCAAGCTGAGAGATGTCGAATGGCTTTACCGTAATCAAAGGACAGCCTACAAGACTGAAAAATCACGCCAGCTCCTTATGAACATTGAGCGGGATTATATAATGGGAACGTGGCAGGAGCGCGACAGCATCAAGGACAATATCCGCTATTGGGAGAAAGAGCGGGGATTGGATAAAACCTATCTTTATTTCAACCCGACCGAAAGATAACATTTCTTTAGCTATTATTTTCAATAATTGATGTCCCCGATAATGAATTATACAATTATCGGGGACATTAGTTATCTAATTGTAATTTTATGCTCCTGATTATAATTTATTTCAAATAGTCTGTCATCGTTAGCATAATCTATTTGCCTAAAGTGAGGGCAACTCATTGCAGCAGACAAATTTGGATATTGTTTTGTGCCTTTTGATTTATACAGTATGCACATTGACCTCATATAGTAATCGTTCATTTTGTAAAACTTGCACATTGTACAGTACTTAATGCCCAATCCTGACTCCGCCAATTTACAAAAAGCAAAATCCCAACCAATTGGAGATTTTGATTCTATCCGGAATCTGGAATTTTCAATTTCAATAGGATTTGGGCTTAGGCATTTTACGGATTCATCATAATCCTCTATCTTGTCAAATTGAAAATATCCTTTTGAATTTATCCAAAACCGGAATTTATATGCTTGATGTTTATCATCAGGCACGTCATATGAATCAGCTTTAAAATTGTAAAACTGAATTTTCCCATTTTGCGTTTCTCCCCAATAGTTGACATCTCTGTCACTTTCTTTAATAGACGCAGTGGATACAATCTGATTTATATCCTCTTCAGATTCTATATGTATTTCAATGATACGATAGCTTGAATTTAATTTTTCTTCGGTTGATTTATGCGTAACGTATATTTCTACCAGAATGGGAGGTGCATTATTCAACTGGTTAGAAATAACTAAATCAGCCCGATATTTATCAATAGTGACTTCTTCCTCACAATGGTTATAATATTTCTTTAAATCAAATTCCTTTGTGGTGTTCCAAGTACAAGGTTGGCTCGCTCCTAAAGGACATTCCATCACTGAACATATGGATTTGGGGTGAAACAATATAATGAATTGTGGCGATTCATTAAAACATTCGCATATGCGCTTTTTTGCAACTTTATGTAGATAGGTTTCGTATGAACAATCACCGAGATTCCCTTTGTGAGCAAAATGCCATCGTCTTTTATTTCCTTGTCGTGGAATCATAATTTCTCCACAACAAGGACAATAGTAATCATTTCCCTTTACCGCATCTATGACATTAATTAGATGAGAATCCTTGTCTATCGAATAGGAATAATCTTGCTTTGCTCTCATATCAAATATCAACTAAATCAATCTTTTTACCCAAAGACGCTGCAATTTTTGACAATATGTCTATACCCACCGAATATTTGCCGTTCTCAATTCTACTTAAATTAGCAGCATCTACATCAGCCAGTTTTGCAAGATCACGAGCTTCAATACCTCGTTCATCCCTTATTTGGCGTATTCGGTTGCCGATTCGAGTGCGTTCACATTGCCTATCACCTGAACTCATGCCCATAAAAGATATGCCGTTTAATATCGCATCTCTCCAAATATTGTTTATCATGAGTTCTTTGTCATTGGAATAATTTTTGTCAAAAATTGCTTCTATGATATGGAGCTCATAGTTGCGTGTTTCTTGACTTATATATTTCCCTACTTGACATAACACTTGGAACACTTCTCCGTCTGGAGCTGTAACCTCAACAACCTTAGAATCTATTACTTTGGCTTTGGTTTTAAACTCTGTTTCTAAAAATTTCTTAAGTTCTTTGTTCATATTTAAATACCGTATTTTAAAGTGTTGCCGCCACCTTTATAAATTAACCATGCAAAGTTATAAATAAAATTCGCAATTGGCAAATATATCAATTATGAATTTGTAAATAATTATATTAAAAATTGCTTTTAGCGATTGCGATATTTGGTATTGTATTGAAAATAAATTTTTTGTAATTTTGCGGCATAGAAAACTCTTTCATTATGAACAAACTTTTCTTAATAATTGGAATGGCATTCCTCCTAATCTCTTGCGAAAGCCGAGAAGAAAAAATCCAAAAGGCTGTTTCCCAGGAGTTAAAGGGCGTTTTATATGATTTTGAAAGTTATGAGCCGGTGAAAACACAAATTGACTCGGCCTTCTTCTCGCCATATATAGACCCGGAAATTAAATCGCTGATGATGGCATTTGCTAAGCCTGCCCAAGAATTGGAAACGGCTAAAAGAGATTATAACAATGCTCTATCCTCAATTGCTTTATGGGATATGCCATATGGTTCAGCCTACAGTCGTCAGCAGAGAAAAGAGGCCATCTCGGAAAGAGATGTTGCGAAAAATAAGATTGAAAACATCCAAATGCAGTTGAAATCTGCTATTAAGAATTTATACGCACAAGTTCACAAAGACAAAACAAAAGATAACGAATTTGTAGGATGGTTTGTGACACAACGCTATAAATGCAAGACCGGCGGTGGATATCCGGCTTTTGGCGATGATGTATTCGTATTCAATAATGATATGACAGAATGCATATTACATATGGAAATCGAAGAATACGAGGGGCTATGTAACTTCATAGACCAGTTGATGGCTGTTCCAGAAGATGAATTTATGGACCGAATAGAGAACATGGATTTATTAGAACAATAACAGCCGAACAAATAGCACTCCGATTGTTAACCATAATTTAGCTGCCATGAAACGTATATTTTTCATACTCTTTATAATATCTATATTTTCAAATGCTTTTGCTCAAACCGATTCCATTGCGTCTATTAGAGCAGATTCTATCTCATTTCGCACATCTGAATTGGTTGAAGACTTGGTTACGTTGCAAATGATGCAAGTTACGGCTAATAGATATAAAATGTATCCCACAGAGAATATCTATAATTTTCTCAAACTTGATACACAAACAGGGCGCATTGAACAAGTCCAATGGTCATTAGATGACAACAAGGAATTCTCCTCTATATTAAATAGAGATGACCTTTCATGGTCATCTGGGATAAACTCCTTTGAGTTATATCCAACTCAAAATATGTATCAGTTCATATTGTTAGATAAGGCGACTGGGCGTACTTGGCATGTGCAATGGGGACTGTCAGATAAAAAGCGTTGGATAAAAAGAATTTATTAACAGAATTATAATTAGTTCGAAACTAATCAAAGTATTATAACACAGGGCAACCGCATCAAAATTATCATAAAATTAAATAAATGATTTTGGCAAATGGGATAAATTCAGTAACTTCATATTTATGAACAAGATCTATCCCATATTTGATGACATCCGCGAGCATCGGGTCCGCGGTCGATGCATTTATCCTCTCAACGACCTTCTTATTGTGGCTTTGCTCACATACATGACAGGAGGAGAAGATTATCAGGACATGGCTTGGTTCGCGTCGGAACGGTCGGAGGAGTTCGGGCTGTTCCCTGATTGCGGCGGCCGCACTCCCTCGCCGGATACATTCGAGCGTCTGATGAGTGCCGTCGACCCGGCAGAGATAGAACGGAGCCTTCTGCGTTGCGGACGTATGTTTCTTGATTCACTTGCTGAGAAGCAAGTGGTTATCGACGGCAAGAAGCTGCGAGGCAGT
>CAJTJV010000001.1 GCA_910576775.1 uncultured Muribaculaceae bacterium | reverse complement strand
GACTTGGTTAAGTGGATTGGTTTTATTCATAACTTATTGATTATCACCTATAAAGTTACGAAAAATCTGCCACTAGGCCAAATTTATAAAGCACTTATTTTATTGAAAATAAGGAATAAAAGGTCTATCCGCAACTATTTTAATCCGGCTATAAAATAGCATGTCTCCTGACATGGCAATGTAATTTTAAATGAAAGAGCCGTGTTTCTACGGTGCAATATCAGTCCGTTGTTACAAAAGATATTGTGTAAAAGGAAAATTATTATTAATTTAGCAACGAAAAACCTGATTTATCAATTTAAGACCTTTATATCACTCTTAAAAACTGTTTACGCATTTTCATGCGCGAACTCTTTCTTTTATATGAAACATTTGTTCTCTATCATCGCTTTCGTGCTTGCTGCTATCGTATGTGCCGGCAATGCAGTTGCGCAGGATCTTTCCGATTACAAGAAAATCGACAATAAAGTCCGCGATCTTGCCCTTATCTATCAGGGTGGTGCCCATCGTATTGGATGGGTGCAGAGAGAAATCGAGCCGTATGTGACACATAAATTTGATGACGGCAGAGAGGAATGGATTTTCGACGGCTATCTGTTCCTTGAATTCACCAGCGGTACCAACGGTGGCAAACAGTTTACTGCCGGCTACGGACAACCCAACGCCTGTAAGGAAGACTGGGAATGGTATCTCGGCCGTCTTTTCCAGAAAGGACGTGCCCTTGATGCGCTCGACAGAGTTATAGCCGAAAAGAAAAAGATTCTTGGCGACCCCGGATTCAAGCATCAGGTGGCGCTCACGCTTTTTGTTCCTATCCAGGGGCAGACCGACTGGGGCGAAATCGATGGGACAGAACTTAAATTTACTAAGATGACCGATCGCGTAAAGGCCGGCAAGTGGTTCCTTGACGAGCTGGTGAACCGTTTCAATGAAGCGGGCTTTGAGAATTTGGAACTATATGGTATTTATATGATCTGTGAGTCGTCGTGGGATATTGAAGGATTCACACAACGAATGAAACGCTATATCGAGAATTATGGACTCCAGTTCCAGTGGATTCCCTATTTCAAGGCGCTTGGCCACGACAGATGGCGGGAGCTGGGGTTTGACATAGCCTATATGCAGCCCAACCATTTCTTTGATTTTTCAGTGCCGGATTCGCGCCTTGATGAAGCTATACGTATTACCAAGACCAACGGTATGGCTGTGGAATTCGAATGTGACGAGAACGCACTCTCCCAGGTGCAAAACAGCAAACTCAGCCGAATGAAGGCTTACATGGATTATTTCGACAAACACGGCATATGGTATGACACTCCGGTGGCATATTATACAGGTAACCATATGTTCCTTGACATGAAGAATAAGCCCAGTGTCGAAAACAACGAGGCTCTCGACCGCCTGTGCGGGTATATTGTAAACCGTCGGTTGAAGGCTCTGGAAAGTTCGTCTGTCTCTGAAATCGCCACGGACGAACCCACGCCGGTATATTATAACCTTATGGGACTGCCTGTAGCCAATCCGGAGGGAGGCATCTTCATCGAAAAGCGCGGCGATATTGTACGCAAGGTCCTAAAGTGACGATAAAAGTTTATTCCTGTCATTGCAGATTCGTATGACTCCTTATTTTTCACTATATTTGCATAATAATTAAACCTGTCTTATGAAACATCTATTATCTGTTTTCGGCATTGCTATTGCCGCTCTGACGTTTACCGCCTGTGGTGGTGACGATCCCGAGCCTACTCCAGATCCCAAACCCAATCCTCCTGTGGAAGAGGATCTTTCCAAGTATAAGAAAATTGATTATAAAGTCCGCGACCTCGCCCTTATCTATCAGGGCGGCGCTCACCGCATCGACTGGACGGTGGATGAATTCCTTCCTTACGTCTCACATCGTTTCATGAACGGTAATGAGGAATGGATTTTCGACGGCTATCTGTTCCTTGAATTCACCAGCGGCACCAACGGCGGCAAACAGTTTACTGCCGGCTACGGACAACCCAACGCCTGCAAGGAAGACTGGGAATGGTATCTCGGCCGCCTGTTTGAGAGAGGCAAATCGCTCGACGCACTCAATAAGGCAATTGAGAGAAAGAAAGGCACCCTCGGAGAACCCCCTTTCAAACACAAAGTGGCTCTTACCTGTTTCGTGCCTATCCAAGGGCAGACCGACTGGGGCGAGCTCGACGGTGTGCCTCTGAAATTTACCAAAGAAGCCGACCGTGCAAAAGCCGGTATATGGTTTATCGACGAGCTTATCAGCCGCTTCGAGGCCGGGAACTATAACAATCTTGAGCTTTACGGCATATATATGATTTGCGAGGAAGCAAGTACTATCCAGAATTACTGCCGCAGCCTGAAGGAACATACCTCTTCCAGAAACCTCGATTTCCTTTGGATTCCGTATTTCAACGCAAGCGGAAATACAAGTTGGAAAAGTTGGGGATTTGACATCGCATATCTGCAGCCCAACCATTTCTTCAACGTAGAAATTCCCGACTCCCGTCTTGATGATGCTGTAAAGAAAGCCAGAACATATAATATGGCTCTTGAATTCGAATGCGATGAGAATGCACTCTCTCAGGTAACAAACAGCAAACAGAATCGCATGAAGGCTTATATGGACGCTTTTGAGAAACACGGTGTATGGTATGATTTGCCGGTGGCACATTATACTGGTAACCACATGTTCCTTGACATGGCACGCCAGCCCAGCCCTCAGAACATTCAGGTTCTTGACCGTCTATGCCAATATATTGTAAACCGTCAGAAGGTGGCTTATCAATAATCTATTGAATTTCAATTAATATTAAGATGCGGTTTCCGCCCGGAAACCGCATCTCTTTTTTGACATCTCCGGTCTGCTTTGCTTTGGCGCATTTTGTGTGTACTGGAGCCTGGATCTGTATAGAAAATAAAAAGAACTGCGTCGTTACGGTATCCGAAGCGTCGCAGTTCTTTATGTTTCTTAGGCCGGATGGCTGTTATTTCTTTTTGTCTGTGCCGACGTTGGCGCGGGCGTTGAGGCTTTCTATAATCTCGGCTGTAATGTTGAGTGCGGGATTGAAATAGATACCTGCATTGCGGGTGAGGATGGCGTCATAGCCACGGGTAGCGTTAAACTCGCTCACTACGGAGTGGATGGAGTCGGAGAGACGCGCACGAATCTGCATATCGGCATTTGCGAGGCGCTGCTGCTGGGTGTTCATGTAGCGCTCGGCTTCTTCGCTCTTTTTCTGCAGGTTGTTGATATCGCCCTGCATTGATTCCTGGGTGAGATATATGTTGTTCTGCTGTTTCTGGTTAATCTGGTTAGCGAGGTTCTGAAGTTCCTGCTGTTTGCTGTTGTGCCACTGCTGGAGCTTGAGCATTTCCCGCTGCTGTTCTTCCATCAGCTGCTGTGCCAGCGTGTACGACGACAGGACAGAGTCGATATCGATATAGCGGATGTTGATTACTGCCTTTGCCGTTTCTTCGGCAGGAGTGGCGGCGGGAGTCTGTGCGGGCGTAGTCGCCGCTTTGTCGCCGCAGGAGGCTACACCGGCTGCAACTGCGAGGAGAAGGAGACTTTTTACTGTTAATGACAGCTTTTTCATTACTGATTGGTATGGTAATTTTTTGGTTTTAATTTATTTGTTTTAAGCTCGCCGGCAGATGCACAGCCTATTCCGCGTCGGCGGAGTGCGGCAGAGTGTCCCGTATGCCCCGACGGAAATTCCGACCCTTTTATAAAGAGGACTTTTACCCCCAGAAGCAGCACGGCTGCAAGAACCAGCGCTATGGATAAAACTATTGTTTTCATGGGCTCCGTTGAGCTTTTACGCTGCAAATATAGCGAAAGTAATTTCTTTTTTTTCGCCGATTGCGAATTTATTTGTAATTTAGAGGGCGATTCCGAATGTTTTTAACATTCTTTGCAAAAAGATTATTATTATTACAACTTTATAAGGACTCTTATCCCTTACGAACATGACTATCAAAGACCTCAAGCCCGCTGCGGTGTTCGCCATCTTCGACGAAATCAACCAGGTGCCGCGTCCGTCAAAAAAGGAAGAGAAAATTCGTCAGTATCTTCTCGATTTTGCCGCCAAACATAATATTGAAGTGAAGACCGACGCTGTCGGCAATGTGGTGATGCGCAAGCCTGCCACTCCGGGGCATGAAAAAGCTCCTGTAATCGCCATGCAGGCTCATATGGACATGGTTTGCGAGACAAACCATAAAGATTTCGATTTCGAGACTATGCCTATAAAGACTATAGTCGAAGGTGACTGGCTGCGTGCCGACGGCACCACTCTCGGTGCCGATAACGGTATCGGTATGGCTGCCGCATTGGCTGTGCTTACCGACGATACTTTAGTTCACGGCCCGCTTGAGGCTCTCTTCACTGTTGACGAGGAAACAGGACTGACCGGAGCCAACAACCTCGGCGACGGTATGCTCACAGCCTCTATGCTGCTGAATCTCGACTCAGAGGATGATGCCGAGATTTTCGTAGGATGTGCCGGTGGCGTCGACACCACATGCGTATTCACCTACAAGCGTTCTTTCGCTCCCACAGATTTCCATTATTTCAAATTCGACCTCTCGGGGGGCCTCGGCGGTCACTCCGGCGGCGACATACATCTCGGGCGTGCCAATGCCAACAAACTGATGGCCCGTTTCCTGTATAACCTGAGCCTTGAGCACGAGATAGCTCTCGCTGAAATTGATGGCGGCAATCTCCGCAACGCTATCCCTCGCGCCGCGCATTGCATATTCGGTGTAGATACTACCCGAAAGGAGCAGATTGTAGTGGCATTCAATAAATATGTCGCCGAAATCGAGAATGAATATACTGGATTGGAGACCGGCTTGAAATTCGATCTTGTAACTGTCGACAAACCGGAATATGCCATCGATCACGATACTACAAAGGCTCTTGTGGAGGCTCTGTACAGCGCCCCTCACGGCGTAATTTCGATGAGCCGCGATATTGAAGGTCTCGTAGAGACTTCCACAAACCTTGCTTCCGTGAAGATGCTCGGCGACAATCAGGTACTTGTAACAACTTCGCAGCGTTCATCAGTGGAATCCCGCAAGTGGGACATCGCGCGTCAGGTAGAAGCACTCTTCACCCTTGCCGGCGCCGAAGTGACACATGGCGACGGATATCCCGGATGGGCTCCCAACATGGATTCGCGGATAATGCATCTTGCTTCCGACGCATATGAGGAACTTTATGGAGTGAAACCGGCCATCAAGGCCATTCATGCAGGTCTCGAATGCGGTCTGTTCCGCTACAAATATCCGCATCTCGACATGGTTTCGTTCGGTCCGACCCTTCGCGACGTGCATTCGCCGAGCGAACGTATGTATATTCCTGCGGTAGAGCGTTTCTGGGGACAGCTCACCCGTACCATCGAGAAGGTGGCAAACCTCTGACGCCGCCGTTTGCGACTATTATTGACAATACTTTATGTCCTGCTCCCGGCCGCAATGTTCGCGGCCGGGTATGTAGGACGTATTTATCCTGACACTATCTTTGTCTACGACAGGGATAACGTGGATGTCGATTCCCTCGGGCGTACATTTATCGTAATAGAGCAGGATACGCTTCATACATCATTTATTCCGCGACCGGGGCTTTGCCATCATTCCGGCCCCCTTACCGAGGACGATTTTGCCGAGGTGGCGGCAGAACTCGGAGTCGAGAAAGCTGCTATAAAGGCAATAGTCGACATAGAGACAGGACGTACGCGTCGCGGCTTCAACGAACCCGGTTTTCCCGTAATAAATTTCGATCTTCCTGTATTCCGTCGTGCAGCTGCCCGCAGAGGCATTAATCTTGCGGCACATGCAGGGTCGGAGGCTCTGAGAGCCCCTGACGTGTCAAAGTATGGCTCACAACAGAAAGCTCAGAGGGCTCGTCTGAAAGCTGCGATGGAAATTGACAGTATCGCAGCGATGGAGAGCACATTCTGGGGGATGTTTCAGATTGGCGGTTTTAACTGGCAGCTAAGTGGTGCAGCTTCAAGGGAGGAATTCATGGAGATGATGAGCCGCTCGGAATATGATCAGCTTATGCTCTTTGCCAATTACATTCGTAATACCGGTTTGCTCAAATATCTCAAGAACAGGAACTGGGCGGCCTTCGCCCGTATCTACAACGGCCCATCCTATGCCGCACGCCGTTATCACACCCGTCTGGCTGCAGCCTATGCAAGGCACAGTGCGACGGAAAAGAAAAATAACGGAAAAAATAAAGGAAAATAGACGGACAACGTTTGATTTAGGTTCGCAAATTGCTGATATATAATTTTTTTTTGCTATCTTTGCCGCGCAAAAGTGCAGGGCGTCGGTGCCCGAAGCTTTTGGCTCTTTTTAATCAACATTATTATTAACTAATTTAAATGGCAGAATTAACCAACCAGCCGATTGCAGACTTCGATTGGGAAGCCTACGAAAATGGCGAAGCCGCAGGTGAGCGCTCGCGTGCCGAGCTTACTCACGCTTACGAAGAATCTCTCAACTCGGTTAAAGACAAAGACGTAATCGAAGGTACCATCATCGCTCTCAACAAGCGCGAAGCAGTGGTTAACATCGACTACAAATCGGACGGCATCATTCCGATGAGCGAATTCCGCTACAATCCCGATATCAAAGTCGGCGACAAAGTAGAGGTATTCATTGAAAACCAGGAAGACCGCAAAGGTCAGCTCATCCTTTCCCACAAGAAAGCCCGTGCATCCCGCTCATGGGACCGCATCAATGCCGCTCTCGAAAACAACGAAATTATCAAGGGCTTCATCAAATGCCGCACCAAGGGCGGTATGATTGTCGATGTATTCGGCATTGAAGCATTCCTTCCCGGTTCGCAGATCGACGTGAAGCCTATCCGTGACTACGATATCTTCGTTGGCAAGACAATGGAATTCCGTGTCGTTAAGATCAACGAAGAGTTCCGCAATGTTGTTGTATCGCACAAAGCCCTTATTCAGGCCGAACTCGAACAGCAGAAGCGCGAAATCATCAGCAAACTCGAGAAAGGTCAGGTTCTCGAAGGTACCGTCAAGAACATCACCGACTACGGCGTATTTATCGACCTTGGCGGCGTAGACGGTCTTATACACATCACAGACCTCTCATGGGGTCGCGTAAGCCATCCCAGCGAAGTTGTGAAACTCGACGAGAAGCTTAATGTGGTTATCCTCGACTTTGACAACGAGAAAAAACGTATCGCCCTCGGCCTCAAGCAGCTTCATCCCCATCCATGGGATGCTCTCGACGCCAATCTCAAAGTTGGCGACAAAGTTAAAGGCAAAGTTGTCGTTATGGCAGACTATGGCGCATTCCTTGAAGTCGCTCCCGGCGTAGAAGGTCTTATCCATGTAAGCGAAATGTCCTGGAGCCAGCACCTCCGCAGCGCTCAGGAATTCCTCAAGATCGGTGACGAAATCGAAGCTGTGATCCTTACACTCGACCGCAACGAACGTAAGATGAGCCTCGGTATCAAGCAGCTCAAGAAAGATCCCTGGGAAGATATCGAAGTCAAGTACCCCATCGGCAGCCGCCATACCGCCAAAGTACGCAATTTCACCAATTTCGGTGTATTCGTTGAAATCGAAGAAGGCGTTGACGGTCTTATCCACATCTCCGATCTTTCCTGGACCAAGAAAATCAAACACCCCAGCGAGTTCACACAGGTTGGCGCAGACATCGAGGTTGAGGTTCTCCAGATCGACAAGGACAACCGCCGTCTCAGCCTTGGCCACAAGCAGCTCGAAGAAAATCCCTGGGATGTATTCGAGACAATTTTCACCGTTGGTTCCGTTCATGAAGGCACTATCGTTGAGATGCTCGAGAAAGGCGCAGTCGTTGCCCTTCCCTACGGCGTAGAAGGTTTCGCTACTCCCAAACACCTCGTTAAGGAAGACGGAACACAGGCTAAAGTTGATGAGAAGCTTAATTTCAAAGTTATCGAATTCAACAAGGACAACAAACGTATTATCCTGTCACACAGCCGTATCTTTGAGGACGAAGCACGTGCAGAAAAGCAGGTTGAACGTAAGGCAAAGCGTCAGGCTCCCAAGAAACAGGAAGAAGCTCCCGCATCTGCTACCACACCTCTTGAAAAGACTACTCTTGGCGACCTCGAAGCTCTCGCAGCCCTCAAGGAAAAACTTTCCAAGTAAATTATTCCCAATCCACAATAAAAAAGGAAGCGCCTTGTGCGCTTCCTTTTTTATTGTGAGTGATTGCACTTTATTCCGTCAGGATGCGATGGAGGTTCTCTGTGCCGTTTTCGAGCAAGTCGAGGACAAGTTCGAAACCTTCGGCGCCTTCATAATATGGGTCGGGGATATAATCGTAGCGTGTCGTCATGTCGACGAATTCGTTCATGCGCACAATTCTATCGCAGGCTTCGGGCGATGGGGCGATATCGTGTAGATCCGATTCGTTCTGCGCGTCCATAGCGATGATCAGGTCGAAGCGTTCAAAATCGATAGGTGATACCTGGCGTGCTCTGTGGGTGAGTGTATATCCACGGCGCTGAGCGTGTACACGCATACGTTTGTCGGCGAGTTGTCCTATATGCCACGAGCCGATACCGGCTGAGTCTATCTCCCATCGCCAATTATCCCCATGGCGTTCGACGCTGTCGAGCATCAAGGCCTCTGCGGCCGGTGAGCGGCAGATATTGCCCAGGCATACGAACAGGACTCTTATTTTTTCTGCGTTCCGGAGCCGGTCGAGCAGCTTTTTTGTAGATGTTTTCATAGGACGAAAGATTCGATGTCTTTTTTCCATGCACGGCGGCGGCGGTGTTGGCGGCGTTCGAAATATTCCCATTGTTTCTGGACGCTTTCGTTGCCTTCAAGCTCCACATTGCTTTCTGCATACTTGTACCCATTGGCATTGAACCGTGGGATTAGGTCTGAAAAAAGCAGCGCGTTGACTCCTTTGTTCTGGTACTCCGGCTTGACGGCTATCAGCATCAGGTCGACAACATCCGTGTGGCCGTTTACGGCGCGTAGCAGGTGGTACCAGCCGAAAGGCAGCATCTTTCCACCACTCTTGCGGAGAGCCTCGGAGAGTGATGGCATGGCAATACCCATCGCGACGAGAGTGCCTTCGCCGTCGACGATAAGGGTAACATCATCGAGACGCAGGATGCCGAGATACTGGTCGATATAGTGGTTTATCTGACGTTCTGTGAGTGCTACGAAGCCGTAGAGGTCAGCGTACGCCTCGTTGACGAGTTCAAATATGGCATGGCCGTATTCGGCGGCGATTTTCTTGCGCGACGTGTATTTCTTTACAGACAAATTGTATTTGCGGGCGACAATCTGGGCAATACGTTCGTATTTTTCTGGAATGGCGTCGGGCACAGTCATACGGAATTCTATCCAGTCGGCGTCCTTTTCGAAGCCAAGACGCTCCATATGCTTGCGGTAGTAGGGATAATTATATATGGTCGCTTGTGTGCCCATCTCTTCAAAACCTTCGATAAGCATTCCTTCCGGATCCATGTCTGTGAAGCCTACCGGACCTATCATTTCTGTCATGCCACGTTCCTTGCCCCATTTTACCACCGCATCGAAAAGAGCATCGACAACATCGTCGTTATCGATGAAATCCATCATGCCGAAGCGAACGATTTTCTGGCCTGTCTTCTCGTTGGCGGCCTTGTTGATGATTGCAGTGATGCAGCCTACTGGTTCGCCGTCGATAAATGCCATGAATGGCTGTGCCTCGCAGAAATCAAACGCCGGATTCTTGTCCGGGAGCATGGTGTTGCGGGCATCAATAAACAGGGGCGGTACGAAATAGTCGTTGCCCTTGTATAGGTCGGTCTGAAATTGTATATATTGGCTTATCTGGTCGCCGTCGGTGGCGATAGGGTGTACATTTACCGTTGCCATTTCTTAGAGTATCGTGTTTATTATCAGTGAAGTGGTGCCTGTCGCAGGTTCGGGCGCGTATGGTGAATATAGCCATAGCAGGAGAAGAATCATCACCACGAGGAATGCTATTATAATAAGGTAGACCGTCCGTGGACGGCGGTTTTCCAACGCGAGATGCAATTGCTGGAGATCGCGGTAGCGGCGCTTTGGATCCGGGTCGGTGCAACGCCGTGCCACACGGTTGAGGGTCGCGTCGATATTGTCGGACGCGTCAAGGACCTCTTCAAGAACAAGGCCGTAGTTGTAGATATCGTCATTCGTGGACTGATGCGATAGCGATGGTCGTTGTTCGAAGCCGACATCTATGAGTTTGAGGTTACCTATATTTTCTGTGAATATTATGTTTTCCGGTTTCAGTGGAGGATGAACGATATGGTTCGCTTGAATGTATTCCAGAGCACCTACGAGCTGATGGCGTAGTTGTTCGACATGTGCCGGAGTGACGCGGCGCTCGTCAATGAGTTTGCGCAGGCTGTCGCCGTAGACGTCGTCGGTGACGATGCAGCGACCGATTCCGGGTATTTCCTCGAAATCGTTTATCATAACAATGTTCGGATGTGCGAGATTATAGCGTACATCGAATTCCTGTTCAATCATGCTGCGATAACGCGGGTCGTCGGCGTATTCGGGTCGGAGGGTTTTTATCATCACCCATTTACCGAATTTCTTGGCAGTGTATATATGATAGAACTCCTCGTCCCACTCCGGAAGGTGTTCAATTTCGGTCCATCTCTGTTCGGTGTCGGCCATTATTCGGGAACGTTATATGTGAATACAATGAATTGTCCCGGAGCTAGTTGCGTCGGGAAGATATCTACGGGATTGCCTGTTATCGCGTCAATGCGGTCAGTGAGTACGGTTACGCACTTGCAGGGAGTGAAGGGGAGTGTTGCTGCGCCGAGGTTGGCGGCAAAGAATGTTCCCTGTTTGCCAAGCTCGCGCTTGAATGCTATCATATCGTTGGAGTTGTTTACCTTAACGGGGTGTACGGAGCCTCCGGCAATGCCGGCCGCAAGTTCCTGTCGGGTATGTTTGAGTGTGTTCAGCCGCTGATAGAATGTGAAATAGTCGTTACGCGGCTCCCATTGTGGCGGCGCGTCTTTCTGAAAGAATTCGAATGCTCGTTTTAAACCTGTTTCCTGACCGGTGTAAATCAGCGGCATGCCCGGCATCATGTAAGTAAGAACAGCAAGCGCAGGAGCGAATTTGCCGAGACGCTCGAATTCGGTACCTTCCCACGAATTCATGTCGTGGTTTGTAGTCATGTTCATCAGATAGCTGTCAGCGGGGAATGTGGCAGCCTGGCGTCGCATCAGAGAGTCGATGTCGGCGGCATGTTTTTCGGGCATTTCACTTTTTACGGCGAATGTGCGCTGTCCGGCAGTATGGGCCACTTGATTTAACAATGCGCTCATGGGCCAGTTGTAGTCGGCGTCGAAGGCATGTTCCGTCATTATAGGCTGAGCGTCCTCCGCAAGCATGAAGATGGGCTTTTCGGCTGCGAGTTCAAGCTGAGGGCGCACTGTGTTCCAGAAATCTATAGGTACCTGTCCGGCCACGTCACAGCGGAAACCGTCGATGTCTGTCTCACGGAGCCAGAATTCCATTGCATCGGTCATGGCGATTCGCAAGCCGGGGTTATTGTAGTCGAGTTTGTAGACATCGTCCCAGTCGTAAGGACCGTACATATTTCCTTTCTCGTCGCGGGCGTAATATTCAGGATGTGATTCAACCCAGATATGGTCGCATCCGGTATGGTTCGGAACCCAGTCGATTATTACTTTCATTCCCAAGGAGTGTGCTTCATCGACAACATCCTTGAAATCGGATATGGAGCCGAATTCGGGATTGATTTTTTTGTAATCGGAGGCGGCATAGTAACTGCCGAGTACGCCTTTGCGGTTGACTTTTGATATTGGATGAACGGGCATGAACCATAATATATCCACGCCGAGTTCTTTCAGTCGCGGCAATTCTTTAAGGAATGCTCTGAAAGTTCCGTCGTCGGTGTACTGGCGAAGATTCACCTCGTAGATGACAGCACTGCGGCTCCATTCGGGATGTTGTACAGTGCTCGGTGCCGGACGCCCATGTGAGAAACAGAATATTGTGCTCAGACCGGCAATAATGGCGACGAGTATTCTTTTCATTGCTGAAAAATCGGTGTATCAGTCGTTCTGTTCGACGTGTATAGGAATTTCACGGGCAATGGAATGGTCGAGCGATATAAGGGTCTCGGTGCCGGTAACGCCCGGGATCATCTGTATTTTTTTGTTGAGCAGTTCCATAAGATGCTCATTGTCGCGGGCGTAGAGTTTTATGAGCATGGTGTAGGGCCCTGTCGTGAAATGACATTCTACAATTTCGGGTATCTTTTCGAGTTCGGGCACTACGTCGCGGTACATGGCACCTCTTTCAAGATTCACGCCGATGTAGGTGCATGTTGCATAGCCTAAGATTTTAGGATTGATATGGTAGCCGGAACCGGTAATAACATTCAGGTCGATAAGACGCTGCAGTCGCTGGTGTATGGCGGCACGCGATACGCCGCACTCGAGGGCGATGTCTTTCGAGGGGATGCGGGCGTTGTGTATTACAATTTGAAGGATATGTCGGTCGAGGTTGTCTATCTTTTCCATTGTTTTATATTAAGCTCTTAATTTGGTATTATGCGCAAAGTTAAGGCTTTTTTTTACAATTTGCAAAGAATTCCTTCTGTGGATTGCGATAAATAGCTGTAAACGGCATTTAAAGCATACAATATGCTATCGCGGTATTTCTGAATTTATTGCCGGTCCTTCCGCAAAGAATGTTGTCAGTATGCTTCCGGGGCCGAGTGTGCGGCTGTCGGTGACGGCGTGGCCGTCGACGCGCGTGATGGAGTAGCCTCTTCTCAGAGTTGCTTCAGGCGACAACGCGTCGAGAATCTCGCCAAGGGCATTGAGCCGCAGGCGGCGGCTTTCGATGCGTGAGCGCGCGGCTTCGGCAATGAGGGCGGCCGTTCCCGTTCCCACGGCCCGCCGGTTGCGTTCTACGACATTTTCTGCCAATGCAGGTAGAAGACCGCGGTAATAGGCGAGCTGTTGGCGGGCGCCGGATATGGTTTCGCGGATTCCGGTATGGATATCGTTGCCGATGTTGACAATTGCGTCAAGAGCGTCGCCAAGACGCTTTATAAGAGCCTCAGCAGCAGCTGTAGGGGTTTTTACGCGTGTGTTGGCAACATAATCAAGAACGGTGATGTCGCGGTCGTGGCCTATGCCGACAATTACCGGAAGAGGGAATTGAGCGATATTAAAGGCTAGGTCGTAATCATCGAAAGACGCCAGATCGGCGACAGCACCACCTCCCCTTATTACGACTACGCAATCGAAATTATCGATGTGTTCCATGATTCTGTCAAGGGCCGCTATAACACTATCCGATGTATGTTCGCCTTGCATGATAGCTTCGAAAAGGGTAGTGTTGAAACGCAAGTGTCGATTGTTGCCGTGGAGGTGACGTACGAAATCACCGTATCCGGCCGCTCCGGCCGCAGATATTATGGCTACGTGCTGGGGCGTAGGACTCCATTGCAGATTGCGGTTGAGATCGGAAACTCCTTCTGCTTGCAGTCTGGCTATGATTTCGGCTCGCCTGCGCGCGAGATCTCCGACTGTATATGCCGGGTTTATGTCGCTGATTACCAGGCTGAGACCGAATACAGTATGAAAACTGATGCTTACACACACCATTATTTTCATGTCGCTGCGCAGGTGTGTGCCTGTAGCGTTGAAGAATGTAGCGTCGATTCGGCTGTAGTTGCTACCCCATATAACAGCGCGGCAGCGGGCCTCGGTAGTCCCTGCGTCGTCTTTCTGTACAAGCTCCATATAACAATGCGCGCCGGAGCGGTGGAGGTCGGAGGTCTCCGCCGTTATCCATACATTGTTCATGCCTGGAGCTACGGCGAGCGCACGGCCTATGCGGCGGTTGAGTTCAACAAGTGTGATGGCCTGAGGTGTCATTTGGTCTTGACGAATCTTTTGCCGTCATAGCGCATGGTGATGACGCTGTCGGCAACCTCGAAGATCATGGGCATCTCCGACTTTACATAGTATTCGGCGGTATGGTTGGTGAATCTGAAAAGAGCCTTCTCGGGCAGATATTCTACAGCAATGAAATCGAAAAGCGGTGCGCTGTCAGCGACTTTCCTGCGCTCTTTCTTGTCGACAAAATCGATGCTTGAGGGAAAATCCGGAGATGGCAGTGGCGTCCAGTCCTTTGTGTAGAATCTTATTGAGCTGTCCGGAATAGGAGTGGCTACCGTCTCGATTATGGCTATTATGGTATCGCCCTTGACAGGGAGCAGGGCTAAGTCAAGTTTTGTGTTATCGGAAACATTGGCCGAAACGAGATTGGAATTCAAAGCAGTCACACGTGATTTCCCTCCGATAACATTGCCTGTAGGCGTGGAAAGCCCGCTTCTGAAATAATCGAGCATATCGAGACGTGAGTTCCGGTCGAATATATTTATGACATTTACAGGAGCCTCCACGAAGAATGTATATGCTTCGCGGGCGGTTGTGACTGTAGCGCATGCCGCAAAGACGATGGCGGCGAAGACGGTTTTTATAAGTCTGCTTTTCATCGGTTTCGGTCTGTTTTCAGATTTCATTTTGTTTAGAGCTGTCATAGTCGTCAAATGCATTCCGGATGGAATCCCATTGATCAAAGTCGATAACTTGCAGGATATCGAACACCATCACACCTCCTGTCATGTCGAGGCAGCACTTGACGGCATTGTATATGTTGTCAGGATTGTCTGTGTCGGTATTATGGTTTACGGCATATATCGATCCTACAAGCTTGCAGTCACCATGCAGGAGGGTGTCGGCGCGGGCAAGACCGTATTCCACCGACTCGTTGTCGTCCGGGCCATAGACACGTTCCAGATAAGTGCCGGCGATGAAATTGTCGATATATGGAGCGAAGCCGGCCGCTTTGTATTCATCGCTGCCGAATTCAGGATATGCTTTGCACCAGTCGCTTTTGGGACTTGCCCAGTTCTGTCCGCTGCCATGGAGTGCATGAATCCATGATGCCGCCCAATAGCTGAGTTCTGCTTCCGGGCGGATTGCTTTCAGTGAGTCGCTTACCTGCTTTATAAAGCTGGTGATTACATTGGCGCGCCATGCCCACCATTGTTTGTAGTGTTTTCCGGGTACACGTACTGTCTCGCCGGAATCTGTCTCTGTACGGTAAGTGAAGATGTCCTCAGGGAATTTTTTGATACTGTCACCTATATATTCCTCAAAGAGATTTTTTGTCTCAGGTGAGAAATCGCTCTCGAAATCGGGATAACGGCAATAATCGAGCGCCAGTCCGTCGATATCATATTTGTGCATTATTTCGGTTAGTATTCCCATTGCGAAATCCCGGTTGTCGCGGCGGGCCGGGTTGAGAAATGCGGCGACTTTCTTGCTGTCGTCATGTATGGGCATGAACGATCCGTCGGACTTGTATTGCAGGCATGTACGCGACATATATGTCGTGTCGTCATAGCACAAACCCTTATGCCACCACGGAGAGCCGGCCGGAAAAACGCATGCTGATGCGACTACTTTCAATCCTTTCGCGTGTGCCTTTTCAAGGAAATATCCGAAATAGTCCCAATCGCGCAGCACCTCGATATCACGAACTTTTGTCAACGGTTCACAGATATCGCTATTATACAATACCTTACCTTGTATCGGTTTGATGTCGACAACGATATGGCTGAATCCGGTGTCCTTGATTTTATTGAGGTAATAATCGATTGAATCCTTGGTGGCGAAACGTTCGAAATTAGCCTCGGCGCACATCCATAGATATTTTGGGGTTTCATTGAAGGCTGTGCCACCCTTTTTGCCGCATGAAAACAGGAAGCCCGTGAGAATGGCAACCAAGGAAACGGCCGAAAATATTTTAAAGCTACTTTTCATATCCTGTTTGACTTTTGTTTTTTGCGGATTTCAAGAAGGGTGGGGGCAGATTCCGTTATCTCTTGAATTTACGGTTGCCTTTTCCTTTGCCTTTACCTCTCTTTTCCTGCGGGGCTGTCTTGCTTTTACGGTCGGAAGAGTGGGCGTAGTCCCGCTCAGGGTCGGCAATTTCGCTATAGATACGTTTGCCGAAAAAATCGAGACCTTTCAGAGCGCTTACAACACGGTTTGCGTCGCCTTTCTTTATGTCGAACAACGAATAGCCCGGGAGAAGATCGATGCGGCCGACGTCGACTCTTGGCCCGTTGATATTCTTGTTCAGCATCTCGATCAGATTGCCGGCATAGAAACCGTCGCTCTTGCCGACGTTGATGTATATTCGTGCCATGCCGCGGTCGGCGGTTCTGCGGTCTTTATCTTTTTCGGAGCGTTCGCGGCCTTCTTTCTTGTCCTTTTTATCTTTCTTGGGCTTTTCGTCGATAAAGTCGATTTTCGGAGCGTCCTTGTAATAGTTGAGCAACCTGTTGAATTCGAGTGAGAGCACACGCTTTAGCAAATCTTCCGTAGACAGCCAGGAGAGTTTGCGGAGTACGCCGGGGAGGTAGCGGTTTATCTCGTCTTCGTTTACTTCTACGCGTTCAAGTCGGTCGGCGAGATTGTAGAGCTGCTTTTCGATTATATGCTCAGGAGTGGGGACTTCCTTGCGCTCGAATTTTTTGCCTATGATTTTCTCAATCTCGCGCAGACGTCCTTTCTCGCGGGAGTGGATAATGGCGATTGATACGCCTGTTTTGCCTGCACGGCCTGTTCGGCCGGATCGATGTGTGTATACGGCAGTGTCTTCCGGCAGACCGTAGTTTATGACATGTGTGAGATCGTCGACATCGAGACCGCGTGCGGCAACATCCGTGGCTACAAGAAGGCTGATTACGCCGTCGCGGAATTTCTTCATCACCATATCACGTTGTTGCTGTGAGAGGTCGCCGTGGAGGGCGTCGGCATTGTAGCCGTCGGCAATAAGGGCGTCGGCAATTTCCTGTGTGTCGCGCCTTGTGCGGCAGAATACTATAGCGTAGATATTGGGAGAATTATCGGCGATGCGTTTTAGGGCGAGGTATTTGTCGCGGGCGTTCACCATGTAGTAGATATGGCGTACATTCTCTGCTCCGGTGTTACGGGTGCCTATGACTATCTCCTCCGGTTCTTTCATGAAGCGCTTGGCTATCCGTGCCACCTCGGCAGGCATTGTAGCCGAGAACATAAGCATCTTGCGGTCGTCGGGAACATGAGAAAGAATATCGTTTATGGAATCGACAAAGCCCATGTTGAGCATCTCGTCCGCTTCGTCAAGTATGACTGTATGCACACCGCTGAGGTTTACCTCTTCGCGGTTTATAAGGTCGATAAGTCGGCCGGGAGTGGCTACAATTATCTGCACGCCCTTGCGTAATGTGCGTATCTGGCTTTCTATGCTACTGCCGCCATATACGGGAAGAACTACTATTTCGGGCATGTATTTTGAGAAATCGGCAAGGTCGCCTGCAATTTGTAGACACAATTCGCGTGTCGGAGATAATATCAGGGCTTGTGGCCGTTTGTTGTCAATGTCAATGCGCTGGAGCACCGGAAGACCGAATGCGGCGGTTTTGCCCGTGCCTGTCTGTGCTAAAGCCACAAGGTCGTGATTGTCTTTGAGAAGTACCGGTATTACTTTTTCTTGTACCGGCATCGGCGTCTCGAATCCCATGTCGGTGATTCCGCGGAGCAGATCGTCGCGTACGCCTAATTCATTAAATGTCATCTGTTAATTTATGTAGTTATGCTTGTTGTAAAACAAATTTACCTACGGTCTTGTCTCCGTAAGTGAGCTGTCCGGAATTTGGGATCAATATAAATCGGGCGAAATTTTCGACCGGTCGATTTTTACACCGGAAATATCCATGATTTCCCCCCAATGCAGCTTTTCCTCTGCGACTGTACATAAGAAAAAATCGTAGCCGGGAGTAAATGTCATTTCGCTGAATATCGGTTTACCGTGACTTTCGTAGAAATCTACACGTACAAATGGGAAGCCTTTGGCTAAAATGCGTGCAGCTTCAACCATCTCTTCCAGGCAATCCGGTTTTCGGATATGTCGTTGATGGTTTTGCGGTTCCCAGTCTATACGAGTAAAGTCGAGATAGTAGTACTGGTCGAGGCATTGATGTGTTTTGATGTTGCGTTCCGCGATTACGTTGATTACTTGTGGTTCGCCGTTTATGCACATGAATTTGTAGTCGTTGATAGGAGCTTCAGGGTTCTCGTCGTTTTCGATGAGCCGTTCTATTATGATTTTAGGCTTTATGCCCTGGTAATGCGGCTGTCCGGTGCGTATGCCATAATCATCGTTGAAATTGTGCTGAAGTCGTTTATATACTTTCTTTAGATCGGTAACCGCTTTATCGCGTATAATGTGTACGGCCTCGCTTCCACCGGAGTTATTTGTCTTGACTACACATCTATCGGGGAGCATAGCTGTGAAATCTTCAAATGTGGGCATAGCATCCAGTACGTGATATGTTTTGTTCAGCAGATGCTCCATGCCGCGTTCTTTTACGAAATCCCGGGCCGATACTTTGTCGGTCAGACGCTGCCACTCGCTGATATCACTGCCTATTTCCAACAGAATGATCTTGTCATAGAGCGTTTTGGGTGTGTCAAGGTCAAGAGGAGTTCCGTAATATGATTTATGTAGCAGATTCGCCCGGCGGAGGGGATGCCGGCGAGTCTGTCGCTCAATCATTTTTCGTACTATAGCTTTCGCAGGCTCGCTCAGCGTATTTAATAGTTTGTTATTTTTAAGAGAAAAAAGTATTCTGGATGAAATCATTTGACGGCAATTTCTTTTGCGTTCGTACAAATATAGCCATTATATGGTTAACTGACAAATATAATTGTTGACAAGCAGGTTTGTCATATTGTGTTGGTGAGTTAGGTAAGTCCGATTTTAATCACTATAAGATACGACGCCACCACCACAGTAAGCACCATGGCGGCGATGATAGCCGTGATAGCAAAGCGTCTGACTGATGCCGTGCGGCGTGGAATTCCGGCGAAGCCGCATGCGGCTGAGGCTATGGCAAGTACCAATGCTACGTATCCGTTGAACCAGAATAGTGATGCCCATGCAAGCAAGGCAAGTATCAGCGATATCCATGCAAGTGTAGGTGTACCGTGTGGCTGTATGACAGTGGTATCGGTCACATGTTTATTGTTGTTTTCTTTTTTATCGATATTGTCAGTCATGTTAGGATTCTTTTCTTTGAAAACGATACAAAGGTAGGATTTATTTCCGACTTAGTGTATAAATATGACAAACTATGTAAAAAATAGTTTACTTTATGCATGAAAAATATGTAGCTTGTTTGAAGCTTTAGTCTCCGATAAAGGCGCCTGTTCTTCATTAACAATTTTTGACGATATTGTGAAAGCGTGCTAATGAATTGGTAATTAGCGCGTTGTGCTAAGGTTGCCGTGCGCTATACGATTGCAATAACAGAAAAATTTCGCTATTTAATGGAAAATTACTTACTTTGCAGTCCGAAACATGAAATTATTAATCAAAAATACTACACAATCATGTCAGAAATTGCAGATCGCGTGAAAAACATCGTAGTTGATAAACTCGGTGTTGAGCCCGAAAAAGTAACAAGTGAAGCAGCTTTCATCACCGACCTCGGTGCAGACTCTCTTGATACAGTTGAACTCATCATGGATTTTGAAAAGGAATTCGGTATCACAATTCCCGACGACCAGGCTGAGAAAATCAAAACTGTAGGCGACGCTATTGCCTACGTTGAAGCTAACGCATAAGCGTTTCCCGCATCAGCACAAGCACAAGCCGCCGCTGTTCTTACAGAACGTTTGCGGCGGTTTTTTAATATTATATTCCGGCGTGCAATACGCCTCCTTATATAGCCACATTTGTATATGGAACTTAAAAGAGTAGTGGTGACAGGTCTCGGCGCTATCAGCCCTATTGGTAATGACGTAGACACCACGTGGACGAACGCTCTCGCAGGTGTGAGTGGTGCAGGTCCTATTACACATTTCGATGCAAGCCTCTTCAAGACTAAGTTTGCATGCGAGGTCAAAGGTTTCAATGCCGAAGACCATTTCGACCGTCGTAAAGCTCGTCAGCTCGACTTGTATGCGCAATATGCCCTTGTGGCTGCTCGTCAGGCTGTCGAAGACGCCGGTCTGGAATCTGCTCCTGAGGGAACTATAGATAAAAACCGTATCGGTGTTATTGTTGCAGCCGGTATCGGAGGTCTTCATACTTTTGAAGAAGAGGCCGGTTACTATGCGATGAATGCCGAAAAGGGTCCCAAGTATAATCCGTTCTTCATTCCCAAGATGATTGCCGATATCGCTTCCGGCCATATCTCGATGGAATATGGTTATCACGGACCTAATTATGGTGTTGTTTCGGCATGTGCATCTTCAAATAATGCCATCATTGACGCTTTCAATCTTATCCGTCTCGGCAAAGCGGATGCAATCCTGACAGGTGGTGCGGAAGCGGCAATCTTCCCTGCCGGTGTGGGCGGTTTCAATTCGATGCACGCCTTGTCGACCCGTAACGATAGTCCTGAGACAGCTTCCCGTCCCTTCAGTGCAAGCCGCGACGGCTTTGTTATTGGTGAAGGATCGGCGGTGCTGGTTCTTGAAGAACTTGAGCATGCTCTCGCGCGCGGCGCCAAGATTTATGCCGAAGTTGCCGGTGGCGGTCTGTCGGCCGATGCGTACCACATCACAGCGACACATCCCGACGGTCTTGGAGCAAAGCTTGCTATGCAGGGCGCACTCGATGATGCCGGCATGAAGCCTGAAGATATAGACTATATCAATGTTCACGGTACATCAACACCCGTGGGAGACGTTTCCGAAGTCAAGGCTATCGTAGACCTTTTCGGAGAACACGCACGTAAGCTTAATATCTCGTCGACAAAATCAATGACAGGCCATTTGCTCGGTGCTACCGGTGCTATAGAGGCTATGTTCAGCATACTCTCTGTTCAGAACGACATTGTTCCTCCGACAATCAACCACGATCCCGAGGACAAGGACGAGAATATCGACTATACCCTCAATTTTACCTTCAACGGTGCTGAGAAACGCGAGGTACGAGCCGCTCTTTCGAATGCTTTCGGCTTCGGCGGCCACAACGCATCCGTCATCGTCAAGAAATTTGTAAAATAAGCCTTTCGGGCTTTGACAATATAAGAGTTGCGTGTACTTTGGTACCGCAACTCTTTTTAATCTACAGTTATGACAACAGGTATCATAGTGGCAATGGACAAGGAATTGAATCTTCTGTTTCCTTTGTTAAGTGGCCATTGTACACTCAATATCAATAATTTCGAGTTTCATAAAGGAAAAATCGGCGGCCACGACGTTATTGTCGCCAAGTGTGGTATAGGCAAGGTGAATGCCGCATTGGGCGCTCTCACTCTGATAGAGAATTTCCATCCGGCGCTGGTATTGAATTCCGGTGTTGCCGGCGGTACGGGTGCAGGTAATCCTCCGGCCGAAATACTTGATGTTGTCCTTGCGACACGCATAGCATACCATGATGTATGGTGCGGACCTGGTACCGAGCCTGGCGAAGCCGCAGGTTGTCCACGGTTCTTTACGTGTCCGCTTTCCGATGATATCCGTAAGAGACTCGGTGCTAAAGAAGGTCTTCTGGCCTCCGGCGATATTTTTGTGGATAAGGCAGAAGATTTGCGACGTATACTCGCTATTTATCCTGATGCCATTGCCGTCGATATGGAGTCGGCTGCCATAGCCCATACATGCAATCTCAAGTCGGTGCCTTTTGTGTGCCTGCGCGTTGTAAGCGATACTCCGGGGGAGGATGGAAACGCGGCCGCTTATAATGATTTCTGGACAAAGGCTCCCGAGCGCACTTTTGAGGCTGTGGGGCGTCTGCTTGCTCTTCTCTGAATGAAAGACCTCAAACCGATCCGCGGTAACAGGATAGTGCGCGAAATGGTGGCTCAGGGCGAGCATGAGAAGCAGGATTTCAAATTAGCAATCAGTGACGCCCGTAAGATAGCCCGTTCATTATCGGCTTTTGCCAATAATGGTGGAGGCCGATTGCTTATCGGAATAAAGGACAATGGAACCATCGCAGGTGTGCGCAACGAAGAGGATATATTCGTGGTGGAACAGGCTGCTGAACGCTATTGCAGGCCGGCACAGAAGGTGGATTTCAAGGCTTTTCTTGTGGATGGCACTTTATGCGTCATTGTTGCCGAGATAGAGGCTGCGGTGGAACGCCCTGTATATGCCGTGGAGCATGACGGCTCCCTCAAGGCTTACTACCGTGTCGCCGACGAGAATATTGCCGCGTCTCCCCTGATGGTGCGTGCGTGGGAGCTTAGCTCATCGGCGGTGTCGATGGCTTTCGCGCTTGACGGCAACCATACTGTAATGCTCGATTTTATAGCAGGACGCGGGAGAATTGACGACAGTCGCGAGGCTGCGATAGCCTTGCATATATCGCAGGCGCAGGCCGACGCCATTGTCGCCGACCTCGCTTCGATGGATTTGTTGGATTTTGTATATGTGAACGGCGGCTTTGCCATTGCTTGTCGTTCCCGTCAATAGGCGAGAGCCACATTATCGACATAGAAATTGGTCCCTATGGTGCCTGCATAAGGTTCGCCGCTGCCCGACGAAAACATTATCAGCAGATGGGTTGGTGTTGCGCTGCTGTCGTCCCAACCTTCTTCTACGACCGGTACCATTTTGCCTTTGGAGTTGCATGCGTAGTAACTCTTTTCTTTTTTTATAAGTCCCATATAGGGTTTATAGTCCGGGCGTCCGGTAATATCACCGTAGTGCACATTCAGCTTGTGCCCGTTATTCCATTGCTTGCTGCTTTTTCCGAGCAGTTCTCGCCCTGTACCTACCCGCTTGGCATGGATATTTCCTTCCGCATCTTCCCAGCGGCGTTGCAGGATGATGAATACATCGGCCTTGTCAATACCCGGGCTCTCACGTTTTTTCCCGAAACCGCTGCTGTAGGTCTTGACAGCCTTTGCCGGAATCTCAAGCATGTAGTCGTAGCATAATGCGACTGGACGCCCTGTAAACGGAATGCCCATCTCCATTTTCTGATATGGATTGGACGTGGATTTTATAGGTTCAATCATCCGGCCGAGGAATATTGTTCCGGCCACTACTACGTCGATGTCGATTATGCCTATGGCCTTGCAATGCTCCATTCCGGTACACAGTCTGGCGCATTTGTTGCCGTTGCCGCGGTCGTAGGGATAAACCATGTTGCTTACTTTGGTGATGCCCATCACCTTTGCCATGACATTCGATGTCGCCCACGGGGAGCCGCCGGTGTTTATGTACGGTTTGTCGCCGGTAATAGTCCGGGCGGGACCGATGGCATAGCATTTTTTGACGTCGCCGCCTATCAGGCGCGATTCTTTTATTTCACGGGTTACCCATGAATTGAAATCACCGAAAGGCAGCGGCTCTACCTTCTGGCCGTAGAGTACGGTAAGAATGAATAGAAATACGGAGAGTGCTGTTATTCGTTTCATAAGTTAAACAGTTGAGTCATGTTTAACTTAAAACAAATAAAAGGCTGATTTGCTTGTTAAAATTTGTGTTTGGGGATGAAATCTTTGTTTACGTTACTCAGAAGCGCTCGTTATAACGCACAAGTTCTTCATTGTATTTGTCGAGAGCCTCATATTTTTTTGAGTTGCCTTTGTCGAGACTGCCGTTGCGCTCGGCTTTGTAGAGTGCGGAGCCGAGGGTAAACATATATCCGAAGCGTTCGAGGTATTCGGGGTCGGCGGTGAGGTTGCGCCATGCATCTGAGCGCGTACTGTCGGGCTGTTCGGAGATTTCTTTAGTACGTTCTACAAGATATTGCAGGATTGCTTCGTCCTGAGCTATCATTTCTGAATAATCCTCTGATGTGAGGCTGTCGCGTCTTTCGATTTTTATTGACAGGTTGCGACAGAGTTCACTGTCGTATGCGGCGCCGGCGCCCCCGGAGCAGCAGGAGACTATAAATATGAACAAGGCAGAAAGATGCGGCAGGTATCGTTTCATCGTAAGTTTGATGTTTCTGATATTACAACGCCGGGCGACGCTGTCGGTTCGCCTGATCAGTCGAATTTGTAGCCGCCTATAAGTCGGAAGAAGCCGGCCGGCAGAGGTGATGTGAAATTCATGTCGCGCCGGCTTATGGGATGGATGAAACGCAGGGTGTGGGCATGGAGGCACAGCCGGTGGATAGGAGAGGGCTTTGCGCCGTAGCGCCGGTCGCCGACGATGGGATGTCCCTGTTCTTTCATATGGACGCGGATTTGGTTCTTGCGACCCGTGGCAAGACTGAGTTCCACAAGAGAATAAGGTTTGTGGCTCTTAAGAGTCTTGTAATATGTCACAGCAAGCTGTCCCTTGTCCTTTTCGGTTGTTGAATATACCTCGTGGGCGCTGTTCTCGGCCAGATAGCTGCGTATTTCGCCGTCTGCAGGGTCGAGGGAGCCTTCGACAACGGCCACATAGCGTCGTTCGAGCACCATATTGTTCCAGTTGTGCTGCATAGTCTCCTTGGCAATTTCCGATTTTGCGAACATCATCACACCGGTGGTATCGCGGTCGAGGCGGTGGACGATGAAAAGTTTGTTGCGTGGATCTACACGTTTCACATACTCGCGCAGAATGGAGTAAGCCGTTTCCTCGTTAGGCTTGTCTGTGCCCATGGAGAGCAGCCCGTAGCCCTTGTTTACAATGATGATGTCGTTGTCTTCGTAAAGGAGCGTCATACGGGGATGCGAGAATGTCTGAAACTCGCGGGTAGTGTTTACGCTTACTTTGTCTCCGTCATGCAGAGGGGTGTCGAAACGGGTATCTACAGAGCTGCCTACCATTACCTGCCTGTGTTTAAGGAATTCCTTTACCGAGGTGCGCTTTTTGTCGGGCATTGCCGAGAACAGGAATTCGAGCAGACTCTTGGGAGAGTCCGGGCTGACAGTGAAAGAAATGATATTGTCGGGTCGGAATGTACCGGCTTGGCTGCCGGGCTTGGAGGCTAAAGGACGTCGTGGCATTATTTTTTCTTTTTGGCGGACGGGCGCTTCTTGGCCGGAGCGGCCTCTGAATCTTCTATGATTTTGCGGGCTTCGTCGATTGTGAGGGCCTCGGGATTCTTTAGACCGCGCGGCAACTTGTAATTTTTCTTTTTGTATGCGATATATGGACCGAAACGGCCGTTCAGAACCTGCATTTCGGGTTCTTCCTCGAATACTTTGATAGTTTTCTTTGCATCGCTGTCGCGCTTGTTGAGGATAAGTTCTATGGCTTCCTCAAGCGATAGTTCTGCCGGTGCCGTGCTCTTGGGGATTGACACGCAGACGCCGTTGTGGCGCACGTAAGGTCCGAAGCGGCCGACGGCGACAGTGACATCCGTGTCTTCGAAGGAACCGAGTGTGCGCGGGAATTCGAACAGTTTGAGGGCTTCCTCAAGAGTGAGTGTGCTCATCGTCTGTCCTTTCAGCAGGGAGGCGAACTGTGGTTTTTCCTCGGCGTCGCTGCTGCCAACCTGCACCACCGGCCCGAAACGGCCGATTTTCACGCTTACAGGGCGCCCCGCGGAATCTTCGCCGAGGATGCGTTCTCCGAATTTCAGCCCGTGGTTGATAGTCTGGGCTTTGTCGACAGTCGGGTGGAACATTGTGTAGAAATCACTGATTTCATTCTCCCAGCCGAGTTTGCCGGTGGCAATCTCGTCGAATTTTTCTTCTATGTGGGCGGTAAAGTTGTAGTCGAGGATATTAGGGAAATATTCAGTGAGGAAATCATTGACAATCATGCCGGTATCCGTAGGAACGAGGCGTCCCTTGTCGCCTCCGGCGAGAATGGATTCCGTGCGGGATTCTATTTTCCCGTCTTTCAGACTGAATACTGTGTATGGGCGGGGTGTGCCGTCCTTTTCTCCGCGTTCCACGTATCCGCGGTGCTGGATGGTGGATATGATTGGCGCGTAGGTCGACGGGCGGCCTATGCCGAGTTCTTCCATTTTCTTTACGAGTGATGCCTCTGTGTAACGCGGTGGCTGCTGGGTGAAGCGTTCGGTGGCTTCGAGATCGGACATGGCAAGTTCTGTGCCGACACTGACGCTCATTTCCTGGCTTGTCTGTGCCTCTGGCTCGTCGTCGTAGCTTTCGGCGTACATGCGGAGGAAGCCGGGGAAAATCACGGTCTCGTCGCCTGCTGTGAACGAATATGGGAGCGATGACGCGCTTATATCGACGGTTGTTTTTTCGAGGCGGGCGTCGGCCATCTGCGATGCTATGGCACGGCGACGGATAAGCGTGTATAGTTTCTGCTCCTGGGCAGTGGCGCCTTCGAGCGTCTGTATGTCTACATATGTGGGGCGGATGGCCTCGTGGGCTTCCTGGGCACCGCGCGACGATGTGTGGTATTGGCGACGTTTGTAATAGTCGGCTCCGGCGTTTTCGAGAACGAGGCTTTTGATGGCGCCGAGGGCTTCTTCCGAAAGGTTTACTGAGTCGGTACGCATGTAGGTGATGTTACCGTTCTCGTATAGCCTCTGGGCGACCGACATCGTCTGGCTTACTGAGAAACCAAGTTTGCGGCTTGCCTCCTGCTGGAGGGTCGATGTGGTGAACGGAGGGGCAGGTGTTTTTGTAATTGGCTTTATGTCGACATCGCTCACCTTGAAATCCGCAGTTGCGCAGCCTGTAAGGAAGGCTTGTGCCTCGGTATCGGTGGAGAGTCTGTGGTTTAGCTCGGCCTTGATGCTGTGGCCGCCGTTTTTGGGGGTGAAACTTGCTGTGACGCGGTAATAAGGCTCGCTGACGAAGGTACGGATGGCATTTTCACGTTCTACGATAAGACGTACGGCAACAGATTGCACGCGGCCGGCCGACAGCGATGGCATAAGACGTTTCCAGAGCACAGGGGAGAGTTCAAAGCCTACGATACGGTCGAGCACGCGGCGCGCCTGCTGGGCGTCGACGCGGGGAAGGTCGATATCACGTGGATTGGCGATGGCGTTCAGTATGGCTTTCTTGGTGATTTCGTGGAATACGATGCGCCGCGTCTTTTCAGGTTTAAGCCCGAGAACCTCGTAGAGATGCCATGCTATTGCTTCTCCTTCACGGTCTTCATCGGATGCCAGCCATACAGTCTCGGCTTTGGACGCGGCTTTCTTGAGGTCGGACACAAGCTGAGTCTTGTCCTCCGGGATTTCATATATGGGCCGGAAATTGTTTTCCACATCGATACTGAATACTTTTTTCTTCAAATCGCGTATGTGGCCGTAGCTCGACATCACTTTGAAATCGGGTCCGAGGAATTTTTCAATTGTCTTGGCCTTGGCAGGAGATTCGACTATGACAAGGTTCTTAGGTGTGCTCATAATGGTCTTATGCAATTTTCAAGTGGCAAAATTACGCAAATTTTGTATAACTAACGTCTTCCCCGTGTCAAAAAGTTCGGGAGTTAGCCTTTTTAGACGCTATTTCGGAAATATTTGTCGTACTCATAGTTACTATGGAGCATGCTCCTTTTAGATTTCCAGTCGGTAATCAGTCTGACAAGCCTCCAAGGGCAGGACAATGTATAGGACGTGTCGCCACGGAGAGTCACCTGCCGCGGCGCCACGGAGAGTCACCTGCCGCGGCGCCACGGAGAGTCACCTGCCACGGAGCCTCGGAGAGGCGTTTTTGTAGAAAGCCCCGGCATTCATGCCGGGGTAGGGGTAGTGAATGAAAAACAGTCTCGGAGAGACGTTTTATGATAATCTCTTAGAGCGATAGTTATAAGACGTCTCTCCGAGTTTCGGATGAAACGTCCCTCCGTGACTCCGCCCTGCATACTTTGCGTATGTATGCCCCTCCGGGACTCCGGCCAGCAAGCTATGTGGAGGTATGTCTCCTCCTGGACTTTGATTTGTATCTTCACAGGTGGTGTGTCGCTCTATCGTCGGGGTGGGGCGAGGGCAATAAAAAAGAGCCGGATCCGAAGATCCGACTCTCTGATGAAGATTATTTTGCTTGCTTTACTTTACGATGAGCTTGCGTACCTGGCCGTTGGCGCCTACTGCGATTACAACAGTGCCTGCGGCGGGATTTTTAACCTGGATACCGCTGAGATTATAGAACTTGACGTCGCCGCCGAGTTCTTCAACGAGTACCTCGTCGATACCGCTGGCAACGAGAAGAATTTTCTCGATAAGAGCCTTGATGGCGTCTGCGTCGACAGGGCTTGTGTAGTTGCCTTCTTCAGCTACAGCTGCGTAAGCATCCTCGACAGCCTTGGTGGCGTCTGCGATAGCTTTCTGGGCTGCGAGCGTCTCATTGAGGACAGCTGCGGAAGGATACTTGGTGGTAACCTCGTCGAGAGTAGCCTTGAGTTCTTCTTCAAGAGCTGCGATTGTGGCCTTGTCAGCTTCGTAAGCCTTGGCGTTGTCGCTCTGGCGTTTTGCTTCGGGAGCGATAGCGGCGATAAGGGCTTCTATTTCGGCGGTGGGAACGGTGTAGTTGAATTCGCCTGCTGTAGCGGCAGCTTCGAGAGCGGCCTGTGCGTCTGTATAACCCTTTGTGATGGCTTCCTGAGCGGTAGCGGCGATTTCATCGATATTTACGTCGGTGTAGAGACCTGCTACGGTTTCCTTGGTTGTGTCGAGCTTGGTCTGGAGAGCGTCAAGAGCGCTTACAGCAGCGTCGTATTTGCTCTGTACGTCGGCCTGGAATTTGGCTTTGGCTTCAATAGCGTTGATAGCGGCTTCGATAGCGCCGAAATCAAGGGCATACTGGAAATTGCCTTCGGTAGCGCAGGCTTCCTTGGCAGCTTCAACACCTTCCTTGGCTTCGTCGATGAGAGCCTGGGCGGCGTTCACCTCTGCTGTCACGTCAGCGCCGGGATATGTTTCGGCAACGGTTTTCTTTGCTTCGTCGAGCATTTCCTGTGCGGCCTGGATCATGTAGCTGTATTCAGCGTATGCGGCGTTGTTGTTGTGCTGGCGTTCTGCTTCGGGAACAATCTTTTCGATAGCGCTCTCAATGGGCGTCATGTTGAAATCGAATTTGAATGTGCCTTCGTTGGCGCAGGCTTCCTTGGCAGCTTCGAAATCAGCTTTTGCCTGGCTGACGAGAGCCTGGGCGGCGTCAACAAGAGCTGTGACGTCGGCATCGGCATAGTTCTCGGCAACGGTTGCCTTGGCTTCGTCGAGAGCTGTCTGGAGATAGTCTATCATTGCGCCGTATTCTGCTGCGGCTGCTTCATTCTCGCTCTGGCGTTTTGCTTCGGGTACGATCTTGTTGATGAGAGCTTCGAGGGCACCCATGTTGAAATCATATTTGAAGGTGCCTTCGTTCTCGCAAGCCTGCTTGGCAGCTTCGATACCCTGGCGGGCTTCATTGATTGCGTCCTGTGCGGCAGCGATTTCTTCTGCAACGTCAGCTGTGGGATAGCTTTCGGTAACAGTAGCTTTTGCTTCGTCGAGCATCTCCTGGGCAGCTTCCACCATTGCGTTGTATTCAGCATATGCGTTGGCATTGTCCTGCTTGCGCTGTGCTTCTGCGGCTTCTGCGTCGAGAGCTGCGATGGCAGCGGTGATGTCAGCTACGGGAGCCATGATGGTATCGTAGTTTGCGCTGAGGCTATGGTCGGCGTATGCAGCGTCTACGGCAGCTTTAAGAGCGTCGATCTGAGCCTGTACGGCCTCGCCGGTAACCTGATCGGCTACTGTGGGGTAGTTCTGGGCTATCTCGGCGAGCTTGGCGTCGAGAGCAGCCTGAAGGGCGTCGATTTCTGCTTTTGCCTTGGTGTAGGCTGTGCCGCCGTTCACAAGGTTCACTGTGTAGCCTGTGCCTTCGAATTCTTTACCGACGATGTACGATACCTTGAGGTTGGTGAAGGTAACGACACCTGTGCCGTCCCAGTTCTCGGGAGCGGTGAGGCTGAGGGTGAATACCACGCCATCGTTACCGTTTACAACCTGGTTGGTGCCGAGATTGGAAACAACGATGATACCGGTTGCGGGGTTTACGGCGATATTGGTGCCGGCTACAACGCGGTCGCCGGCTGTAGCCTGTGCGCCGAGTGTAAAGCCTTCGGGGATAGTTGCAGTCACCTGGAAGCCTGCTACGTTGCAGGTGTTGGTGAATGCGAAGGGAAGCTCGAAAGTCTCGCCCGGATTTACAACTACTTCAGCGTCGGTGGCATAGCCTTTCACGATACCGGGAACGGCTGTGACGGTTGCTTCGTCTTTTGTGCCCCAGCTGATGGTCTTGCCGTTGGCACCGGTGATACCGATGTTTTTAAGACCGAAAGTATAGGTAGTGTTTACGTTTGCGCCAAATGCGAGTTTGACGGGGATGTATGCGACAGCGCCTTCATTGCCTGCGATGGGCTGGAAGGGCTGTGAGTTGATCATCACGCGGCCGTTGTTCTCGTTCCAGCTCATGCTCTGGTACTGGACATTGCAACGCTGGTTGTCCATATAGGGCTTGCCGGCAAGTACAAGTTCTTCGGGGAGAACCACGTCGAACTGTACGGCGTAAACCGGTTCGTCGTTTGTCAACAGCACGGGTACATCGTATGTGCTGTAGCTGTCGATGGTGAAAGCTTCGACACTGACGGCGTTCTGCGCCATGGCTACTTTGCCGCAGAGTGCGAACACAAGTAACATGACGAACTTCAGTCCGAAGCGGTTGATGTTAGTTTTACTCATAGAATTTTAGAAAATTGGAAATTAATTAAAGCAACCCGCAGAAATGCGGTTCCCTGCGGGTTGCCTTTTTTAATTCACGAGTATATTACTTGTGGAGTTCCTTGGTAGTGGTACCGTCGCTGTGGCGGATGATGTTGATACCGCGCTGGATGCTGCGCATTACCTGGCCGGCAGCGTTGTAGATACGCTGTGCACCGCTGTTGTCGACACCGATATTGTCGATGCCGGTAGTGGTGTTGCCGAGAGTGTATGCGTTGGCGTTTGCGTCGGTGAAGACAGCGCCTTCGATGACGGGTGCACCGTTGCCCTGTACTTCGATTATCAGCAGCTGGTCGCCCTTGAGCTCTTCGTTGCTCATCGAAGCCACAATCATGCGGGTGTAGCCGTCGTTGCTGAACCGGTAGAGCTGGTGGCTCATGCCTGCGATTTCGGCGCTTACGATTTCGCTGCCTGCGGGGAGGACGATATCGAACTGGCCGGCTACGAAGGCCTGGGTGCTGTTGAGAGCGATTGCATAGCGGCCGTCGCCGAGAGCGATGGCGTTGATGCTGCCCTGAGCGGCTGCGCGGCGCTGAACGAAGGTACGAGCGGTCGGGGTATCGTAATCGGCGTTCATTACCAGATTGATTTCTGCGGTAACGTCAGCGATGCTGATTTCAGGTGCTGCACCGGGTTCCTGTGCCACGTTGGCTGCGGCGGCGATAACGGGATTGAGAGCGTAGAGATCTTCGTAAGTCTTGCCTTCGCCAACCCACTGGATAAGGAGCTGTACGTCGGAAGCTGTTACGAGTCCGTCCGGATCGAGGTCAACGTCACCGAGTACGAAGATTGCTTCGGTTGCTTCTTCAATCATGGCTTCAAGACGAGCCTTGATTGCGGCTGCCTGATCGTAGAGTTCTTCGTAGCTTGCGGCTGTGGTATCGATATCTGTCTTGTCGGTATCGGCAATTGCATTCTCGATTTCTTCGAGCTGGACTTTGAGAGTGGTCTGCTCTGCGAGAAGAGCCTTGGCAATTTCGGGAACAACGTTCTTTTTGAGAGCCTTGTTGAGGTCTGCATTGACAGCCCAGGCTTCTTCAACGCCCTTGTTTGCGTAAGCTTCAGCGGCATCGAGGCCGGTGCTGAAGATTGCGCTGCGGATGCCGTCTTCACCGTAGAGTGTTGAGTCATCGGTGAGAGCGTAAGCAGCTTTGGCTTCGTCGAGTTTGTTCTTGGCCGTCTCGAGGTCTTCTGCTATCTGATCGAGTGCGTCGTTGACAGCGGTGTTGTCGATACCGTAATCTGCAACCTTGTTCTTGAGAGCTTCGTATTCGGTTTCGAGACCGTTGTAAACCTCAAGAAGTTCTGCATATTTGGCATCGCTTGCAGCCTGCTTGTCGGCTTCAGCCTTGGCGTTGTCCTCGGCGAGCTTGGCAGCGTCGGCGGTGTTATCGATCTTAGCCTTGAGAGCTTCATATTCGGCAACGAATTTCTCCCAGTTAAGGATAAGACGTGAACCTTCGGCAGCGGCCTCCGACTGAATTGCTTCGTATTCGGCGAGAAAATCCTGATATGCCTTTTCGTATTCGGCGAACTTGTCGGCGTCGACGTTCTTGAGGTTTTCGTAGCCCTGGAGAGCTGCATAAGCGTCGTTGAGCGCGATGCCTGCGGCGTCTTCAGCTTCGGCAACCTTGCCCTGAGCGGCAACGAGAGGATTCTTGTCGGGATTTTCGTTTCCGTTGAGATCCTCGCTCCAGAGTTTCTGGAGTTCGTTGTAGTAGGAAGATATGCCGCGTTCGAGTTCGACTGCTTTTTCGCTGTAAGCGGTAGCGTCGAAATCGGGAGTATAGGTGCCGAGCGGTAATGGATTGTTGCTGTCGATGAAATCTTTTACGTCCTTGTATTCGGTGTCGAATTCATCAATGCCGGCATTAACCTTGGCATCGTTGTAAGCAGCTTTGAGCTTGCCGAGCCATTCGGTAAGAAGGGCGTTCTCGTTGAAGACGGCAGTTCCGTATGCAGAGTCGATAGCAGATTCGATATCGGATTTGAGGTTGTCGAGGTCTGTTGCCTTTTCTGTGAGGTTGCTCTTGTTTGCCTCCACGAAGCTTGCAAGAGCGTCTACAGCAGCCTTGGGAGCTGTGAGATATGAATCGTTGCCGACTGCGAGGCTGTTGACGAATTTCTCAAGTTCTGCCAGCTGGTTGTTGAAATCGGGAAGAACAACATCTACATAATTGTTGTAGATATCCTGGTTGGCCTTGTTGTTGTCGCTGTTTGCCTTGATGGCGTCTGCGGCTTCCTTGGCCTGATCGAGTGCTGCCTGAAGAGCATCCTGCAGACCCAGAAGAGTGTCGATTTCTGCGGGAGAGTAGGGTGCGGCCTTGAGGGCTGCGATAGCTTCTACGGCTGCGTCGAACTTGGCCTTTTCAGCTTCTACGCCGGTTGCGAATTCAGCGTCCTCAATCTGTTTGTTAAGCTCTGCAACGGTTGCATCGGCTGCAAAAAGGTCGGCTGTCCATTGTGTCTGGGCTGCAGCGTTGAGGTCGGGCTGAACTTTGGCGTTGTCAAGATAGGTGGCAACGAAATCCATTTGGATGCCGTAGGAAAGATTGTCGTCGGTCTTGGCCTTGTCTTCGAGCTGGATAGCCTTGTCAAGGTTGTTGTTCTGTTCTGCGAGAGTCTCGGAGATAACATCGTCGGATACGCCGTTCTCCTGCATCTTGCGGGTTGCGTCGGCAATGTTCTTCTGAGCTTCTGGAAGGTTGATGTTGTAGAACTCTTCAGCCTTCTGGGCAACTTCGGTCTCCATTGTGGTTACCTCTGTTTCGATTTCGGACTGGAGAGCATCGCTCTTGTCGGTGGCCTGAACCTTGAAATCAGCGGCGGAAATCAGCTTACCGGCAGCTGTCTGTGCGGCAACCCATTCCTGTACATCGGTGCCAAGGTTGTTGATTGCGTCGATGTAGTTGTAGATGTCGCGGTGATCCTGAAGTGTCTCTGCGATATAAGCCTTGTATCCGGGGTTCTTGAGGCCGTAGAGATACTGGTCGTATGTCTTGATGGCATCCTTGTAAGCCTGGAGAAGGTCGTTCATGGAAGCTTCCCATGCAGTGTCGAGGAATGCGTTGTTCCAAGCCTCGAGGTCGGCGGCGTATTTGTCGTTGTAAGTCTTCTGGAGTTCTTTGAACTTGGCGCTAACGGCATCATACTTGGCCTTGAGAGCTTCCCAGTTGTCGTCTGCTTCGCCGACTGCAAAGAAGCCTTTCTCTTCAAGGTCGATGCTTGCGAGGTCGATGGGATCGGTGCTGTTGATGAGCAGAGCGTTAAGCTCGTTGATCCATTCCTGAAGCTCTTTTGCGATATCGTTTGCTCCCTGAGCGGTAGCGTGATTCATCTTCTCGGTGAGAGCGTCGATTTCGCTGTTGATAGCTGTGCGGATATTGTTGCTGAGGTTGAGCAGGTAGGTGTTTGCCTTTTCATTGTGCTCGATGTCCTGCTGTATGCCATTGGCCTGAGCGAGAAGCTTGTCGTATTCGGCCTGAAGGGCGTCTTTCTGAGCCTTGATGTTCTTGTCGGTGTCGCCGTAAGCTGCGAGAGCTGCGTCAATCTTGCCGGCGAGAGCATCTTTTGCATCCTGAATCTTGGCGATTTCGCTTGTCCAGAACGATTTGGCGGGTTCGGTGGAGTTGCCTTCGGTTTCGTTGTATTCGGTGTCGGCATCGATTGCATCCTGAAGAGCACCGAGGTCTGCTGTGAACTGGTCGTAGATGGCCTGGTATTCTTTGAGATTCTTGATAGTCTCTTGAACCTTGGCAATTTCTTCGAGCATTGTCTCGCAAGCCTCGTCGATTTTGCCGTATTCTGTGGTGATTGTTTCGGTGTCAACATATACGTCACTGTCAGCTGTTGCCAAAGACTGCTTGAGTTCGTTGAGACCTTCGGTATAGGTGGCGATAGTTGCGTCTATGTCATCCTTGCCTGCATATGTGCCTTCAGCGGCAGTTTTGAGCGCGGTAAGGGCGGCGTCTACAACGTCAACATTGCCGGTAGTACCTTCGCTTTCAAATGCCTTGGTGATGTCGAGCACCTTATTTTCGATTGTACCTGCGCTATATGATTCTATAAGAGCAACCATTGCATTGTAGCAATCCTGGCTTTCAGCTGCCTTGGCTGCTTCATAATCGGCAAGGAACTTGGTGTGGTCTTCGAAGAGTGCCTTGTAGTCGGCGTTAGCTGCTTTGAATGCTTCAACGTCGAAATCGTTTCCTTCAACGATAAGCTTGTCAGCGAATATGTCGTTGAGGCTCTTCATGGAAGCGTCGAATTCTGCTACGGCAGCTTTTGCATCGTCCCATTTTTCCTGGAGCTTGTCTGCGTTGGCAAGCATCTCGTCGATAGCGTTGCTTACAACGTCGATTTCTTCCTTAGTGGAATCAAGGCCGAGAGCGTCGATAGCTTCCTGAAGGTTGCCTTCTACTGTAGCGAACTTGTCGGCGATTTCAGGATGATCCTTGGCGATTTCAGCGATTGCGTCGTCAAGTTTTTTCTGGAGATCGGAAAGTGGAGCTACGATGGCAGCGAGGTCTTTCACGTCCTGGTTGATAGCCTGAATCTTGGGAGAGAAATCTTCAACCTGGAGAGCGAGCTTGCCGTAGGTTTCCTCTACAAGAGCCTTGAGTTCATCAAGAGCAGCCTGTATTTCGGCTTTCTTGGCGGCGATTTCTTCACCGTTTGCACCCTTGGGAGCTACAATTGCGTCGATGCCTTCCTGTACGTGAGCGAAAGCTTCGAGGTCGTAGTTCATGAATTCGTTCTGGCCGTTTACTTTGTCTGCGGCAACTTTTGCTACCTGAGTAAGAGCATTGGAGATGTTCTTGATAACGGCTTCGTCGTTTTTCCAGAAACCTGCAGCACCTTCAATCACACCTTCTTTAATGCCGAAATTGGCGACTGTGGTGTTGTAAAGGTCTTCGAGGTCTTTGAGTATCTGAGCCTTATAAGCGTCGGGTACGGTTTCGTATCCTTCAACGCCGGTAAGAGCGGAAACGGTTGTGTTGGCGCCCTTGTATGTAGCGAGAAGGTCGCGGGTAGCGTTGAGCCATGCTACATAAGCGGCAACATCAGCGTTTGCTTTGTTGAATTCGTCTGTTGCGGCTTCGATGGCGTCATCCATTTCCATATCAGCGTCGCCGATACCACCGATAATGGCGTCTGCCATCTTATCCTCGGGGTACATTGCTTCAACCTGAGCTTTCAGGTCGTCAAGGTGAGCCTGTGCTGCAGCCATTTCGTCGGCTGTAGTGTCGGAAATATATTTGCCGTATTCTCCGTAAGCAGGAGTTTTTGCAGCGGCATCAATCTTAGCCTGAAGAGCATCGAGTTCTTTCTGATAGCTTTCGAGCATTCTTTCGTCACGAGCCTTGGTGGCCAGGTTTGTCTGGTAGGTGTTCCAGCGGTCGTTGAGAGTCTTTACAGCTTCGTTGTGGGTGTTTACCTCTTCAATGAGAGCGTCGATAGCAACAGCGGCGGTGTTTCCTTCCGCACCTTTCCAAAGCTCGTATTTGTTGTAGATTTCAACGGCTTTGTTAAAATTGTAGTTTGCGGAATTTTTATCGCCGGCTTCGATACCTTCGCGGATTTCACGAATCATGCCGCGAACACCTCCGACTTTGTCGTTGAGGCCGCCTACGCCGATTTTTTCGTTAAGGCTATTGGCTTCTTCAACGAGAGCTTCGGAATTTTCGAATTTTGCTGCAAGAGCGTCAGCGTTAACGGCTGTAAGAGCTGTGTTTACGTTGCCGGACATCTTATAGAGGTTATCCATGAGCTTCTTGGTGAGAGCTTCCTGGATAGCGTCGAAATCGCAGACGATTTCAAGATTCAGACCTGTAAACTTGAAGATTTTGGAGGGGTCTTCACCGGCTACGACAATTGTGACGTTTCCGGCTGCATCAAGGGTGAACTCTCCGTTTGCGGACAGTTCCTTGCCGTTGACTTTTACGAGGACGTTCTCTTTGGAAGCGAATGTCAACGTATAAGTACCCTGAGGCATATTTTCCTGAATATATGTCAGGTTGCCTACGCCTACAGGAGCGATAGTTTCAATAGACCCGGCTTCCGAGTCAAATTTCAGGTTTTCACCAACGAGGCCGTTTGCAGTCCAGGAGTCTTTGTCTACCGGGACATTGACCTCAATGTTAGCGAAGGCGGAATATGCCATCGGAACCATCAAAAGCGAAGCAAGTATCTTCTTTTGCATGAGGTTGAGAATTAGTGAATATGTGTGATAATTAATTTGTTATTTGTTTTCTTTATACATTGTTTCTACGTCCGACGTGGCTTTCGGTAGCCCGAAAACCGACGTTGAAACGCATTCTGCATACTATTATGCGATGCAAAGTTAAATATTTGGCGGCAAAAACTGCTGTTGCAATCCATAAATAATGTTAAAATTATGATTGCAGAGTGAACTTTTTGAAATATTAGAATTTAAGGTGCTCTGTCTGCAAATTTAAGTAAATTGAGTAGAGTATGCAAATATAGTATTCCCGGGGCTCCTCCTCAGGCAGACCTCAGCGGCAGTCACGAGACGTCTCTCCGAGACTTATGAGGTGGCTCGCAGATATGCCCCGGCATGAATGCCGGGGTTCTCGGATGAAACGTCCCTCCGGGACTCTCTGGTGCGGTTGTGTGTCCCTGCGGGGTTCTCTGGTGCGGTTGTGTGTCCCTCCGGGGTTTTGCCTGTGCGGCTGTGCCGTCCCTGCGGGACTCTCTGATGCGGCTGTGTGTCCCTCCGGGACGTTATGGATGATAGAAGCCGCGGAGTCCCGGAGATGCAGCGGGAGGGTCTGCCTGGGAGCCCCGGAGGGGCGGTGGTACTGAGAGAACCCCGGCATTCATGCCGGGGACCGGAGTAGAATAAGATATAAAGTCTCGGAGAGACGTTTTATGTGAGTTGCGATGCGCCAGCGGCAGTCACGAGACGTCTCTCCGAGACTTATGAGGTGGCTCGCAGGTATGCCCCGGCATGAATGCCGGGGTTTTCGGATGAAACGTCCCTCCGGGACTCTCCGATGCGGCTGTGCCGTCCCTCCGGGACTCTCCGATGCGGCTGTGCCGTCCCTCCGGGGCTCTCTGATGCGGCTGTGTGTCCCTCCGGGACTCTTTGATGCGGCTGTGCCGTCCCTCCGGGACTCTCTGATGCGGCTGCGTGTCCCTGCGGGACTCTCTGGTGCGGCTGCGTGTCCCTCCGGGACTCTTTGATGCGGCAGCGCGTCCCTGCGGGACTCTCTGATGCGGCAGTGCGTCCCTGCGGGACATTTCGGTGCGGATGTGCCGTTCCGGGGCTTCGGATTTGTGACGCGCGTGGCGCGGTTGGGTGCGTTTTTCATTTAAAATGATTATCTTTGCACGCTAAACATACCTAAAAACTGCGAAACATACTTATATAAGATGAGAAAATGGCGTATTGAGGACAGCGAGGAGCTGTACAACATCCCCGGATGGGGGCGCAACTACTTTTCCGTTAACGAGAAGGGTCACATTGTGGTGACTCCGCGCCAGGGCTATGCCTCGGTCGACCTCAAGGACATCATGGATGAGCTACAGGTACGCGATGTATGCGCTCCGGTGTTGCTCCGCTTCCCCGATATTATCGACAATCGCATTGAAAAGATTTCGAACTGTTTTCATCAGGCTGCCGAGCAATACGATTATTCGGCGCAGAGCTATATGATCTATCCTATCAAGGTGAACCAGATGCGTCAGGTGGTGGAAGAGATTGTGAGCTACGGCAAGCGTTTCAACATCGGTCTGGAGGCCGGGTCGAAACCTGAACTTCATGCTGTGCTGGCCACAAACATCGCCGAGAACGCCCTTATCATCTGCAATGGCTACAAGGACGAGAGTTACATCGAACTGGCTCTTCTGGCGCAGAAGATGGGTCGGCGCATATATCTTGTGGTTGAGAAGCTCAACGAGTTGCGTATGATTGCCGATATAGCAAAGCGTCTGAAGGTGCGTCCCAATATAGGTATCCGCATAAAGCTTTCGAGCACGGGATCGGGTAAATGGAGCGAGAGCGGCGGCGATCACAGCAAGTTCGGCCTCAATTCGTCGGAGCTTCTGGAGGCTATCGACATGCTCGAACGCATCGACATGAAGGACTGCCTCAAGCTTATCCATTTCCATATAGGAAGCCAGATAAACAAGATACGTGTAATCAAGAACGCCTTGCGCGAGGCGACGCAGTTCTATGTGCAGCTGTCGAAGCTCGGCTTCGGCGTCGAGTTCATAGATATCGGCGGCGGTCTGGGCGTGGATTATGACGGTACGCGGAGCTCGTCGAGCGAGAGTTCGATGAACTATTCCATCCAGGAGTATGCCAATGACGCTGTGTCGGCCATTGTCGATGTGTGCGTGAAGAACAACCTCCCTCAGCCGAATGTCATTACCGAGAGCGGACGTTCGCTGACGGCGCATCATTCGGTGCTTATCTTCGACGTGCTGGAGACCACGCAGCTACCGGTATGGAAGGACAGCCAGGAGATAGAATCCGATGCCCATGAACTTGCCCGCGAACTGTACGATATATGGGACAGACTCGACAGCAACCGTCTTTTCGAGAGCTGGCACGACGCTTTACAGATACGTGAAGAAGCGCTCGACCTTTTCAGCCTCGGCATGCTTGATCTTAAAACGCGCGCGCAGATAGAAAAGCTGTTCTGGAGCATTGCCCGGGAGGTTGGCGAGATTGCCACGACTATGAAGCATGTGCCGGAAGATCTCCGCAAGATTGCCAGGATGCTTCCTGACAAGTATTTCTGCAATTTCTCGCTTTTCCAGAGCCTTCCCGACTCCTGGGCGATAGATCAGATTTTTCCCATCGTTCCCATTGCACGCCTTGACGAGAAGCCCACGCGCACGTGTACGATTCAGGATATAACCTGCGATTCCGACGGCAAAATCGCCAATTTCATATCGTCGACAGGCGGTACATCCGGCGCTCTGCCGGTACATTCGATAAAGGCCGGCGAGAGCTACTACATAGGGGTGTTTCTCGTGGGAGCATATCAGGAGATACTCGGCGACATGCACAATCTTTTCGGTGATACCAATGCCGTCCATATCAGCGTGTATAAGGATCATTACGAGATAGACCAGGTTATAGAGGGCGAGACAGTCGACGAGGTGCTCGACTATGTGCAGTTCAACGCCAAGAAGCTTGTGCGCAACCTCGAGACATGGGTTACGGCTTCGATGAAGGCCGGCACCATAACTCCTGAGGAAGGCCGCGATTTCATCAGCACCTACCGCTCCGGCCTTTTCGGCTATACGTATCTTGAAAAATAATCATGCGCTATTTCCTTGAACTTTCCTACCGCGGCGCGCCTTTCCACGGCTGGCAGGTGCAGCCGGGCGACATAAGCGTGCAGGAGACGCTCGAGGATGCGATATCCACTCTTGTGCGTCGTCCTGTGGCCGTCACCGGTGCCGGGCGTACCGACGCGGGAGTGAACGCGCATTCCATGACGGCGCATTTCGACCTCGACGAGGGCTTCGACCCGACTCCTGACGCAGCGTTCCTGCGCGCTATAGACAGTATCTGCGGCCCGGACATAGCTATACGCGGTATACGGCGCGTACGCGACGATGCCCATGCCCGTTTCGACGCTATAGAACGTACGTACCGCTATTTCGTCACTACGGCAAAGAATCCTTTCGCCTGCGGCCTTGCATGGAAGGCTCCGGCGTCGCTCGATTTCGGTGCGATGAACGAGGCGGCCGCAATGCTTGTCGGCAAGCGCGATTTCACATCTTTCGCCAAGCTCCACGGCAATGCCAAAACTAACATCTGCGACCTGAGGCGTGCCGCGTGGCACCGCATCGACGCTGATTCGTGGTATTTCGAGATTGCCGCCGACCGTTTTCTCCGCAATATGGTGCGCGCGGTAGTAGGCACGCTCGCCGATGTGGGACGCGGAAAACTGAAGCCTTCTGAAATGGCGGATATCCTCGACCGCCGCAACCGTTCGGCAGCCGGTACGTCGATGCCTGCCGAGGCGTTGTTCCTGTGGAGTGTGGACTATCCGGAGAACTTGTTTATAGAATAAAAAGGTACTGTCAGACAATAAAAAACGGATGCTGCAAATGCGGCATCCGTTTTTTTATTGACCATCGGTATTAGCGCACCATAACTTTGTGCACTGTGTCGTTTACTTTTACAATATATACGCCGGGCGATACAGCGATGCGGGCGGAGCCTGTGCCGCTGTAGAGAATCCTGCCGTCGGCTTCTATGACGACAACATTCATTCCGTCGGCTGCTCCTACTGTTATGGAACCTTTGGCGGTGGTTACACTTACAGTGGCCGAGGGCGAAGCGATGGAGCTTGCTTCAACCGATACCTCGTTGGATGCGGCGGATTCGCCTCTGTCATAGAGGGTGGTGACTACATAGCGGTGTATGCCTGCGGAAGCTTCGGGGTCGGTATACTCTGTCTCTCCGACAGGCGAGGTATTGATTTTCTCTCCATCGCGGTATACGTTATAACCGGTAAGCGAGATATTGCCGCTGTCCGTTGCAATCTCGTAGGTGAAATCGTCGAGCATCAGTACAAAGGCTCCGGTAGCGCAAGAACGCACGGCGAATCTTTTTGCACCGGCCGGCAACTGAGCCGTGTACAGCGTCCATGTCTGTGGAACTGTTGCCGCATTCCTTACTTTGACGAAATCTTTGGGGTCGGTTGAGCCGGTAGAGTAATATACCTCGATTATTTCGGGGTAGCTCTCGTCGTAGCTGCGGGCGTAGAAGCTTATTGTCTGGATGTTGCCTGAAAGTTCGGGAGAAATGGCCCATTCGTCGCTCTTGCCGTTGTCGCGGCGATATATGGAGGCAAGGTATTTTGTGCCTGAGTGAGCATCGAAGGTGCTGTTGAACTGGGGCAGCGAGGTGTCGAACACGAAGAACGAAGCAAGGGTGATTCCATGTGTGATACCTGGAATCTCTACATTGTCGATTCCGCCGGTGGGGGCTTTATCTAAGTCGACGAATACCCAGTCGGCGAATGATTTGGCGAAGCTCTCACCGTCTTCGAAATCCTCTTCCACAATTTCGGGAAGCAACGAGATATCGGGTTCGCTCCATGTCAGTGCCACGCCGTTTGTGGTAGCCGATGCGGAAAGGTCGGTGATTCTTGGCAGATGACTGATATCGGACGATACTACGACGGTTTCGGATGTGTTGTCCGACATATTTTCATCAGCGTCATATACCACCACGGCATAGTAGGAATATGTGCCGGCATCGAGTGTATGCAGAGTGCGCCGGAATGTGACTAATTCGCGTTTGTCGGATTCGAGGGCATTGCGTGTTTCGGTAGCGACCTTGGCCTCGTCGGCATAAAGCTCAACCGTATATGTCCCTGCCGTTTCATATCCATTGTTCACCACTGTGACATTGATGTCATAGTCATTGCCGGGCTTGACTAATGCAGGTGCATCAATCGACAGAATAGACAGGTCGTGCATCACGGGAGTGGCTATGCTTATCTTGTCGATGAGCGTAAGAGTGTAGGTGACGATAAGTGAAGATATTCGCAGTTGCACTGTCTTGCCTGCATATTCTTTCAAGTTAACCGATACGCGTCCCCATTCGTCGTTGGGCGCAATTTCGCTTACGGTTTTCTCGTATAGTTTCGACCATTGCAGCTCTCCGCATTCCCTCACATAAACCGAGATTGTGTTCATGCAATTTCCGTAGGTCGGGTCGAAAAGACCGTAAGTATAGAATGTAAGCATCGGATTCTCAATTCCGGCAAGTGAAATCTTGCCACTGAGAATTTCTGCGCCGTCATAGGAGTTCTGAGAGTATATGGCTATATAGCCGTTGTCATTGTCGTAAGAGTGTATGCCGTCGAGTTTTGAGTCATTATAGATTTTCACGGAACTTGTGGCGTTGTCGCTCTGAGCCGCCCATAGATGGCTCAGACGACCGTTGGCGGCTGATTCTTCGAGTCCGTCATATGGCTTCCCGACAGGTATCATTTCAGCAGCAGAGACCTCTCCGGCTCCGGAGGCTGTGAATGCTACCACACCTATTGTGGCGAAATCCTGCGATGATTTGTCATCGAGATAATCGAAGGTGTAACTTGTTCCGCTTATGTCTTTTTCCTTTATTAACCATGTAGCGGAGGCGTCGTCAGGTACGCATACACCGTATGTGACGGCCGAAGGTTTGACAGGGTTGCCGTTGCGGTCGGTGGTGACAGCATTCCATGTTACTGTTATTTCTCCGGGATTATCAGTCTCGACAACTTTTACACCGGTGGGAGCGGCCGGAATATCGATACCGACAAATACTGTCACAGATTCGATGCTGCCTGCTCCTGCGGCATTGTATGCTACCACGGAGTATTTCATGTTGCCGCTTTCATAAGGTCTGTCGGTATATGACAGGTCTTTTCCGGTTTCCGGGTTTGTAAATTCGCGTATTACGACATCGTTACGCAAAATCTCGATTCTGCTTATTGATTCAAGCGGTTGGCCTTTCTTATCAATACTTGGCGTTTTGAACGATATTTCGGCGGAAAGTGCTCCATCGGGGTCGGGAACAACCGTTAGTTCGGTCACAGGGCCGGGGGTGACAGCTTCTGTACCTGAGGAAATTTTCAGACCTTTGACGTACAGGTAATACTTGAAAGGATCGGATATGCCATGGAATCCAAGATAATATGTGCCGGTTTCGGTACATGTTATCTCTCCGGAATACTTGACGAAGGTTGTGCTTGTTATCTCAGTAGCAGGTACTATGGATATTGTCATGTTCTCCGGGCTTGCAGAGCGTCCTGCCATAAGCTCGATGCGTTCGTTCTCGCCCGACAGACCGATTTTGGCCTCGAATTCCACATTATAGCAATAGCCGGCATCGAGTTTCATTCCCGGAGTCATCAGCCAGTCGTCCATGGTGTTGTAATTGTCATATTCCGCGCGTGCTCCCTGGCTGCTCCATGTCCATGTCTTGCCGTCATTGTTGGCATCGATAACCACGTATCCGACCGGAGTCGCCGAGGGATCCGTGAAATCTATCGAATATGGCAGCGAGATATTGCCCAATGATATTGTGTTGCTGACGCCGGCTTCGGATTCGAGACCCCGATGGTTGGCGCGCACTTCATAATAATATGAGATAATCTGACTTGGTTCTTCCATTTCCTCGGAGAACGACAAGGCTGTGAGAGCGGATGCGGCGATGGTTCCGTCGGCGCGTTTTACTGTATAATTTACTTCCGAAGGGTTTATAAATCCGCCGTCGGCAGATTCTGTCACAGCTTCCCAACTGATATTTATCTTTCCTCCGGAATAAACGCATTTTACATTTGCCGGAGCCTTAGGTATGCCGTTGCCGATAAAGGCGGAAATCTTTGCTACGGGACTCTGACCGGCTTCATTGGCCGTGATGACTGAGAATTCATAGGTTCCGGCGACGGGCACATCCACGTCAGCTTCTGTTTCAGCTCCGAAAGAGGTGTTTCCTGAAGCGGCGAGGATGCCGTTGGCGCGTATTTCGTAGCTTAAAGTGCCGGTTCCTGCCGCACCGGAATATATCGTGGCCGGCGCTGTGAATTTTATTTTTCCGGACAGGGAGCCGTCCTCGAAAATTGCCTGTAGGTCTTTTGCTTCCGATGGAGCGCCCTCATCGGCTTCCGGTGCAGATGTGACAAGTCCCACAACTTCCTCGCCTCCGGGGAACGAGCAGACAAGTGAGGCGGAACCGTCGGCGAGATTTACCTCGTACAGTGCGCCGGTAGCTTCGATTGTGTTTACGGTCCAGAACATACGTCCGGTTTTCCTGTCGATTGTCGCAGACGAAAGAAACTGTGGCAGGCACCCTGTGACGCCGATAGTTTCGTAAGATGCATTTGTCTTGTCGACTTTCAGTAGTCTGGATTCTGTGCAAACGTCTTTCGAGCCTTGTTTTTCCGTAGTTTTTGCAATAGCATACATCTGCCCGGAGCCGTCGATGGCCAATGCGCATACATTGCAGTCGAAATCACCGATGCGGGTTGCCGATATGCGTCCGAGGCGAAATTCTATTTTTGCGAGACGATAGCCGGTGCAGTCATCGTTGAATGTGATGCCGTACATGGTTTCTGTTGTCGGATCGAGAGCTGCGTCTATAACGATTTCAGCTGGACCGTCACCGTCGAAATCATATTTCTTTAGACCGGTGGTGGCGTCCCATGCTGTGTGCTTGATTATATAAAGACCCCACCAGTCTTCGTAAATTGAAGTGTAATATACACCGTCGATTTCGAAATTCCCGTATTTGCCGAATTCGCCGGGATAGATGAGATTGAAATTTTCTCCATCGGCCGTAGGTAAGGAATATATGCCTTGTGACATTCCTTCTCCCCATGAATTTGAGAAGGTGACATTGCCTTGCAGGCGGGGAGCCTGTGCGCCGGGCGCGTTTTTAAGCGGACTCGTTTTTCTATCTGCCATACACGGACCGCTTACCGTTGTAAGGAAACCGCCTTCTTTACGGTGATTGTCGCCAAGGCTGTGTGGCAAAGCAATTCCGTGTTTTTTTGTCGGTGGAGCCTGGGATACCGGTATGGCACCATCGCCCGCTTTGTGAAGCTTGTGTGCTATGCCGTCGGAAACCGGCGAAGCAACGGCAACCCCTACGGTAAAAAGTACCGAAAAGAGGCCTGATAGTAGCTTTTTCATAAGTTGAATGAATTGTGGATATTGATTGAAAAAGTCTTGGTTTAAAACCGACACTTTGGTTGATGATAGGTCCCGTATATTGATTTAAGTGCTTAAAATGATTGGAAAGATGGAGCAAAATGTCGGATTTTCCCTTGATTTTGCAAATGTAAACAAACAAATTCGTATGTGCAATTTTTCTTTGGACTTATTTTTGTGTAATTTTGCATCAACTAAGTCTAAATCGACATAGCAGACAATAATGAATCTAAATATGGATTTTAAGCGTATTGCGGCAATATTGCCGATGCTTTTTGCGTCTCTTCTTTTTTCAGCCGGGGCTCAGGACTTAAGTGCATCCTCCGGTGATATCCAATTTTCGGATGAGAGCATTGTTGCAGTTGTAGATAGTGCCGCATTATCAGGTTTTGAGTCGGTCTATGCAAGACCCGACACTGTGATGGTTGATCCGTATCGTTATAAATTCCACTGGCGGCAACTGGTGCTTCCCGGTGCGCTTGTCGCTGTCGGTGGCTTCGGTGTCGGTAACGGATGGTTCAAGCATATAAAAACTGATCTCAACGATGATATAGCCCATATGCGCGGCCACTGCTATTTTCGCGCCGACGACTGGATCCAGTATGCTCCGGTAGTGGCATACGTCGGTCTTGGTGCTGTCGGGGTGAAATGTAAGCATGGCATCGTTGAGCGACTGCTCGCGGGAGCTACGGCATATGCGGCACTTGGTATCATGGTGAATGTCACCAAGCGCCTTGTCGATGAGAAGCGCCCCGATTCAAGTGCGATGAACTCTTTTCCGTCAGGCCATACGGCCACAGTATTCATGGGAGCCGAGCTTGTGCGCCTCGAATATGGGTGGCCTATTGCTGTCGGCGCCTATACAGTGGCAGGTGCGGTGGCATTCCTGCGACTATATAATGCACGCCATTGGCTGAATGACGTCCTTGCGGGAGCAGGCATCGGTATTCTTTCGGCGCGCATTGGCTACTGGATGTTGCCGCTCTACCAGAAATGGTTCAAACTCAACAAGCCGCGTGCTCCACAGGTGGCAGCTCTGCCGTTCTACAGTCCGGTAGAGCGCGGCGGAGGCTTTGCCTTCAATGTTGTGTTCTGATTGTTAAAAGTGTTGAACGTCAGACAATAGGCTCCGGCTTGATTCGTTATATCCCTATGCGGGTTTTCATTGCTGTAATATTAGCTGTTTTATTCATGCTGCCGGCGTCCGGCGCCAAGCCCGATCCGGAAGCTATGCGTGCTCTTGCCGAGGACACGCCTTCGGTACAGCGCAATCCTTATAGGGGCTATTCGTGGCGCGTCGATGAAGAGGGAGACACTGTACTCGTGATTTTCATGCACGAGCTTACGGTGTACCCGCAGATGAAATTCAAAAACAAGAAAGAGGAAGAATTCTATTGGCGGACGGTGCGTGATGTGAAGCTTACTCTGCCGTATGCAAAACTTATCGCCGAAACCCTGGTGGAGACTTACGAATACATCGAGACTTTTGCAACGCAGAAAGAGCGCGAGGATTATCTCAAAAAGATGGAATCGGCGCTATTCAATCAGTACAAACCTGTACTAAAGCGATTTTCAAAACGACAGGCCAAGGTGTTGATAAAACTTATCCAAAGAGAGACCCACCAGAGTAGCTATGACATAGTTAAAGCATTTTTAGGTTCTTTCCGCGCAGGTTTCTGGCAGGGATTCGGAAAGCTTTTCGGTGTCAGTCTCAAAAGTACATTCCGGCCGGGAAAAGACAAGAATGACGCAACTCTCGACCGCATAGCGCGCTGTGTGGAGCAGGGTACTCTCTGAAATCATGGCGGAGTTCTATAATATTTTAAAACTTTACGAAGCCCATCTGTTACTTGAGCGCGGTCTGAGCGAGAATACCCGAGTGGCATATCTTTCCGATCTCGAGCGCTTCACCGAATGGTATGTCGGAGGCAATCCTTGTGAAGCTACTGCAAAAGAACTGGAGACTTTTGTGCGTGAGCTTCACGATGTAGGTATTGCTCCCCGCTCACAAATGCGTGTAATATCCGGTCTGAAATCATTTTACCGTTTTCTTAATTTCGACGGCAGGCGTGACGACAATCCCATGCAACTTATCGACTCCCCTTCGACAGGCCGAAAGCTTCCGGAGGTACTGAGCATCGACGAGGTGGACGCAATGTTTTCCGTTATCGACACAAGCGACATCCTCGGGCTTCGCAACCGTGCAATACTCGAGGTGCTCTACGGCTCCGGACTTCGTGTTAGCGAGCTTTGTACACTGGAGCGACGTCGCGTCCTTCTTGGTGAACATTATCTTACAGTCTGCGGCAAGGGATCCAAGGAACGGATGGTACCGATGAGTGATGATGCCGTGGAGCAGATAGGTTTATATCTTCAAGAGCGGGAGCGCGCACGGTTCATTGTAGCGCCCGGCGAAGAAGACTATCTCTTTCTGAATCGTCGTGGCAAGCATCTCACGCGTGTGATGGTCTTTTATATCGTTCGCGGGCTTGCCGACGCCGCGGGTATTGTAAAGACGATTTCTCCGCATACATTGCGTCACTCCTTTGCAACCCATCTTCTCGAGGGAGGGGCAAACCTGCGGGCAATTCAACAGATGCTCGGTCACGAGTCGATAGCGACGACGGAAATCTATCTTCATCTCGACACAACGCGTCTGCGCGAGGAAATCCTTCTCCACCACCCCCGCAACAAGCGTCCGAATGTTTTGGGTTCTTAATTCTTTACGGTGAAAGTGAGGCGGTGGAGCGGGGTGTACCCCAAGGTGGCGATTGCCGCGCGGTGCTCGGCTGTCGGATAGCCTTTGTTGCGGTCCCATCCGTAGCCCGGGAAGCGTTCGTGAGCATTCATCATGAAAATGTCGCGCTCCGTCTTGGCGAGGATGGAGGCTGCAGCGATGTTGGCGTATTTGCCGTCGCCTTTTACTATCGTTGTGTGCGGAATGTCGGAGTAGGGGCGGAATTTGTTGCCGTCGACGATGATTGCGCCGGGACGCACTGTGAGTTGTGCCAACGCGCGGTGCATGGCCTCGATAGATGCCTGGAGGATGTTGATGCGGTCGATTTCGTCGGCGTCGACTTTCGCTATCGCCCAAGCCACGGCTTTTTCCATTATCTCTTGGCGTAATTCCATGCGACGGTGTTCCGACAGTTGCTTTGAATCGTTTACGAGTGGGTTGGAATAGTCGTCAGGGAGGATTACTGCGGCGGCAAAAACCGGACCTGCGAGGCAGCCGCGACCGGCTTCATCGCAGCCCGCCTCTGATATCCCGGATCGCATGCATGGCGGCAGTGCTATGCGAGGCTCTTTTTTCATTTTTATATAGAAATATTATGAAAAGAAATCGTGGTTGATTATGTTTTCGACAAGATAGAGCGCTTCGATATTGTCGCGACGAATTTCTATGTCATCGAATTCCGGGTTAGCGCTGTGGAGTGTAACCATTTCCGGATTCTCGTTGCGGCGCACGTATTTTACAAGGCGGAAATCAGGGAGTACCACTACGTATATTCTGCCCCATGATATCGGGGCGTCGAGAGGCACGCTGCGGATTGATATGTAGCTCCCCGGAGTGATTCTTGGTTGCATGGAATTGCCGCTGACACGAACTATCGGGAGATCAGGGTTCAGTCCGGGTAGCTTTACAAAACCTATGATATGTTCCTCTGTGAAGGCGCGACATAATGGTGTTGAGCCGGCTGTTACATCAATATTGTAGACCGGAGCGCCGTCGGAACTCACATTTTTGCTTTGCCGCGGGAAGGGCACGTCGGAACCGTCGGCGAGCCAGTCTTTGCTGACGCCCATGTTAACGACGATACGGTTTATGAATCCTTCGCTCGGGGGAGTCTTTCCGCCAAGTACACGCGAAAGACTTGCCGGGTCGACCCCAATCTGTGCGCTGAAGCTCGCCTGAGTGTGGCGTGTAAGTTTTATAAGATATTTTATCCGGTCTGTAATGGATGCCGAGGGTGTCGGCATGGCGATATTGTCCTTGTTAGTGTTCATATCGGATTTTGCTTGTGAGACAATGCAAATTTACAATTTTTGTTGATATCATGCAAGCTTTGCGGTGATTTTTACCATTTTATGTTCTAATTCTTAAAGCAGACGAAAAAATTTGTAACTTTGCATAACCGGCATTGTCACTGTGAACCGTGCTCTGCATGTCATTTGCTATCATGTTTGATAGAATATGTCGGGCATATTTGAACTTTGAAACGCTATTTGTGTTTTTTTAATGTTGGCTTCTCGAATCGGCCGAACAATAGTCTTAACCGATATTCCTATGAAAATCAGACATCTGCTGACAGCGCTTGCAATAGCAAGTCTTCCCATATTTACATTTGCCGAAGCTCCGGCGGGTTATTATAGTTCTCTCAACGGATTAAGCGAAGAAGAACTTAAAACGGCGATTTACAATCTGGTGAGAAGTTTCACCAAGATATCGTCGTATTCGGCATTGCCGTCGTATTTTCAGAAAACCGATGTCTACCCTGACTCGCACCGCTGGTGGGATATGTATTCCGATATTCCGCTGTATGCGCCATCGTTCAGCGGTCTTAACAGGGAGCATTCTTTTCCGAAAAGCTGGTGGGGCGGCTCTACGTCTGTAAGTGCATATGTCGATCTAAATCATCTCTATCCTTCAGAAATGAAGGCTAATACAGCCAAGAGCAACTATCCTCTCGGAGAGGTGGCTCAGGCGACATTCGACAATGGTGTCGTGAAAGTGGGCTATCCTGTCAACGGTCAGGGCGGAAGCGCCCGTCTGGTATTCGAGCCGAATGAGGAATATCTCGGAGACTTTGCCCGTACATATTTCTATATGGTGACTTGTTATCAGAATCTGACATGGAAATACACTTATATGATGAGTCAGAACGATTATCCCACGCTAAAGCCATGGGCAATCGACCTGCTGATGAAATGGCACCATGCCGATCCCGTGAGTCAGAAAGAGAAAGACCGCAACGAAGCGGTGTTCCAGATTCAGAACAATCGTAATCCGTTTATCGACCTTCCGGAACTTGCTGATTATCTATGGGGGAGCAAGAAAGGGGAGAAATTCACTCCCGGCACTATTGTTGTGGATCCTGTCGGAGACCCCGAGTTGATAGCTCCGGTAAAAGATATGGAGTTGCAATTCAATCAGGTGGCTCTCGGAAATACGGCGACTGCACAGCTCCTTATCAAAGGCAAGAACCTGCAAGGCTCCGTTCTTGCCTCTATATGGAGTGGCGACAATACCATGTTTTCCGCCACTGTGACGAGCATTCCGGCATCGCAAGCATGCACCGACGACGGATATTGGCTGAAAATTGACTATAAGCCTACTGAAATCGGCGTGCATAGCTCAAAGATACTTCTCCAGGGTTCTTTTCCAGGCTCGCGCACGGTTCGCCTGAGTGGTGAATGCAAGCCGATCCCTGTGTTGGGTGCTTGTACGGCTTATGCGCCAACTGATATAATGAGCGATCGATATACAGCCAACTGGAGCGCTCCGGCTGACGACGTGATAGATTATTTCGTAGTGACGCGCACACGCTACATAGGCGGACAGGTGTTTACCGAAGAACTTGTCTCCGAAAACAATTATCTTGAAATTCTTGGTTTCGACGGCTCCGACCGCGAAGCGTACACCGTGCAGTCGGAATGTCTCGGCGTGCGTTCGCCTATGTCGAATGTGATATTTGTGGAGCATGCCGGAGTGACAGGAGTCGACGCCGGCCAGCCCCTTGCAATTACAATCGCCGAGGGTTATGTGCGGTTCATCTGTTCAGCACCGCAGACCGGATGTCGGGTATATGACATGGCCGGGCGACTTGTACGTGAAATCGGAACAATAGAGAACAATATGGAAATAGAATTGCCTGTCGGTGTCTATCTTATTGTTACCGATGTCCACCGCAGACCTCTGAAAGCTGCAATCAGATAATATTAGAGGTTAATGCAGACGCTTACCGGACAATGATCCGATCCCGTTATGTCGGGGTGTATAGTGGCGTCGCTCACCTTTGGCATCAGACGTTTAGACACTAAGAAATAGTCGATACGCCAGCCCACGTTCTTTTCGCGGGCGCGTCCGCGGTAGCTCCACCAGCTGTATGCTCCTTTTTGGTCCGGATGCAGTTCGCGGAAAGAGTCGGAGAAACCGGATCTCAGAAGCTCTGTGAAGCCCGCGCGTTCCTCGTCGGTAAAGCCTGCGTTACGGCGGTTTGTCTTCGGGTTGGCGAGGTCTATCTCCTGATGGGCGACGTTGAAATCTCCGCAGATGATAACCGGTTTGTCCGCGTCGAGCCGACAGAGAAAATTGCGGAAAACGCGATCCCATTCCATGCGGTAATCGAGGCGAGCCAGTTCGTTCTGGGAGTTGGGTACATAAACATTTACAAGATAAAAACTGTCGTATTCAAGCGCTACGATACGGCCTTCGTGGTTATGTATATCGACATCCTCGTTGTCGCACTCGATAACTGTGAATGCCCTTAGTGGTTTCCGTCTGGCGAATATGGCTGTCCCTGAATACCCTTTGCGGTCGGCGTAACTGTAATAGGCATGGTATCCCGGAATCTCAAGATCGAGTTGACCTTCCTGAAGCTTTATTTCCTGTATACAGAAAAAGTCGGCGTCGGCAGTTTTTATTATATCTGTGAAGCCTTTGCCTATGGCGGCACGCAAGCCGTTTACATTCCAGCTTATTAATTTCATATATATTGTCGGTTTTGTGATGTAAAGTTAGCATTTTTCTTTGAATTTTCAAAATTATTGAGCATGGCAATGAATTTTTCGTGAAATAATTTGCAATTGTCGTTTAAGCAACATATTTTTGCATCGTTATAGTATTCTTGACAGAATTAAAGTGTAGCACCAGGTGTCATTCCAGTAACATAAATAATTAACTCATCATTTCCATTATGAAAAAACAACTTACGCAAATCTGTTCGGTAGTCTTGTCGCTTGCTGTTTCTGCTGCGGCATATGCTTCCGGGCCCCAGTTTGCCAAGGCGGTGTCGCCAGATGCAAGCGGCACGATGCGTGTGGAGGCTGCTCCTCGGTCAGGGAATCCTGTTAAATTTAAAACTGTGAAAACTGCGCGAAAGCACTTTACCGGTTCTTCGGTAAATCTTAAAAGTGCGGTTAAATCAACCCGGATATCTTTTATCGACCGGGCAATTCGTAAGGCTCCGGTCGTAATTCCAGAGCTTACAGGTTATGTCGGATATTCTAATGCGTGGTTGGAGATGGAAACTCCGCCGGTAGGTTTATATACGATACCGACATCTTCTGCGGGGGAATTCGAAATTAAATTTTCCGATATCGAATGCACCTCCGGTGTAGAGGTAAACGGCTCGTATTATTGGATGGTAGGCTATGACATGGGATTCTTCCAGTTTGCCATGGGTGGTGTCTACAATCTTGAGACAGGGAAAAGTGAGTGGAGTAGTTCTCTCGACGAGTTTTCGGATTGTGCCATTGATATGGCTTTCGACAAGAGCGCTGCCTGGCCTCTTGTATACGGACTTAATAACGGAGGACATAGTCTTTCGTACTATCAGTTCAATGCTCAGGAGAATGCAATTACAGCATATAAGGTGGCAGATCTCGACAAAATGTACATGTCACTGGCTGTCGATGCCTCCGGACAGCTGTACACTGTCGATACCCAAGGAATTTTATATAAGCTTGATAAGTCGACAGGCAAGACTGATATGATTGGTGATACTGGTTTCACGACGGAGTATCTCGGTGGCTGTGTCATAGACGGAACAAGCGGTAAGATGTACCGCACGCTGTCGAACGATGCCCCGGCCATTTCCGGCATCGTTGAAATCGACCTGACTACCGGTGCCGGTACGCTTCTTTGTGAATTCCCGAATGAAGAGGCAGTGTCGGGTCTGTATATTTCCGGAGAAGGTGTCGCTGACGACCCGAGCGCTGTAGTTCCACCCTATACGAATACTTTCGATACCGAAGCCAGCATTGAAGGTTTTACGGTTATAAATGCGAACAATGACAGTGAATCCTGGTTCTGGACGTCATCGTCGTTTTTGGGACAGACAAACGGTTTTATGCGCATGTCGTATAACTCCGACATGAAAATGGACGACTGGTTGATAAGTGTTCCTCTGCGTCTAAAAGGTGGAGAGACTTATGAGGTTTCCATCAAGGCCTGGACTAACAGCTTCGACGAGCGTGTTGAGTTATGCTATGGCAGTGAACCCACTGTAGCAGGCATGACAAATCATATTGTTACCAAAAATCTCGGTGAGGATGATGTACAGCTCAAGCCTGCCACTGTGCAAGGTAGTATCACTCCTGAGAAAAGCGGTCTTTATTATATAGGTATACATGGCATTTCTGATGCCGATATGATGTATCTTAGCGTCGACGACCTGACGGTTACAGCTCCGTTGTCGAGCCGCGTGCCGGCACAAGTATCGAATCTTAGCGCTGTTGCAGCCGCAGGCGGTGTCAAGAGTGTGACGGTATCGTTCGAAGCTCCAACCACGGATGTCAACGGTGCCGCTCTATCGGCGATATCGAAGATTGAGGTATACCGTAATGATACTGAGGAAGTTCTGAAAACATACGAGGGAGTTTCTAACGGCCAGACTTTTACATTTATCGATACTCCCGCGGCATCCGGCACTTATACATATACGGTATATGCCTATAACGAATATGGCCGCGGAGCTATCGCTTCGGTCGAAGTATTCTGTGGAATCGGTCTTCCCGTTGATATTACGGACGTAAAGATTTCAGAGAATGCTGTGCCCGGTATGGTGACTCTCAGCTGGACACCTGTAACACAAGACAGAAACGGCCTTGAACTTGACGCTTCCGATGTTACCTATAGTGTTTACGGGCCGGATGACTATGGCTATTTCAGTGATCTTATCAAGAGTGGAATCACAGGTACTGATTATAGTTTTAAGGCCGTAGACGAGGGAGACCAGCAGTTTGTGCAGTATGCAGTATGTGCCGTTACCGAATCAGGTGAAGGTCTTGGCACATTCTGCGACATGATAGCTGCCGGTACGCCTTATGATGTAATCAGTGAGTCGTTTGGCGACGGCAAGATTGTAAATGGATGTATATGGGGTGTCAATTCGTCTGAATATGCCCAGTGGAACTTATTCACTGAAGAGACCGGAATACCTTCGCAGGACGGCGACAATGGATTTATCGGTATGGTAGGCCAGTATATCGACGAATGGGGTGAGCTATATACTGGAAAAGTAGATCTCAAGGGAATTCCTGCTCCCGGCCTGACATTCTTTGTTTATAATCTTAAAGAGGATGATACAAATGTGGTATCTGTCGATATCCGTACTGTCAATGGCGAATGGAATAACCTGTTTGAGAAACCCACAAACGAGATATCCTCGTCTGTCGGCTGGGTAAAAGTTACAATAAGCCTCGCGGCATATGCCAACGATGTTGTACAACTCAAATTAAAGGGTATCGTGAATTCATACCAGTTTGTGCTCTTTGACAAAATCAAGGTGGGCGGTCTTGTCGCCAACGACCTTGAGGCTGCCGGTCTTGTGGCTCCTGCAAGTGTTGCGGCCGGTGCCGCATACGATGTGGCTGTGAATGTTGCCAATGAAGGAACGGCCGCTGCGACGGGCTGGAGTGTGGAGCTTTATGCTGACGGTGAACTTGCAGAAACTGCCGCAGGTTCCGAGCTCGTATCGGGAAATCGTACACAGGTAGTCTTCCACCGCACAATGGGCGCTCTCGCCACCGAGGCAGTGACATATAAGGCAAAGGTTGTGTTTGCCGCGGATGAGAATCCCGCCAATAATGAGACATCCGCAGTAGACGTGGCTCCTGTCCTTTCAAAACTACCGGCAGTAAAAGATCTCAAAGGGGAAAATACCTCGGGAGGTGTGAAACTTACATGGACAGCTCCCAATCTTGAAGAGGCACCTGCCGATCCAGTCACCGTAAGTTTTGAAGACGGTGGAAGTTTTGCAAAAGAATACGCCGGATGGACCTTTATAGACAATGACATGAGTCCGGTGGGCGGTTTCCAGGGTACTGATTTGCCCGGAATTGAACCCGGAACGACTACCGCATCCTTCTTTGTCTTCGATGCTTCCATAGATGGACTTAACCAGTCATTTGCAGCACATACGGGAGATAAATATCTTGCAGCGCTGTTCCGTTATGACGATGGAGCCACCGACGACTGGGCAATCTCGTCGGAACTCAGCGGTGAGGCCCAAAGCATTTCCTTCTATGCAAGGAGCTATTCGGCAACATATCCCGAGAAAATTGAAGTTTACTATTCTACAGGAAGCCTTGACACCAAGGACTTTGTAAAAGTTGTAAGCGCTACCACTGTACCCGATGCGTGGACGCTGTTCTCGGCGGAAATCCCTGTCGGTGCAACACGTCTCGCAATCCGTTCATGTGCCACAAGCTCTTTCATGCTTATGCTTGACGATATTACCTATACTCCTGCCGGCCAGCTTCAGGGAGTGGAGATAAAGGGCTACAATGTTTACCGCAACGGAGTGCTTGTTACCTCAGAACCTGTGACGGATACAGAATTTGTGGATGCCGATGCTCCCGAAGGTTCGAATACCTATGTTGTCACAGTAGTCTATAATCGCGAGGAATCGCGTGCGTCGAATGAAATTTCCGTCGAAACATCCGGTGTCTCGCATCTTGCCGCCGGTATTAAGGTCTACGCTGTGAAAGGTGCGGTTGTAATCGAGGGCGCTCTGGAGTATGATGCAACCGTTGTCGCAGCTTCCGGACGTACGATGTTCCGCGGAGTTTGCAGTACGCGTACGGAAATCGCGGTACCGACCGGTGTATATATTGTAAGTATCAATAACAAGACTATTAAAGTATTTGTAAAATAAACGATCCAGTCTTGTAACGTTCAGATAAGTCAGTCCGTTTTTTTGCGGACTGACTTTTTTATCGCACAAAAAGCATGCCTTAATTGTTATATTCGCGGTTATGCTTATAATAGTTGTACAGACATCGTGTAAAGAATGATTTTTGCTTGTTTGCTGTAATTTCGCTATCTTTGCGTCCTGTATAAGAATGTATAGAATTAAGAATCTTCTATCCGCCCCTGCAATGCCGAAGCTTTTTATGGCTTTGGTGGCGTCATTGGCAGCAATGAGCATTCAGGCGTCGCCCGATCAGGCGCGTTTGTTGGTAACTATTGTTGTCGATGGCCTTGATGCCGACTATGTCGACCTCCTGCGTGAGCAGTTCGGACAGAGCGGATTCAAGATGCTGGAGAATCGAGGTGTACAGCTTAATGTCGATTACGGGACATCGCTCGATGCAACGGCAGCGACAGCCATGATTGTCAGTGGCGCAGCACCGTCCGCAACGGGCATTGCCTCCGGTAGCCGATTCGACAGGATAACACTGCGCCCCGCGCAAACATATACCGATACCGAAGTCCTTGGTAATTTCACCTCTACCGGTTTTTCTCCGGCAACTTTACGCGTCAGCACGCTTTCAGATGAGATTAGAGTGGCCTCAGGTGGAACGAATGCGGAATATGCAGTGGCACCGGATCCCGGTATTGCTATCGGCCTCGCCGGCCATGCCGCAAACTGTGCTATCTGGCTCGACAGCAAGACCGGCAACTGGGCTTCATCGACATTTTATCAGGAATTGCCTGTGGGCATAGCGGCGCGCAACCGTTCCCTTCCCCTGTCGGTACGTCTCGACACAATGAGTTGGAAACCGACTCTTGAGCCGAGTCTCTATCCGTCGTTGCCCGACCACCTCAGACACTATCCTTTCAGATATGTTTTCCCGCGCGGTAACAGCGATCGCATCGATATGTATGCCGCTTCTCCACTGCTCAATAGCGAGATAACGGGAATTGCCTCAGACCTACTGCGCACGTATAAGCTTGGCACGCGCAAAGGCGTAACAGACGTGCTCAATATCGGGTACTCGCTCAAGCCTTATCCTTACGGCAAGAACAATGATGATCGCGTTGAGCTTATGGACGCGTATGTGAAGCTTGACAGGGATCTCGGAAGGCTTTTTACCGACATATCAAGGGGCGTGGGGCTTGAAAATACCGTAGTGGTGCTTGCAGCTACGCCTCCGCGCCCGCAGCGTCGCCGAGACGATGACAAATGGAACATCCCTCACGGAGAATTCTCTACCCGTCGTGCCATATCGCTGCTTAATGTGTATCTTATGGCTTTGTATGGCAACGGTGACTATGTAAGCGCCTACCATAACGGCCACATATATCTGAATCAGAATCTCCTGAAGGAGATGAAACTTGATGTTACCGCAGTCAGAAGCGCGGCGGCAACATTCATGGCGCGGATGACGGGTGTCGACCGTGCTTTCACCATTGATGAAATAATAGCCGGAACTGCCGGCCAGAACGCCGAGGCTATCCGCCGCAATACGGTGGCCGCTACGGCCGGCGACATCCTCATTCAGCCGGCTCCCGGCTTCGAGGTGGTAGATGACTATAATATAATCAGTACGGAGGCTGCCCATACAGGCATGGTGCATACAGGTGCCACGACAACAGCTCCGGTATATATTTTCGGACCTTCCATCGTTCCAAAGACTATCGAAGGTATCGTGGATGCACGTGTTATTGCACCGACGGTGGCGCGCATTCTCCGCATACGCTCTCCCAATGGCGCCGCGATGGCACCGTTGAAGCTTAAATTATAGGCCCGGTTTCCGATTTTTAAGTTATTTTTGTAAATTTGCGCCGCTGTGTATGCAACGGCACCATTAACACGTAACAAGTACACCCACAATATAATGTCATTCACAACTGTTCTTAAGAAAATATTCGGCGATAAGTCTACCCGAGACTTGAAAGCCATTCGCCCCATTCTCGATAAAATCCACGAGCAGATGCCGCTCATGGAGAAGCTCGACAACGACGGACTGCGTGCCAAAATCAATGAGGTACGCGCCGATATCGCCGCAGCTACAAAAGCCGACAATGATGCCGTGGCCAAGCTGCGCGAGGAAGTGGAGACGCTTCCTTTTGACGAGCGTCAGCCATTATGGGATAAAATCGACGCACACGAGAAAAACATTCTCGATACTATTGAAAACAAACTTAACGAGCATCTTCCTGTGGTGTTCGCCGCAATCCGTGAGACAGCCGCCCGCTTCGCCAAAAACGACGAGGTGGTGGTTACGGCCTCCGATTTCGACCGGGAACTGGCCGGACAGGGGCGTGAGTTCGTTACAATCGACGGAGACAAGGCTATCTGGAAAAACCATTGGATGGCAGGCGGCAACGAGGTGAAATGGGACATGACTCACTACGATGTGCAGCTTATCGGCGGTATTGTTCTCCATCAAGGTAAAATCGCAGAGATGGCGACAGGTGAAGGCAAGACTCTCGTGGCAACCCTTCCGGTATTCTTACGCTCACTGTCGGGCCGTGGTGTACATGTGGTTACCGTCAACGACTATCTTTCCAAACGAGACTCGGAATGGATGGGGCCGCTATATATGTTCCATGGCGCGAGTGTCGACTGTATCGACAAGCATCAGCCTAACACTCAGCAACGCCGCCGCGCGTATGAGTGCGATATAACATACGGCACTAACAATGAATTCGGTTTCGATTACCTGCGCGACAATATGGCGATGGGTCCCGAAGACCTCGTGCAGCGTAAACATTATTATGCCATTGTCGATGAGGTCGACTCTGTGCTTATCGATGATGCGCGTACACCTCTTATCATATCAGGCCCTGTTCCCAAGGGCGACGATCAGCTTTTCAATGAGTATAAATCGAATGTACAGAAGGTTGTAAACGCCCAGCAGCGCCTTGTAACCAATATTCTCGCCGAAGCCAAGACAAAACTTGCATCAGACGACAAAGAGGTGCGCAAGGATGGTGCTCTCCTTCTTTTCCGAGCCTACAAGGGTCTCCCAAAGAACAGCGCCCTTATCCGTTTCCTCAGTCAGGAGGGCATGAAGAACATTCTCCTCGAAACAGAAGCACACTATCTTCAGGACAACCAACGCGAGATGCCTGTTGTCACCGACCCGCTCTATTTTGTAATCGACGAAAAGAACCGTAGCGTTGAGCTTACCGATAAAGGTATCGACGAGCTTACCGGCAATTCCGCCGATCCGCAGTTCTTCGTGCTTCCCGACATCGCAGCTCAGCTTTCGGAACTCGAACACATTCCGGATCTTGAGGAACGCCAGCAGAAGAAGGACGAACTGATGGCGAACTATGCAGTCAAGTCGGAGCGTGTACACACTGTGACACAACTTCTTAAAGCCTATACGCTTTTCATGCGCGATCAGGAATATGTAATCGACGACAACAAGGTTAAAATTGTCGACGAGCAGACCGGACGTATCATGGAGGGACGCCGCTATAGCGACGGTCTTCATCAAGCCATCGAGGCTAAGGAAGGTGTCAAGGTCGAGGCTGCCACGCAGACATTCGCAACCATTACGCTTCAGAACTATTTCCGCATGTATCATAAGCTCGCCGGTATGACAGGTACTGCCGAGACGGAGGCCGGTGAGTTCTGGGATATCTATAAACTCGATGTCGTAACAATCCCTACCAACAAGCCCATTGCGCGTCTTGATATGAACGACCGCGTGTACCGTACAAAGAAGGAGAAATACAAGGCTGTGATCGCTGAGATTGTAAAGCTCGTCGAGCAGGGACGTCCGGTTCTTGTCGGTACGACGTCGGTTGATATATCCGAGCTTCTGAGCCGTATGCTTACCATGCAGAAGATCGACCATCAGGTGCTCAACGCAAAGCTGCATCAGCGAGAGGCTGAGGTTGTAGCTCTTGCCGGACAAAGAGGTAAAGTGACAATAGCAACCAACATGGCAGGCCGTGGTACCGACATCAAGCTAACTCCGGAGGTGAAAGATGCCGGCGGTCTTGCCATCATCGGCACAGAGCGCCACGAAAGCCGCCGTGTCGACCGTCAGTTGCGAGGCCGTTCAGGCCGTCAGGGCGACCCGGGTTCTTCAGTGTTCTTCGTGTCGTTCGAAGACCAGCTGATGCGTCTTTTCGCAACAGACAGTGTAATCAAGATGCTCGACCGTCTCGGATACAAGGAAGATGAGATGATTGAGCACAAGATGGTGAACAATGCCATCGAAAAAGCCCAGAAGAGGGTGGAGGAAAATAATTTCGGCATCCGCAAACGCCTTCTCGAGTTTGACGACGTGATGAACAAGCAGCGTACATATATTTATGAACGCCGCCGTCATGCCGTGCTCGGTGAACGTATCGGTGTCGACGTTATCAACATGCTCTATGATACAGTCGATAATCTTATCATGTCGAATGAAAGTCCGGCGGCCTATCCCGATCTTTGCACCGAAATTTTCCGCGTCCTCGCTATCGAGGCACCTTTCACGGAACAGGAATATGCTGCTCTCTCACGAGAGGACAAAGTGGAGCGTTTGCATGCCGCTGCCGTGGAGGCACTCGACCGCAAGAGCGACCGAATACGTGAAGTCGCAATTCCCGTGATTCATCAGATGGCCGTAAATACCGACTATGACGGACCTATCATGGTGCCTATCACCGACGGCAAACGTGTATTCAATCTCCGTGTCGACCTTCGCACCGCTGAAGCTTCGGAATGTCGTTCGGTAATCAAGGAATGGCACAAGGCTCTTATGCTTGTCACTATTGATGAACTTTGGAAAGAACATCTCCGCGAACTCGATCAGTTGCGTCAGAGCGTACAGAATGCCGCTTACGAACAGAAAGATCCCCTCGTTATCTACAAAGTGGAATCATTCCACCTCTTCGAGAATATGCTCAGCAATCTTAATGCAAAGGCTGTATCGGCTCTCATGCGAGGACAAATTTACATGCGTCAGCCGCAGCCCGACGCAGAGCCGGGCGAACAGCGTCGGCCCGATGTACATCAGACTCAGGCCGAAGTGCGTCAGAAGCCTAACTATCGCACGTCCAAGCCAGAGCTTCCCGGCTCGGAGGCTCAGCGTCAGGCTGCAAATGCTCCGCAGGGAGAAAAGGAGCGACCTATGCCTGTGAAGAACGGCCCGCGTGTAGGACGCAACGATCCATGCCCATGTGGCTCAGGCAAAAAATACAAAAACTGCCATGGCAGAGGGTTGTAATTTAGAAAGATAATAGAAATAAGGCCTTTAAGGATGCTTATGTCCTTAAAGACCTTATTTTTTTACCGGGTTTCTAATCGTCTTTTTTCGGTTCTTTCCTGTTGCGGATGTGTATACCCATTGCAGCAGATGCGAATGTCATGCTTTCCCCGAAACCTAAGAGTACGCTCTGGTCGATTTTTCCCTGAGGATTCACAATAAAGCCGCTGACAAGCAGGCCGACGGCGGTAAGGACGAGAAGGGCGGCCGAGGCGTTGCGCAGATTGATGTTGACGTTGTTTTTATTCATGTCCATAACTTTTATTGCAAAATTAGCAGTCGACAGATGTCGGGATTGTTGAAAATCCCTTATCCGGTATTTTTTTATTTGTATGGAGTTAACTTTCGATAATATAAGTGGCTTGTTTTCAAAAATTCTGATTAATTTTGTACTTGCTAATTATGCAACTTACAAATCGCTATATGAAACACTGCATTATCGCATTCTGTGCTGCCGCCCTTCTGGTTGGCTGCAATTCAAAAAAAACATCCGACATGCATGAAAATCCGTTCCTGTCGGCCTACGACACTCCGTATGAGATCCCGCCTTTCGATAAAATCGAGGTAGGAGACTATCTGCCAGCCCTTGAGGCCGGTATAGAACAGCAGAAAGCTGAAATTGATTCGATTGTCAATAATCCCGATGAGCCTACTTTTGAGAATACCATCATGCCGATGGAACGTTCCGGAGAGATTCTTGATAAAGTGGCTGCCGTATTTTTCGCCCTTGAGGAATCGAATTCTACCGATGAACTTGTGGAGGTGAGCGAAAAATTCACACCTCGTTATTCGCAGTTCAACGATGAGATTTCGATGAACGATGCACTTTTTCAGCGTATTAAGGCTGTGTATGACAAACGCGACAATCTCGCTCCCGATCAAAAGCGTGCAGTAGAAGAATACTACAAGAATTTCACGCGTAACGGAGCACTGCTTTCGCCTGAAAAGAAGGAAGAACTCAAGGCAGTGAACACTGAATTGGCAAACCTTTACCTTGCTTTCAACAAAAATCTTCTTAAAGCCAACAATGCTTTTAGTATTGTTGTGGAGGACAGCACCCGTCTTGCCGGTCTCCCCGAGTCGAGCATCGGCCAGGCTGCCCAGGTAGCTAAAGATCGCGGTCTCGAAGGCAAATGGGTGTTCACACTCCATGCTCCGAGCCGTCTGCCGTTGCTTCAGTATGCGGAGGATCGCGACCTGCGTGAACAGATGTACAAAGGCTATACCACTCAGGGAACTGAGGGTGAGTACAACAATCTTCCTATAATCAACAAGATTCTACAGGCGCGAACAAAGAAGGCGCAGCTTCTCGGTTTTGAGAATTTCGGCGCTTATATGACCGACAATGTTATGGCAAAGACCATTTCCGCCGCTGAGAATCTGTTAATGCAGATATGGACTCCGGCAGTCGCCCGTGTACACGAAGAAGTGGCAGAGATGCAGGCTCTCGCCGATGAGCAGGGAGCCGGCATCAAAATCGAGCCGTGGGATTATTATTATTATGCCGAACAGGTCCGCAAGAAAAAATTCGATCTCGACGAGAACGAAGTGCGTCAGTATTTTGCTCTTGATTCTGTTCGTAACGGCATCTTTACCATGGCAGAGAAACTGTATGGTGTAAAATTTACCGAGATGCCCGACGCTCCCAAATATTATCCCGAGGTTACTGTCTATGATGTTACCGATGCTGCCACCGGCGACCACATCGCAGTGTTCATGACAGATTATTTCACCCGAGAATCCAAGCGTCAGGGCGCATGGATGAGTGAGTTTAAAGGCTCCTGGCAGAATGAGAACGGCACATCGTCACGTCCCATCGTTTATAATATCGGCAATTTCTCCGGGCCGACAGGCGATGTTCCCGCACTCCTTACCATCGATGAGGTAGAGACAATGTTCCATGAGTTCGGACACGGTCTTCATGGTATGCTTTCCAAAGCACGTCTCAAGAGTCAGGCCGGTACAAATGTCGACCGTGATTTTGTGGAACTTCCTTCTCAGATTCACGAGCACTGGGCATTCGAGCCAGAGCTTCTGCGCATTTATGCACATCACTGGAAGACAGGCGAGGTTATCCCCGATGAACTTATAAAGAAGCTTGAGGCTTCGGCAACGCATAATCAGGGTTTCACTACCGCGGAACTCGCCGGAGCGGCTCTTCTCGACCTCCAGTACGGCAAGCTAAACACTGAAAAGGATATCGATGTGCTTGGATTCGAAAAGAGTGTAGCCGATAAGCTCGGTATGCCCGCCGAACTGACTTTCCGCTACCGTTCGCCTTATTTCAAGCATATCTTCGGCAGCGACGGCTATGCTTCCGGTTACTACACCTATCTCTGGGCAGAGGTGCTCGATGCCGATGGTTTCGAGCTCTTCAAGGAAAAAGGAATTTTTGATCCGGCGACCGCAAAGGCCTTCAAAGAGAACGTGCTTGAAAAAGGCGGCAGTGTGGATCCGATGGAGCTGTATGTGAATTTCCGCGGACATGAACCTTCGGTCGACGCATTGCTGCGCAACCGCGGTCTTAAAAAGTCTGCTCACATAGCCGGTCCCAAGATTGACTGATTATCCTTTTGACGAATTTAACTTAAACCAAGTATATGTTCAGAACTAACACCTGTGGCGAGCTGAGACTTGCCGATGAAGGCAAGAAGGTGACTCTTGCCGGATGGGTGCAGCGTGTCCGTAAGATGGGCGGCATGACTTTTGTCGACCTCCGCGACCGCTACGGCATCACTCAGATTGTGTTCGACAACGAACGCAACAGCTCTCTTACCGATTCTGCCAACCATCTCGGACGTGAGTATGTGGTGCAGATAAAAGGAACCGTTTCCGAGAGAACCTCCAAGAATCCCAATATGCCTACCGGCGATATCGAAATTATCGCCGATGAGGTGAATGTGTTGAATCCCAGTGAGGTGCCGCCATTTACCATCGAGGACGAAAGCGACGGCGGCGACGACATACGCATGCGATACCGCTATCTCGACCTGCGCCGTAGCTGTGTGCGCAAAAATCTTGAGCTTCGCCACCGCATGACGATGGAGGTGCGCCGCTATCTTGATGGCAAGGGATTCCTTGAAATTGAAACCCCCATGCTTGTAGGCTCTACACCCGAGGGCGCGCGCGATTTTGTTGTTCCTTCGCGTATGAATCCCGGACAGTTCTACGCATTGCCTCAGTCGCCGCAGACTTTGAAGCAGCTACTGATGGTAAGTGGTATGGACCGTTATTTCCAGATTGTGAAGTGCTTCCGAGACGAGGATCTTCGTGCCGACCGTCAGCCGGAATTCACTCAGATTGATTGTGAGATGAGCTACGTGGAGCAGAATGACATCATTGAGCTTTTCGAGGGAATGGCGAAGCATCTTTTCAAGGAAATACGTGGCATTGAACTTACCGAGCCGTTCCAGCGTATGCCTTGGGCTGACGCCATGAAATATTACGGCAGCGACAAACCGGATTTGCGCTTCGGTATGCGTTTCGTGGAGCTTATGGATGTACTCAAGGGGCATGGATTCAGTGTATTCGATAACGCTTCATATATTGGTGGTATCTGTGCAAAAGGAGCTGCTGCCTATACCCGCAAGCAGCTCGATGCTCTTACTGAATTTGTTAAAAAACCTCAGATTGGCGCGAAAGGCTTGGTATATGCCCGTGTCGAGGCGGACGGCAATGTCAAATCGAGTGTTGACAAATTCTATAGTCAGGAAATCCTTCAGGAGCTTAAAAAAGCCATGGATGCCGAACCCGGTGATCTTATCCTAATTCTCAGCGGCGATGACGCCATGCGCACCCGCAAGCAGCTATGTGAGCTCCGTCTTGAGATGGGCCGTCAGCTCGGATTGCGCGACAAGGACAAATTCGCATGTCTTTGGGTTGTCGATTTCCCGATGTTCGAATGGAGCGACGAAGAGCAGCGTCTTATGGCAATGCATCATCCCTTCACGCATCCCAAGGATGAGGACATTCCCATGCTGGATACAGATCCGGCAGCCGTGCGTGCCGATGCCTATGATATGGTTATCAACGGTGTCGAGGTCGGTGGCGGTTCAATCCGTATTCATGACAGCGAGTTGCAGGCAAAAATGTTTGAAATTCTCGGGTTCACACCTGAGAAAGCTCAGGAACAGTTTGGCTTCCTTATGAACGCGTTCAAATACGGTGCGCCACCTCACGGCGGACTTGCATATGGCCTCGATCGCTGGGTGAGCCTCTTTGCCGGTCTCGACAGCATCCGCGACTGCATCGCGTTCCCAAAAAATAATTCCGGTCGCGACGTCATGCTTGATGCTCCCGCCGCACTCGATCAGAAGCAGCTCGACGAACTCGATCTTGCAATTATCGAGCCTGATAAAAAATGAATATCTATTCGATAATAAAAGAGATAGAAGCTTACGCACCCCGGAGTTTCCAGGAAAAGTGGGATAACTCCGGGTTGCAGATAGCTCTTCCGGACGGACAAACAGAATGCACGGGCGTGCTTATCTGTCTTGATGTCTGCGAGGCCGTTATTGACGAGGCTGTGCGCCGGGGATGCAATCTTGTTGTATCGCACCATCCTCTGATATTCAAAGGATTCAAAAGTCTTACCGGGGCCACTCGTCAGGAGCGTGCGGCTATGAAGGCAATCCGTAGCGGTGTCGCTGTGTATTCGGCGCACACAAGTCTTGATAGTACCCGTGGAGGCGTGTCATATGCTATGGCGTCGCTTATCGGCGCCGAGGTTACAGGTGTGATCGAGCCTCTTGAGGGGAGACGGTCTGTGCTGACGGTTTATTGTCCGCGCGAGGCGGCATCTGATATCCGCCTTGTTCTTCTCGACGGCGGAGCCGGTGTTCCACCATGCGCAGCAAATGCCACCAATTGTGCGTCGGCACGTCCGGTCAAGGACGAGGCCTCGCTTGTATATGCGCCGTGCGAAATCGAGACGTTGCCCCTTCAGACCGGAGTAGGAACAATCGACATACGGCACGAAGCTTTGTGCTGTGTCACAGCCGAGCTTCCGGCGGCAGCTGTAAAATCAATGATGGCGGCTGTAAGTGAGGTGCCTGCTGCAAAAGATAAGGTTAGTTTCCGTGTAGAGGATGCTCCGGCCTCCGAGGCCATCGGCCTTGGTGTGACGGCAGTATTCCCGGATGGTGGAATCTCGGCTGAAGAGCTTGTCGGCAGACTTCGCAAGTCGTTCAGTCCCGGTGTCATAAAGGTTTCGGCCACGTATAGTCCGGATATGAAAATCCGTACTATAGCTCTCTGTGGAGGTGCCGGCGGCGAGTTTATCGGAGCGGTGCAAGGATGCGATGCATACGTTACAGGCGATGTCCGTTATCATGATTTCTTCGATGCCGCCGAGAACCGTTGCGTGGTATTTGATATAGGCCACTTTGAGAGTGAAGCATGTGCAAAATCAATTTTTTATCGACTTATTACAAAAAAAATTCCTAACTTTGCAGTCTATTACTCGGAAACTGAAACAAATCCGGTAAAATACCTGTAACAAAACAATGGCAACAGATAAGAAAACCGAGGCGCATCGCCCCGTAGAGGAGCGCCTTAAAACCCTCTTCGAACTCCAGACCATACTTACTGAAATCGATCGCATCCGCAATGTCCGTGGTGAGCTTCCACGTGAAGTCGAGGATCTTGAGAATGCTGTTGAAGGTCTGCGCTCGCGTATAGCACGCTTTCAGGCTGAAATCGAGGATCTGAAAGTGAAACGTACGGCCGAGCTAAACAAGATTGAAAACAAAAAAATGCTTATTGAGCGCTACAAGCAGCAGCTCGATAATGTACGCAACAATCATGAATTCGACAACCTTACAAAGGAAATCGAGTATGAGACTCTTGAGATTACTCTTGGCGAAAAGAATGTAGGAGAGATTGAGCGTTCAATCGATAACCGCAAGGGCGATATCGAGGCTACCGAACAGCAGATTGTAGACCAGACACACATCCTCAATGAAAAAAAGAACGACCTCGATACTATTGTAGGCGAGACACGTTCTGAGGAAGAGAATCTTATCGCTCGTGCAAAAGGACTTGAACCTCTTGTGGACGAACGTACTCTTACAGCATTCAAACGTATTCGCAAGAATGCCCGTAACGGTCTCGGTATTGTGGCTGTTAGTCGCAACGCATGTGGCGGTTGTTTCAACCGTATTCCTCCTCAAAAACAGATCGAAATCATGAGTCACAAGAAAGTGATTGTGTGCGAGTATTGCGGCCGTATCATGATAGACCCCGAACTTGCGAGCGAGGCTAAAGGTCTCGTGGAGCAGGGGTAAACAAATTTCTCCTTTAAAGTATAAAAGCTCGCTGTGGCGAGCTTTTTTATTGGTAGTATAATAATGTTCAGGCTGAGCATATCCCACATTGTCACATCGTCGTCATGAGGTCGTGGCAAGATTATTGGCAGCGGAATTCCGGCCGGATACACGTTTCTTTCATTTAATCCTGCATACCCCTGATGCGACCGGAGCAGCATAGCTGCGGTAGTTTTATAGGCACGGGTAAAGCCCGTGTATCAGAGGCTCTATCACAAACGTAGCCGCGTCTGCGGCGGTACAGTGCCAGCGCAGACGCGGTTTATCCGGGAATTCGGGAACTATACCCGGGCCGCGTTCCTTGCCCGGGCCTACATAACTACCGCCGCCATGCGGCTTCCGTATCCGGATTTGTCATTAGCTTTTTTGACTTTGATAATTATCTGATTATACCGCAATTTAAATTTCAAAGCGTTTTTTAATGAAAGGGCCGTGTGCAGGCATAAAAAAAGCTGCGCATCGCGCAGCTTTTTTATTTGTTTTCCAAAGATTATTCGTTGATGTCCTGAACGAAATTGAGTGATTTGTTATCAATTTTGTTTTTGCCGAGCAGGAGAGGCAGGGGAGTTGCCTGACGGCTGATTCCGAATGTCTGGGCGAAGCGTGTGCCGTAGTCTCGTTCGTCAAAGGGACGGTTGTCGGTATTGACGTCTTCAACCTCGAATACGAGGATTCCGCGTTTGCCCTGTAGGGGACCTGTAAACTTACCTTTTTCGGAAGCTGCGATGGCACCCTGAAGCTCGCTTTCACCAATGCCGATTGTAAGAAGTGCGGGAGTTGTAATATTTACATTTCCGTGCATGATGGAGTCACCAAGAACTTTGGCATAACTTTGCAGGTCGTTGGCCTTGCCGGCGTATTGGCTCATAAGTTTTTCGGCTTTTTTGTTGTTGAGTGCGCGGGCACGGAGTCCTGTCTTTACTGCGGGGCTTGTCCAGGGCATATATTTGTCATATACGTCTTTTACGGCTATTGCCATAAGGTATGTCTGACGGTCGTCCTGCATCATCGGTGATACTTTGCCTTTCTTATTGTTGAGCGCCCATTTTACGAAGCGGCGTGAGTCGCGTACGTTGCCGATGCCTGTCGATGAAGGTCCTACCTGAGCGGAGAGTACTGAGTATCCTGCGTCAGCCGCATTTTTGGTGAATTCGTCTGCGGACGAATTATTGCTCAGGAATGTGCGAAGGTTTGATGAAAGTTCGGTAAGGGTTTCTGTAGAGGGATCCACAGTATATTCAATGAGAGCGACATCGTAATAGTTGACGGGAGTGTGACGCTTGTTGACGCGATAGATGGCGCTTGTCGGTGTGCCCTGAATGGTGTCGGTAAGAACGAATGCCTTACCTATTGCTGCTGTTGCGAGGGCGTTCTTTGTGAGGTCGTCGAGGCCAACGCCTTCGAGTGCTGTCCAGATGCTGTCTGCGGTCTGAGTCTCGTCACCGTTAAGATCGGCGAAAGCGGTTCCATTGTTGATTGCGTTGGCAAGGCTGTCAAAATTTACAGTCTGCACACCACGGAGCATCGAGATGTTTATAGAGTCGACGCCTGTGGTCACATTTAACAGTTTGGCGATGGTATAGGTGTCGTTCTGTCTTTGGAGAAGTTTGGCGGTACCTGCTGCATTTTCTTTTAGGAATTCACGGAGTTTCGCATCCTGAATGGCAGATAGCGGGATGTTTTGCGACGAGGTTACAAATTTTGTATCGGAAGCAACCGCGTCTGTCCCTTCACTGCCATTGAGAGCCATAATAGCTGTTTCTACAGCAGACTGGCCGTTTGCGCGGTCGCTCTGAGAAGGCTCTATAGCTACGTAGATGTAATCGACCTCGCGCATTGGCTCATCAAGAAGATAGTTCTGTTTCTCGCTTTTCCAGAGGGCTTCGATGTCAGCGTCGGTAAATTCAACGTCTTCATCGGATATACCCGCCACGTCCTTGTTGATATAGGCGATTGTGCGAGTGGTGGCGTTGTCGTCGTAAAAAGCTTTTGCGTCGAGTTTATTATATGTATAGAGTCCATTGATAAGGCTCATGAATTTCTGCTGCATCATGGCATTGGAGATTTCCTCTTCCTGTCCGGCCCAGATGTTGCGGAGTTCTTGTCCGATACCTGCGGGCAGATTGTATTTGGCGGGATTCTGTACTGCGTCGAATACAACGCGGCCGGAAGCTTCGGGAAGGTTGAGCTGCTGTGCCAGATAAGAAATCATTTGTGCGGCACGGGGATTGGGGGTCTCGCCGGTGAGCGCTTCTGTGAGTTCTGTATCTGTTACAGTGATGCCGAGGTCTTCATACTCTTTGTTGAACAATTTTTCAGCCACAATGCCCTGGAGGACATTCTGCGACAGAATGTCGTTGCTGATGTCGCGACCCTGCTTGCGCATCTGTTCGGATGCCTCGCTGATTTTGTTTTGGTACTCCTGGTATTCCACGGTTACGCCGTTGGCTGACGCTACCTCGCTCGGATGTGAGAAATAGGTTCGTCCTGAGGTGAGGAAATCACCCAGGATAAATGCAAGTAGTGCCACAATGATAATAACGAAGAGCAGCACCGACTTGTTTCGGATTTTTTCTAATGTTGCCATTGTATGATAAGAGGTTTATATATTTCGTATAAAAAGCGCACAAAGATACGTTTTTTTTGCGAGATACTCAAAGTCGGGGACAAAAAAGAGGGCAAATGATATCTTTTTCGCTGTTTTTTGTCTCTCCTAAATATATTAAAGGTGATTTTCTAAGTTTTATCGGTGTGCGCCCTGTTGTGTTTTTTGTTGTGAGTAAAATGTTATGAATGTACTTTGGGTTACTATTTATGCTAAGATTGTCGCAAAAAATAAATTTCTTCAAAAAATATTTTGCATTTTGCAAAACTGTTTATAACTTTGCTGCACCAATAGGGACAATTTTAAAGCTTCAAAAACTCCGCCCTAAAGGTTGATTCCGCTGAGGCGGAAGATTTGTTTAATATCAAAAAATCAACTTATGAAAAAACTTTACACACTTGCACTCTCCGCTGCAATCACATTCAGCGCTTTAGCCGCTGAAAAGGTGGTATCAAGCGCTGATGCGAGAGTTATGGAGCTTCGCGCCGACAAAGAGCTTCTGAAAGCTGAACGCACCATAACCCCGTCATCCGAAATGCTAAAGGTTCCAGCAAAAATAACCACTGCAGAATTATATGGCTATTATTACTGGAGCTATGTCGACTGCATAGACTATAAGTCTTATACGGATTTCGTACAGATCGGGCAGATTGAAGATCAGACCTTTAATGCCGGAGTTCTTGGAATATGGGGTAATAATATTGTCAAGGCTAATGCTGATTTGGCTGCCGGTACCCTCACATTCTCTCCTTATGTTATGGGCGAACTTGATGCGACTACATCATCGGGTAAGGTGCCGGTTACTGCCAAACTTGAAATATGCAAGTTGAACCCGGATGGCCAAACTTTTTCCATTACTAATGATCCTTATGTCCTGAAATTCGATGGCCGTAATGGAACTATTGACGAAGAGATGGTTCTTGCAATAGCTGCATATGCCAAATCGAGCGGTGAACTTGTCGGCTATTTCTTTGCCGGTGCTTTAAACAATCTGGTGAAAGATTCCTGGACCGATCTCGGTATGGCAACTTTCGTGGACGGTTATATGCCGACCGTTATAATGGAAAAACCTAAGGCAGCGACATCGCAAGTTCTTGTTCAGCGCAATGATCTGGAACCTAATTACATTCGTATTGTCAGCGCCTGGACGGGAGCATTCAAGCTGGCTTGGCCGGGTATGTCGCCAGAAGAATATGAGTCTTATGAACTTGAAATTAATATCGCGGATCCGACTTATGTTACCGTAGGTGTGCAGGACTTGGGGGTCTCCGGTACGGATAAGAATGGTGAGGAATTCACCGCTGCAACTCAGTCGGTAAATACTGTAAATCTTTATGCCGATGGTCTTAATGAAGAGCAGATTAGAGATTATTTCCTCAAAAGCGAGTATAAAGATATGAATATTACGATGGAGGGCAATGTAATTACATTTGCGCCCAACTCGCTTATTACGAAATATTCCAATGAGCCTAATAAGATTTATTCAAGCAAGAACGCAATGGTTTCGACTCTCACACTACCCGATGGATGGAACGAAAGCGGAGTGGAGGATGTTGTCGTTGATGCCAATGCTCCTGTTGAATATTTCAATCTTCAGGGCGTACGCGTAGCCAACCCTGAAAGCGGTATCTATATCCGTCGTCAGGGTAGCAAGGCAACCAAAGTCCTCGTGAAATAATCACTGATAATATAATACTATAATCGCCGGAGTTCAAAGGATTCCGGCGATTTTTTTGTCCGTTTTCAATCTGTTGTAGATGGCTCCATTGTAACAAAACTCAAATAAGTTTGGTATTGTATTCGACTTATTTGTATTTTTGTCATGTAAAATGAATTGAAATTGATATGAGAAAATACAATATAGCTTTCTTATCTGTATTGCTTGGCTTTGTGGCATTTGCCGGTGAACCCGTAAAAGTTATGACATATAATGTGCATAACGGTATTGGTCTCGATAAGATGACAGACTATGAACGTATAGGTAAGCGGATAGCTGCCGAAATGCCTGATTTTGTGGCGATACAGGAAGTGGATAGTGCTACCGTCCGGTCCAAGGGGGCATATGTTCTTGCCGATATAGCGGATGCATCCGGAATGTACCATGTGTTCGGACCGGCGATACGGTTCAGCGGTGGGAAATATGGCATCGGTATTCTGTCGAAAAAGGAACCTTTATGTATTTATAATGTGGCATTGCCCGGAACAGAAGAAAAACGTACGCTACTCATAGCTGAGTTTGAAGACCTTGTTTTTGCCTGTACGCATCTGTCGCTGACTCCGGCCGACCGTCTTGCCTCTGTGCCTTTGATTGCTGCGGAGATATCAAAGACAGATAAGCCATTCATTCTCTGTGGTGACTGGAACGCCAAGCCCGGTGATGCCACATTAAAAGCGCTTGGAGAATTTCTGACGGTTGTTTCCGATATCAAGGCTCCGACATTTCCTGCCAATGCCCCGGTCTCGGTAATTGATTATATAGCTGTTGGAAATGTTGAGCCACAGATTATTTCAACAGAGGTGGTTGCAGAACCTGTTGCTTCCGACCACCGTCCGGTAACCGCTGTCCTGAGTTTCCGATAATGCGCGATGGACAGAGAGGTGATGCATTGACGGCAATTTCCCTTGTGAAGGAATGGAAAAAAATAGGCAATTATGGTTTTCGTCTTTGGCGGAAATTGTGTAATTTTGTCATTCAACATTCAATTTTCCTCGAAATCCAATAAAATCAAGAATGTATCAGCAGCGACAATCTATATTTTCAAATATCCCTCCGGTAGTAAAGAATCTCCTGATAATCAATGTTCTGGTTTTTATGGTGATGTCGCTTATGCCGGCTGCAGATCGTTGGTTTGATGCCAATATGGCTCTTTATTATTTCAGTTCTCCGGCATTCAAGCCCTATCAGCTGTTTACATATATGTTCCTCCACGGAGGTTTCATGCATCTGTTTTTCAATATGTTCGCGCTGTTTATGTTCGGCCGTACCATAGAGATGACGATGGGTTCTGCAAGATTTCTTTTCTATTATATATCGTGTGGTATCTGTGCTGCGCTGGTTCAGATGGGTGTTTTTGCCATATATATCCACAATCTGGAATCGCTTCTCCCTGCTGAGGCTGTGAAGATGGTTGTAGAAGAGGGCTGGAGTGTACTTCAATCAGGCTACAATTATTCTGATCCGGACATGGGGCGCCTCAATGCCTTTATCAATACTCCTATGGTTGGTGCGTCCGGTGCTATATATGGTGTGCTTCTTGCGTTCGGATTTTTGTTTCCTAACCTGCCGATCTATCTGTATTTTGCGATTCCCATCAAGGCGAAATGGCTTATTATCGGTTATTTCGTTCTTGAACTTGTCTACGGTATCTCAGGTTCGGCTGATGGTGTTGCCCATTTCGCACACCTCGGAGGCATGATATTTGGTTTTGCGATGCTTCTTTACTGGAAGCGCAAAGGTGTGTTCAACAATCACTGGTTCTTCTGATGCCGCGTGCCAAAGCTAACGGAAATACGCATGGTGGCAATGTAAAAAAGAAAAGAACAGAGCGGCCTGCGTGGCGCCGATGTTTAGATATTTTTCTGATATGCCTTAGCGTGCTTTCTGTCGTCGCATTGCTTGCCACTGCGTACGGCGGTTACCTTTCACCTCTGAAATACGGCGGCAAGGTGGGTGTTCTGCCTTTGTGCTTTCCTTTTGCTGCTATTGCTGCTATCGCAGTTCTGCTTGTTGACGTTTTTTTCTCCCGTACAGGAGTGTTTATAACCGGCATCGGTATTCTTTTTAGTGCCGGGCCGTTACTTGATTTTTTTCCTCTGCATCCAACGAAAGCCAATGCTCCCGAAGGTGTTGAAACATTCACTCTTTTAACATACAATGCCTACCAGTTTATGCCTCGGGAGAGTGCTGATGGTGCCGGAAATCCCACGCTTGCATATATATTGGAGTGTAACGCAGATATTGTGTGTCTGCAGGAGGCGTTGCTGATCGCTCCATCGGAAAAAACAGGAATCACCACTGCGCAGATCGACAGTCTTCACACCCTATACCCTAATATCATTCACAGCAATGAAGGTCAGTGTCTTCTCAGCAAATTTGAGGTCAACCCCATTCATTTGAATGCCAATGACGATTCTTTTGCCGGCGGGGATATCGGAGCTTATCGTGTGACGTTGCCGTCAGGACGTCTTGTAGGCATTTTCAACGTGCATCTCAATTCATATTACCTCACCGACGACGACAAGGAACTTTATCACGGTCTTACGAGGCTGCATCGCGAACCTATCGGTGATATCCGTCATCGCCTTATCGATAAGCTTGCTACGGCAGCCGTAGGACGTGCGCGACAGACTCAGCAGCTTATGCGCTGGCTGAGACTTTATGGTGGGCCGGATGCGATTGTTTGCGGAGATTTCAATGATGTTACCAACTGTTATGCCGTGCATACTCTCGCGGATGCCGGTTTCCGGGATGTCTATACACGCGTCGGTTTCGGACCGATGCATACCTATAACGCCAATAGATTTTATTTCTGTATCGACCATATACTGAGTCGCGGGGCATTGAAGCCTATGTGGCTTAAAAAAGGACGTCTCCGTTCGTCGGACCATTATCCTTTGGAAGTGGAATTCGCACTTGCGGGGAACGGCAATAATTAGTAAATTAGCGGCACGAACTTTAAAAACACAAACTTGTCATTTATGGAACCATATACCGTGGAAGCTCCGGTCCTTGCGATTGTCATTCCGTGTTATAACGAATCCGAGGCACTTCCGCAATCAGCTCCCGTGTTGCTGTCGCTTCTGGAGCGTATGTGCGGAGAAGGACTAATACAGAATGAAAGCTATCTTCTATGTGTCAACGATGGAAGCCGTGACGATACCTGGAACGTCATATGCCGAATGCACGAGTCGGACAAGCGTGTCAAAGGCATCACTCTCGCGCATAACAGGGGGCATCAGTATGCGCTTCTCTCCGGTCTAATGACAGTCATCGACCGTTGCGACGCAGCAATCTCCATTGACGCCGATCTTCAAGACGATCCGGAGGCGATGGTGAAAATGGTGGAAGACTATCGTATGGGCAAGGAAGTGGTATACGGTGTTCGTAGTTCGCGTCAGACGGATACATTCTTCAAGCGCACTACGGCGCATGCATTCTACGGATTTCAGAAAAAGATGGGACTCGAGACTGTCTACGACCATGCCGATTACCGCCTGATGAGTAACCGGGCCCTCAAGCTTCTATCCGGCTATGGCGAATCGAATATGTTTCTGCGCGGTCTTGTTCCTCAGATAGGTCTTGACAGTTCAGTGGTAACATACGAGCGGGGTGTGCGTGTGGCCGGCGAATCGAAATATCCCCTGTCGAAGATGCTTGCTCTTTCCATTGACGGCATAACCTCCTTTTCCGCCAAGCCTATGCGTTGGATTTTCTATACAGGCTTGTTGTCGCTGTTGGCGACATTATGTGTCGCCGTGTATGTTCTTGTGGCTTATTTCGGAAGCCGCCCGGTCAGTCCTGGCTGGGCTTCGATAATGCTCTCGATATGGGGTATAGGAAGTCTTGTACTTATGTCAGTGGGGATAGTGGGGGAATATATTGGCAAGATTTTCGTTGAAGTTAAGCATAGGCCGCGTTACGCAATAAAGGATATGGTCTGGTGAACCGTCAGAGTGCGATATTTTTAACATCTGTTATTGTTTTGTCGGGGCAAATGTGCTTTTTATTGCATACCTTTGCATCGAAAACCAAAATAAGCACGCAGAATGGACAGTACGATAGACTGGGGAAATCTCCCCTTCGGCTATTATCCCACAGATTATAACGTTCGTTGTGAATTCCGCAACGGCCAGTGGGGACCCATTGAAGTATCTCAATCCGAGACAATCAACATTCACATTGCAGCTACATGCCTTCATTACGGACAGGAGATTTTTGAAGGTCTCAAGGCTTTCCGTGGCAAAGACGGCAGGATTCGTATTTTCCGTCTTGAAGAGAATGCCAGACGCCTTCAGGAATCGGCAAAAGGTCTGCTGATGGAGCCGGTACCGGAGGAATTGTTCAAGGAAATGTGTCTAAAGGTTGTAAAACTTAACGAACGTTTCATTCCCCCTTATGGCAGCGGAGCCTCGCTCTATATTCGTCCTTTTGAAATCGGTCTTACACCGCGCATTGGGGTAAAGGAGGCTGACGAGTATTTGTTCATGATGCTTGTAACTCCGGTAGGCCCTTATTTCAAAGGTGGTTTCCGCAATACTAATATCTGTATTATGCGTGATTACGACCGAGTGGCACCCCGCGGAACCGGACGTTGGAAAGTTGGAGGTAACTATGCGGCATCACTTGGCGCTACCCATAAAGCTCACGAGATGGGCTACTCTGCCGTCCTTTTCCTTGATCCCAAGGAAAAGAAATACCTCGACGAATGTGGTCCTGCCAATTTCTTTGCTATCAAGGACGGCAAATACATCACTCCTAAATCAGACTCCATTCTCCCGTCCATAACAAATATGAGCCTTATGACTCTTGCCCGCGAGATGGGTATGGAGGTGGAAGAGCGGCACATAACCGTCGATGAACTCGAACAAGTCAGCGAGGCGGCTGCCTGTGGAACCGCCGCAGTGTGCTCGCCTATAGGAGAAATCGACGATATAGACACCGGGAAGAAATATATAATCTCCAAGGACGGCAAGCCGGGTCCTGTCACAAGTGAGTTCGTCCGCCGTCTCGAAGCCATCCGCCATGGAGAGGAACCGGATGTGCACGGATGGATAACAATGGTGGAATGACTGCTGACTGGCAGACAATAATTGATAAACATTATCCCGCCGGACGCAGAGTCCGCGGGATTTTGTTGTCGCATAGCCGTTCTGTCGCCGACGAGGCTCTGTCAATTGCACGTCGTCTGCATCTGCCTCTTGTCGATGACGAAATAGAGGCAGCAGCTATGCTCCACGACATAGGAATCATTGCAACCAATGCTCCCGGCATAGACTGCCATGGCGGCATGCCTTATCTTTGTCACGGAGCTGTAGGAGCTGATATGTTGCGTAATGACGGCGTCGACGAGAAATATGCCCGTGTTGCCGAGCGTCATACCGGCAGCGGTCTTTCCGAAAGTGAGATTGCCGCGGCAAATCTTCCTTTGCCTGCAGGACGTTCTTATATGCCTGATACATTGCTCGAGAAGCTGATATGCTATGCGGATTGCTTTTTTTCGAAAGGTGGAGATGGTGAACGCAAAAGCATGGAGAGAGTAGAGGAGTCAATGGCAAAGTTCGGTTCCGGAGTTCTGGAGCGTTTCTTTGAGTTGCGCCGCATCTTCTCGTAGCCCCGGCTTTTTAATAGACGGATATATAATAAATCTTAAATTGCAGCGTTATAGCTTTAGTCATATCACAAAATATCAGTTTATGAATTTCAAACAGCTCGTCTTGCTCGTACTTTTATATGTCGGCATGGTTTCATGTTCCTCGCATAAGAACAATCTGACATATTTTATGGATTTACAGGATTCCGGTACAATCCCGGCCGATAGTTACCTCCCTAAAATACAACCGGATGACGAACTTGTTATAACAGTCAATTCCGAGCAGCCATTGGCATCCGCTCCTTATGTTTTGCCACTATATAATCCGGCAGTTAAGGACGAGCTTATGAAGAGTTCCACACCGAGAATGCAGACCTATCTTGTCGATACTGACGGATATATCGATTTTCCTGTTCTTGGAAGAATGAAGGTGGCGGGGATGACAGTTGAAGAGCTTCGCGACGATCTGATTGCAAAAATTTCCAAAGATATATCAGACCCTATCGTTTTTGTAGATATGGCGAACTTTACAGTTGTGGTAGCCGGAGAGGTTGCGACTCCAAAAGTAGTGAAAGTGAGTGGCAATCGCCTTACGATACTCGAGGCACTTGCGGAGGCCGGCGACATAACTCCTTATGGAGAGCGTGGCAATGTGCTTGTAATCCGAGAAATAGACGGTAAGCGGGAGTATCAGCGCCTTGATTTAAATAAAGCTGAAACCCTTCTGTCGCCGTATTATTATATGCAGCCGAACGATTATGTATATGTGAGTCCGAATACAATCAGGCAGGACAATGCGCGCTATAATCAGAACAACGCCTATAAACTTTCTGTGATATCGACAATCGTGAGCGCGGCGTCCGTAATCGCATCGCTTGTTATCGCCTTAACTATTAAATAATTCAAGAACATGGCAATAAGCAAATCTTCCGATTTCATAGATTTTTCCCGTCTTTTCAAACTATACCTTTCAAAGTGGTATCTTTTTGTCATCTCCGTGTTGGTATGCGGATTTCTTGGATTTATGGTTTCGAAAATAAAGCAGCCGGTATATACCGTCAAATCCAATGTCTTGATTTCGCAGGAGCAGAGTACGCCGTCGATGAACGATCCCATGGCCGGTGCGATGAGTCTTATATTCGGCACCAGCGCATACGTGGAAGATGAGATTTTTCAGGTAGGCTCACATTCGCTGTATTGCGATGTAGTGAAAAAACTGGGTCTGTATAGCACCCATTACGTACACCGCGGATTTCTTACGAATGTGCTTACGTATCCCGATTTTCCGGTGGATGTCACAGCTCCTGAAGGTCTTATCGATACACTCCGCACAGGTATAAGTTTTAAAATCAAAGTGAACGAGAAAGGCGAGGCTCAGATAAAGGCAAAGATGCTGCGCAGCACGGTTGCCGAGGCGAAGGATGTGAAATTGCCTTATACGATGAATACTCCGCTTGGCGATTTTACAATTGTCACTACAAAATACTATACTCCCGGAAAGGATTTGTCCACAAATGTCAGTGTGAGTGGTATCGATGCCTCCGCTGAAGCTCTCAGCATGGATGTGCACTCTGAGATAGCCTCAAAGCGAAGCAATGTTATAGCTTTATCCATCAACACAACGAATCCGGAGCTCGGTAAGGATGTCCTTAATCAGATTATGGAACAGTATAACGAGCGCGGTATAGTGCAGAAACGTCAGCAGACTGCGCTTACTGCCGGATTTATAGACGGGCGTCTTTTGATAATATCGGAAGATCTGCGGAAATCGGACAGAGAGATACAGGATTATAAGCAGAATAAAGGCATTGTCGACCTTATTCTCGAGACAAAGTATCAGACGGAGAAAAAAGCGGCAATAGAGGAAAAGTTAATTGAGGCTAATACCTCGGCCGAGGTTATGGCGCTTACCACCGATTACCTGTCGAAACCGGAGAACGCATATGCACTTGTGCCCATGATGGTTGATTCGGAAGGTGCACAGAATCTTATAGGTGAATATAATGCTGCTATCCTCGAACGTTCGGAACTCCTGTCGGCTGCACGTCCCGATAATACCGCACTGAAGATGCTTAGTGAGCGTATCGACCAGATGCGCGAGAATATTTCAGCTACACTCGGGCGCGCTCTTGCATCGCAGCGTGTGGCTGCTGCAGAGCTCACAAAAGAGCTTGCATCTACTGAAGGCTATCTTAAAGATATGCCGCAGACAGAGCGCGAATATATCGACCTTGAACGTGAGCATAAAGTAAAACAGGAACTTTATCTATTTCTCCTTCAGAAACGGGAGGAAAACTCTTTGATGATGGCTAACGCACAGCCTAAAGGCCAGGTAATCGACAATGCCTACACTCTGAGCGATACTGTCGGTCTGGGCAAGAAGGCAATTATTCTTCTGTCGCTGATATTCGGCTTCTGTCTGCCTCCGATTTTTATCTACTGCTTGCGTCTTGTGCGCAACCGATTCGAGTCGCGTCAGGATGTGGAACGCCTTACAGATGTGCCTATCCTTGGAGAGGTTTGTGTCGACCATACAGGCCGCAAGCTTGTTGTGGATTCGAAGGATACTTCTTCGACAGTAGAACTGTTCCGTCTTATGCGAGCTAATCTTCTTTTTGTACTTAACGATGCCAACGATAAGGTCGTATTGGTTACATCGTCCGTGTCAGGAGAAGGCAAATCGTTTATCTCGTCGAATCTTGCGGCAACGCTCGCTCTCACGGGCAAGAAAGTTGTTCTTGTCGGTATGGATATCCGTAACCCGCGTATAGCGCAATATATGTCGATTAATCCTCAATTCGGACTTACACAATATCTGTCGTCTTCTGCTATATCACTCCAGCAGATTATTACCCCGGCACCGACAGTCGCTAACCTCGACATTATAGCCGGAGGTCCGGTGCCGCCTAACCCTGCCGAGCTTCTGATATCCGATAAGGTAGACAATTTCTTCAGTAAGCTCCGTCAGTTGTACGATTATATAATAGTAGATACAGCTCCCATCGGTATGGTTAGCGATACATTTACCCTTAACCGTATCGCTGATGCTGCCATCTATGTATGTCGCGCCAATTACACCAGTCTTCACGACCTGATGGAAGTAAACGACATCTTCGAGCAGAAACGTCTGAAGAAACTTTCTATTGTTGTGAACGGAACGAAAACAAAGAAGACTTACGGTTACGGTGCCAAGAAGAAATAGTATTGTATCGGATATAATTAAATGACAGATATTTCAGCTATCCATGATATCAAGGTGGGTCGCGGTCGGGATACCTCCGGGCGTGAGCCTCTCGACCTCAAATGGGCTGAGTTCAAGATGCCCCTGTTGTATCTGTTGTGCCTTTCGGCATTGGGGTTGTTCTTCTATCCGGCTTTTCTTGGCGCGCTGATAATTCTGCTTGACCGTTGGCGGAAAGATCGAACAGAGTTTATCATGATGCTTTTTCTCCTTATCGGTGAATACGGTTTTGTCGATAAGGTCGTTACCGGTGTCTTTTTGTGGGACTTTGCTTTGGTAGCTTCCGTATTTTTATGGTTTGTTTATCGCAAGCCATTTCTTGTTAGAAAGCTCTTTGCCATTCTTGGAGTATATACGGCTACGATATTCATTCTTGCGTCAATGTCAATAGAAAGCATGTCGATTCAGATTCTGACGATTCGCACTTATCTGACCGTATTGTGTGTTATTATTCCGATAATAGTCTTTGCCTCGCCTGATTTTGATATCAATGCGTTTTTTAGGAAGGTGATGGTGTTCGCGCTCGTTATATGCGCGTTTTATGTTGTTGACGGAATAATACTGTGTGGAAATATCCTGGTGCCAAGAACGACACTATGGCATGGAGCGGGAAACTCTACGTTTTATGATCCTATCTGGCGTCCTTTAAGTTTCACAATATTCCGAAAATATCCGCCCGGACTTTATTTTCTTATGCTTGCCGTTTATCCGATGGCAAAATTGTACAGTGTTAAACTCTGGCAGTGGATACTGGTGTTCTGTGCGCTCTTATTTTCGCTTACGTTTACGGTAATGTCCGGAATATTAGGAGCGTATCTTCTAATGCGTGTGCGTTTAAGATATGTTGTTCTTTCTATTTTCGGAGCTATAGTCGGACTTGTGGCTCTTTACTATATAGATGGATTATTACCAACAACGACAAAAGAATACTATCAGGAATCGGCTCTTAGAATAAAGTCGACGGTAGATCAGTTTTTCGATCTGTATAATGCAGTTGATGATGAAGACATTGCCATGTTTGCTTCCGGGCGAGTATCGCAGATTCTGCCTAAATTTGATATGATGGAGCGTGAAGGCAAAATGTGGACCGGGATTGGCTTTCTGCATCGTGAAAAATCTAAAATCAATCGCTATATTATCGAGAACGAGTACTATACTGATCTTGCCAATAATATAGAGGTCGCAACAGGAATTGAGGTAGTTCCGGCGCAGATTATTGTCAATATGGGTTATATAGGCCTGTTTGTTCATACGGTTGTCTTCTTTTTAATGTGGTATATAATCCGGCGGCTTCGTTATGCCGGCTATGTGCTCTCTGTTCTGCTTCTGAATGTGTGGTTTGGCCTAATGGGGTTTGCCGGTCTGATAAGTTTTGCAGGACTTGGAATCCTTTCCATCTCATATGGTGCTGTACTTGCTTGTAATTATAGCGATGTGTGGGGAAAAGACAAGAGCCGGCGCAGGCGCGTTATGTCCGGATTCAGACCCCCGATTGAATAAAACCGTATAAATAATTACAAGATTAATCCGGGTAGATTCGGTAGTTTTTTAGAGATTTTTAGCGCTTAATTGCAAAAAAAACCTTAACTTTGTACCCGCGAGCAGAGGTTTGCCGGGCGCGGAAGGCTTTCAATATAGCCGGATAGTGCTGCGACAGCATGTGTCAGCCTCTCTTTACTTATGTGTAGAGTCCTCTGCTTCACGGTTGTAGTCTGAATTATTAATATCAAAATATGATAACATCAGCCATATTCGGAATAGAGAACAACGGCCTTCTTGCCTTGACGGCACTCCTTACGGGTGTCGCTTTGGTGTTTTTGGCTTTATGGATTGCCAAATTGATTTCACCGCGTTCTTTCAACCCTCAGAAGGGTGAAGCATATGAATGCGGTATTCCTACCCGAGGTGAGAGCATGTCGCAGTTCAAGGTTGGCTATTATCTTTTTGCCATCCTGTTCCTTATGTTCGATGTCGAAACCGTATTCCTCTTCCCTTGGGCAGTGCGTATGCGCGAACTCGGCACCGACGGATTATTAAGCATTGCCGTTTTCTTCGGCGTACTTGTGCTGGGTCTTGTTTATGCCTGGCGGAAAGGAGCTCTTGAATGGAAGTGACAACTAAAAGTATGCCCTATGAGGCATGGAAAAATAACGATTATATCGAGAAACTCGTTCAGGAACTGCGAGACAACGGAACCAACGTTGTAGTAGGTTCGTTGGACAAACTTATCAACTGGGGCCGCTCGAATTCAATCTGGCCTCTCACGTTTGCAACAAGTTGCTGCGGTATCGAATTTGTGTCGCTTGGCGCGGCCCGTTTCGATATGGCTCGCTTTGGCTGGGAAGTTGCTCGCTCAAGCCCACGTCAGGCCGACTTTATGATGGTTGCCGGCACTATTGTTCATCGTATGGTTCCTGTATTCCGTCGTCTTTACGATCAGCTTGCCGAACCGAAGTATGTGATAGCATGTGGCAGTTGTGCTATTTCCGGCGGTCCGTTCCGCAACAGCTATCATGTGGCAAAGGGTATAGAAGGCATTGTCCCGGTTGATGTGTTCGTTCCCGGGTGTCCTCCGCGTCCCGAAGCTATGATCTACGGTATAATGCAGCTTTCCCGCAAAATGAAGGTGGAGCGTTTCTTCGGCGGCGTAAACCGTCAGGAAAAATTACAGAAATTTCTTGAAGAACACCCTGTAGAAGGGGCTGAGGATTAATCCACCGTCAATATTTATATAGTATGTCCACTATAACAGAAAAGTTAAGCAAGCTCTTTCCCGAAGCAAGCATACAAGACGGCGATACTCCTATGATGACTGTCGCCAATGGCAAATGGCATGAGACAGCCCTCGCTCTCCGCAATGACGAGAGCCTCCTGATGGACTACCTCGTTACAATTGTAGGTATGGATTGGACCGAGAATCTCGGTTGCATCTATTATCTGATGTCATCGAAATACAACACTATTATAGGAGTAAAAGTAATCGCCGAAGGTAATCGCGAGACCCCCCTTGTAAACTCAGTCGCTGACGTATGGGGTGTCGCAACTCTGTACGAGCGTGAAGTATATGATTTCTTCGGTATAATCTTTCTCGGCAATCCGGATATGCGCCGTCTCTTCCTCAGTATTGACTGGGTAGGCTATCCTCTGAGAAAAGATTATGACGCAAATCCCGAGATTAATCCTGTAAGTACCGAGAGTGAGCGTCAGTCAGATTTTACACAGCAGTATAGCATCGATACTGACGGCAAGCTTGTGAAGAAGGATGTCAGAGTATTCGAAAAAGAGGATTTTGTAGTCAATATAGGTCCGCAGCATCCGGCTACCCACGGTGTGCTCCGATTCCGTACATCTGTCGACGGTGAGACCATAAAGAAGATAGATGTCTATATGGGTTATATTCATCGTGGCGTCGAAAAGCTCTGTGAGAATCTTATGTATCCGCAGACGCTACATTTTATGGATCGTCTCGACTATTTCTCGGCACATAACTATCATCATGCACTCTGTATGCTTTACGAGAAAGCGGCAGGCATCGAAATCAGCCGTCGTGCGCAGGTTATCCGCGTTATGATGGATGAGCTTTCGCGTATCGCCTCGCACTGCCTTTTCATTGGAACTTATTGCATGGACCTCGGAGCCACTACAATGTTGTTCTATACACTGCGTGTGCGTGAACAGATTCTTGATATCATGGAAAAGACCTGCGGCGCCCGCATGACATTCAATTATGACTGTATTGGCGGCGTAATGCAGGATATAGCTCCGGATTTTCAGGATGACGTCAAAGCTCTTCTAAAGGTCATTCCTCAGAACATTAAAGAATATAACGAAATCTTTACCGGCAATGTCATTGCCCGCAACCGAATGGAAGGCGTAGGTGTGCTCAGTCGTGAAGATGCCATTTCGTACGCAGTTACCGGCCCGTCCGGTCGTGCTTCCGGTTGGGCATGCGATATGCGCAAGCTTCAGCCTTACAGCATCTACTCCGAACTCGATTTCGAAGAGGTTCTCGCTACCGAGGGCGATTCGATGGCTCGTTTCAAGTGCCGTCTGCGCGAAATCGAGGAATCTGCAAAGATTCTCGAACAGCTCGTCGACAATATACCCGAAGGCGAGTATTGCGTGAAGGTTCCCAAGATGCTGAAGCTTCCTGCCGGAAATTGGTTCCAGGTTACGGAAGGTTGCCGCGGGGCTTTCGGCCTCTATCTTGAGAGTGACGGGAGCACAAAGCCGTACCGTCTGAAGATAGCTCCGCCATGTCTGCCACAGGCCGCTGTTGTCGACCATATCACAAGAGGACAGAAAATAGCCGACCTTATCACAATCGGCGGCTCGATGGACTATATTGTTCCCGACATCGACCGTTGATAAGTAAAAAGCTTTCAAACGACCAATCAAAAATTCGCAAACATATATAAACCATGCAGGATTTTTCCTTTTTGACCACCTGGGTCGACAACTCGCTCCGTTCAATAATGCCGGGATGGCTCTCCGTGACTGTCGAGTGCCTTCTTATCGGCGTGGGGCTTCTCCTTGTCTACGCTTTGCTGGCTCTCTTCTATATATATTATGAACGCAAACTGTGTGCGGCTTTTCAGTGCCGACTCGGTCCTAACCGTGTAGGTCCCTGGGGCCTTCTGCAGAGTTTCGCCGATATGTTCAAGATGCTCATCAAGGAGATTATCCGCTTGAACCATATCGATCGCTTCCTGTTTGCTCTTGCCCCTTATCTTGTTATCATAGCCTCGATGCTTGCATTCGCGGTGCTTCCATGGGGCAAAGGTCTGCAGATTATTGATTTCAACATTGGTATCTTCTTCCTGATAGCAGTAAGCAGCATAGGAGTGCTCGGTATTCTTCTTGCCGGATGGTCGAGTAATAATAAGTTCACGCTTATCGGTTCTCTCCGCTCCGGAGCCCAGATGGTTAGCTATGAGCTTTCCATAGGTCTTAGTGTAATTACAATGGTATGTCTTGCCGGCACAATGTCGGTGGAAGGCATTGTCAACGAACAAGCCGACCTTTGGTTCATATTCAAAGGCCATGTTCCCGCTCTTGTAGCCTTTGTAATCTATATGATAGCAGGAACTGCTGAAACCAACCGTGGTCCGTTCGACCTTCCCGAGGCAGAAAGCGAACTAACTGCCGGTTACCATACAGAATACTCCGGCATGCATTTCGGCTTCTTCTATCTTGCCGAATACCTTAACCTTTTCATCGTATCGGGTGTGGCTTCTCTGCTGTTCCTCGGGGGCTGGATGCCATTACATATTCCCGGATGGGAGGCCTTCAACCACATTATGGACTTTATTCCTTCTGTAGTATGGTTCATTGGCAAAGCTATCCTTCTCTCCTTCGTTATCATCTGGTTCAAATGGACATATCCCCGTCTGCGTATCGACCAGTTGTTGGCTTTGGAGTGGAAATATCTCCTTCCCATCAACCTTGTCAATCTTGTACTGATGGTACTGATTATCGTTAATAACTGGCATTTCTAATTTCCACGAAATTTCAAAGACAAGCATAGCCATGAGCGAATATACAGGCAAAATAGCCCAGGTGATAGGCCCGGTTGTCGACGTTCTCTTCGAGGGCGACAAAAGTACCGTTCCCCCTATTTACACAGCACTCAAAATCGACCGTCCCGAAGGCGGCGAATTAATTCTCGAAGTCGAGCAGCATATCGGTGAGGACACAGTACGTTGTGTGGCTATGGAAAGTACCGACGGGCTTCGTCGCGGTATGCCGGTAGTCAATCTTGAGCGTCCTATCGCTGTTCCTACAGGCGATCAGGTAAAGGGACGTCTTCTTAACGTTGTCGGTGAGGCCATTGACAAACTTGAGCCGCTCAGACGTGAGAATCTGCGTTCCATCCACCAGCCTGCTCCCGAGTTCGAGGATCTTACAATCGGTACCGAGATTCTTGCGACCGGTATTAAGGTTATCGACCTTCTCGAGCCTTATAGCAAAGGTGGCAAAATCGGTCTGTTCGGAGGTGCCGGCGTAGGCAAGACGGTGCTTATCATGGAGCTTATCAATAATATCGCCAAAGGCCACGATGGCTTCTCGGTATTTACCGGCGTGGGCGAGCGTACCCGCGAAGGTAACGACCTTCTCCGCGAGATGATTGAGAGCGGCGTCATGAAATATGGAAAGAAATTCCAGGAAGGTATGGAGCGTGGCGAGTGGAATCTTGCCGACGTCGATGCCGAAGAACTTAAAAACAGTCAGGCTACTCTGGTGTTCGGACAGATGAACGAGCCGCCGGGTGCGCGTCTCCGCGTTGCTCTCTCGGGACTTACCGTGGCAGAGCAGTTCCGCGACCAAGGCAGCGGTGGTAAAGACGTTCTTCTCTTTATTGATAATATATTCCGTTTCACCCAGGCCGGTTCCGAGGTGTCCGCTCTTCTTGGCCGAATGCCTTCCGCTGTAGGTTATCAGCCGACTTTGGCTTCCGAGATGGGTGCTCTTCAGGAACGAATCACATCTACTAAAAACGGTTCTATTACATCTGTGCAGGCCATATATGTACCTGCCGATGACCTTACGGATCCGGCTCCGGCAACAACTTTCAATTTCCTTGATGCCACTACCGTGCTTAGCCGAAAGATTGCCGAACTTGGTATTTACCCGGCTGTTGACCCGTTGGAGTCGACATCCCGCATTCTCGACCCGAACATCATCGGCGAAGAGCATTATAATGTGGCGCAGGCAGTGAAGCAGCTTCTTCAGAAATACAACGAGCTTCAGGATATCATCGCCATTCTCGGTGTTGACGAACTTTCTGACGAGGACAAACTTGTCGTAGCCCGTGCCCGTCGTGCACAGCGATTCCTCTCGCAGCCTTTTAATGTTGCAGAGCAGTTCACCGGTCTCCCCGGTGTGATGGTGCCTCTGAGCGAGACAATCCGCGGTTTCAAAATGATTCTCTCCGGCGAAATGGACGAATATCCAGAGCAGGCATTCCTAAATGTCGGAACTATCGACGATGCTATAGAAAAAGGCAAGCGTCTGCTCGCAGAAGTGAAATAAGATTAGTCCCAACCAGCCATGACACTGAAAATCATATCTGCCGAAGAAATTCTATATAGCGGCGACGTGCAGTCTGTGACGCTTCCCGGTTCTATGGGTGAGTTTACAGTTCTGCACAATCATGCCTCGCTTCTGGCAACTCTCTCTGCCGGTAATATTCATTATCTGGATACGGCAGGAGTTGAGAATGTCACCGGTATTACGGGTGGAATCGTTGATGTCGACAGCAATGTGGTGTCGGTGTGTGTCTATTAATAAAGCAATGATGAAGCGTCTTAAATTTTATATATTTCTTTTGCTTGTAGCCGTCTCCGGCAGTGTGGCGTATGCATCGGAAACGTCCGACAGCGCTTCAGCCGCGATTAATCCCAAGGAGATAATGTTCGAGCATCTGCTTGACGGCTATGGCTGGGAAATTCCCTTCGACCATCATCACCGCATACCGCTGCCGGTTATCGTATGGGCATCCGACGGCTTGCACTGCTTTTCGTCGAGTCATCTCGAACACGGGCATACATATACTGATAAAGGCGTTACCTTTGCGATTGCAGGTCCGGAAAGTCCCTATAAGGAGAAAGTGGTGGAACTTACTCCCGAAGGCGAAAAACGTCCGTGGGATTTCTCTATTACAAAGAATGTGTGCGCCCTTTTCATAACAGTGTTTCTTGTGTTGGGCCTGATGATATGGCTTGCACGTTTTCATAAGAATCATCCCTATAAGGCTCCGCGCAAAGGACTCGGTTTTCTTGAGGTGGCGGTGACTTTTGTCTACGACGGTGTCGTCAAGCCGATTCTCGGGCCTTCGGCACGTAAATTCGCACCCTATCTGATGACCGTGTTCTTCTTCATCCTGTTTATGAACCTGCTCGGTCTTATAGTGATATTCCCCGGTGGCGCGAATCTTACCGGCAACATAGCAGTCACTCTTGTGCTGTCGATATGTACATTCATTGCGACGAATATGTTCGCCAACAAGCATTATTGGAAAGAGATATTCTGGCCGGATGTTCCGTTGTGGCTCAAGTTCCCTCTGCCGATTATGCCTGTCATTGAAATCTTCGGTATGTTTACCAAGCCGGCGGCGCTTACCATACGTCTTTTTGCCAATATGATGGGTGGCCACATGATTGTAATCACGCTCACTCTGCTGATTTTTATCTTTTCAGCTATAAGCCCGGCGGCGGGTGGTGCGGCTACAGTGGTATCGCTTATTTTCTCAATATTCATGCTATTGATTGATGTTCTTGTAAGTTTCATCCAGGCGTATGTTTTTACCATGCTCTCTACAATTTTCATAGGTCTTGCCAATGAGCACGAGCATGAGAAAGAAGATGCCGCGGATAAAGGAGAAATAGGCAAGGAAATCGTAGACACGCTTGTATAATCACATAAAAAACAAACCAAAATAAACCAAAACATTATGTTAGGACTTTTAGCAGCAATCTCTCCCGTTCTGGGACTCGGCGCCAGCATCGGCGCTGCCATCGCAGCCATCGGCGCAGGTATCGGTATCGGTAAAATCGGTGCGTCCGCAATGGAAGCCATCGCACGCCAGCCCGAAGCTGCCGGCGACATCCGAAGCAACATGATTGTAATCGCTGCCCTTGTCGAAGGTGTTGCTCTTTTCGCAGTTATTGTCTGCGCACTCTGCCTCTTCCTCTAATAATCGAATTTACAGGCCCTTTAAATGGAACTATTCACGCCCGATTTCGGTCTTGTTTTCTGGATGTTCATCGCTTTCGGCATCCTCTTCCTCGCATTATGGAAGTTTGCCTGGCCTGTCATCCTTAAAAGTGTAGACAGTCGAGCCGACCTCATCGACAAGGGGGTGGAATACGCCCAGCAAGCCAAAGCGCAGCTCGATAACGCCAAGGAGGAAGCTCAGAGTTTTCTCAACGACGCCCGTCGCCAGCAGGCAGACATACTGCGCGAGGCCGACAAGATGAAGACGCAAATTATAGAGCAAGCCCGCTCGGCCGCACAGGTCGAAGCCCAGAAGGTTATGGAAAACGCCAAGGTGCAGATTGCACAACAGCAGAAAGAAGCCCAGGCTCAGTTCCGTAATCAGGTGAGCGAGTTCGCTCTTGAAATTGCAGGCAAGATTGTACATAATCAGATGCAGCAGGACAAGGCTCAGGACAAGCTCGTGAACTCCCTGCTCGATGAGATTGAAAACTCCAAGTGACGCATTATGGATCAAGGTCTGATTCCACGCCGTTATGCAAAAGCTCTATATGAGGTAGGGGAGGATCGTCATGACAATGACACTCTTTATGTTCTTATGGAGCGCCTCCGCGCGGCTTTTGCCGGCACCCCCGGTCTCTGCGCCACGGTTGCCAATCCTTTCGTTACTCCTGACGATAAGAAAAAGCTTATTCTGACGGCCGTCTACGGCAGTGACGGAGTTGCTCCGGACAAGACATTCGAGGACTTTCTCACTCTATTGACAGAGAACGACCGTATGGACATTGCCCGTGATATTGCAATAGCCTTTATCGGCCTATATCGTCTCAAACACGGAATATATAAGGTCGAGATATGCAGTGCCGCTCCTATGGGGGAAGCCGAACGCAAGCGTCTGGAATCTATTGTCTCCAACCATATCGGCAAAGGCTCCATGGAATTCGACTATTCTGTCGATCCATCCCTTATCGGCGGTTTTACCGTCACAGTCAATTCGGAGCGTCTTGACGCTTCCGTCAGCAATGAACTAAAAAAATTGCGCCTTAGTCTGGTCAAATAACTACAAACCTTCAGCAAGCATTCCGCACAATGATAAATCCCAGCGAGATTTCACAGGTATTGAAACAGCAACTCGAAAACATCAACTCCAAGGTGGCTTTCGAGGAAGTGGGCACCGTCCTTGAAGTAGGCGACGGTGTCGCTCACGTCTACGGCCTCGACAACGTCGGCGCCAACGAGCTCGTTGAATTCGAAAACGGCGTCAAAGGCGTGGCCATGAACCTGGAGGAAAGCAATGTCGGCGTCATTCTTCTCAACGACGTCAACAAGGTTACCGAGAACATGACAGTGCGCCGCACCGGCGAAATCGCTTCGATTCCCGTCGGAGAAGGCTTGCTGGGTCGTGTTATCAATATCCTCGGCGAACCTATCGATGGCCGCGGCCCCGTTGGCGGCGACCTTATCCGTCTACCCCTTGAACGCAAGGCTCCCGGTGTTATATACCGTCAGCCCGTAAAGCAGCCTCTGCAGACGGGTCTTAAGGCTATTGACTCAATGGTGCCTATAGGTCGTGGCCAGCGCGAGCTTATTATCGGCGACCGTCAGATCGGAAAGACGGCTATCGCCATCGACACAATCATCAACCAACGCAAAGCATACGAGCAAGGCAAGCCTGTATATTGTATTTATGTGGCTATCGGCCAGAAAGCATCGTCGGTCGCCGCTCTTGTCGATACTCTACGTCAGCACGGCGCCCTCGATTATACCGTAGTCGTTGCTGCAACGGCATCGGAATCAGCCGCTATGCGCTATTTCGCGCCTTTCGCAGGTGTTGCTATCGGCGAGTTCTTCCGCGATACCGGTCGCGACGCCCTCATCGTTTATGACGATCTTTCCAAGCAGGCTGTGGCATACCGCGAGGTGTCGCTTATCCTCAAGCGTCCTTCCGGCCGCGAGGCATATCCCGGTGATATCTTCTATCTGCACAGCCGTCTGCTCGAGCGTGCCGCCAAGATTATAGACAATCAGGAAGTGGCCTCTCAGATGAACGACCTTCCCGCGGCTCTCAAACCTATCATGAAGGCCGGCGGTTCGCTCACCGCGCTCCCTATCATCGAGACTCAGGCCGGTGACGTTTCGGCATATATTCCTACCAACGTAATTTCTATTACCGACGGACAGATTTTCCTTGAGACAGCACTTTTCAACCGTGGTATCCGTCCGGCAATCAATGTCGGTATCTCAGTGTCGCGTGTAGGTGGTTCCGCTCAGGTTAAGTCCATGAAGAAAGTCGCCGGAACACTGAAGATTGATCAGGCACAGTTCCGCGAACTCGAGGCCTTTACGAAATTTGGCGGTGATATGGATGTCGTTACAGCCCGTGTTATCGACAAGGGTAGAAAGAATGAACGCCTTCTTATCCAGCCCCAGTACCGTCCGATGCCGGTAGAAGAGGAAATCGCAGTTATCTACTGCGGTGTGAACGGTCTTCTCGAAGCAGTGCCTATCGAAAAGGTGGCAGAGTTTGAGAAGCAGTTCCTTCAGCTTATGCATGCCAAATACGAGGATGTGCTCGCCGACCTTGCAAAAGGTCAGCTTACCGACGCGATGGCAGAAAAAATCAAGGCGGCTGCCGCCGATGTGGCAGCGCGATTCAACGTTTAGTCCCCACGTTAACGAACACACGCAGTCATGGCAACATTACGCGAACTTAAAGGCCGTATAGGCTCAGTAGCATCATCCGAGAAGATTACGGGTGCTATGAAGATGATATCTTCGGCAAAAATGCATAAAGCCGAAGCTATTGTCAAGCGTCTGCATCCGTTCCGTGAATGTGTGCAGACGATTATCGGCAACCTGTTGAGTTCCGACGCCGCTGTCAGTTCCCCGCTGACAGTTCCGCGCCAGCAGGTGAAAAGCGTGGCTGTGGTGGTGCTCGGCAGCGACGACGGTCTTTGCGGAGCATATAACGTAAATATATTCAAGGGGACCCTTGGCACTCTTGATGATTTGCGTCAACGTTTCGGACAGAATGTGAGAATCGAGCTTATAACGGTGGGTAAGAAAATAGAGCGCGCTACAGCGAAAATCGCCGCCTCCGATCCATATCTTACAGTATCGCCGGCGGTAGGGGTCGATTCCAAAAGCGATGGCGAGTCTGTAAAGAATTTTGCCAGAACACTCGAAGGCCGTTTTTCCGGTGGAGAAATCGATATGGTGCTTCTGCAGTATGTCCATTTCTATACTGCGGGGCGCCAGAGATTCCAGTCGTCGGCTTATCTCCCCATATCGTCCGACGAACTCTCGCAGAATAGCCAAGGTAGCGGGCGACCTTACCTTTTCGAACCTGACGCCACAACGATATTCCGTACGGTACTCCCGATGTATCTGTTGTCGCAGATGCAGGAGGCTTTCGCGCAGAACCGCGCCTCCGAGCAGGCTGCACGCGTGATGGCTATGCAGAGTGCGAACGACAACGCCCAGAAGCTTCTCGAACAACTTCAACTCGAATATAACAAACTGCGCCAGCAGAGCATTACGACCGAACTCCTCGACATTGTGGGCGGCCAAAAACGCGACTGACGTCCATTATATGAACCCTCAAAAGTAAAAATCAATATATCACCACGTAATGGGTAGTGTATCAGAATACTTTTCATCATTAGGCACCGGAATACTCAGTCTTCTGAAAGGACTGAAGGTTACCGGCAAGGAGTTTGTAACTCCTAAAATTACCGAGTGCTATCCCGAAAACCGTACCGAGCACAAGTGGCCCGACCGTTTCCGCGCCCAGTTGGTCTTTGACTATGACGCCGACGGAAACCACAAGTGTATCGCCTGTGGCAACTGCGAACGCAATTGTCCCAACGGCACCATCTCTATTGAATCGAAGATGGTGACAACAATGGCCGGCACAAAGAAAAAGAAACTTGTAAAATATTTTTATGACCTCGGCAGCTGCACATTCTGCCAGCTTTGCGTTACGAATTGTCCGACAGATGCAATCAAGTTCAACAACGACTTTGAGCAGGCGGTATTCACACGCGACAAGCTTCTAAAGCAGCTCAATTATCTTCCCGAGAAAGAAGAACCGGAACCGACACCCGAACAGCTCGCCAAGATTGAAGCCGAACGTCAGGCCAAGATAGCAGAGGCCAAAGCAAAGGCTGCCGCAGCCAAGGCCACCAAGGATGCCGCCGAAGCTCCCAAGCCTCAATCAGATGAAAATAAATAAACCGATATGGAATCAGTAGGAAGTATAATCTTGTATTTTATCGTCGCTCTGTCGATGATAGTATTCTCGGTGATGGCTGTCACTACCCGCAAGATACTCCGAGCCGCCACCTATCTGCTGTTTACGCTTTTTGCCGCCGCTGTGGTATATTTCATGCTTGACTATGAATTTCTCGGCGCCGTGCAGATTGCTGTTTATGCAGGCGGTATCGTAGTGTTGTTCGTTTTCGCCATCCTCCTTACCTCGCGTCCCGGCGATAATACCGAGCGCCTTACCTCCCGTTCGCGCGTTCTTGGCGGTATTGCAGCCGTGGCAACTCTATGCGTGGCCGGTTACGCTCTTGTAAGCCGTTGCGCTGTGGCTTTCGCACAAAAGCCTGAAATGGATACCCCCGACATGCAGACCATCGGGTCTACTCTTATGGGTACAGGCGCCGGACAGTATCTACTGCCGTTCGAGGCAGTCAGTGTTCTGTTGCTGGCATGTATCATCGGTGGTGTAGTAATAGCCCGTAAACGTTGACAATTATGGAAATTACAGCTATATATTATCTCTTGCCGGCATTGTTCATGTTCTGCTGCGGCGTCTATGGTTTCATTACCCGCAAAAACATGATTGCAATGCTCATATCGCTTGAGCTGATGCTGAACGCGGTGGATATAAATTTTGTCGTGTTCAATCGTTTTCTCTTTCCGGAGCAGCTCGAAGGTATGTTCTTCACTCTTTTTGCAATTGCCATCGCAGCAGCTGAAACAGCTCTTGCAATTGCGATTATAATCAACATCTTCAGAGCCGTCCGCAATATTGACGTCCGCTCACTTAACGAAATGAAATTCTAAGCACTATGGATGTCACATTACCAATATTGATTCTGAGCATCCCCTTGTTCATGTTCTTGTTCCTGGGGCTGCTGGGAATGAAAATGACGCATAAGCTTGCGGGTGTGCTCGGTACGCTCGGCATGGGTACAGTCCTGCTGCTGTCCTATTATACCGCTTATCTTTATTTCTTCAGCGGAGCGCCTGAATTTGTAAATGCTGCCGGAGAGCGTCTCCAGTACATGGTTTTCGACCAGACATGGTTGCAGTTCACCGACAGTCTTGCAATAAAGATCGGATTCTTCCTCGACCCGATTTCAGCCATGATGCTTGTGGTTATCACTACAATCTCTTTCATGGTGCATCTATATAGCCTCGGTTATATGCGCGATCACCACGGTGTGTATGAACATGGCTTCCAGCGCTTCTATGCTTTCTTGAGCCTGTTCAGTTTTTCCATGCTCGGTCTGGTGGTCGCTTCCAACATCTTCCAGATGTATATTTTCTGGGAACTTGTGGGTGCATCGTCCTACCTGCTTATCGGTTTCTACTATATCAAGCCGTCGGCAGTGTCCGCATCGAAGAAAGCGTTCATCGTTACCCGCTTCGCCGATCTCGGTTTCCTTATCGGTATTCTGATTCTTTCCTATTATACCGGAACCTTCAATTTCACCGAACTTACCTCGGTGCCGGTTGACGGTCTTGCCAATGTAAGTCAGGTTGACATCAACACTGCCATCGGTGTCCGCAGTATCTTCGAGAACAGTGCAGCTCCCACATTTATGGGCGCCTCGGTTCTTACCTGGGCTCTGGTGCTCATCTTCATGGGCGGTATGGGTAAATCAGCGATGCTGCCACTTCATATCTGGCTTCCCGACGCTATGGAAGGTCCGACTCCCGTATCGGCACTTATCCATGCTGCAACAATGGTTGTCGCCGGTGTATATCTCGTTGCCCGTCTCTTCCCGCTTTACCTGATGGAGAACAGCGCGCTTGTGATCATCACGGTAGTCGGTGCTATCACGGCATTCTATGCGGCAATGGTTGCATGCACACAGATAGATATCAAGCGTGTGCTCGCCTTCTCGACAATATCGCAGATTGCATTCATGATGGTTTCGCTTGGCGTTGCCCGTCCTGAAATACATGAAGGTCTCGGATACATGGCTTCCATGTTCCATCTGTTCACGCATGCAATGTTCAAGGCCTTGCTCTTCCTCGGTGCCGGCGCCCTTATTCATGCAATCGGCTCGAACGACTACACAGCAATGCATGGCCTGCGCAAGCACATGCCGATTACCCACATAACATTCTTAATAGGGTGTCTTGCTATAGCGGGTATCATTCCTTTCTCGGGTTTCTTCTCCAAAGACGAGATTTTGAGTTCCTGCATGGGATATGATTGGGTAGCTTACCTCTGGATGTCGATGGTGGCAGGTCTCACAGCATTCTATATGTTCCGTCTCTATTTCCTTATTTTCTGGTGGAAGGAACATAAAGTACCCGAAGGACACCATGCGCCCCACGACCAGCCTTGGACAATGTCGTTGCCGCTTATTATCCTTGCCGCAATTTCATGTGTCGCAGGTTTCATACCTTTCGGTGAACTTGTAAGCTGGAACGGCCACCCTTATGACTTTATGGAGCATTTCAACTGGAATGTAGCTACTGTCAGCCTTATTATCGCCGTTGTCGGCATCGCTATGGCTGCGGTAATGTACAGAAAGGAAAACAAGCTTCCCGAAAAATTCAAAAACGCAGTCCCCGCTCTTTGGGACTGGTGCTACCACCGCTTCTACTGGGATGAACTTTACATGTTCATTACCCATCGCATAATCTTCGGATGCATCTGCCGCCCGTTGGCCTGGTTCGACCGTCATATAATTGACGGAACGATGGACTCTTTCGCCGTTATCACAAACAAGGCGTCCGACGCCATCAAGCCTCTGCAGTCCGGACAGATTCAGATGTACGTATGGTATTACCTTATCGGCGTTCTTGCTCTCGGAGCCATTACAGTAGTATGTCTGATTTAATAAACGGTGCCACAATCTAAAATCAGTAATTAAGATGTTTTCCAATATATTAATCTATTTCGTAGTAATCCCCGTGATAATGCTTGCGTTGCTGGGTCTGAGCCGTGACATCAAGCAGATACGGGCCGTTGCCGTGACAGGTTCGCTGGCACTTCTGGCTCTGTCGGTCTACGTGCTGTTGCAATATCTCGAAATCCGTCAGGTCGATCAGGTATCGCCCATGCTCTTCACTGACAGCTGGTCGTGGTTCGAACCTCTTCACATCAATCTTGCTGTTGGTGTCGACGGCATATCGATAGCAATGCTTATCCTTTCGTCGGTAATCCTGCTTACAGGTTCTTTTGCTTCCTGGAAAATTGATCAGCCCAAGGAGTTTTTCCTCTGGCTCGTGCTTCTTTCCACCGGTGTGTTCGGCTTCTTCATCAGTGTGGATCTCTTCACGATGTTCATGTTCTATGAGGTCGCTCTTATCCCGATGTATCTGCTTATCGGTGTATGGGGGTCCGGACGCAAGAACTACTCCGCAATGAAACTTACCCTTATGCTTATGGGGGGATCCGCATTCCTTATGCTCGGTCTTATCGGCATCTATTATCACTCCGCTCCCGACGGCGGGCAGCTGACATGGAATATTCTTGAAATTGCCAAGAATGATGCCATTCCCCACGGTTGGCAGCAGTTCCTCTTCCCGATGACTTTTGTAGGATTCGGTGTTCTTGGCGCGATGTTCCCATTCCATACATGGAGCCCAGACGGCCACGCTTCGGCGCCGACGGCAGTCTCTATGCTTCACGCCGGTGTCCTTATGAAGCTCGGCGGTTATGGATGTTTCCGAGTAGCCATTTATCTGATGCCTTATGCCGCCCACGAGTTGTCGTACATATTCCTTATCCTTACAGGTATCTCGGTTGTCTACGGTGCTTTCTGCGCATGTGTCAAGACAGACCTCAAGTATATCAACGCCTACTCTTCAGTGTCGCACTGTGGTTTAGTGCTCTTCGCCATATTGATGCTCAACACCACCGCGATGACAGGTGCAATCATGCAGATGCTGTCGCATGGCCTAATGACGGCATTGTTCTTCGCTCTTATCGGCATGATTTACGGACGTACCCACACCCGTGAAATAACCCAGATGGGTGGTATGATGCAGATTATGCCTTATCTCTCTGTTTGTTATGTGGTTGCCGGTATGGCATCGCTCGGTCTCCCCGGTCTCAGCGGTTTCGTCGCTGAAATGACAATCTTCGTCGGTTCGTTCAAGGCCGGTATGGCTGATTTTCTTGCAGGAGCCGGTTCGCTCCGACTTGTGTTCACACTGGTTGCCTGCTGCTCTATTGTCATTACTGCAGTCTATATCCTCCGTGTTGTCGGCAAGCTTCTCTTCGGTCCGGTTTATGACGATCGTCACCGGACTCTTACGGATGCTTCATGGTGGGAACGCCTTTCGACTGCCACTCTTATAGTATGTGTCGCTGCCATCGGTTGCTTCCCCAATTTCTTCAGCGATTTGATTAAAACAACCTTCAGCCCCGAAATATTCAGGGTACTTGGAATGTAAACCCCTCAGGTAAATTGCAATGGACTATACTCAATTTTTAGCAATGAAGCAGGAAATCGGTCTGCTGACTGTATTTCTGTTAGTGTTCCTCTATGACACCTTCATGCCCCGTGGGGCTCAGAAAAGCCTGCCCGTCATCTCTGTGGTGCTCATGCTTGCGCTTACGGCGCTCGGTTTCTGTTCATGCAGCCTCGGCTCAGCCCATAATACCGTGGCTTTTGCCGGCATGTATGAAACATCTCCAGTTATCAGTGCAATCAAGAATATTCTTAATGTAGGCGTTGTCATTGTATTGCTCCAGTCGATAAGCTGGGCAAACAGTGAAAAAATGGCCGTGCGTCGCGGTGAGTTCTACGAGCTTCTTCTCGTAACGCTTTTCGGTATGTATCTTATGATTTCGTCGCGTCATTTCCTGATGTTTGTCATCGGTCTCGAAAGCGCCTCTCTGCCTCTGGCAGCCATGGTGGCTCTCGAAAAGAACAGCTACGAAAGTCATGAAGCAGCCGTAAAGTATATACTTACGGCAGTGTTCTCGTCGGCCATATTCATGATGGGTCTGTCGTTCGTCTACGGTCTGACAGGATCTCTTTATTTCGAGAACATCTATTTCGCCCTTACAGGAGAACTTAATTCGATGCTCGTCATAGCGCTCGCATTCACTATCGCAGGCGTAGGTTTCAAACTTTCACTTGTTCCCTTCCATCTCTGGACCGCAGATGTATATCAGGGTGCACCCACATCCGTGACATCGTATCTTTCTGTAATTTCCAAAGGCGCAGCAGCCTTCGCATTCATGGTGATTCTTGCACAGGTGTTCGGCACGCTATACAGCCAGGTCTGGGAATGGATGCTCTATGCCCTTATCATTCTCACCATTACAATCGGTAACCTGTTTGCCATCCGTCAGCGCAACATGAAGCGCTTCCTTGCATTTTCATCAATCTCGCAGGCCGGCTATATCATGCTTGGTGTGATTGCTTACAATGCAATGGGTGTGGCTGCGATGATGTACTACATTCTTGTCTACATTTTCTCCAATCTCGCTGCGTTCGGCGTTATCGGTGCTATCGAGAATGCGACAGGCAAGGTGTCGATGGATGATTACCGCGGCCTTTATCGCAGCAATCCCCGCCTGTCGGTGGCTATGATGCTGGCAATGTTCTCTCTCGCCGGTATTCCTCCGTTTGCTGGTTTCTTCTCGAAATTCTTCATCTTCACAAGCGCAATCAATCAAGGCAGTGTGGCAATCTATGTCCTTGTCCTTATCGCGTTGATTAATACAATCGTGTCGCTCTACTACTATCTGCTTGTTGTAAAAGCAATGTTTATCGCTCCTGAGGAAAGTGTTATCCCGACTTTCAAGTCCACATGCTCCGAGCGCCTCGGTCTTTGGATTACCGTAGGTGGTATACTTGTTCTCGGTATTGTAAGTTTCTTCTATAACTCGCTTCTAAATCTCGCTACAGACAGCACCATGTCGATGTATTTCATCGGCTGATTAGCTTTTGAATAACTATCGCGGGCGCCTCATTCCGGAGCGCCCGCGTCTTTTTTGAAATTCATCAATGAAAGTTATCAATAAACCAAAGGCAAAAAATTAGGCTCAGTATTACTGCAATTATTATGCTTATAGGCTTGTTTGAATTATTCTCTCCTCGGATTTTCTCCAAGAGGTATCTGGATTAAAGCATAGACACATTGGCCGAGAAATACGCATAAAGCTAATAAAATACACTTTCCATATTTATTCCGGGCAGAGGAAAAGGTCGTAAATACCCCAACAGATGAGTGTATAGACGATAATAACTATAAAGTAACGTAACGATTTCGGCTTTATAATCTCGCGCTTGTCGAAAATCCAAAGCAAAAGGCTTCCGACAGCAACATAAATGATGAAATAATACCAGGGTACATCCATAATGATTTGTATTTGAAATTATTTTGTTGTTAGACGCGAATTTACGCAAAAAATTACAGATATGTGACAAAAAGATTCATCCTTATTAGATTAATGTTATTGCTCGTATCGATTCAAGACATGTTGGCGGATGACATTTTGAAGAAAAATACGGCATGCGTCGTTTTCATCATTGTAGCTCTTCTTTCCTATTTGCGTTGCGTATCTGTCAAAATGTATTATCTGGAAGCCTGAAGATTTCTTTATTAGTACAGTCCTGTCAGGCCTTGGGGTTTCATCGAAACCAAATAAAGTTTTATCTATATCGGATTCTTCCATGTATTTGCCTACAGATTCAATGTCAAGTTTTTGATTTAATATTGGTTGTTGCCAATATGTATTTAATTTTTCGTTCATTGTGTCGCATACATTGTCGATACTGTTGATATTATTATCAATCAATGTCGTTGGAACAGCTTGATTGTTGATGTCGATCACGTATAATTGTCTGTTTGATGTATATTTACTCCATAATGAACTTTTTCCTTTGGCAGGGACGGCAAAATATTGAATATCGATGTATGGAATAACTTTATATTTCATCTTTAGAGGTATCAAATATTCAAGATGATCATCGAATATTCGCGCAAGAGGTGTGTGCGATAGTGAGAGGACGAGATAGCCGAGGCCACTTGATATACATAATGAACCGAATATTATTGTGATATATCCGATTACTATAGCAAGTTCTGGTGTTAGTCTGCGGGAGCCATAGGGATGTTGAGTCATGAGCCATCCTCCCCAAATAAATAGCGCGGAAACGATTAATATAAATGGAATAAAGCTACGTTTAGGATACACGTTCATACAGATCTTGTCCATACTAAAATAAAGGAATGATTTGAGGCCGCAATCTGGGGTAAATTGCGGCCTCAATGGTGCAAAAAGTAATTATTATTCTATTTCGAAGCCGACTTTTCCTTTGAGATCTGCGGCCGAGGCTCCTATGATTGCTTCGAATTTCCCGGGCTCGACAATCCACGAATGGGCTTTGTCGTCGAAGAAACAGAGGTCTTCGCGGCCAATTTCAAAGACAACGGTTTCCGTCTGTCCCGGCTGGAGTTTTATCTTTGCAAAGTCTTTCAGTTCCTTTGCGGGGCGTGGAAGCGATGATTTAAGGTCGGCGATATAGAGTTGTACTATTTCGCTGCCCTCGCGACTCCCGGTATTGGTAACGGGTATTGTAACGGTGAACTTATCGTCTACAGAGCCTTTCTTACGATTGATAGATGGCTTGCCATATTCAAATGTTGTGTACGACAAGCCATGGCCGAATGGAAAGGTGGGTTTGATTTTGTTCATGTCGGTGTAGCGGTAACCGACAAAGATATCGTCATTGTATTTCATATCGATTATGTCTCCTTCCACAGGGTCGTGTCGCGGAGTACCGGGATAATCACCGAGTTTGTGGGCGGCGCATTGGTCGAGGCTTGCATAATAAGTGTAGGGAAGCTTGCCGCTGGGGTTCACATCTCCGCAGAGTACGGCCGCGAGAGCGTTGCCCGTTTCATTGCCGAGGTACCAGGCTTGAAGGACTGCTTTCACTTTATCAAGCCACGGCATTGCGATGCCGGTACCGCTGATATTGACTACAACAATGTTGGGATTTGCTGCCGCAAGAGCCTCTATAAGCTCGTTCTGATTGTAAGGAAGATCCATAGAGAGGCGGTCGCAGCCTTCTGCATCCTGATGGTCGCTTTTGTTGAGTCCACCGATAAATATCACCATGTCGGCGCCCTTGGCAGCCTTTACAGCATCGGCGGTGAGTTGTTCAGGTGTGCGTGGGTCGGAGAGATCCTGTTTGGTCCATACGTTATTGTAATGAGTGCAGGTATCGCCTACGTATCCACGCTCGTAAACGATGTCGATATCTTTGCCGAGGCGTGCTTCAAGGCCTTCGAGAGGATAGATCTCGTATTGCGCTTTGAGTGATGACGAGCCTCCGCCGACAGTCATTCGTTTGATACCGTTTTCACCAATTACGGCAATTGTATGTATTTTCTTTAGGTCGATGGGAAGAGTGTTGTCAACGTTTTTAAGCAGCACGATTCCTTCTTCGCCGATTTTGCGGCATGCCTCGTGGTGCTCGTCGGAATTGATGGAGCCGAACGGCCGGTTGCGGTTCATGGCCGTTCGCATCGTAAGACGGAGTACGCGGCGAACTTTGTCGTTAAGTTGATCTTCGCTGTATTTTCCTTCAACAAGTCCGTTATAGTAGGGATTGGCAAGGTAATAGTTGTCGTAGGGGTTACCTTTGGAGCCGAGGCCGTCGGTTCCGGTACCGAATTCCAAGTCAAGACCGCCTTCGACAGCCTGCTTGGTGTCGTGGACGGCGCCCCAGTCAGAGATTACGGCTCCGTCGAATCCCCATTCTCCTTTCAGAATGTCGTTTATAAGACGTTGGTTATATGTGGCGTGTTGCCCGTTGATAAGATTGTAGCCACCCATCAGACTCCATGCTCCGGCGTCGACAGCCGCCTTGAATGCCGGGAGGTAGATTTCGTAGAGCGCGCGGTCGCCGACAATAGAGTTGGTCGTATATCGGTTCCATTCGTGATTGTTGGCAGCGAAATGTTTGACGCATACAGCGACACCGTTCGATTGCACTCCTTTTACATATTCGGCAGCCATGATACCGGCAAGCAGTGGGTCTTCTCCGAAATATTCAAAATTTCGTCCGCCGAGAGGAGTACGGTATATATTCACGCCCGGGCCGAGAAGGACGCTTTTGTTGCGATAGCGGGCTTCTTCGCCTATGCTTTTGCCGTATAGTGCGGCCATCTCGGGATTCCATGTCGCGGCAAGGCATGTCAGAGAGGGGAAGGCTGTGCATGAGTCGTTTGTCCAGCCGGCTTGGTCCCATTCATCCCATAGCACTTCAGGACGTACACCCATAGGGCCGTCGTCCGTCCATAGCTCAGGTATTCCGAGGGCAGGAACGCCTGGAGAGCTGAATTTGGAATGTGCATGCAGTAATGCAACTTTTTGTTTGAGCGACATTTGCGATATAGCATCGTCGATTCGTTCCTCGATAGGTTTTGAGTCGTCAAGATAGACCGGAAGCTCCGCATTCATATTGAAGGCACAGAGAACAAGTGCCATCTGTAGTATAAGATTTTTAAGTTTCATATTGGAGATTATGATGTGGTATTGGTATTATAAAATGCGATGCAGTCTTTTGCGAGTCTGCTGTATTGATTATTGCAAATATACGGAGTATATTCGATGAAAAAAATAATGAATGTCGGGTTTTGCCCGGTTCGCGTCGGCGTACCCGATTTTTTAAGCAAATATACGGAAAAATGTCAGGCAGCATCCTTTATCACAATAAAATTTGTATTGCTGCACGACAATAATTTGTTCAGCTATTGAAGCTGGAATAAAACCATTTTGTAGTATAATGTATTTGACTTAAATTTGCAATAAAAAAGTATTATGATACATTTAGACAAGAATATATGTCCGCACAACCATATATGTCCGTTAATAAAGGTTTGTCCGGTCGGTGCTATTTCACAGAATTCCGAGGGCTTTCCTGTGGTAGATCATAGTCTCTGCATTGAATGTGGCAAATGTGTAAGAAATTGTCCGAAGAGAGCGATGCGGCAAATTAAGTGAGTTTATATGAAAAAGAGTCGTATCAAATTTGATACAACTCTTTTTTTGTGATCCATATTGGATTCGAACCAATGACCTCTTCCCTGTCAAGGAAGCGCTCTAAACCAACTGAGCTAATGAATCAGATTATGTGATCCGGACGCGATTCGAACGCGTGACCGTCTGCTTAGAAGGCAGATGCTCTATCCAGCTGAGCTACCGGACCTCCGTTTTAAACGGGAGCACAGGAGTGTGCTCCCGTTGTATTATTAGTCCTGGTTGAGGTTTACGCGTTTGAACGAAACTGCAACGAGGCCTTTTGCGGATTTTTCAAGGTACTGGCCTATGGTGAGTTCGCCGTCTTTGACGAATTCCTGTTCCATTAGGCAGTTTTCTTTGAAGAATTTGTTCAGACGACCCTGAGCGATGTTCTTGATCATCTGTTCGGGGAGGTTGGCGGCTTTGGCTTCTGCTGTCTCGGCCATTATCTGGCGGCCTTTTTCAGCTTCAGCTTCGGTAAGCCATCCTTTGTTGATGTTGGAGGCGATGTGGTCTTCGCTGTCGAAATGGTTGGGATTGAGACCGGCTTTCTTGAGAGCTGCTTCAACGGCCTTCTTAACCTGTTCTTCTTTTGTCTTTTCGACGGCGATGGTATATTCGCTGTTTACAATCTGTTCGGAAACGCTTTCACGATCTACTGCTACGGGGTTCATCGATGCAACCTGCATTGCGACGTCGCGGCCTACATGAGCGTCAATCTCCTGATTGAAGCCTACGATGGTCGCAAGCTTATTGCCGAAATGAACGTAGGAAGCTGTGGCGGGAGCCTCGATGCATTCAAACTGGCCGAGTTCGATTTTCTCGCCTGTCTTGCCGCTCTCGTCGGTGATGAGGTCGGCTACAGTGTTGCCGTCGATGGTAGCGGCCTTGAGTTCGTCGAGAGTCTTGATTTTGTTTGCTACGGCAAAGTCGAGAAGACGTTCTGTAAGAGCGACGAAACCTGCGTTTTTAGCTACGAAATCTGTCTCGCAGCAAAGTGCCACGATGGCGGCGTATGTGCCGTCGTTTTTGGCGAGGGCGCAGCCTTCGGAAGCCTGACGGTCCTCGCGTTTTGCTGCCACCGCTTTGCCTTTCTGGCGAAGGATTTCAACGGCTGCGTCGATATCGCCGTTAGTTTCTGCCAGAGCTTTTTTGCAGTCCATCAAGCCGGCGCTGGTGAGGTTGCGGAGCTTGGTGATTTCTGCCATTGTAACTGCCATGATATTGTGGTGTTGAAATGTTTCTGAAATGTTTGTTATTCAGCAGCGGGTGCTTCGGCGGCTTCTACCGCGGGTGCGGCTTCTTCCGAGTCGTTGCGGCGTACGCGGCGACGTTCGCGGCGGGGAGCTGCGGGTGCCTCTGCCTGTGCTTCAGCTGCTTCATTGTCGAGTCTCTCGGCTTTGCGTTCTTCCAGACCTTCGGCCATGGCTGCTACGAGGGTGCCGGCGATAAGTTCGATGCTCTTTGAAGCGTCGTCGTTTGCGGGGATTACGTAGTCGATGGTGGAGGGGTCGGAATTGGTGTCAACCATGGCGAATACGGGGATGCCGAGACGGTTGGCTTCTGCGACTGCGATACGTTCTTTAAGAACGTCAACAACGAAGAGTGCCGAAGGAAGACGGTTGAGGTCGGCGATGGAACCCAGTGTCTTTTCGAGTTTGGCACGCTGACGGGTAATCTGGAGACGTTCACGCTTCGAGAGATTGTCGAATGTGCCGTCCTTACTCATCTTGTCGATGGTTGTCATCTTGCGGACAGCCTTGCGGATGGTGGGGAAATTGGTGAGCATACCGCCGGGCCAGCGTTCGATAACGTAGGGCATGCCTACGGATGCTGCGAGATCGGCGATAACCTGTTTTGCCTGTTTCTTTGTGGCTACAAAGAGAACTTTTTTACCCGATTTTGCCATGCCGCGGAGCACTTTTGCTGCTTCTTCGAGTTTGGCCTGGGTTTTATAGAGGTCGATTATGTGGATACCGTTGCGCTCCATGAAGATGTAGGGTGCCATTGCGGGGTTCCATTTGCGTTTGAGGTGGCCGAAATGACAGCTGGCCTCAAGGAGCTGTTCGAATGTGGGTGTTGCCATTGTTGTGGTGTTTGTTTACTTTCTTGGGGTTAATCAACGAAGGGGTAGGGAATAGCAGTCCATCGCCTTCGTTTAGATACTAAACAGGATATGATTGTCGGTAAAGACGGTAAAGGAAACGATTAACGTTTGGAGAACTGGAAGCGCTTGCGTGCTTTGGGCTGGCCAGGTTTCTTGCGTTCTACGGCGCGCGGGTCGCGTGTCATGAAGCCAGCCTTGCGGAGAACGGCCTTGTCGTCGGGGTTGACTTTCACAAGTGCGCGGGCAATGCCGAGACGGAGAGCCTCTGCCTGACCTTTGTAACCGCCTCCGTCGAGATTGACGTGGATGTCATATTTGTCGGCTACCTCGAGTGTGGTGAGGGGCTGCTTGACGATGAACTGAAGAATCGAAGAGGGAAAATATACTTCGATGGGGCGCTTGTTGATTGTGATGGCACCGTTACCTTCTTTAAGGATAACGCGGGCTACGGCGGCTTTACGGCGGCCTACTGCATTTACTGTTTCCATGCTTGCGATTATTTCAGTTTGTTAATGTCGAGCACGGTGGGGTTCTGAGCTGCATGCGGATGCTCGGGACCATTGTAGACGTGCATGTTTTCGATAAGACGGCGACCGATACGGTTCTTGGGAAGCATACCTTTCATAACACGGATGAACAAGGGGTGCATGCCGGGTTTGATGTGCTTGTTGAACGACTTTTTCATCAGTACCTCGGGTGTTGTCTCGCGCTGGCCGCCGGGATAACCTGTGTAGTTGAGGTAAATCTTGTCGGTCATTTTCTTGCCGGTGAGAATCACTTTGTCGGCGTTGATGATGATAACGTTATCGCCGCACTCTACATTGGGGGAGTACGAGGGTTTGTATTTGCCGCGCAGCAGTTTGGCAACTTTTGCGCAAAGACGACCGAGAACCTGGTCGGTGGCATCGATTACTACCCAGTCATGCTGCACTTTCTCAGCGTTAGGGAATTCGGTGCGATAGCTAATGGTATCCACTTTCTGTTTGCTTGTTTAATTAATTACATAATCTGACTGTCGCGTTGAGGCTTGCTTGGCCAAAAGCTTGCCGCGCAACTGTCGTGAAAGATTTGGACATAATCGGTGCTGCAAAATTACTGCTTTTTTTCGATATGGCCAAAATATTGAAGCCGCAGTGTTCCCGTTGGAGCGTAGAGAGTCTTGGTAATATGGTAAAAAATGTTAAAAGTGGTCCCTGCGTTCTATTTTTGCAGGTCGAGAAGATTGCAGCGCATAAGGGTGCCATCTGATTCTCGCAGGTGCATTGCGCCGCCTCGGCAGTATCTGAAAGCCTTGCAACGGGTGCATGGCTCGAGCCGACGCATCCATGAGCGGTCTCGGTATGGTTCGAAGCGGCTGTTCCATACTGCCATGAAATCGTCGCGATAGATATTGCCTTGTGCGTAATTGGCGCGGATGCTTGGACAAGCTGAAATATCGCCGTTAATAAGAATCGAGCCTACAGAGATGCCGGCGTTGCATCCGAAAAATGTGTCGCGGACATCGCCTTCGTATTCGCCAAGAAAGCCTTCACAGCAATAGGAAATGTGAATTCGACCTTCGGCGCGTGTATTTTTGATAAAATCGAGCAGGCGGCGGTAGGCGGGGGCCGTCAGCCGGAATTCCGGATGTGCCGCTGCGCGTCCGGCTGGAAAAATGGTAAATAGGCGCCAGGCCCGTATGCCGGCGTCGATAAGTTTTTCTTTGAGATCTCCTAGAGAGTCGATATTTCTGTTGTTGACGCATGTCACGGCGTCGCTGCGCAGGTCTTTGGCAGATGCAATAAGTCGGCACGCTTCCATGGCGTGCCGGAATGCGTCACAATGTCCTCTGAGCCAATTGTGGTCTTCTTCGAGTCCGTCGATGCTTACAGTTATGCAGTGTAAGCCTGCTTTGCGTAGACTTAGCAGGCGTTTCTTGTCAAGTGCAAGGCCGTTTGTTACGATTCCCCAAGGATATCCGCGGTGGTAAAGCGCAATTCCGATTTTCTCGAGGTCGTCGCGCATGAGAGGCTCACCGCCTGTAATAACTACCATTACCTTGTGTGGATCGACGTGTGGTGTTATGCTGTCGACGGCTTTTAAGAAATCTTCCGCTGGCATGTCGGGAATCCGTGACGACACTTTGCAGTCGCTTCCACAGTGCTTGCAGGCAATGTTGCAGCGTTGGGTGCATTCCCAGAACAGAGTCCGCAACGGATGAAGGGCGATATAATCGTCGCGTTGGCTTTTGTAGATTTCAAGTGCAAGGCGTTTGCGTAGGCCGAGTCTGAGGCGGGGTGCAGAGGATTCTCCGTTGCCGGAAAACATTATTTTTCTAATTTTGAGAGTTTTATGCTGACGTCTATGATGGCTTTTCCATGATACCAGGCATTCGATTTCCCAGTATATTTTATAGCGGCTTCTTCGTATTTGGTTTTATAGATGCCGTTGTCATCTGAAAAACGGAGTTTCATTTTCTTGCCGCTGAATGGAAATGCCTTGTATTTTACCTCGAATTTACCGTTACTGCTGGTGTAGATTGTAGGTGGTAGAGGGGTGTTGTCGTCGAAATTTCCATAAATATCCCCGACGCTTACTTTTATGCCTTCAAGAGGAATGTTTTCCGTGTCCGTTACAATGCCTTTGATTTCATAGTCGGCATTCGGCGTGCCATACATGCATTCCGAACCTCCGCATCCCGCAACTGTTACTCCTAAAATTGAGGATGCGATTGTGATGATTTTTGAAGATAGTTTCATTGCGGAGAGGTTTTGATGTTGATTTGGCCGCTAATATACGAATATAATTGCTGATTGCAAAAAAATAAACGGCCGCTCGTGAAAGCGGCCGTTCTGTATGGCGTAGTGGAATTAATTATTCTGCTACAACTTCGAAAGGAATTTCAACCGACACTTCTTTGTGAAGCTTTACGGTGGCTACATATTCGCCGACTTCCTTTACGGGGTCTTTGATGTCGATAATCTTGCGGTCTATGTTGTGGCCGAGTTTCTCGAGAGCCTCTGCAATCTGGATGCTGTTCACAGAACCGAAGATTGTACCTGTTGCGCTTGTCTTAGCGCCGATGGTGAGCTTGAGTTCCTTGAGCTGGGCTGCGAGAGCTTCTGCGTCGGCTTTGATCTTGGCGAGCTTGTGGGCGCGCTGACGCTGGTTTTCGGCGAGCACCTTGAGAGCGGATTCGCTGGCGATTACAGCTTTGCCGGTAGGAATAAGATAATTGCGGCCGTAACCGTCTTTCACTGTAACGACGTCGTCCTTGTATCCGAGGCCGTTTACGTCTTCTTTAAGAATCAGTTTCATATCGTGTGGCGGTTAAGGATTATTTCATTAAGTCGGTAACGTATGGCAGGAGTGCGAGGTGGCGGGCACGTTTTACGGCCTGAGCCACGCGGCGCTGGAATTTAAGAGAGGTGCCGGTGATGCGGCGGGGAAGAATCTTACCCTGCTCGTTGAGGAATTTTTTGAGGAATTCCGGATCCTTGTAGTCGATGTAGTTGATGCCGAAGCGTTTGAAACGGCAATATTTTTTCTTCTTCACATCCACTGACATGGGGGTGAGATAGCGGATTTCAGATTGTGCTTGTGCCATTGTTTAGTCCTCCTTGTTTTCTACGGGTTGAACGGGAGCGGCAGCGGCTTCGGCGCGACGGGCGCGGCGCTTTGCTGCGTACTGTGCTGCATATTTGTCCTGACGGAATGTGAGCCAACGGAGCACGCGTTCGTCGCGGCGGAACTCAGTCTCAAGCTTGCGGATGAGCTGGGGATTGGCGTTGAATTCGATAAGGCTGTAGAAGCCAGTGGACTTTTTCTGAATGGGATAAGCGAGCTTGCGCAGACCCCATTCCTCGATGTTTACAATTTCTGCACCGTTGTCGGTGAGTGTTTTTGTAAACTTTTCTACCGCTTCCTTCATCTGGGCATCAGACAAAACGGGAGTTAAAATGAAAACGGTTTCGTACTGCATGTTTACGTTGATAATTAAAGATTTATGTTGGAAAACTTATTTTCCGGCTGCAAAGGTAGCAAAAATTATCTTCCCCCGCAAATATTTTGCCGGCAGATTGTTGGATCAATCTGTTTCAAAGATTTCTTTGAGCTTGGCATCAAGTTCTTCTGCCTTGGGTTTGTTAAGGAGGATGGTGCCATCCGGAGCGAAAAGCACCGTGTGAGGGATGCTCTCAATCATATATGCATAATAAGCCTCTTCATTGTTTTTTCCGGGCCAATTTTCCCAAGGGAGTGCGAGTTTCTCCTGCATGTATATTGTGTTTTCCGGATCGTCGTTTATGGGTACTCCGAGAATGCGGAAATTGCGTTCTCTATATTTGGCGTACAGCTCTTTCAGATGCTCCATAGACCGTATGCACGGATCGCACCATGCAGCCCAGAACTCAAGAAGGACATAATCTCCCTTGCCGACCACATCGCTCAAGTGATGAGTCTGACCATTGTATGTGACTCTGAAATCACGGAAAGGTTTTCCCGGGGCGATTTTTTCGGCTTCTTCAATCTTTGCGAGATATTCTTTTACGTTATCCAGTTCCAGCAGAGATGGATTGGCTTCGAAATATTCGCGTCCTCTTTTCAGTCCGATGGCAAGTTCCGCACCGAAAACATTGTCGATATTATCTTCCAGCGCTTTAGTATAGGTTTCTGTGAATTTTTCTTTCAGTTGATTCTTCAAGGAGTCAGGAGCTTCCGCATATTCTTCACGGATAGCTTTGATTTTTTGCCAAAACTCTTTCTTTGCTATGTTGAGTACGCCGGAGTTTGCTGTCCAATATGTAACTACACCTCCGGGTATGATTTCTTTTGTGACAGATATGTCGACGGTATCGTTCTCAAGAAAAAATGTTGCGACAGTAGAGTTGTCGGCGCGTACGGTAGCTGTTGTGGCAAAAGGAATGTCACCTGTGAAAACTGCTGAGCTGTCGACAGCGGTAAGAGAGTCTATAAGGTTTTTTGTGCCGGTGTATAGATATAGCATAGCGCCGTCAAGATCCGACGGAAGACTGAGTCTTACAGTATATTCGGCATATATAGCAATGGAAAGGCAGAGGAGAGGGAGAACGATGAAACGCTTTTTCATAGGATTGTATCTTTATGGTGGAGATATCTCTTATTTTTCCTCGGGGGCCTTGTCGATAAGGTCGAGGAACTGATCGAGTTTAGGAGTGATGATAATTTCGGTACGGCGGTTGCGCTGACGGCCTTCTGCTGTACCGTTGTCGGCGATGGGATTGAATTCGCCGCGTCCGCCGGCAGTGAGGCGCGATGGGTCTACGCCGAATTTGTCCTGAAGAGCCTGAACTACCGATGATGCGCGCAGAGCCGAGAGATCCCAGTTGTTGCGGATATTCTGGCGAGAGATTGGCACGGGGTCTGTGTTGCCTTCTACGAGAACATCGTAATTGTTGTAGTCCTTGATGATTTTGGCAATCTTGTCGAGGGTCTGCATGGCGCGTGGATTGAGTTCATAGCTGCCGGTCTGGAAGAGCATGTTGTCGGCGAGTGAAATATATACCACACCCTTGAGAACTTTTACATTCACCTCGTCGGATTCCGATGGAGTGAGCGAGCGGGTGAGCTTTGTCACGAGCGCGAGGTTGAGGGAGTCTGATTTCCCTTTGGCGTTGACAAGCTGGCGGATATATTTGTTCGACGCATTGATCTGGTCTACAAGCTTCTCGATATTGACATTGCCTTGTGCCGAGGTTGTTATACTCTTGTCGAGTGTATTCTGGAGCTGTGCGTAGTTCTTTTTCAGCTCCTCGTTGTTGCGGCGTTCCTGGTCGAGAAGTGCCTGAATGGTCTGCATCTTGCTGTTATTGTCCTGATAGCTCGCTTTCAGGGTGGTGTAATCCTGACTCAAAGTGCGGTGTTGAGCCTGTAGGTCGGTGTATTTCTTTTTGCTCACACAGCCGGTGAGGGCGCCCGACATAAGAGCGGCAGCCGACAGAATTGCAATCAGTTTAGTGTTCATAGTAGTGAGATATTGTTTAGTTATTAACGTTTTATGTACTGTTTAGGTTTGATAAAAGCGTCAGAAGCTGCGCGGACTATGGCGGCGCCCATCAGCGGAAAGAAGGCCGCATTGGCCGACTGGGGAGTCAATGGCCATACAATAAGCAGAAGAAGCACGGCTCCTCCGTAGATACATTGGTAAACTCTGAGGAAATTAGCGGATTTTTTATTGTAGATGAGTATTGGCACGAGCAAACAGAGTGGATTGAGCCATATGTAAAGCCAGTTGGGCGACGTCGCTTCATGGACGGATACGAAAATAAGAAACGTCAGCAGCAATCCTGCGAAACCATATATGCCGAAAAGCGTCGCGTCAAACCAACGGGTGACGCGGTGACGCCGGAAATCCCTTATACATAGCACAACTGCGGCGATGAATACGAGGCATGCAACTGTCATGGGGCTAAGATACCACGGCGTTGGTGACTCTATGGCGGCGTCGGAAGGTACATCGACAAGCACTTTTTTTTCTTTGACAAGCCTATGGCCGTTTATTGTTGCCGCTTGCAGCATAGCGTCAAGTTCCGCAGGGGCAAAAGCCATGTCACGCCGGTTGATTGCTGAGTCTATTCCTGAGCCGAGGGCTATGTCGATACCGAACTGGTACCACGGATAATTAGCGTGGTAGTGACGCATAATATTGCGGAAAGTAGGCAGATGCAGGCTCTGGGCCTCGAACGGCGCAGGGCCAAGGATTATGCTGTCTCCGGCGGCCATCTCCACAGCGCGCAACGGTCGCGTGGCGCAGTTGTCTTTCACATAGTTGTATCGGTAAGTGCAGTTCTCCGGCCGGACGTTTTCCATGAGCAGTTTTACGAGTCGCATCGTCTGCACACTGTCCAGATCGAGTTCATGTGCCACCAGACGGCGTCCCTCCTGACGGTATTCATCGATGAAATAGCGAAATGGATAGGCGGCCAGCATATAATCGGTCTCTCCTTTTACAAAACGGTATACGAAATTGGGCGAGTTGAAATCAAACACTCCGTAGTTGAATGCCAGAGCTTCGCCCCTGTGTCCGAAATCCACGACAAGTGCCGAATGGCCTTCGAGCTGGTATATTTCGTTGCCGGGATAAGCGTTGACAAAGAAAATACGCGGCAACTGTGCTGCCGTCGGCAACACACATAGGATTAGCAGCGCTATGATTGCCGGCAGACGTTTCATCGGATGTCGAGCAGTTTGTGGGTTTGGAGCGACAATCGCCATGTCGGATGGTCGAGTATATATTCGATGGTTTCCTTTATGTTAAGACCGGAACACGGTTGCAAAAAGCGGTGCGGAGTGTCGAAGAATTGTGCGGTTTCCTCGACATCCTGTCCCTGATAGACGATTTTCAGCTCGTCAACATGGTTGATTTCCCAAGGCGCGTCCTTGGGCGAGCATGTCACCCAATCGACCTCCGGAGGCGTCGGAAGACTGCCGTTGGTTTCGATCTGTACGTAGAATCCTTCTGCTTTGAGTATGCGCAGAAGCGCGCTGTCGAGCTGCATTAGCGGTTCACCGCCCGTGGCGACAAGGTGGCGTGAAGGGTATTGTGCGCATTCACGTGCTATTTCCTCGCCGGTCATTTCTCGTCCGTGAAAATGATCAGTGTCGCAGAAAGAGCATTTGCGGTTACAGCCTGAAAAGCGGAGGAATACCGCCGGAGTCCCCGTATAGTATCCTTCGCCCTGCAGGGAGTAGAAAATCTCGTTTACGAGATATTTGTCAGTCTTTTTCATAGCTGGCGATATTGCCTTCGCTTTCCTGAACATCGACGCGGTAGCAGTGTTCTACATTGTCGCAAATCCAGCGGGCGATGTTTTCGGCGGTAGGGTTGAAAGGCAGTACATCGTTGAGTACGCGGTGGTCGAGTCTGTCGCCGATAAGTTTCTTTACATGGGTGAAATCGGTGATCATACCGTTTGCGTTCAGTTCGGCGGCGCGGCAATGTACCGTCACAATCCAGTTGTGACCGTGTACGGAGGTGCACTTGCTCTCGTAGTCGAGTTCCAGACGGTGCGCGGCCGATATTTCGAGTCTCTTGCTGATATAGTACATCTATAGATTGTTTTTAAGAGGATCGTATAAAGGTTTGATGCCTTTATCTTCCGCAAGTTTAATCAGATAGGCGAAAGCGGCCTTTCGGGAGTCCTCGATTTCGCAGTCCTTGATGGCTTGTTTCAGATTTTTGGTAAAATATCCCACCTCGGGGCTTTGTGGCAACCCGAAAAGCGCCATTATCTCGGTGCCGTCGACAGGATTCTTTCGGTTGCGTTCGGCGTCTTTGGCGTTGGTGTCGCGGAATTTCTGCTCTACTATGTCGAAATTGGCGAGATAGCGCGCTTTCCGGGCCTCGTCCTTGCTTGTTATGTCGGCGCGGGCGAGAATCATCAGGTCGGCAAGGTCTTCTTCGGCATAGTTTGCCAGGCGACGCACAGCGCTGTCTGTGACCTCATCTTCTACGAGGGCTATCGGGCGCATGTGCAGTTCCACAAGTTTGGCTACATAACGCAGTTCCGGACCAAGAGGAAATTTCATGCGGCGGAAAATGGTTTTTACCATTTTCGAGCCTATGAAATTGTGGTTATGGAAAGTCCAGCCGCGTTCTGTGTCCCAATGTTTCGTCACTGGCTTGCCTATATCGTGGAAAAGAGCAGACCACCGTAGCCAGATATTGTCGGAGACCTCGGCGACGCTGTCGAGTACCTTCATCGTGTGCAGGAAATTATCTTTGTGGGCGCGGCCTTTCACAACCTCCACACCTTTCATGGCGGCAAGCTCCGGGAGGATATAGCCCAATAGACCGCTGTCGAGCATCAGTTGCCAACCCGTCGACGGTTTTGGCGCCGCCATTATTTTGAAAAGCTCGTCTTTTATGCGCTCTTTTGTTATTATTTCGATGCGGTGTGCGTTACGGCGTATGGCTTCGAAGGTTTCGGGATAAATCTCGAATTGCAGCTGCGTGGCGAAGCGTACGGCGCGCATCATCCGTAGTGGGTCGTCGTCGAATGTCACATCCGGATCGAGAGGGGTGCGGAGGATGCGTCGTTCGAGATCGCCGAGTCCGTCGTATCGGTCCACGATCTCTCCGAAACCTTCCGCGTTTATGCGGATTGCCATCGCGTTGACAGTGAAATCGCGGCGAGCAAGATCGTCCTCGAGAGTGCCGTCTTCCACGATAGGATTTCGGGAGTCGTGGCGGTAAGATTCTTTTCGGGCACCTACAAATTCAAGTTCTATGCCGCGACGATGTACCTGTGCAGTTCCGTAGTTGCTGAAAACTGCGGTATGGGTGCCGTGCCCGAGCTTTGCTGCGACAGCTTCGGCGAGTTCGATTCCTGAGCCTACTGTTACAAAGTCGATATCTTTCGAAGGCCGGTGCAGCAGCAGGTCGCGGACGTAACCGCCAACTATATAGCACTCCCTGCCCATATTATCAGCCACAGACGAGATGGTGCTGAATATTTTTAATTTTAGTCTGGATTTGAGATTCATTTCAGTCAAGCTGCATAGGGCGACTGGGAGCGTTGGTGATGCAGCGGCCACCATTGCTTTCTACAATATATGTGTTCTCGATTCCTACGGCGCCTATACCGGGAATTACAAATTTAGGTTCTAGAGCTATTACGTTTCCTTCTGAAAGAATATCTTTGGAGCGAGGCGCTATTACAGGAGCCTCGTTAATCTCTATGCCGAGACCATGGCCTACGAAACCGGCATGAGAACGGTGTCCCATGAAGAAATCCGCCATTCCTGCCTCTTCTGCCATCTTTAGAGCCTGCATGTATAGGTCGGAGGCTTTTGCACCGGGGACCATCATGGCGGAGAGAGAATCACATATTTCGGATGATAGCGAATTGGCTTTTTGAGCTTCTTCTTTTAGCTCCCCGGAGTAGAAGCAACGCGTCATATCTGTCATATAGCCGGTATAGTTGCCGTTGACATCAACCATTACGGGATATCCCGGTCTGATTATAGTGCCGTTGGCGCCGACAGGCAGTGACGGATCGGCACCGGCACCGCCCATTGCGAAATCGTAGGGCGACGGGGTGTCGGCGTTTTCGCCGGTAAGGACGTTTCCCATGAACAGCTCCATCTCCTGCCCTCCGATTCTGAACAGTCCGAGGCAGCCTTCAAGACGCGAGGCACGTTCTATTTCTATCTGAAACTCTATGTCCGACATGCCTTCCTGATATAGGTGTGGAATGCGTTCATAGACGAGGGTTTGTTTTTCTCCTGAAATTTCCAGCATATGTAACTCTGCCGGAGTTTTCACAGATCTGGCTGCGCGGAGTACTCCCGAGATGTCATACTGCGGGAATTCCATCCCGAGTGCGTGTGCGATGCGCATTGTCTCTGTATAGCTTGTGGTATTCAGTTCGAGAGCCACGTTAGCTGTCGATATGTTGTCTGCGCAGAGATGCCCGGCAATTTCCTCCGGTTTGCGGATACGGTATACGGTTTCGCCGGCACGCGAACGCAATGTTGAGGGCTGGCGCACGAAATATATGGGAGCGGATAGGGTGAGGCTCAGAAAAAGATATCCGCGGAATACACGTCCCGTGAGGTAATATATGTTGGAGTTCGAGTGTACAATGGCTGCTTCGATGCCCGCTGCGCGCATACCGTTGTAAATGCGGTTCAGACGCAGTGCCTGCTCCTTGTCACCAAGCAGGTTTATTTGCAGGAAATCGTTTGCTTCTTTCATGTCAGTGTTTGCAAATTGTCAGTAAATCTTCAATCGTCCGCAGTATATAGTCTGCTTCGGTGACGTCGTTGCCGAAACCATATGAAGCCCATGCGAAAGGCACACCTGCGGCGTGCGCATCGGAGCAGTCAGACCTGATGTCTCCCACATAAAGCGGAGCTTCAAGCATATATAACTCTGTGAGTGCGCGTATGTTCGTACTTTTTCCATGTTTTGTCATTCCGTACGACAATCCGTCGGTGAATAAAGGCTCCAGCCCGGTGCTGCTGTAGAAATTATTCAGGCCGGAAACGTCGCAATTGCTTACCATGAATAGCCGATGGTCTTTCGAGAGTTTCTCGAGTGTATGACGTACACCCGGATATAGCCGACCGCCGAGACTGGGCATCATTTCTGCTTCATTGGCCGACAGTCTTTCGATGAAACCGGCTTTTTGGGTTTCATTGTCGGTAAGCAATCTGAAAATCTCGTCGAGCGATTTCCCCATCAGTGCGCAGAGTTTTTCCCGTGTGACAGGGCCGATATCCATTCGGAGTTGGGCGATTGTATGGTTCCAGACTGCACAATAACTGTCAACGGCGTCCCATAGAGTGCCGTCCATGTCGAAAAGTATGCTGTCGAAATGTTTCATGCCTTGTCGGCGTATATAGAGTTATTTTACCGGCAGGTAGCTTATGCCGATCTGTTCGATTTCCTCCAGAGTATCGGTACGCATTATGTGGCGTAGGCCTATGCGTTGATGTCGGCGGAGTGGCATATCAGTGCGTAAAGTGTCGTTGATGCGTAAAGTGTTTCCCGGGCCGCTTCCACGCCATTTGCCGTAGACATCGGCGAGTATGACATTGAAGGTGTCGATGCGTGAACAACTGTCGTCGAGATCGTAGTTCAGTTCGAGCCAGATGTTACTGAACTCGTAGCCGTGGGTGTGGCGCAGAGTAAGCAGTAACACGCCTGACGGGCATACGCTGTCGGCAATTGTGTCGACAGCATATGTCAGCGGTTCCGCGTAAGGCCATGCTGCATCTCGGAAAGTGGTGAAGGCACTGAAAAAATTGTCGTCACCATTTCCATGATGGCCACCGACAGAGCATCCTGCCGCTGTCAGCGCCAGTACAGTTATAGCTGCGATTCTATTCTTTAGGCCCTTCATTGACCGTATTTGCGTTTCTGTCGTTGTTGCGTTTGCGGACTTTTCGTTTCTGCTTGCGTTCGCCCTGAGGCTGTCTGTCTCCTTGTGCCGGTTGTTTATTCTGTTCCGGCTTCTGTTCTGTAGATGCTTCTATGGTGGGATCTGCACCGTTTTCCTTGGGTGTTGAGCCGTTCTTTACTCCGGATTTCTGCCCGGACTTGCGGCGCTTTTTCTTTTTCTTGTCGAATCTTGTGAGATCGTCTTCTCCGAGAATGTCACCGAATTCAGAGCGTTGCTTGGGCTTGTCGCTGTTTTCCTCCACGAGGGTAAGAGGTTTCTCGCCTGCTTTGTTTAGTTTTATAATCTCGAATACACGTTCTACCGTGAGTGTGACGAGATTGGCTGCGATATTCTTGTCGGTGGAGTAGGTTACAAGACGGTTGAAAATATCGCTCTTGAAATGGAAGTATGTGGCGTCGGCAGTTTCCAGACGGGCGTCGCGCGGTGGCATCCGCCTGGACGCTTCGACATAGGTGTCGACCTCGAAATTAAGGCAGCATTTAAGCTTGGCGCACTGTCCGGCGAGCTTCTGTGGATTGAGCGATATGTCCTGATAGCGGGCTGCGCTCGTCGCCACAGAAACAAAATTTGTCATCCATTGCGAACAGCACAGCGGACGTCCGCAAGGACCGATACCGCCGATGCGTCCGGCTTCCTGGCGCGCACCAATCTGTTTCATTTCGATTCGCACCTTGAATGTTTCGGCAAGAATCTTGATAAGCTGACGGAAATCCACCCGTTCGTCGGCGATATAGTAGAATATGGCTTTGTTTCCGTCGCCCTGGTATTCCACATCGCCGATTTTCATGTTGAGGTTCAGACTGTCGGCAATTTTTCGGGCGCGAATCATGGTGTCGTCCTCGCGCGCCTTAGCTTCTTCGAATTTTTCGATATCGTTAGGCTTTGCCTTGCGGAAGATGCGGCGTATTTCGGAAGATGCATTTTTGCCTCCGGCTTTGCGCATGCGCAGTTCAGCGAGGGCGCCTGTCATTGATACAGTGCCAATGTCATGACCGGGAGATGCTTCCACGGCAACAAGGTCGCCGATTAAGAGCGGCAGATTAGTGGAATTGCGGTAATATCCCTTGCGCGTGTTCTTGAACTGCACCTCGACAATTTCGCTGTCGGCGCATCCGCCTGGAATATCTTCGAGCCAGTTGAAGCTGTGGAGCTTGTTCCTGCGGCAGTCGAAGCTGGCTTTACAGCATTGCGGCCTCGGGGAGACCTCGTTTTCGGGTACTTTGTCAGTGCCGTCGTTGACCGGCGGCATATTCAGTTTATCTGCTTGTTCCATGGCAGATTATTTTGCGAAACTTACGGAACGGGTCTCGCGTATGACAGTGATTTTAACCTGTCCGGGATAAGTCATCTCGTCCTGGATGCGACGTGCTATTTCCGACGAGAGTTTTTCTGTTTCCGCATCGTCGATCTTGTCGGCTCCGACAATCACGCGAAGCTCGCGGCCGGCTTGGATGGCGTATGTTTTTATCACGCCCGGGTACGACATGGCAAGCTGTTCAAGGTCGTTGAGACGCTTGATATATGCTTCTACGATTTCGCGGCGTGCGCCGGGACGTGCGCCGGATATGGCGTCACAGACCTGGACGATGGGAGCAAGAAGCGAGGTCTGTTCCACCTCGTCGTGGTGGGCACCTATGGCATTGCAGATTTCGGGTTTCTCTTTGTATTTCTCCGCGAGTTTCATGCCAAGGAGTGCATGCGGCAGTTCGGGTTCTTCGTCAGGCACTTTGCCTATGTCGTGGAGAAGGCCGGCGCGTCGTGCTTTTTTGGGATTCAGACCGAGTTCCGAGGCCATCACGGCACAGAGATTGGCGGTCTCGCGGGAGTGCTGCAACAAGTTCTGTCCGTAGCTCGAACGGTATTTCATTTTGCCTACGAGGCGTATAAGCTCAGGGTGCAGTCCGTGTATGCCGAGGTCGATGGCGGTACGCTGGCCTGTCTCGATGATTTCCTGTTCGATCTGTTTGCGTACTTTGGCTACCACTTCCTCGATGCGAGCCGGATGAATGCGGCCGTCGGCGACGAGCTGGTGGAGGGCAAGACGGGCGATTTCGCGGCGCACCGGATCGAAGCCGCTGAGAACAATGGCTTCAGGTGTGTCGTCGACGATGATTTCAATACCTGTGGCAGCTTCAAGTGCACGGATGTTGCGACCTTCGCGGCCGATGATACGACCTTTGATCTCGTCGGAGTCGATATGGAATACAGTCACGGAATTCTCGATAGCGGTCTCTGTGGCTACACGTTGTATGGATTGTACGACAATGCGGCGTGCTTCCTTATTGGCTGTCAGCTTTGCATCGTCCATTATGTCGTTGATATACGATGCAGCCGCCGTCTTGGCCTCATCTTTAAGGCTCTCAATGAGCTTTTCTTTGGCTTCAGCCGATGAAAGACCGGAAATGTGTTCCAAAAGATCCTGTGCCTGACGGTGGAGCTCGTCGAGCTGTACCTGTTTTCCGTTTACGACGGCCTGTTGTGCCTCGATATTCTGGCGGAGAGTGTCAAGTTCGTTGCGTGTGCGCTGGTTCTCGCTCTGCTGGGAGTTGAGTTGCAGTTCGCGTTGCTTCATCTTGGCTTCGGTAGACTGAAGTTTCGACATTTTCTGCTGAGCCTGTTTTTCAGCATCGGAAATAATCTTTAGAGCTTCCTCTCGGCCTTCAAGCACTTTGTCGCGTTTGAGGTCTTCGGCCTGTCGCTCGGCTTCGGTTATGATTAGTGTTGCCCGCGACTGAGCGTTGCGTCTCTGCATGACGACAGTAATTCCCACTGCTATTGCAGCGGCTACTATTGCGGCGGCGATAATGATTACAAAATACATTTATCTCTTTAGAAGATTTGTAGTTAATAAAAAAGCACCCATGCCATACACACGCAGGTATAACCTGTGTGAAGGCTGTGAGTGCGGTTAAAAGTCTCGGCGTGAGAGCAATGACGCCCGTACCGGTATCAAAAAGAAGCCAGGATGCTTCCTGTGGGCTGACTGAAGGTTCAATCTGTGCCTGTCAGCAATTTGTCGATGTCGGCCTCGAACTTGTCAAGGAGCTCGCCCTGCGAACGGATAAGTTCGGTTTTGCGGTAGAGCATTGTGGCATAGTACAAGGCTATTTTTGCGAGTGAGACGCTTTCACTGTCTGCATTGGCTCCGTAGCGGAACTTGTTCAGATTCTCGTTTATGCGCTCTATTACATAGCGGTAGAACGACTCTTCGTTCTCGGCTACCGGAAGCTTGAAAGGATCGGCGCCGGCTATCTTTACAGTTATCAGATGTTGGTTCGACTGTTTCATCAGCTCGGGGGAAGCGGTGGCTAAATGTCTTTCATCAAGTCGGCGACGCAAGCGTCGATTTCCCGCACTAAATTCGATAGAATGGCTCTGGCTTTATGAGCTTCCTCCGATGTCGGAGCGATAGCTCCGCTTATCTTCAGGTATTCGAGTTCGAGGCCTTGTTTTTCATTCTGTGCCTGAAGGGCTTTGTTCTGTGCCTTCAGTTCTTCAATTTCGGCGCGCAGTGTCTGGTTTTCGCTTTTCAATGTTGCGAAACGAGTCACAAGCAGCTCGGCTTTTCGTCCAAGGCGGCTCAGTTGCTCAGAGAGGTCCTTTGCCATTTTTTCAAATTTTCACAAAAGTAGCGATTATTTTGCCGATTCCCAAAATATTAGAAGCTTTTTTTGAATCGTTTTGTGCAAGGTGCAGAAAAAGAGAGCCTTATGAAGCATATTCATAAGGCTCCCGTTGTCATAAACAAAGGTTTGTTTTTTAGAATGCCGTCTTTCGGGCGCTACCGTCGTTGTAGCGTATAATGTATATTCCGTGTGCTGGCTTGCCTTCGATTTTGGCGCCTGCAGGAGTGTAGATTCCTTCTATATGCAAATCACCGGTAGCAGGCTGTAATACCGACGATGCTGTGTAGGCGGCGGAATCGCTTTCGTCGCTTGTGCCCTTGTCGCCATATATGGCGCGGACAGTATAGACGGCGCCGTCTGCCGCTTCCGTGTCGACATATCCAGGTGTTGCGACTTTGGCGATAACTATACCGTTTTTAAGCACCTCATAACCGCTCGGGGTCCAGGTCGGTACGGTCATGTCATTGAATCGCGCATCATCGACGAACATTGCGAACGAATTATCGCTGACACAGTTGATGGCAAAGTAGCGGGAACCCTCCGGCATCCAGTAACGGAATTGACGCCATATGCCGTCGAGCTCGATATATTGCTCCGATACAGCATTGAATGATGCCGGATTAGTGTCGGTTGACGATACAAGGACTTTCATCCTCTCGGGTGCAATGCCGTCGGTTGTGAATGAGCGGGCCCAGAAACTGATCCATTGTCCGGTGCCGTTGAGCATAGGTGAAATAAGGCGATCGTCGTTGACATAGCCGATACTTGCCATGGCGGCCATAAGTTTGTTGCCTGAATGGGCTTTGCCCTGCTCCCAGATGTCAATACCCAATGTGGCGCAGTTAATCAGCTGGAAGGCTTTGGCGGCGGTAGCGTTTGGGTATTCCCCCCCGGAATTCATGTTGATATAATAAGTTGGGGCGTTATCGCCGTCGTACATAGTCCAGTCGCCTATGCCCGATATAGCGAAATCGGCATATGATTCGAAATCTTCGGTAACAGATCCTTCAGTCGATGGTTCTTCCCAGGTAAGTACGGCTCCGTCCGCACTTGCCGAGACCTGAAGGTTTACGGGGCGCGGAACGACGGCTTCTACAACTTTGATCTCATATGACATGGTGTTGTTGTTGGCGTCACAGTCATTGGGAAAGGCTATAGTTGCACTAAGAAGGTGTATGCCTGTAGAGATAAATTCAAAAGGAGCCGAGACGGTGACTGTTTCTCCCTCGGTGATGTCAATGCCGTTTTTGGTGAAAATTGTTCGTGTGCCGTCGGTGATTATGAGTGTTGCTCCGGTGATAGCGTTCTTTCCGTTGTTGAGGATTTCGATATTGTATGTGCCGGAGCATCCGGTGCCTATTTTTGCAGGACCGGTGAACGATATTATCGCCGCGTCGTCGGCCTTTGCGGACGACAATCCTATGCCGTCGATATAGATGTCGGCTTTGCCGTCGGCTGTCCCTTTGAATGCCACGCGCAGCCACTCCGCCCCTTTATATGTGGAAAGGTCTACGGTATGCCGCTGCCAGCCGTCGTTGTTGCCGCTGTCGCGTCGTAACACGGTTGCCAACGGTTCAAAGCCACTGCCGGTGCTGACAAAAATCTCAAGACTCGCGTTTCCGGCGATGCTCGGAGTGTGATACATATAGAACGAGAGTTCGGGGGCGTCGAGTTCCGAGATATCGAACATTGGTGAATAGTACCATGATGTAGTCATTTCCTTTTCTCCCGCACTGTGGAATGTCGCAAGGCCGCCGTCACCGGTATAATCGACGCATGTCGGATAGTAGCCGGCGGCGTCAAGAGTCCAGTTCTGTGTCGGATAGTCCCACGATTGTGTTATCCACGGGTAATATACCATGTCGATACCTGCGAACGTTTCGAATGACGGGGTAGAGTAGGGCTTTCCGAAGAGCGTGAGATCGCTTTGAGCATAAGCTCCTTTGGTATCGCCGCAGTAGGGTGTCACAAGGTACCATATCGCGTCCTGGGTGTCCGTTGGAGTTTTGTAGTTTTCGTCTTCAAAGAACAGGTCAGAACAGCTTTCTGCAATAACAGAGCCGTCGGACCTCACTATGCGGTAGGTTAGCCTGGTTGAGTCGAACCAACCGCCGTTTGCTCCCGCGGCAGGTGCTGCCCAGCTGAGGTACGGATGATTGTCTTTTTCGGTAACATTCAGAGACCCGACGCTTCCGGGGGCGTCGATACCGATATATGCTGATGCTTGCGCGGCTACAGAACTGCCTGCGGAGTTAATGCATATGACGGAATAGGTGTATGTGCCTGAGACAGGAATGTTGCTGTCTTCTACACTGATTTTGTCGCCGGGTTTCGGATTGTTTATGTCTGCGACAAGGATATTGCTGTCTGTGCGTCGTATCTCGGCGCGTAGAAGCTCCGAGAGCGGAGTCCCGTCAGTGTCGGTTGTCGGGGTGGTGAAGCTCACAGTCGCTTTCATAGCACCTCTCGGTGCTGCTGTGACACAGAGATTGTCGGCTTCTGTAGGCACGCGGGCGTCAATGGCTTCTATACGCACATTGTCGATATAGAAAGACCATTGGTTTGGTTTGCTTATAGCATGGAAACCTATGCAGGATCTGCTGTCTGTCTCAGCCTTAAACACGGTTTCGCCAAGTTTGAAAGATGTATGGCTGAAATTGGAGTGGGTTGTCAGTACGGAAGCATTGTCCGGATTCTGTTGAGGGAGAAATGCCACCTCAAAACTCTCGCTATAACGGGAGTTGAAGGCTCTGTAATCGTAGGAAATCTTGTAGGTCTTTCCGGCTTCGAAGGCAAGCGGAGGTGATATCAGCCAGTCGTCGCCGGGAGTGGCATCGCGCGGGAAATCGTATATGGCACTTTTGCCGGAACTATCGTATTTCCACGTAGCGCTGCCGTTGAGGTCAACAATAGTCCATGCAGCGAAATCATCCGTTGTGTCGAATCCTTCGCTGAAAGGCAGAGAGAGGACGCCGCTGCCTGGGCATCGGTTGGAATTTACAGGAATGGACTCTCCCTGCGCATTTATTGCGGTAACGGTGTAATAGACCGATTTCCATTCGGGGAGTACCGTAGCGTCGGTAAGCGATGTCCCTATGTGCTTCTCCGCTATGGTTTTGTTATCAGGATAACGTATAATGCGATAGCTCAGGTTATCCGGATTGATTGTACCTCCACCTGCGCCGGTTTGAGGAGCATCCCATGAAAGATGAGCGGTGCCGTCAGCGATATTTAGTGTAAGATTGCTGACAGGCGCAGGAGTATCTTCGCCATTGCGAAATTCGATGGAAGTGCTTTCTCCACGTTCGTCTTCGGTTGCAACAGTGACTTTGACAATGTTCATTCCATCCAATAGTGGAATGTTGTCGACGGTTACATGGCTGCCTGGCGTTAGACCTTCCTTTAGTGTCTCGTTGCCGTTGACATTGATGATGGCAGTAAGAGGTCCGGCCAGAGGGGCGCCTCCGATGCATGTTGACGGAACATCAAATTCAATGTGACCGTTTCCTGCTGTGAGGTTGCGAACTGCTGCCGGAGCTGTCGCCGATGGTTTGTCGGACAGGACGGTGAGGCCGGCAAAACATGCAGCGCCCGGAAAATCCATGATAACTTCGGTTTCTGCAGTGTGCGGATTAATGCTGTAGAGCGACGAGAAATGCTTTTTGTTGCCGCGCGGGCCTGTCTCATGGTGGACGACGGCAAGCAGACGGTCGTTGGCACTGTCGTAGCACATTGAGTTGACACGTCCGTCCGACGGATTGGCGTCGATGTCGAGTCCGGTGGTGCCGATGCGCTCCAGCGCGCCGTTGCGTGTGTTGATGACGGCCAGATAGTTGTAGGCTCCGAAAAGGGCGTATACAGTGCCGTCGGGTGCGGCGGCAACTGCAAAAATATCACGTTCGTCGCGGTCGGCTCCTTTGATATCGGTAGCTTCGGCAGTCCCCAGACCGAAAGAGGCGAAGCGGGAGAATCCAGCATAGTTTTCGTCCCAGAATCCACCATAGACTTTGCCTGTAGCGGCATCGTATGTAAGATCGGAAGGCAGGTTTACAACATCAATTTCTTCGCGGGAGCCTTTGGAAGCCCAGGTTGATGCGGAGAACTGACGGTAGTATATGCCGGAATGGTCGGCTTCTACCGCATATAAAGTGCCATTATGATTGATTGCAGCTACAATAGATGCCATTGCCTCGCTGTGGTGCTGGCATGTGACGGCTCCGCCGGGGCGTACATCGATATTGTAGATTCCGGCATCGGACGCCGAGGTCCAGTTGTCGTTGCTCACCATTACACCCTGAAGGATTAACGTTGGCGGCGGTACTTCTGCCGATGCACAGAGACAGAATGTGACAATTGTAGCTGCTGTTAGTTTTCGTAACATATAAGTGCTTATTAACGAAAACGGAACGGTAGCCCCTGAGGGCTCCGTCCGTTTTGATAAAGGTTTGGAATTTATTTATCTCACAACTTTGAGTACGGTTGTCATGCCGTTTTCAAAAGTGAGGCTTACCATGTAGACACCTGAGGATAGATTGTCGAGGCTGAAGCTCTTTTCAACACCGTTTTCTACAGTTACGAGAGTGCCGGCGACGTTGAAGATGCTTATGTCTGCTTTTCCGTTGAATACGAGACGTCCGTCGGTATAGACAACGCCGTCTTTCGCAATCACACCGTCAACACCTGTGGTGGAACCTTTCTTGGTGATACTGAAGGAGCGTATGACAATCTCACCCTGTGCGCCGGAATGGATGCCGAAATGCTTGCTGCCGGCTGTGACGTTCACTTTTGTGGGTTCTTCTACGGGATCGCCGAAATCATCGAAGAAGCCGCTGCCATGTGCGGAGTCGCCGCCCGGGGTAATAAGCTGGAACGTATCTGTCTTGGGGGAATTGAGATATGCGTATTCGTCCATCTCAAGAGTATAGATATTTTCCATGGTGGAATAATCGTTGCTGTCACTGATTCCTATCTGAAGTTTCTGGTCCGGATAAGAGGTGGATACAGAGAAGAAGCAACTCTTGATTGTCATTTCGTAGATTGTGCCTGATTCAAGTGTCAGGGCAGGAGTTATCGCCCAGTCATCGGCAACCTTGCTGGTGCAGATGATATGGAGGTACTCATTGGAAGAGCTTTGGTAAACTTGCCATGTAATGGGGTCGTCCCAGTAGTCTACATCGCCATCGACATTTACGAAATTCCAAAGTTCGAAATCTGTGGCAGTGCTTGCCTGATAGGGAACCTGGAGGCTACCGCCAATCCAGTCGGACTTGCAGGACGGTGATTCGTCCTCGTTCTTGCCGTTAATATTGTATATGTCGACAGAGTAGGTGTGAGGACCCGCCTGGGTAAGGGTATTGTCGATAAACGACGAAGTCTGACCCGGTACAAGACCTTCTGTGACGGATGCTATCTCTTCTCCGTCTCTGATTATGACTGCCTTTACAATGTCGCCTTCAGCAAGAGTGATGCCTTCCATGTTTGTTTCAGTAGGATTCGTCCAGCTTACGGTTGCCTGCAGACTCTTGTCCTCGGCGGGTTTTACGATAAGCGTTGTAGCAGCCTTGGGTAGTACGAATGTCTGCTCAACGGCGAAATTACGGGCGGAAATCTTGGTATATGAATAGTTGTAGGGGATGCTGCCGCTACAGCCGAGAGCAAGCTGATAAGTACCGGCTTCCTCAACCTTGAAGAGGAACTCCTTGAAGCCGGAATAGCTTACCTGAGAGCATATACCGTTTTCTTTGGCGATAAACTCGGGCGCTTCAGCATTGAATGTGCCTGCGACAAAATAGCCTACGGTATATGGAATCTCGACAGCTTCGCTCCAAGAAGATGCAGGAGAGCCGCCTCGGAGCTCGAAGGAGAACTTGTAATTGCCTGGTTCGAGTTTGAAATTGGGAGTCAGAATGTAGTCGTTGAAGATTGCTTGTGCGGGAGTGGTGGTGGCGTCGCGGACGAATTCGAGTGTTATGCCGGCCCATGAATCATCGGCCCATGTGGTGCCGTCGTTGTTGGCGTCGACAAATTCCCATATAAGTCGTGTCGCATTGCCTTCGTCATCTCCGAAATTGATTTCATATGGAAGGTCTACTGTGCGGGCACCGATCCATCCGGTCTTGATGCTTACAGACTTTGGCGCGCTTGCTCCGGTGTTGCTTACAGTCTTGAAATTATAGGTATAAACGCCTGACTGAGGCACCGCGTCAGTGTAGCTGTTGAATGTGCCGTCGGTGGAGAGGTCGCTACCTTCGATAGTCTTTACGAGTTCGCTTTCGCGATATATTTCAAGTTTGTAGCTGTCAGCGTTTATCGGGCGGCCGCCGAAATCGGTAGCGGGATTCTTCCAGCGGAGGATGACATTTGTATTCTCTCCGTCGGGGGTGGCGCTGAGCTCGGTTACCGGAGCCGGAACGAATTCCGAGGCCTCAATCGATAGAGCGCTTACATAGAATGTGTTGCTTGCATCAGCGGATTCGATGTCGGCCATTACGGCTGCATAATATGTTCCTGCTTCAGCAGCATAGAAATCATAGCAGATGCTTTCTTCGATTCGTGTGAATGCGAGGTCGCTGCAGATTGTGAAATCGGCGGGATCCATGCTTGTGCCAATGCAACCCTTGAGTAATGATTTTTCGTCGGTATTGCGGGCGCGTACGTTCACGCGGTAGTATCCGGGAGAGCTGATTGCTATAGGCGGTGTTATAAGCCAGTCCTTTATGGTCTCGTTGGAATAATATCCGAGACGGAAAGACGGAGTATAGGAGCCGTAGCTTGGAGCATAGTATTCCCATTTTATGGTCGCTGTGGAGCTTTCTTCCGAAACAGCTGTCCAAAGAGTTGATTCATCTTCGTCGGATATTGTGAAGCTTACGGGGACAGGCGATGGGGCTACCGGACCTACATATGTTGTCGGACCCACGGTCGTGCTGGCGCTTTCGCCTGCGACAGTTACGGTTACGGTATAGGTATGTTTACCGGAGGTGAGACCGGAGGCTTCGGTATCCACGAAACTTGTTGCCGCTTCGTTGAAAGTGGCAATAGCTGTTTCGCCGCCATTGCGGAAGATTTCAACCTTCTCTACAGTCTGTTCGGCGGTGAAGGGATCATTGAAAATACTTTCGGTGGGAAGAGTCCAGCTCAGAGTTACTTTGAGCTCGCGCATGGGAGCAACCTCCGCGGTGAGATTGCTGACCGGTTTGGGTGCGAATTTATTTTCGATAATCATCACGTCGCTTACGAACAGCCCATATTGGTCTGCATCGGAGCATGCGAGGAATATGATGCGGGCATCAATATCGGCAGTAGGAGTATAGGAGTCGACACCCTGTTGGTATCTGTTGCTGAAATTCTCGTATGTATTGAGAAGCTTGGAATCTTTGATTTCAGCAGGAACATCGGATTCACTAAGATATACTTTCAGGCGTTCATTTCCTGTAGACGACTGTGAACGGTAGTTGTAAATAATTTTATACTCTTTTCCTGCCGCAAAATGGAAAAGCGGGGAAATAAGATAATCGTCACCGTCGTTGGAGCCGTTCCAGGAGTATTTGGCAGCGAATTTGTTTCCGGAATCGCTGTCTTCGTTAGCGCTCCATGTTGTATTGTCGGCATTGTTGTCCTTGACAGTCCATCCTTCGGCAAACGTTGTCGAGGAATTGGCGAGGAAAGAATTATATGGGAGTGTGAGCCCGTTGCATTCATGCTCGCCGGGTCCGGGAATCTCGCCGGAGGATTCTTTTTCGTAGGATATAGAGAAGGATTCGAGTCGGAGATCGGCGCGTCCTACGCAACGCAATGCGAAATGAATCTCGCCGGAGCCGATTGCTGCGGCATTGCTTTCCACATCATCGTCGTTGGATGCAGGTGTTATTTCAGCAAAGGTACGTACATAGAATGTTTCGGTCTGCTCATTACCGGAAAGCGCTTCTTTGGAGAGGGTAAAGCTTGCCACTTTTGTGAATTCTTTATAATCCTCGCCACTGCCGGCCCAGAGCTGCATCGGGCTTTCGTATGCATAGTAGGAACTGCCGCTTGACTGGCGCATACGTACCTCAATCTTGTAGACCGATTTGGGCTTGATGTCGATTACCGGCGAGATAATCCAGTCGTCGGCATCCTTGGAGGTACTTGTCAGAGAAGCGTAATCCTTGTTCTGTTCTACTGCCCATGTAATTTCGCCGCTGTAGCCCGTATCGCCATTGGCATTTACGATAGCCCACTGGCTGAATGCTGTGTAGCTGTCGGCCGTGTAGGGAGTCTGTAAGCCGCTGCCGATCCATGGTGAGTTGACAGTAGTTGCAGGAGTCTCACTCTTGCCGTTGGTGTTATAAATCTCAACAGCATAGGCGTGAATGCCTGCCTGCGGAATGCTGGTATCGGTGAAGTTTGCAGTCTCTCCGGGGGTAAGTCCTTCTGTTACAGTGCCTACAGCCTCTCCGTTGCGTAGAATGACTGCTTTTACAATATCGTCGGCTTCAAGAGTGAGCCCTTCGATATTGGTAGTGGTGGGATTTGTCCATGTTATGGTAGCTTTCATTGCCTTGTCGGGATCTGCTACAATCTGGATATCTGTTGCGAGGTCGGGAAGCACCTGACAGCCGGTTATGGCGAAATCCTTTATTGTGAGAGCCTGATAGTCGGAGGTGATTATATCGTTGGATTCGGTGGCGGCTATTACAACCTGATAGCGGCCGGCTTTTTCAACAAGGAAAGTATAGACAGTGCTTGTTGCTGTGCTTTCTTCAATGAAGCTTAGCTTCTTGTTGCTGAGTTCCGGAGTGTTGGCGGCGGTGTATGTTCCTGCTTCGGTAAAGCCGATGTTGTAATATAGTTTCTTTGAACCGAAATTGCCGCCGGAAACCTTGTAACGTACCATATAGTAGCCGGGTTCGAGATTGAATACGGGCGATATAAGATAGTCGTTGTAGTTCTGAATTCCGTCGGTGGCGGCAGGGTAGGCGCAACGCATGCCGTAGTAGTTTTTGCGTTCCCATGTCTTGCCGTCAGCATTGGCATCTATTACATCCCAGATATTTATGGAGGCGTCGACATCCGATATGCTGAAATCAATGGAATAAGGTAGTGCTACGAGACGGTCGCCAATCCATGAGGTTGTGACTGTTGGATGTTTCTCGGATGCTTCGTCCTGTGCGTTGTAGGTGCATACGCGGAAAGTATATATGCCGGGAGTCTCGACAGGGATTTCCACTTCGTTTGTGGCGCCGAGGGTGAGATCGGAGCCTGCTACGGTCTTCACAATTGTCTCTTCCGAGCCGTTGACAGTGTATATTTTTACTTGTACATTATCGGCCGTGAGATTTTCATCGGTGTTTGTCTTGTCGGAGAGGAAGAATGAGAGCTTAACTTTGTTTTCCTGTCCTACAGGGGTTGCGGTTAGCTCGCTAACAGGTTTGGGCATTATTTCTGCGCCATCTACCTTCATTCCGAAGAAATTGTAGGTCTGTGCGGACTCTGCGGGATTCGCCGCCCTGATGGCTGCGTAATATACGCCGGGTTCGGTTACGTTTACATAATAAGTGGCCCAGCCGCGAGTCGTGGAGATCGGTAGAGCCTCAAGGCGTAGCTGCATGCTCTCAATGTCGGCGCTATTGCCGAAATAGCATTCAATCAGTGCGCCTGACGGGTAGCCTGCCTTGCAGTCGAAGCTTATCTGATATGCTCCGGCTTCCTGGAATTGCAGAGGAGGACTGATAAGCCAGTCGTCTTCGCTTTGCTGATAGCGTCTGGAGTAGCTGAAGCAATTGTCGGAATAGTCGTAGTATATCCAGGTGGAGGTGTTGGAGCCTTCTCCTACTACTACTTGCCAGAGGTCGAAATCGTCGGCCGATGTCATGGAGAATTCAGCCGGAACGGCAGTCGGGCTAAGCGGACCGATATAATTTGTCTTGCCGGTCTCAGCCGATGTGGTGGCGCCGTCCATCGTGATGGCTACCTTATATGTATGGAAGCCTGATATGAGGCCTGTGGCTTCTGTATCCGTGAAGCTGGTGGCGTCGCCGCCTAAGGTGGCGATTGCTGATTCACCGCCGTCGCGGAATATTTCAATCTTTTCGAATGTTTTGTCTGCAGGCAGGGGGTCTCCGAAGATATCGGTGGTGGGGAGATCCCATTTCAGTGTGCAGCTGAGTTCACGGTTTTCGCCGCGTGTGGCGGTAAGGTTCATTACGGCACCCGGTGCGAACGCGTTCTCAACAACCTGAAAACCTGTCAGCATGATGTCATAGAGATTCTTCGCCGAGGTGGCGTGGAAAGAGATGTGCTGAGGACCACTCTCGGTCGGCACGAAATCAGCCAGTACTTTGGTATAGCTCGTAGAAGATACCTCAAGCAATTCTTTCAGCTTGGAGCCTGCAAGAATATCTTCGGGTGTGGTTCCGGCTGAGGCATAGACGGTGAACGATTCTTTGTAGCTGCTCTTGGTATGATACCAGAACACAATCTTGTATTCTTTGCCGGCTTCGAATTCGATGGCGGGCGAAATCAGAAAGTCGTTTGCCGCATTTGAACTGTTATAGCCGTATTTGGCGCAGAATTTGGAGAGACCTAATGGCGCTCCTCCCGTATCGGTCGTAGGAGACCAGATACTGTTGTCGTTGTTTGCGTCAATCTGTGTCCATCCGGCTTCAAAACGTGTGGCGTTGCCGTCCTGATAGGCGAAATCCGACCTGTACGGCACTGTCACGGCGTCCTGAGCGAATGTCGGCAGACATAGCAGAACAGCTGTCACAAAAGTGTAGAGTTTTTTCATAGAAATATGATTGGAAATGATTGAAAATTCAATTTGCACCTGTTATCCATAGGTAGCCTTTCATTTTGATGGATAATCACCCGCAAAGATAGAAATAAAAATTGCAAATTGCAATATACGGCAAAAAAACGCGCCGGAATGTGCAAACCGTTGTTTATAAATAACGCCGGAGTATTCGTCGCTCCGGCGCTATTATGTGGTAATATGTTTTACTTATTCTTGGGGGGATAGTATTCGTTGACTGTCCGGGCTGCGATATCCTGAAGGTATAGCGCGGTTTCGGGCGCCAAAGTGCCATAATAATAGGTCTTTACGGGATTTTTCAGAATAGTTCCAAGTATCACGCATGCAGCCAGATAGCTTCCTTCTTTCGATGGATGGTGTCTGTCTTTGAGATTGTAAAGCTCAATGTCGGGGCGTTCGTTGACAACCCTTTCCCAAGCGACGCCGACAGGGGCGCATAGACCGCCGTTATCGTATGCCATCTCAAGATACGACAGTTTCAGCCTTTCCTGCATTCCATGGTATGTATGGTTGAAAGGATAGTCAGTTTTATGATGTAATATGCCGTCTTTGTGACCCCATGTCATATAATAGATAGTTTTCACTCCCGGTGAGCCTGCTTTCGCAAGACTGTCGATTTCGGCGGCAAAGGGATATACGCTGTCGACAACATATTTGGTGGAATACGATGGCAGATAGCTTGCATCCTGAATCACCACGTAATCGAACCCGCCTTCTTTCAATACTTTGGGAAGAAAAGGATGGTTTAAGTGGCCTTTCAGTGATTCTCCGCCTTTCAGCGCGCGGCTCGGAGCGAGTTTCAAGCCTTGTGTGGCCGCCATTTCGCTCACCATTGCCGGCAAATCGTTATAGTACGTGTAGCTGTTGCCGACGAAAAGAATCTGTAACGAATCTGAGGCGTCTGCGCGCATTCTGAGCTTGTCGGCACCGAAAGCGCTGCATGTAAGGGCGCATGCAAGGATGATGAAGGACAATATATGTTTCATATGATTGAATTTGGTTATTCGATATAGTCGAACCACACTTTCATTTTGCCGGTTCTTCTGTTCTCTTGTCATCAGCGGAGCCGCATGAGGAAAGTAGTCCTGCGACAAGCAGGACTACTTGTTAGTTTTCGTGGTTTCATAGATATTCAGGTGCGGATAGTTGGATGATAAGTAATAAAAAGGACGGTTGTATTATTTGTTGAAAAATTCTTTCTCGATAATATCCTTGTAGTCGAGTTTCTCCCATGTGAAAAGTTCCACCTCTTTTGTGAAAGGTTGTTCATAATGGGAATTGAAAGTCTTTATGACAGTACGGGGCTCGCGTCCCATATGGCCGTACGATGCCGTTTCTCGGTATATCGGGTTGCGGAGTTTGAGTCGGTTTTCGATTGCGTAGGGACGCATATCGAAGATTTTGGATATCTTTTCAGCGATTTCAGCATCATTGAGTCCGCAGCGGGCGGTTCCATATGTGTTTACATTGATGCTTACAGGTTCTGCCTTGCCGATGGCATATGCCACCTGAATGAGGGCTCGGTCGGAGACTCCTGCGGCGACAAGATTCTTGGCAATATGGCGGCATGCGTATGCTGCCGAGCGATCCACTTTGCTGGGGTCTTTGCCGGAGAAGGCACCGCCGCCGTGGGCTCCGTGGCCTCCGTAGGTGTCGACGATTATTTTACGGCCTGTGAGACCTGTGTCGCCGTGAGGACCTCCGATGACGAACTTTCCGGTAGGATTGACGTACAGTGTGAAGCTGTCGGCATTGAGCATGGCCCGCAGATGTTCGGGAAGCTTGGCCTGTGTGCGCGGTATCAGGATATTTTTTACGTCGCGGTAGATGATGTCGAGCATGCGGGTATCGGCTTCTTCCTGACTGATTCCTTCTGTTGCCGCATCAATAAATTCGTCATGTTGCGTAGATACGACGATGGTGTCTACTCGCACCGGACGGTTACTGTCGTCATATTCGACAGTAACCTGGCTCTTGGAGTCCGGGCGCAGGTATGTCATGTCGACTCCCTCACGACGTATTTCAGCGAGGGTCATCATAAGCGCGTGACTCAGCGCGAGAGTGAGGGGAATATAGAGAGGGGTCTCATTGGTGGCGTAGCCGAACATCATACCCTGGTCGCCGGCTCCCTGTTCGATGGCGTTTGTACGCTCGACGCCGCGGTTGATGTCCTGACTCTGCTCGTGGACAGCAAGAAGAACACCGCATGAATTGCCGTCGAAGCGCAACTCGCTTCTGTCGTAACCTATTTCATTGATTACGCGGCGTACTGTATCCTGAATATCAATATATGCTTCGCTTTTTATTTCGCCGGCGATGACAGCCTGGCCTGTGGTGACGAGGGTCTCGCAGGCCACTTTCGACTGAGGGTCGCGTGCGAGGAATTCATCGAGGATTGCGTCGGAAATCTGGTCGGCTACTTTGTCGGGATGGCCTTCCGATACTGATTCGGATGTGAAGAGATGGCTCATAGTTTATTCCTTTCTTTGGTTTTCAGTAAATAAAAAATCGTGGTTCGAGCCCTTGAATTCATTTGGAAATGAGACGGACCGGCCACGAAAACTGAAAATCATTGTTACATACCTCCGGATTATCCGTTTGTGCGGAAATACCGAAAGGCGATTTTAGCATTTTTTCCAGTGGTTGCAAGCAGCCAAATCTGTCCACTTCCGGGTGTTGAACCCGATCACGCTGCAAAATTAATACATTCCCATCAATCCGACAAAAAATATGACACCGGCTATCCATCTATACATTTGTGTTGATAAATAGTGACGGTAGTTTGGGTTTTGATATAGGGTAATAAAATAAAGCCGTATGGGAATTTCCCTACGGCTTTATTTTATTATATCCGAATCGGTTTATTCTGTTGTTGTTTCGGCGGGAGCTTGTTCATCTTCCTCGAAGGCCAGGCGGCAGTAGTTGTAGCCGAGGTCGTCGTATGTTTTTGTAAGTTTCTTCAGACGCTGGAAGAAATCGGCGTAGTCGCGCTTATCGGGCTGCATCCACTGGATTTCCGAGAGAGCTGCCCAGCGGGGTAGCGCCATGTATTCAACCTGTGCGTATGTGGGTATATATTCCGTCCAGAGATTGGCCTGCACTCCTTTGATGTGGGCTTTCTGTTCGTCGGTGAACGTGTCGGGCAGGGGTTCGTAGGAGTAGACCGTTTCTATTGGTAGGTTGCCGCCGATGGCAAGAGGCTGTTTGTCGCGGTCGGGGCTTTGGTAATAGTCGAAATAGAGATAGGTATAGGGCGTCATGATAACGTCATTGCCCATTGCTGATGCCTTGATGCCACCTTCTTCTCCACGCCATGACATTACGGTCGCTGTAGGGGTGATGCCGCCTTCGAGAATTTCATCCCAGCCGATAATCTTGCGACCTTTGGATGTAAGGAATTCCTCGACGTGCTTGGTTACGTGGCTCTGTAGCTTCTGTTCTTTGGTATGTTCTTTATCTGTTGTCAGACCGAGTTCTTTGATTTTGGCCTGGCACTTGGAGCATTTCTCCCATTCGATTTTCGGGCATTCGTCACCTCCGATGTGTATATATTCCGATGGGAAGAGATCGGCGATTTCGCCGAGTACGGCGTCAAGGAAAGCATATACGGAATCGTTGCCTGCGCATAGTACCTCATTGGTTACTCCGAAATTTTTCCATACCTCATACGGACCTCCGGTACAACCGAGGTTGGGATAGGCTGCGAGGGCGGCCTGCATGTGTCCGGGGAGATCTATTTCGGGGATTACCGTTATGTGGCGCTTGGCGGCATAGTCGATGATGTCACGGGCTTCTGCTTTTGTGTAGAATCCGCTTACGGGGATTGTGTCTATTTCGGCGGTGTTATGGCCGATTGTTGTTCCCGGACGGGTAGATCCTATTTCGGTGAGCAGGGGGTATTGTTCGATTTCGATGCGCCAGCCCTGGTCGTCGGTAAGATGCCAGTGGAAGGTATTCATGTTGTGGAGCGCCATCATGTCGATGTATTTCTTCACGGAGTCGGCGGGGAAGAAATGGCGTGAAACGTCGAGATGAGCGCCGCGGTAAGCGAAGCGTGGCGAATCCATGATATTTCCAACGGGGAAAGCGACGTTGTGCTGGCCGGTTTCCGGGACGGATTTACGCAGGGTCTGGATGGCGTAGAATACACCGGCGGCGTTTCCTCCTTCAATCTCTATATCGTCCTTGCTGATGTCGATGGTGTAGCCTTCCGGATTCAGGATTTCGTTGTCTATGGAGAGTTCGATATAGTTTCCGGATGGTTTTTCCGCACTGGTCTTCAAGGAAAGTCCGGTGAGTGGTTTCATGTATGTGGCAAGGAAATCGGCTTCGTTTTTGAGTTCGGCGTTGTCATAATAAATGACTGTGTTTTTGTCGAGGATAAAGAACTTGTCGGCGGTTCCGGCAGTGTCGATTTCAATCATTCCGGGCAGAGGCACTACATTGTAGTCTGCTACGACCTCGGGGCGATGACTGCAGGCGGCAAGAAGAGCGGCTGCAATCATAGGGGCGATTACTCTTTTCATTACTCAGGATTTAAGATAATTGGTTTTCGGACAAAATTAATGATTTTATATGATATGGCAAAATATTAATTCAGAATGGCTTGCGATATTTATCGCTTCCGTCGGCTCCCGTTTCCTCAAGAATACTCAGATAAGAGTTATAACGTGATTGCGAGATTCTGTTTTCTTTCAGGGCTTCAAGTACTGCACAGCCGGGTTCGTGGGTATGCGTGCAGTTGCCGAAACGGCAGTTCTGAGATGTGCGGAATATTTCCGGAAAGAAATGGCCGACTTCTTCAGGCTTGAATTCCACTACGCCGAAACCACGCACACCGGGAGTGTCGATTATTTCACCTCCTTCCGGCAGGGTGAACATCTCGGAGAATGTTGTTGTATGCATGCCGGTGCCATGAGCTTCCGAGATCTCTGCCGTACGCAGTTTCAAACCAGGAATCAGTGCATTGATAATAGTCGACTTTCCAACTCCGGAGTTGCCGGAGAAAAGCGATACTTTTCCTTTGAGAAAATCTTTAAGTCTTTCGAGTCCTTCTCCGGTGTGTGCCGATACAGCCATGGCGGTGTATCCGATGGAGCGGTATAGGTAGAGCACGGCATCGAGCAGTTCTTTGTCTTCTTCGTCGGTAAGCAGATCGGTTTTGTTTATTACAAGAACCGGGGGGATGCCGTAGGCTTCGGCGCTTGCCATGAAGCGGTCGATGAAGGTTGTGGATGTTACCGGGTGTGCGAGGGTGGCGACGAGTATGGCACAGTCGACGTTGGCAGCGATTATATGCGCCGCTTTCGACAGGTTGCTTGCTCGGCGGATTATGTAGTTGTGTCGCGGTACTATAGCCTTGATGAAGGATATGCCGTCGGGGCCTGGTTCGGTAAGCTCAACCTCATCGCCTACAGCTACGGGGTTGGTTGTGCGGATGCCTTTTATGCGGAAATTGCCTTTGGCGAGACATTTTATCTCTTTCTTATCGGGAGTGCGGGCAATATAGTGTGAGCCGGTGTTGCGAATAATTGTTCCTTGAAGCTTCATAGCGTCAAAATTACAAATTTTTGGTGGAAAGAGTGTCTTTTTAGGATTTTAAATTGTTGTATATATTAAAAAGTTCTCCTTATGAAAAAGAAATACAGCACCTCATTCCTATGTGCCCTGACAATAGCATTGGCAGGGTGCGCCGACCTCGGTTTCGGCGTGGATGTCGACAGCGGCCCCAATCCGTATTGGTATGGGAATGGCTATCTGGGTGATACTTATTGGAATACACCCGTATGGAATTATGGCCCGATATATAATCAGTTCCCACCTCCGCCTCCGTTTATCAACACATCTCCGGGACCTGTGATTCTTCCCGGTCGTCCGCCGCAGAATGCACCGTCCAATCGTCCCGGAAACACATTCCCGGGTGCTAACCGTGTGCCGACACATATCAATGGCATACAGCGTCCCGGGAATGGAGGTCTTCCCTCGCCCAGTGCTTCCGAGAAAATTCTTCGCAGATAAGATTCTTTTCATAACAGTTCAGGGCCTCGGTTGATGCCGAAGCCCTGAGCTGTATTGCATTGGAACATACTTTATCCGAGCATCTCGGCTACGCGACGCAGTGCCTTGATGAATGTATCGATTTCCTCGCGGGTGTTGTACACTGCAAACGACGCGCGGACGGTCCCTTCGATACCGAAACGTTCCATAAGTGGCTGGGCGCAGTGATGCCCCGTACGTACGGCGATGCCGAGGCGGTCAAGCAGAATGCCGGTGTCGTAATGATGGGCGTCTCCGATAAGGAAAGATAGCACAGCACATTTGTGCGGGGCGGTGCCGAAAATGCGGATATCTTTAATTTCGCGGATGCGGGCGGCGGCGTATTCGAGCAACTCGTTTTCGTAGGTAGCAATATTGTCGATTCCGAGCATCTCCATGTAATCGATGGCTTTGCTCAGCGCGGCGATATCCACAAAATCGGGAGTGCCGGCTTCGAACTTGTAAGGAAGCTCGGCCCATGTGGTGCCTTTGAAACTGACATGTCCTATCATTTCACCACCACCTTGATATGGCGGCATTTTTTGCAGGATTTCACGACGTCCGTATAGGACGCCTACGCCGCATGGTCCGTACATTTTATGTGCGGAAAAGGCATAGAAATCCACTCCGAGAGCCTTCATATCCACCTTTGTATGCGGAACTCCCTGAGCGCCGTCGCAGCAGAACACTGCACCGCGGCTATGGGCATATTCTGCCATTTCCGCGATAGGGTTTACTGTTCCGAGCACGTTGGAGGCATGACAGACCGACACGACTCGGGTGCGGTCGGTAAATAAGGTGTGGTATGTGTCGAGGTCGAGCGTTCCGTCATCGAGCACCGGTACAACCTTTATTACAATTCCACGTCGGTTTTGCAGCAGTTGCCACGGCACGATATTGGAATGATGCTCCATCTGAGTGAGAATCACCTCGTCGCCTTCTTTGAGAAGGGCTCCGTAGCTCGAAGCGACAAGATTGAGGGCTTCCGTTGTGCCGGAGGTGAATATTATCTCCTGTACGGACTCTGCGTTGATGAATCCCCTCACTTTCTCACGCGAGGCTTCCATCGATGCCGTTGCCTCCTGCGACATACAGTGTACGCCGCGGTGTACGTTTGCCTTTTCGGTCGTGTACAGGCGGCTGATTTCATTGACTACAGACATTGGCGTCTGGCTCGTAGCGGCATTGTCAAGATAGATCAGCGGCTTGCCGTGTACTTTCCGGTCGAGAATGGGGAAATCCGCGCGTATTTGTTGTATATCGAGACTCATAGTTGTTCCGGTGATTGGGGGTGGCAGGCGGTGGCACATGTGTCGCAGCTGCCGGAGGTTCCGTTGAGGCGTTTTTCCACAAGGATATGCAGCCTTTGGCGGAGCACCTCGAACGATATGTTATCTACCACGTCAACCATGAATGCCTGAGTGAGCATTCGGACAGCTTCTTCTCGCGGGATGCCGCGGGTCTGCATGTAGAAAAGAGCCTGTTCATCGAGCTGGCCGGTTGCCGCTCCGTGTCCGCATTTCACATCGTCGCAGTAGATTTCAAGCTGCGGAGAAGTATGCATGCGGGCGTCGGGCGATGCGAGCAGATTGCGGTTTGTCTGTACAGCATCGGTTCGTTCGGCGCCTTCCGTAACAATTATTTTGCCGCCGAACGATGCTTTGGCGCTGTCGAAGAGGGCATTTTTGAAAAGCTGGCTACTATGGCCGTCGGTACCTGAATGGGTAAGGGTTACACGGTTGTCGAGTATCTGGCTGTCGGTACAGATGCCGAGACCGCTAAGGTGCGCTTCTGCTTGTTTTCCTTTCAGGTTTACTACATATTCGTTTCGGGTGATTCCTCCGCGGAGGAACGAGCCGTTCAGCACAATGGAAGCTCTGTCGCTGATGTCAGCATAGATTGTACAGTTCCGTCGTGTGGATGCATTCGTTTCCTCGATATCGTAAAGTTCGACTTTTGAGCCTCGCTCGGCAACAATCTGCACTACCTGTGAGTTGAGATTTTCTATGTCCTCGTTCTGGCTGTGGTCGCAAAGGAGTATTTTGACATGTGAATCGGCCTCTGCATGGATTACTATGCGGCGCGGTGACAGCATCGGAACCGAGGCGGCATCAATGTTGACAATCTGAAGCGCTTTCTCAACGATAGTTCCGGCGGATGTATGGATAAATATGCCGTCTTGTAGCAGCAGTCCGTTGACAAGTACGTCGGGACGCGAGGTGTCTATCGATTTCATGAGTATAGCTTCCGCGTCGTCGGCTTCTGCATCCTTTAGAGTGCGCAGAGATTCGTACGTGAGACCTGCGACGGCTCCGCGTGTCATCGTGTCAGTGGCATGGAAAATGTCGTATGACACAATGGCAAGGAGGCTGTTGAGTTTCGGCACTCCGCAGCGGAAGGATTTTGCCGGGTCGGCCGGCATTTCGATACGACCGGCGTTTACTCCGTAGTCGGGAGCGAACAATGCCGGGGTGCGTGTCTCTCTGATGTCGGTGGATTCGGTACTATAAGATTCGATGGCACCGGGCAGAGCAGCTGCACAGGATGCGTTCAGGCGGCTTAGAATACCGTCTTTTGCTGTATATGCCGCTTTATATAGTTCGAGATATTGCCCGAAGGCTTCTGCGGGTGTCATTGTTGGTCAGTTTCTTGTTTAATCCAGTCGTAGCCCTTTTCCTCGAGTTCGAGTGCAAGTTCCGGACCGCCGCTGTGTACGATGCGGCCTTTGTATAAAATATGTACGTAATCAGGTTTGATGTAGTCGAGCAAGCGCTGATAGTGTGTTATCACGATGGTGGCGTTGCTCTCGTTGCGAAGCTTGTTCACGCCTCCGGCGACTATTCGCAGTGCGTCGATATCGAGGCCGCTGTCGGTTTCATCAAGAATGGAAAGCTTAGGTTCAAGAACTGCCATCTGGAAAATTTCGTTACGCTTTTTCTCTCCGCCTGAGAATCCTTCGTTCACCGAGCGTGATGCGAGTTTGTTGTCTAATTCCACAATGGCGCGTTTCTGGCGCATCATTTTCAGGAAATCAGCGGCACTCATAGGAGGTTCTCCGAAATATTTGCGTTTGGCGTTCACTGCGGCGCGCATGAAATTCACCATTGTAACTCCCGGAATTTCGACAGGATATTGGAAGGAAAGGAAGAGGCCTTCATGTGATCGGTCTTCCGGACTGAGGTCGAGCAGGTCTATGCCGTGGAGCTCGGCGCTGCCTTCGGTTACTGTGAAGCGCGGGTCTCCGGCGAGTACTCCTGACAATGTACTTTTGCCGGATCCGTTGGGACCCATTATGGCATGCACCTCGCCGGGACGGATTTCGAGGTTTACACCCCTGAGGATTTCCTTGCCGTCGATACCGGCACGCAGATTATTGACTTTCAATAAGAATTCGCTCATAATTTATGGTATTTTGCAAGACCTCCGTTTATCCTACGGAGCCTTCAAGGGTTATTTCAAGCAATTTTTGTGCTTCGACGGCAAACTCCATCGGAAGCTTGTTCATCACCTCTTTGGCATAGCCGTTGACGATCAGCGCCACCGCTTCCTCTGTTGGGATGCCGCGTTGGTTGCAGTAGAAAATCTGGTCTTCGGAGATTTTGGATGTTGTGGCCTCGTGTTCCACGACAGCACTGCTGTTTGCCACATCAATTACAGGAAAGGTATGGGCACCGCAGGTAGAGCTGAGAAGGAGTGAGTCGCACTGGGTATAGTTGCGGCATCCTTCTGCGTTTTTGTCGACTTTGACGAGGCCGCGGTAGCTGTTTTGGCTATGTCCGGCTGATATGCCTTTCGATACGATAGTCGAGCGGGAGTTTGAGCCGATGTGTATCATCTTTGTGCCGGTGTCGGCCTGCTGCATCCGGTTTGTGACGGCGACAGAGTAGAATTCTCCAACCGATCCTTCGCCGGCAAGAATGCACGACGGATATTTCCATGTAATGGCAGAGCCTGTTTCCACCTGTGTCCACGAAAGCTTCGAGTAGTCACCGCGGCAAAGTCCGCGTTTGGTGACGAAATTGTAGATGCCGCCTCGCCCTTCGGCGTCGCCGGCATACCAGTTCTGTACTGTGGAGTATTTCACCTCGGCGCGATCCTCGACGATGATTTCCACGATGGCGGCATGGAGCTGGTTTTCGTCACGCATGGGTGCTGTGCAGCCTTCGAGGTAGCTCACATAACTGTCGTCGTCGGCTACGATAAGGGTGCGTTCGAACTGTCCTGTCCCGGCGGCGTTGATACGGAAATATGTCGACAGTTCCATCGGACAGCGTACACCCTTGGGAATGTAGACGAATGATCCGTCTGAGAACACGGCCGAGTTGAGGGCGGCGTAGAAATTGTCGCGGTAGCTTACCACTTTGCCGAGATATTTGCGCACAAGATCCGGATATTCGCGGACAGCCTCGCTGAACGAGCAGAAAATGATGCCGAGTTCGGCAAGCCGTTCGCGATGTGTAGTTTTGACTGAAACAGAGTCCATAACTGCGTCTACGGCCATGCCGGAGAGCACTTTCTGCTCTTCCAGAGGAATTCCGAGGCGGTTGAACGTGTCGACAAGCGCAGGGTCTACCTCATCCATGCTTTTTGGCGTGTTGCGTTTTACCGGGGCGGCGTAGTAGCTTATCGCCTGATAGTCGATGGGTGGAATAGTAAGGTGCGCCCATTGCGGCACCGGGAGAGTGAGCCAGTGGCGATAGGCGTTGAGGCGGAAATCAAGAAGCCAGTCGGGTTCGTGTTTTTTTGCCGATATGAAACGTATCACATCTTCGGAAAGTCCCGGAGGTATTATATCGGTGTCGATGTCGGAGGTGAATCCGTATTTGTATTCACCTTCGGTGGCATCTGTAATCACCTTGTTTTCTTTATTTTCATTCATTTTAGAGTCTGTCTTGATAAGCTAAACGATTATACCTGCATGTCAGTTTGCTATATAGCCGAGAAGTTTGGGTGCCATGTCGACAACCATACCCCTCCAAGGTTTCGATGCTACGTGGAATCGGCCTTTGTCGTTTGGGCATATGCCGAGATATATGTTGAGTAGCAGGCTCACAAGCAACATCCATAATGCCAGACGGAAAACGGCGCCTCCTACGCGGTCGATTACACGGAGTTTTATTGCTGAAAGAATGGCACCAAGTAGGCGCGCTATAAGAGACAAGCTCAGGAAAACCGCCAGAAAAAGGCAGCAGTAGACCAGCGCGCGCAGCAGACCGGCGTTTTCGGTCCCACGGGCGACAGCCCATGCTGCTACGTCGTCGCCGAAAATACGGCAGGCGAGAATACCGCCGACAAGGCCGGCAATCGTTCCCATCTGATGAACGAATCCTTTTATAGCTCCCGTAACAACGGCGCACAAGGCTATGAACAACAATACAATATCGATAGCTGTCATCGTTTTAAGCTTTAACTCGGCAAAGTTACAAAAAATTAAGCTAATTACCTATGTGCCTCCCATAAACAGCTGAGGAATTTTAGCCGATTATTTCTCTTTTTAAAGTTAGCGATTACCGCTTAAATTTTGTAATTTTGCCATCTGAAAACTAAGAACCGATAATATGAGTCTCTACGAACAGATTGACGCCGATATCAAGAAGGCGATGCTTGCCAAGGACAAAATACGTCTGCAGGCTCTCCGCGGCATTAAGAAAGAATTTATCGAAGGCAAGACAGCTCCCGGCTCCAATGGCGAGCTTAGCGAGGATGCCGCAATGAAAATACTTGTCAAAATGGCAAAACAGCGTCGTGAGAGCGCTCAGATATATACCGAGCAGAACCGTTCCGATCTTGCCGAAGGTGAGCTTGCCGAGTTGGCTGTAATAGAGGAATACTTACCCAAGCCGCTTACCGACGACGAACTTACCGCGGCTCTTGTCGAGATTATATCGAAGGTCGGTGCCGCTTCTCCAGCTGATATGGGCAAGGTGATGGGCGCTGCCACGAAGGCTCTTGCCGGACGTGCCGACGGAAAGGCTATCTCGGCGAAGGTCCGCGAACTCCTGAACAAATAACAGCAACACAATATGCTTACACTCCAACAAATCAAGGCCGACCCCAAATTCATCGTTGAGCGTCTGGCTGTCAAGGGCTTCGATGGTGAGAAAGCCATCGCCCGCGTACTTGCTCTCGACGATCTCCGCCGTCAGTTCCAGCTGAAAAACGACAATGCCGCCGCCGAGCTGAACAAAATGGCTGCTGCCATCGGTAAGGCCATGAAAGAAGGCCGCAAGGATGATGCTGAAAAGGCCAAGGAAAATGTAGCTGTTCTGAAGGAAGAGCAGCGCGCTCTTGCCGAAGAACTTGCCCGCACACAGAAAGAGATTGAGACCGAACTTCTCAATATTCCAAATATTCCCTATTCGGGAGTTCCCGAAGGAACATCTGCCGCCGACAATGTTGTGGAACTTACCGGAGGGCCGATGCCCGACCTCGGACCCGACGCTCTTCCCCACTGGGATCTCGCAAAGAAATATAATCTTATCGATTTCGACCTCGGTGTGAAAATCACAGGAGCCGGATTCCCGGTATATCTTGGAAAGGGTGCCAAGCTTCAGCGTGCTCTTATCCAGTTTTTCCTCGACGAGGCTTCCGCAGCAGGCTATCTCGAGGTGCAGCCTCCATATGTAGTAAATGAGGCTTCAGGCTATGGCACCGGACAGCTTCCCGACAAGGAAGGCCAGATGTATTTTGTTAACGAAGACAAACTATATCTGATTCCTACCGCCGAAGTACCTGTCACCAATCTCTATCGCGATGTAATAATTCCTGCCGATAAACTCCCGATAAAGAACTGCGCTTATTCCGCATGCTTCCGCCGTGAGGCCGGCAGCTACGGCAAGGATGTCCGAGGTCTCAACCGTCTGCATCAGTTCGACAAAGTAGAGATAGTACGCATCGAGAAGCCTGAAAACAGCTATGCCGCTCTTGAGGAAATGAAGGCTCACGTCCAGGGCTTGCTTGAGAAGCTCGGTCTGCCTTGGCATATTCTCCGTCTCTGTGGAGGTGACATGAGTTTCACCTCCGCCATCACTTTCGACTTTGAGGTGTACTCTGCAGCACAGGAGCGCTGGCTCGAGGTTTCGTCGGTATCCAATTTCGAAACTTATCAAGCTAACCGTCTCAAATGTCGTTACCGAGGCGATGACAAGAAAACCCATCTCTGTCATACGCTCAATGGTTCGGCTCTCGCCCTTCCGCGCATAATGGCTGCGCTGCTTGAGAACAATCAGACATCCGAAGGCATTGTAGTTCCCGAATGCCTCCGTAAATACACCGGATTCTCGATTATCGACTGACATAATTTTTATTATATCTCTTCAGGCCGGCTGCACTCTTTATCAGGTAGTCGGCCTGAATTATAAAATACCGATTTTTGAGTATTGTATAGCTTGGTGGCGCATTGTAATTTTGCAATGTCGAAAGCGTCGGCGTGATGCCGCTGTCAAGACGGAGATTATTTACAAAACCACATAAGTATTTCATAATTGGTGCCGCACCGGTCAGCTCCCGGTGCGGTTTAATTTTTACATATGTTAAGATGAAGTATATCACGCATTTGAGGCGAACCGCATCGGGTGCAATAATGTTATTAAAGCAAAAAATAGGCTAAAATTATGAAGGCGAAAATCTATATAGGCGATATGATCTCAGGGCTAAGACTTGCGGCAATGTCAATCATGGCTATCGTGTTGTGCTCTTTGCCCATATCGTGCGACCATAGCGAGCTTTGGGATGAAATTCCGGGTGAAATAAGTGAGTTTATCAATCAGTATTATCCGAATTCAGAACTGGTGTCGGTGTCGCATAACGGAAATAATTATCACATCCGTATTGATAACGGTCCGGGGCTGTCGTTTGACTCTGATTACAGATGGGTTGATATCAACGGGTATGGAATGCCGCTTCCACAGGTTCTGCTGTTTGATCAACTTCCTCCGATACTTTACGATTATTTACAGGAAACGGAGCAGCTGAATGCCGTATTCAGTATGAGCCGCGATGGCGATAAATATTCGTTGACGCTTTTGTCTTCAACCCTCCGGTTCGACGCCTCAACGGGAAAACTCACCGGTTCGGGTTTCTCCGAAAGCGCATTGAAGAGCCAAGGAGGGGAAAGTTCAATCGCATGACGGAGTGGCCGGCTTCGAATGTAGCGCTTGTGTCGTGGCGGAGTGTGAGGCCGTCGGCACTAACCCAATATAGGTCGAAATTGTCGATGAATGGGGTTCGTATCAGTTCACCTTTAATATCGAGAGGTTTCCACTGGAATGAATAGTTGTTCTCGCCTCCGAGGTAAACAATATCGTAGCCTCCGTGGTCGTTGGCAATTGTGGCAAGAGTATAGAATGCTCCTATATCAGCTTTGGAGCGATCTATGTCGCGGTCGAGGTAGCTCCATATCCCTTCGTATATATCCGCCGATGCGACTATTCGTGATTTCAGGGAATCAATTGAGGCAAAATTCGATATTCGACGCTTTTCGGCTCCCTTGGTAATAAGCAGATTGGTGACTTCTTCTGCATTGCCCGTGCATTTGTAACCTATGCATGAAGGTTTTTCCCTGTCGAAAGATATGGGAATTGCAAAAGATGCGGCATCGGTGCCAAGAGAAAGCTCGGCGCCGCTACGGTCTACGCTCAGTACCGCCGAAAATGCTGCGTCTCCTTTGCCTTTGTAGACAAATTCCTTTTTGCCCTTTTCGATAGCCGTGGCTCCATAGCGAATGATGTAGCTGCATTCCGATGGATAGAAATCGTCATGTGTCGGCGGCTCTATGTCGATATCTACAGATGTGCTGTCCCAATAGACTGTGAATCTGAGATTCCGGTTTTTAGGCGCTTTGAGTCTTATATGGTATAGGAGCGACTCGACGGGTGTGTCAAGTGGCATATGCGAGTCTGCATCCGCGGAAAATGCTATTGCAAAGGCAAGTATAGCCAATAATCTTCGAGTCGCTTTCATCTCAGATACAAAGATTTTCAACAGCTTGCAGAAATTCGGTATCCGGCATGTCCCATGGCAACCAATGAATGGTGAAACCGCGCCGTTCCATGCCGCGGAACCATGTCATCTGTCTCTTGGCAAACTGGTGGATGGCTATCTCAAGACTGTCGAACATTTCTTTAGCGCTGATGCGGCCTATGGCATGAAGAGTAATGAACTTATATTCGAGACCGTAGTATATCAGGTTCTCGGCCGGTATTCCGGATGCCAAAAGTTTTTTTACTTCCGCCAGCATATCTTCCTGTTCGAAACGTCGGCGCAGACGCTCGCTTATCAGTCGTCGGCGTTCATCACGAGGAATATCGATACCTATGATTATGCTGTCGACCGGTACCGGGTTGCGAACCATTACAGCCTCGTAGGGATGTTCGATGTAATACCGTTCTATCTCAATAGCACGTATGGCCCTTTGGGGAGTGTCAACGTCGGTTGTGTTGTGAAGCGATTTGAACTGAGAGAGTATATCTGTCAGCTCGGCGAGCGATAACTCTGAAAGTTCTTTCCTGAGCTTTTCGTTGGCCGGAACCTCGGGCATTGCGATTCCTTTGAGCAGTGATTCTACGTACATCCCTGTGCCTCCTACTATTATGGGGCGCCGTCCGCGGGCTTCGATATCGGCTATGGCGGCGCGTGCATCGCGCAGATATTGGAACAGATTGTATTTGTAGCCGGCCGGAGCTATGTCTATAAGGTGGTGCGGTATATTGCCGTAGTCGGCAATATCCTTGCCTGTGCCGATATCCATTCCGGTATACACCTGCCGGGAGTCGGCGCTGACGATCTCACCATCGAAATGTCTTGCTATGGCTACCCCGCGGCGTGTTTTTCCGCTTGCTGTCGGACCGACGACTGTGATAATCTTAGCGGCCATCGGGTGCTTGGGTCTTCCTGTTGAAGACATCTGTTATGTTGTTCCAAAGATTGCGTAGACGGAAAAATCTCCTGTCCTCGTTGTTGTTGGCAATGTCGAACCATGTCTCGTCGTCGTAGTCAACGTCCCAGTTCGGAAGGTCTCTGAAACGGAAAGTAGGGCGGTAGTGGCGGATTGGATAGAGGCGTCGTCCCTTGCGGTCATATGTCTTCCATGCCATCGTGATTGTGTGCAGACGGAAAAGTTCGTTTGCGAATACGGGGTTGAGGCTACTGTTGGCGAGGGCGGCATCAAGCATGTAAGGGTTCATCCATACATCGTCGACGGGCATTGTATCCCGTAATGTTTCGGGTAGGAAAGCCGCGTAGTGGATAATGTTTGAGCCGATGGCGAATCCGTCATTGGTGAAGCAGTAGCGCAGGCTGAAATTTTCGATAGGCATCATTTCCTGTAGCATGAAACGAGCCTGATTCTCGGTGATGGATTTAGTGCGGTTGATAACTTTTTCCGCCGGAGTGTCGAAAAGATTATTGGGGCCGAGGTGTGCCAGAAGTTCATCACCGCAGAAAATAAGAAAGCGCACGACAGTCCTGTTCCGCTTGACATGACCTTTTGGATCAAGAGCCTTATAAAGAGTGCCCATGCTGGCATAGCGTCCGTACATGAAAAGCAGTGAGAGCAGGTAGACCGCCGTTGGCATGAAATTGAAAAAGAAATGATCCGGTGCATTGAAATCGGAATTGATATATCTGGCAAAATAATACCAGTATTCTATTCCGCCAAGTAGAAGGGCAAGCGCAAGTAAAAGAATTACCTGATAGCGGGTCTCTTTATAATAAAGAGTGGCGGCGATATTGTCGCCGGCATAATATCCGTTGCGTCGCTGGCAATCGCGGCAATGGGTGTCGCCAAGCCCGGCGTAGAGCCATGTCAGACAGAAGAAAACAGTGCAGGGGAATACTATCAGGCAGGTTATGAACGGAATCTCGGAATTGTAGAGTTGCAGGTGGATGACAGTCGGAACGAGCCAGTCGGTGCATAGGATAACGATAGCCATCATTATCAGCGCCGAGGTGATAAGTATTCTTGTTGCGAGGTGCAGGAAGAGTGAGCAGGTGTTTATCATACCCTTGTAGTTCGATTTCATCGCCACTACGAGCGCCCACGCCTCCACTACTGTTATTATGGCAATCCAGAACATAGGAATCCACAGTCCGAGCAGTAGTGGCAGACTTATGGCGCCGCAGGCGAGTGCCCAGTTGCGCCACAAAGCGCTCTGGACGCTGTCGATGTGGAATGTCCTGTTGTTTTTTTCGCTCATGGATTATTTCAGATTTTTGTTGAAGAAATCAAGCATACGCGCATATACAACGGCACGGGCGTTGCAGCCGTTGATAGAATGGTTCATGTTCGGGAACACATACATATCGGATAGAATGCCGACGCTTTGTAGGCGTGATACAAGCTGTAGTGTATTTGCCGGATGTACGTTGTCGTCCGATGTACCGTACATAGTCAGCAGCGGACAACCGAGGCTGAGCGAGCGCAGGAGTACCGAAGCGTCGTTATAGCCACGTTCGTTCTGTTGGGGAGTGAGCATGTAGCGTTCTGTATAGATGGAGTCGTAGAAACGCCAGTCCGTCACAGGGGCGATTGCCACTGCTGCGGCATATGGGCAGTCGGTTGCGGTGGCGCACATCAGAGCCTGATAGCCTCCGTAGCTCCAGCCATATATGCCTATACGGTTGGCGTCTACGTAAGGTAAGGAAGCGGCATAGCGTGCCGCGGCAATCTGGTCGAGTGTCTCGTAGTGGCCGAGCCGGCGGTAGACAATGGTACGGAATGCTGTACCACGTCCTCCGGTGCCGCGTCCGTCGACACATATCACAATGTAGTCTTTCGACGCATAGTAATGCTCCCAGTCGAAATTCCAGCGGTTGAGAACCTGCTGCGAGCCCGGACCGCTGTACTGGCTCATTATGACCGGATATTTTTTTGATGGACTGAAATCACGTGGCTTTACCATGTAGCCGTTGAGTTCGGTCCCGTCCTCGCCGCGCAGGGTAAAGAATTCCTTGTCCTGAAGCAGCGGTGTTGTCTTGGAGGTGTAATTTTTATTATTGCATAGCACCCGCAGCTCTTTTCCGTCGGCGCGGCGGAGAGTTGTTGTCGGTGCGGTTGTGATGTTGCTGTAAGTAAGGGACATTGCCGAGCAACCCGGGGCAAAGACAGCATTCGATGTGCCTTTTGTGTCGCTTACGGCTGTAGCGATGCCTTTACGGTCGAGCCGGTATACGGTACGGTCGAGAGGAGTGGGTGCCGCCGACTGATAGTAGTGGTTGCCGAGGGCATCGCTCCCGTAATAGGCGGTGGCGTCCGAGCCGGAGGGTGTGATGTCGCGTAGCTTCGAGCCGGAATAGGAGTATTCGCTGAAGCGGGTGAATCCGCTTTCATCAGAGGCTACAACGAAAGAGTTCAAACCAAAATGCAGGCCTTCATAGGCAATAGGCTCTATCCATGCTTTGCTTTCGGCTGTGTATACCGAGCGCGATACTGTTGATTTAGGATTTACACGAAATATCTCATACCGGTTCTGGTCGCGGTTTAGAGTGGCAACCATAAGCATTGTCTCGTCGGCGCCATAGGATATGCGGGGTATGTAGTAAGGGTTACCCTCGGGGAATATAACAGTCTTTGTCTTACGTGTCTCTACGTCGTAGCTGCATAAACTTACTTTGGAGTTCGGTGCGCCGGCTACAGGATATTTGTAATTTGCCATGCCCGGATAGAGAGCATACTGTTCTTTCGGTTGACAGGTGCCTTCATATACGGGGAGCGTGTAGAACGGCACCTCGGTTTCATCGGTGCGGACATATGCGAGGGTGAGGTTGTCAGGGGCCCATGCCATCAGCGATGTGGTCTGGAATTCCTCTTCATATACCCAGTCGGTTGCGCCATTGATGATTTTTCCGGCCTCCCCGTCTGTAGTCACCGCAACCTCGGTCTCGTAGTCGAGTTTTGCGGCGTATATATTGTTGTCGGCCACGAAAGCCACCATTCGCGAATCGGGAGAGAACAGGGGCACGCTCTGGCGCTTGTGAGTCTTTGAAAGCGGGCGCAAGAGTCGTGAACGCACCTCGTAGACATAATATTCTGCCGTCATGGAGCGGCGGTAAATCGGTTCAGAGTTAGTCCAGACTATTACTTTTGATGCGTCCGGGCTGAGTATGAAGCCTTCGAAAGCCGGAAGATTTGTTTCTCGGGTATAATCGACGTCAAAAAGAGTGGATATATCCTTGCCAGTGGTAATGTCTTTGACAAGGAGCTTTCTGTTGTCGTCGCTGCGGGTTACATAGCTTTTGCCATCGGGCATGAAAGTGATGTCGGCCGAAGCGGGACGGTTGGCCGGATAGCAATAGGGAGCGAGCTCGCCGACGGCGGTGCTCCGCATTGGAACGGCGGCGTCAAGGCTGCCTGCAAAGGCCAGTAGACAGGCAAATAATATATGGTGATGTTTCATATCTGCACTTTTTTAGTAATATCATGCAAAAATAGCAATTATCACCCAATAAATGTTTCATAAGCCCCGTATTTTTGCAACTGTTCCTATGATTTTGTCCGCGTTTTGTGGGCGAAATGTTTTAAGTGGGATAATCTTGGAGGTATTGTAGAAATGAACTACTTTTGTGATAATATAATTCAATGGTTTTAATCGATATATAGTTATGTCCGGATATAAAATACTGATGTGCTTTCTTTTCTCGGTGGTAATGTGTCAGGCGCAGATGCCTGCCGATTTTTGCACACAGAAGATATCGCGTCAGGTGAGATATTTTACTCCCGATACCATAAATCTTTCGTCTCCGCTCGACTATTATATTTCACGTGCATGGATTGTGATAACCGGTAAGGAAAGGCTTTGGGCCGATATCTCGACTTCAAAATTTATGTTCGATGCAGATGCTTCCGACAGAACTGTCGATGACAATATCCGTGATTATGTGCTGAACGAAACAATAGAAGAGATTGTGACATATCGTGATTCGGCCGCCGTCGTAATCACGCGTCCTGTCGGGGAAGATATGTTATTGTTTAACACGTGCTGGATTGAGGACGGCCAATGGGTGAACGGAGGCCAGGGTATTGTGGATAATTTGGAAGAGGCGCATGACAAAGCATTTGAATATTTACCTCAGCACTATGGTAGAATCTCCCGTATCGAACGGATTAAACGGTTGCCGCAGGATACAGCTCCTTTTATAAGTTTCCTTTCCGGAGTGAACGTGTCTCCCGAACGGTTCGTACTTGATATGGCGGCTTCCCACAGACTTGTGATAAACGGGGAGATTCACCGACGGAAAGTTTCATGGGATATGCTCAAAAGACTGATACGACTGCCTGATTTTGCTGAAAAAGTAGGTGTCGTTTTTATGGAACTGCCATCGTGGTGCCAGCCGAAGATGGATGCATTTATGGCTTCTGATACTCTTGATTCCGAGATTGTCCTTCAGATTTTTCGTGAGGAACAGATATACGGTTGGTGGGATAGAGGTGAATTTGAATTTATCTGCGACCTTTGGCTCTTGAATCATTCTTTGCCTCCGGACAGGCGGGTGAAGATTGTTCTTGCGGATTATCAGTTGCCCTATTCTGAGATAAAGGCCGGAGATGATGCAAAAGCGCTTGAGGACAGAAACACTCATATGGCCGATGTGATTGAGAAGAATCTGGTATGTTCGCCAGACAGTCGCAACGCTCTTTTTCTTGTTGGCTGCGGACATGCCTGTGAATCCCGTCAGGCCGGACATGCTTCGGCGGCTTATGGGCACGAAGATGAAATGACTGCCGGTGCCCAACTTGTCGAACGTCTCGGAGACGAAAATGTGTTTACAGTGTTCCAACATATGCTCTCCGGTGATAATTCGGGTAATTACAAGGCTCCGCTTCGTGGAGGCGTGTTCGACAGTGCTTTTGAGGCTAATGGCAATCGTCCTGTCGGATTCAAGCTTGAAGGTTCTCCGTTCGGAAAAGAACCGTTCGATGGCATTTATGAAATCAAGTACAATGCAGAGACCGGAACATATGCCGATAATTTCGACGGATATCTATTTCTTCATCCGATAGCCGGCGAGCCCCGGTCAACACCTCTGACTGAGGTTTTTACCGATGAATTCGTTGAGGAGATAAAGCGTCGCGCGTCTGTGATGGGATTCTCGTCTTTGTTCGGCCGTCCTGTAAAGGAACTGACTAAGGAATATATAACCGAAATTCTGCAAACTGACTGAAAAGGAATACCCGCTTAATGTTTTTGTACAAAGTTTATGCGATTTTGGTAAGGTAAATATATTTTTCTTACCTTTGTAAATCATGGAGAAAAAGGAAGTGTTGCTCAGTGTTGTCATTCCGGTGCTGAATCGCGCCGGAGTTGTGGGTGATACTCTCGATTCCATGGCTCGGCAGTGTTACCGTCCTTTCGAACTAATAGTTGTCGACAACGGATCTGACGACGGCACTTTAACAGTTCTTGAGACCTGGAAGCGCGACAATGAGGAAATAGGGTTTGATATCCGGATAGAAAGTTGCACTACGCCGGGTGCGGCGGCAGCACGTAACCACGGGCTGAGTTTAGCACGCGCTCCATGGGTTATGTTCTTCGATTCTGATGATATCATGCATTCGACCCATATGTTACACGTCGCAGAGGCTATTTGTGCTAATCCCGAAGCCGATATCATAGGTTGGGATGTAGCGTATGAAAGACTTGATGGCAGCCGGCGTCGATGCGGATTCTTCGGCAATCATATGAAGCGCCATAATCTGTTCGACGGTGCTATGGCAACACAGCGTTGGGCGGCTCGCACGGAACTTGTGCGCAGTGTCGGCGGATGGGACGAAAATGTCGGTTACTGGGACGATATAGAATTGGGTTCACGTATGCTGGCTGTAGTCCCGCAAATAAAGTATATCGGTGCCGGAGGCGTCCTTGTCCGCGAGAGTCGCGAGTCGATAAGTGCTGCCGGAGCCCGCGACCCGGCAAGCATCGAGCCTGCACTTTCTCGCATGGAGAAGACTCTCGGCGCAAAAGGTCGTCGCTGGTGCCGTATGAAGCGGGCTGTCGAGTATGCGCTGTCGTCGCGCGCCGGTTCTCCCGAAGGCTTGCGGTTGATGAAGGCGATGTGTCCTTCTACGAGGCTGTGGGCGGCGTATTGGTACACACGGGCCGGCGGGCGTGGTGCTGCACGCATTTTTAGGTTCTGAATGTTGATTATTAACGAAATAAATATAAGAAATGAAATTCGCTGAAAACAGCTATAAGATATTCGAGCAGTCGGTTGCCGACTACCATATTGATGATGACGTCGACGCAAAAAGTCGCCGTCCGTATGCCGAAGGTTCCGTAGAGGCTGTCCTTTACGACAAGAACCGCATTGACGCAGTGCAGTGGCATCTTGAGGATATAATTCGCGACCCGGAAATCGACCCGATAGCTGCTCTTGCTCTCAAACGCCGTATTGACGCTTCCAATCAGGAGCGTACCGATATGGTGGAAGAACTCGACAGTTATTTCCGCAATCTGTATGCCGACGTCAAGGTGCTTCCCGGAGCGACAATCAACACCGAGAGTCCTGCATGGGCGATAGACCGTCTTTCAATTCTTGCGCTGAAAATATACCATATGCAGGTGGAAGCATCGCGTACAGATGCGACGGATGCACATCGCGAGCGTTGCGCCGCAAAACTCGCAGTTCTTCAGGAACAGCGCAGCGACCTGATAGAGGCTATCGACACCCTGCTCGACGATATCGCCGCAGGCCGCAAATACATGAAGGTCTACAGGCAGATGAAAATGTACAACGATGCCGACACCAACCCGGTGCTTTATGGCTCGAAAGAAGGGTAAGCCGGAGGGAAACAGCCGCGGGCTGTCGACTGTGTTGATGGCGCGATTCTCCGCTCTCGGTGATGTTGCCATGACAGTTCCTGTTATCTATAGCGCGTGTACGACATATCCTGATATAGAGTTTGTTCTTGTAACCCGCCCGTCGATGACAGGTATATTTGTCAACGCACCGGACAATTTCAAGGTGGTTGGGCTTGATGTAAAGGAACGCTACTCGGGAGTGGCCGGAATCAGACGCATGGTAGATGGGCTCGTAAAGGAATATAAGCCGGATATATTTGTCGACCTGCATAATGTGCTGCGTACTAACATAATGTCAGTATTCCTGAAGCTTAAAGGTATTCCTACAGAGCGTGTTTTCAAGCCTCGCGCCAAACGCCGTGCCCTAACGCGCAGCACCAATAAGGTTATGTTGCCACTGATATCGCAGCGGGCACGCTATCGCGAGGCGTTTTATAAAAGCGGACTCGGGATCACCGACAGTTTCAAAGGACTTTACGTTGGTCCTTGCAAGGCTTCTGCCGGTTTGTTCGCCTCTATAACGTCACCTAAGACATCCGGTGAAAAATGGGTGGGGATTGCACCTTTTGCCGCACATGAAGGCAAGGTGTATCCACCCGAAATGATGGAGAAGGTGGTGGCCATGCTTGATGAAGATGCAAAAAACACAAGTCTGCGCATATTCCTTTTTGGAGGCGGGGGAGGGGAACGCGATGTCCTTGACGCCTGGGCGGAGCGATACGCCTCGGTGACGTCGCTTGCCGGAAAGAAATACGGTTTTCCTGTCGAACTTGCGCTTCTCAATCATCTCGATGTTATGCTGACGATGGATTCGGCCAATATGCATCTTGCTGCGATAACCTCGACGCCTACAGTCAGTGTATGGGGCGCCACACATCCCTATTGTGGTTTCAAAGGATGGCATCAGACCGACGCCGACACCATCCAGCTTCCGCTTGACTGCCGTCCGTGCTCAGTGTTCGGCAATAAGCCGTGCCGTCGCGGCGACATGCTGTGTCTCACAGCAATAAACCCATCTGTGATTTATAATAAATTGAAAGAACATTTGTCATAATGGCAGACGACAATAATTTTGATATACGTACCGCGGCAAACACCGGCTCCGAGGCTGAGTACGAAAAAGCACTCCGCCCGGGCTCTTTTGAGTCGTTCAACGGTCAGGAGAAGATTATAGAGAATCTTCGTGTGTTTGTCAAAGCTGCCCGCTTGCGAAGGGAAGCTCTCGACCATATTCTGCTTTTCGGACCTCCCGGTCTCGGCAAAACTACTCTTGCCGGTATACTTGCCAACGAATTGGGAGTAGGGATAAAAGTGACGTCCGGCCCGGTGCTCGACAAACCCGGCGACCTTGCCGGTATTCTTACCTCACTTGAAGAGAACGATGTTCTTTTTATTGATGAGATTCACCGATTGAGCCCTGTAGTTGAGGAATATCTCTATTCTGCTATGGAGGACTATCGAATAGATATCATGATTGACAAGGGGCCGGGGGCTCGCAGCGTACAGCTAAGTCTGAGTCCGTTCACTCTTGTCGGAGCTACCACGCGCAGCGGTCTGCTGACGTCGCCCCTGCGTGCACGCTTCGGTATCAAGTGTCATCTGGAGTATTACGACCACGAGGTGTTGACGCGCATTCTCCGTCGTTCGGCATCGCTTCTGGCAACGCCTATTGACAATGAGGCAGCTCTTGAAATTGCCATGCGTAGTCGTGGTACGCCACGAATCGCCAACGCACTGTTGCGCCGTGTGCGTGATTTTGCACAAGTGAAAGGTTCGGGAGTAATCGATATTGCTATCACACGCTATGCGTTGGAGGCTCTGAATATCGACCGCTATGGCCTCGACGAGATTGACAACAAAATTCTCCGTATCATTATTGACAAGTTCAAGGGTGGCCCGGTAGGCCTTTCGACTATAGCCACTGCGCTGGGCGAAGACCCGGGAACTGTCGAGGAGGTTTATGAACCATATCTTATCAAGGAGGGTTTTATCAAAAGGACGCCCCGCGGGCGACAGGTGACGCAACTCGCCTACGAGCATCTTGGTATTGAGAGTATGGACGATTTCGGCATTTTCGGCGGTTGCGGGCTTACGTAATCAATCTGTTTCTTTTAGAGTAACATAAGGTGAGTCGACACGAAAAATCAGAAGAACTGAAAGAGAAAATCGCCATTCTGCCAGATACCCCCGGTGTGTACATGTATTTCGATAAGGGCGGGACGGTGATTTATGTGGGTAAGGCGAAGAACCTCAAGCGCCGTGTATCGTCGTATTTCAACCGTACTCACGATGTGTTGCGTACCAATCTTCTGGTGCGCAATATTGCAGACATGAAATATATCGTCGTGCCTACCGAACAGGATGCATTGAATCTTGAAAACTCCATGATAAAGGAGTACAAGCCGCGATATAATGTTTTGCTTAAAGATGATAAATCGTACCCGTGGATAGTTGTCACCAATGAAATGTACCCCAGGGTGTTTCTTACGCGGCAACATGTGCGCGACGGCTCCAAATATTACGGGCCATATACCAATGTCTCGGTGGCAAGAAAGGTTCTCGAGCTTATTTCTGAACTCTATCCGGTACGCACGTGCCGCCTGCCAATAACATCCGAATATATAGCCAGAGGCAAAGGCCACCTGTGCTTGCAATATCATATAAAGCGCTGCAAGGGCTGTTGTACAGGAGCGATAGATCATAAGACGTATAACGGATATATCGACCGTATCCGCCAGATTCTCAGAGGTGAGACACAGGAGCTTCTGTCATATCTGAAAGACGAGATGCAGAGCCTCTGCGAGGAATTGCGTTTCGAGGAAGCCAATGAACTCAAACAGAGTTATAAACTGCTTGAAAACTATCGATCAAAGAGTGTTATAGTAAGTCAGACTATAGCAGATGTCGATGTGTTCGGTTTCGATGATGATGGAAGCAATGATGTGTATGTCAACTATATGCATGTGCGTAGGGGGGCTGTTGTGCGCAGTGTCACTCTTAGATACAAGCGCTCCCTTGATGAGTCGAGAGCACAGATTCTCGGATATGCTATGGAGGAAATCCGTCAGTCGCTTGGATTAGTATTCGATGAGATAATAGTGGCGGAGGCTCCGGAGGTGGAGATGCGCGATGTTTCATTCACTATCCCCAAGCGTGGCGACAAGGCCAAGCTGCTTGAGGTGAGCGAACGAAATGCAAAGCAGAATCGACTCGACGATCTGAAACATATGGAGCGGCACAATCCCGAGGAACGTGTCGACAGGCTTATGGAGCGGATGAAGAATGATTTCCGACTGAACGAGTATCCGCGCCATATCGAATGTTTTGACAACTCCAATATTCAGGGAACGAATCCTGTGGCGTCGTGTGTGGTATTCCGTGACGGGCGTCCGGCCAAGCGCGAATATCGTCATTTCAATATCAAGACGGTGGAGGGCCCTGACGATTTCGCATCGATGAAAGAAGTTCTGACTCGCCGCTATACGCGTCTAATGCAGGAAGGATTGGAATTACCTCAGCTTATTGTTGTCGATGGCGGCAAGGGGCAGCTTAGCTCTGCCGTGGAAGCGCTCGACGAGATGGGCTTACGCGGAACAATCGCTATTGTCGGTATCGCCAAGCGTCTGGAGGAGATTTATTTCCCGGGGGACTCCGTTCCGCTCTATATCGACAAGAATTCAGAGAGCCTGCGGGTTGTACAGCATCTGCGCGACGAGGCACACCGCTTCGGTATCACGCACCACCGAAACCGTCGAAGCAGCAGCGCGTTAGTAGGCGAGCTTGACGGAGTGAAGGGTATCGGTCCGAAGACGGCGGAGGCTCTCTTGCAGCATTTCAAGAGTGTCAAAAGGATAAAAGAAGCATCGGAGGCGGATGTGGCAGCTGTTGTTGGTTCTTCAAAGGCGAAGATTCTCGCCGCGCATTTCAATTCTCAAGAAGAACAATAACATATGAAACAGCGGTTTGCATGTTTTGTAAAATGGCTCGGAGGACTCTCGTTCCGTTCGGGAGTGGCGGTCGCTGTTGTATGTGTGACGTGTTATGCAATATCTTTCGGACAGATGTTGTTGCCGATATCGTTAGGTGCAAAAGGAGTTCTGTGGTTCATTTTTTTTGGACTTGCCAAGACAAGCCAGTACGTTGCGATTCTTATCCTCGGGAAATCCGGTGTCGACCGTTTGCGAGCTGTTTTCAAATCCCGTTCCGGCAACCTTTGAGGGTAATGCGCCAAATAAGATGAAGCAATCGTATGAAAATGTCTTTTGGAATTTTTTTTGAAACATTATTGAAAAAAATCGGAGAAATTTTTGCCTGATGAAAAAAAAGTACTAACTTTGCACCGCAAATCAGATGGTACCCTTAGCTCAGCTGGTTAGAGTGTCGGATTGTGGTTCCGAAGGTCGTGGGTTCGAGCCCCACCGGGTACCCTAAGAAATAATTAAGGATTGGCGAAAGTCAGTCCTTAGTTTTTTATATAGTAATCGGTTCGCGTAATTTATCGTAGAGATATATCATGATGGGATGTCTATTCATAAAAATAATTAAAGAATAGCCGGATATGCGAAAAATGGCCTATCTTTGCACTTTGTCAGATATTTTATCACAGCAATGAATAAGAAATCAACATTACTCGGTATATTTCTCGGTGTGGGTGCCGTGATTTTCGCAGCTTCAGGCGACAATGTTATTGAAGAAGTGGCCTGGATGATTGGCGACGAGCCTATATATAAATCGGAAATCGAACAGGCCTACCTCGATATGCAGAATGAGCGCGAGCCTATCAATGGAGATCCTTATTGTGTTATTCCCGAGCAGATTGCGATTGAGCGTCTATTCCTTCATCAGGCTGATATCGATACTATAGAAGCTCAGGAATCGATGGTGCAGATGCAAGTCGACGGACAGATGAATTTTCTTATCAGCAATCTTGGCAGTCGAGAAAAGGTAGAGCAGTATTTCCGCAAGCCTTTTGCCGAAATTCGTGAATATTATGCCAAAAATCTGCGAAACCGCACACGTGTGCAGCAGGTTCGTAACAGTCTTACCAAGAATCTTAAAGTAACCCCCGGAGATGTGCGTCGTTATTTCGACCGTCTGCCGGCAGATAGTATTCCATTTGTGCCCTTGCAGGTTGAGGTTCAGCTCCTTACAATAAACCCGGTAATTCCACGTCAAGAAATCGAGGATGTGAAGGCTCGTTTACGCGATTTTGCCGACAGGGTAAATCGTGGCGAGTCTGATTTTTCTACACTTGCCGTACTCTACTCCGAGGCTCCCGAAGGTATGCGTGGCGGTGAAATCGGATTTATGGGTCGCGGCCAGCTCGTACCCGAATATGCGGCTGTTGCATTCAACCTCAACGATCCGAAGAAGGTGTCGAAGATTGTAGAGACGGAATACGGGTTCCATATCATACAGCTTATCGAGAAACGAGGTGATCGCATCAACACGCGCCATATTCTTTTGCGTCCCAAAGTGGCGGAGAAGGATCTTGAAGAGGCTCAGGTCCGTCTTGATTCCGTGCGTGCCGATATTGTTGATAAAAAAACTCTGAAATTCGAGGATGCGGTTCGTCTTCTTTCTCAAGACAAGGATACACGCATGAGCAACGGTGTGATGGTGAATAATGAAAACGGTACAACACGTTTTGAAATGTCGGCGCTCCCTCAGGAAATCGCCCGCGTGGTTTCTTCAATGCAGCCGGGTGAAATTTCCCAGCCGTTCCGTATGCGCGATCCCAAGAATGAGCGCGAGCTTGTTGCGATTGTTCGTCTTACCAATCGTATCGATGCCCATCAGGCAAATCTTGCCGACGATTACCAGACTATAAAGGATATGTACGAAGCCGCCCAGAGTCAGGCCATTGTAGATAAATGGCTTGCCGACAAGATCAAGGATACTTACGTACGTATCGAAGAAGGTTGGCGTGGATGCGAGTTCCGTCATAAAGGCTGGCTTAGAGATAACTGATAAGTTTTTGGGGACGTATGCTGAGCCGACGTTCTTTCTATTGCCTGGCAATGCTTATGGCTTTGCCCGCTTTTGTGTCGGCCATCAGTGACAGCAGGCGCCCGGAAATCAAACCGATGATACCTACGGCCGACCGCTCTTCTGGTAGCCGCGTTTTTCTTGAGCACGCAGACTTACTGCACAAGCAGACTTCCGATTCGTTCATGGTGCTTACGGGAAATGTGGTATTCACCAAAGGTCCGATGACGATGCGTTGCGACAGTGCCCATTATTTTGCCGAATCGGAGTCGCTTGACGCTTTCGGCAATGTAAGCATGGAGCAAGGCGACACATTGTTTGTTTTCGCGGATATATTAAATTTTCACGGACCTACGGAGATCGCCACCCTTTATGCCGAGCCTGGCAAAAAGGTTGAACTTATCAATCGGGACGTGAAGCTTGAGACAGATATATTTGTCTACGACCTTGTTGCCGACCGAGGATTCTATGAGGTTGGAGGACGACTTACTGATCCGAGCAACACGCTCATATCGCAGTTCGGCGAATACTGGCCTTCGACTAAAGCGGCGAATTTTTTTACAGATGTTCATCTCAATTCCAGGGATAGCAAAGATACTCTCGACATATATTCTGATACGCTTTACTATAATACCGCCACTCATATAGCCGAATTACAGTCGCCGAGTCGTGTTATAAATGCCAGAGGCATAATTTACACAACACTTGGCGTATACGATACAGACAGTAGTCGCGCAACTCTTTATGAACGCTCGACTATAGTCACATCGCAGAATCAGGTACTTACCGCCGACACGATCTACTACGACCGCACCGCGGCTTTCGGCGAGGCATGGGGAAATATGGTTATGACTGATTCGGCCCACAATGTGGAAATCCGGGCGCAATACGGTTATTATGACGAGGCTGCCGACAGCTCTTTCATAACGGGTCGTGCCGTAATGAAAGAATATTCAGGAGATGATACATTGTTCCTTCATGGACGATACATCGAGACTTTCCGCCGTATTGACAGTGTTGAAATAAAGGCTGACACACTTGCCGGTATAGAAGCCGGCATCCGCCTTGATACCACGCATGTGGCAGTGGCATATCCGCGAGTGCGTTTCTTCCGTTCCGACATACAGGGCCTATGCGATTCGATGCGTTTTACCGAGGCTGATACGATTTTGCGGATGTTTGTCAATCCCGTGTTATGGAATGAAGAACAGCAGATTTTCGGCAACGTGATAGAGATGCATCTCAACGACAGCACTCTTGAATGGGCAAAGCTTCCCGAGCATGGCTTTGCAGCTCAACATATCGAGGGAGAGCACTACCAGCAGATAAGCGGAAAGGAGATGCTTGCCACTTTCGAGGCCGGAGAGATGCGTCGCCTTGATATCAGCGGGAATGTAGAAATAATAATGTATCCTGAAGAAAACGATTCCACAATCAATAAAATTGTCAATGCCGAGAGCAGTTTCCTGACAGCCTTTTTCAAAGGCCGTACTACGGAATCAGTCAAGATGTGGCCACAGACCACCGGAACGGCAACGCCGCTGTTCCTTGCCCGCCCGGCTCTCTACTATCTGCCGAAATTCAAATGGTTCGGCGAGATGCGCCCACGCAGCAAGGATGATATATTCATAGTTCCGGCTGAAATGGAGCGCATAATGCGCGAGGCCGGACGCGAGATAGTAATAAAGAATTTTGTGCCGCGCGTCGCACAGTTGAATTTCGTCGATCCTGTAGATACCTATGAAATATCGGACACGACAGCTGCAGCGGCTTCCGGACGCGTTGCCATGAAAGGTATGCACAATGTCAATGACATAAAATCGGAAGCTCCCTGATACATTTCTGTTTAAGTCCTTTGGGCAAATATCATGTCATTACAAACCTATTTGTTGCCGGTTTGTTTGTCTTTTAATCAACAACATCGTATCTTTGTGGCTTAAAGATGCCACACGCTCTTATAATCGATATGACACGTTCAACAAACATAAACGATATGGAAGCCAGCCAATTCGATGATATACGTCCTTACGACGACCATCTTTTTAAAGAGAAAATCGCCGAACTGGTTCGTGAACCGGGTTTTGAGCATGCCGTACGCTATGTCATGCCTGACGTCGACTATGAAGAATTTGTTAAAAACCTCATAACGGTTGAGACTCAGAACGATTTTCAAGTTAAAATCATGGGTCCTTTTCTCGAAATGCTCGTCGCACACACAACGCACGGCCTTTCGATGGACGGTATTGAGAATTATCAGCCCGGGTCGGCGCATGTATTTATAACAAACCATCGAGATATAGTTCTTGACGCATCTTTCCTCAATTTATGTTTTATACGCAATAGCCTGCCTATTACTCAGGTCGCTATCGGGAATAATCTTCTGATTTACGAGTGGATTACCGATCTTGTAAAGCTTAACCGCAGTTTTATTGTCAAGCGTGATACCGGAGTTCGCGAAGCCCTCTCAGCCGCCAAGCACCTGTCGGCATATATTCATTTTGCTGTAACCAGACAGAATGAATCGATATGGATTGCACAGCGGGAAGGTCGCGCCAAAGATTCCAATGATTTTACACAGGAGAGCGTGCTGAAAATGCTTTCTCTTGCCGGGAAAGACGAGGATGCTTTGGCTAACCTGATGGAGCTCAATATCATGCCGGTGTCAATTTCTTACGAGTTCGACCCTAATGATTATCTGAAAGCCCGCGAATTTCTGCTTAAAAGACGCAACCCTGATTTCAAAAAAACGCAGCGCGATGATCTGTTCAGTATGGAGACCGGTCTTTTGCGTCAGAAAGGCCGAGTGCATTTCCATCTTGGAAAATGTATCAATGGAGAGTTTTCCGAATTAGTCGATGCCGGGCGGTCAGAGATTCTGCGCAAGGCGTGTGGTGTAATAGATCGCTCCATTCATAGCGGTTACCATCTGTATCCGATTAACTATATCGCATATGATGAGTTATACGGCACTCATTATTCCGACAAGAACTATACCCGGGCCGATGTAGATGCTTTCAACGCATATATCGATGGCCAGCTTGCCAAAGTAGATGTAGCGGATATTACCGGCGAAGAAAGAGCGTTTATGCGCACGAGTATGTTGCAGATGTATGCCAATCCGCTGAAAAACAAGCTTGCCGCTCTCGATTTCTCCGACATTATCTGATACATGCGTCTCCCTCTTCTACTTGTGTTGCCGTTGCTCGTTCTCAATGGACTGGTCGATTGGTATATCTGTGGTACTATAGACCGTAGGAAGCATAAGCTTCTTCGGTCTGTTGTTTTATGGTCGTCGGTTATTCTCGCCCTGTTTTTTGTCTTTATAATTGCAGTTCCAAAGAAAAGCGGTTCCGATTCCGACCTCTTATCCCTTATGTGGAGTCTTTTCGCTTATTTTACGGTTTACATAGGCAAGTATTTTTATTGTTTTGTCGATCTTTTAGGCAAAATACCTTGTATGTTCCGCCGTAGGAGAATCAGGGGATTTCGTGTTGCCGGCTTAATTATAGGCTGTGGAGCATCGGCTCTTATTGTTTGGGGGACGTTCAACCGCTATAACATTGATGTTGAAAAAGTTGAAATAATTGATCCGACACTGCCACGAGCTTTCGACGGATTCAGAATAGTACAATTGTCAGATATCCATACGGGTACTTATGGAACCGATTCGACTTTCCTTTCCCGTGTTGTGGATAGGGTAAATGAACTTAACCCAGACATTATTCTTTTTACCGGAGATATAGTAAACCGTCACAGTACTGAACTGGAACCATTTGTCGGTACTCTCGGACGGATGAAAGCTCGCTATGGAGTTTATTCTGTATTGGGCAACCATGACTACGGGGACTATTTTCATTGGGGTGATGAAACCGCCAAACTGGCCGACCGCCGCAATCTTGCCAAATTACAGGATCGGATGGGCTGGCGTCTTCTTAACAACGAGCATCAGATAATCCGTTGTGGAGCTGATTCACTTGTAATTATTGGCGTGGAGAATATCGGAGATCCACCATTTCCTGTCTATGGCGACCTTGATGCCGCATATCCTACTCTTGACGATAATTCTTTCAAAATTCTTATGAGTCATAATCCCGTCCATTGGGTAGATGATATCATGGATGCTCCGGATAAAAATATTGCACTGACACTTTCCGGACATACCCATGCCATGCAGATGAGTATCTTAGGATTGTCTCCTGCCGCGTTCCGTTATAGGACATGGGGCGGACTGTATGAGAGTGAGAACAGTAATAATCGGCTTTATGTTAACATAGGAATCGGTGAAGTGGGATTTCCTGCGCGCATAGGTGCAACACCGGAAATTACCCTTTTCACTCTTCGCTCTGAAAATTGATATGGATATAGCAGAGGCAGTTGCCAAACGTCTTGAATTTCCTCTTCCGGGTGTAAAAGCCGTTATCGATTTACTTGACGGTGGAGCTACCGTGCCGTTTATCAGCAGATACAGAAAAGAGCGCACAGGAGCCCTCGATGAAATTGCTGTGCGCAATATAGAAAGTGCATTGGCGCACGTGCGCCAACTTGAACTGCGCAAGGAGTTTGTGCGTCAAGCCATTGCCGATGCAGGAGCTCTTACCGACGAATTGATTCGTCGCCTCGATAATGCCGTTACCGCAACAGAAGTGGAGGATATATATGCTCCTTATAAGCCAAAGCGGCGTTCGCGTGCGACAATTGCAAGAGAAAAAGGACTTGAGCCGCTTGCCAGAATCATAATGGCTGGCCGCGCGGTGAACCCTGAAGCATCTGCTCAACGTTTTGTGCGTATCGGTGAGGTTGATATCCCGGATGATGCTATTGCGGGAGCTTCCGACATTATAGCCGAGTGGGCCTCGGAATCCACACGTATGCGTAATGCGGTGCGCCGCAGTCTGCGCCGTGATGCCGAGATTGTCTGTTCTGTTGTCAAGGGGAAAGAAGGGGAATTGGAAGCTTCGCCGTTTTCGGGTTTTGCCGATTTTTCATGTCCGTTGCGTCGATGCCGGTCACACCAGTATCTTGCTATGCGTCGGGCCGAGCGCGAAGGTTTTGTAAAAGTAAGATTTGTGCTTGTCGGAAACGAGAGACTTGTCGAAGATCTTCAGCGGATTTTTATTCCCTCCGTAGCGACAAGAGAATGCTCACGAATAATCGGCAGAGCCGTATCAGATGCCTATAAGCGCCTGATTTTCCCTGCTGTGGAAAATGAAATAGCGTCTGAAATGAAAGAAGATGCCGACAAGGTAGCGATAGATATTTTTGCCGATAATCTTCGTCAGCTTCTTCTTGCGCCTCCATTGTCGCGCCGCCGCGTTATGGCTGTCGACCCTGCATTCCGCACAGGATGCAAGGTGGTATGTCTTGATGAAAATGGTAAATTGTTAGCCGACAGTGTTATTTATCCTACGGCGCCAAGAAATGATATAGCCGGTTCAGCCAGGATTCTCGGGAATCTCAAAGACAAGTATCTACCGGAAGCTATCGCCATCGGTAACGGAACCGCTTCACGCGAGACGGAAGCTTTTGTCCGTGGGACGGGATTGTTCGACGACACAGAGATATTTGTTGTCAGCGAAGACGGTGCTTCTGTATATTCTGCTTCGGATTTGGCTCGTAAGGAGTTTCCCGACAAGGATGTGACTGTCCGTGGTGCGGTAAGCATCGGGCGTCGTCTTATCGACCCTCTTGCTGAACTTATCAAGATTGACCCGAAATCAATTGGCGTAGGTCAGTACCAGCATGATGTAGATCAGACTAAGCTCAGGGATGCACTCGATTATACGGTAATGAGCTGTGTCAATGCCGTGGGTGTGAATGTGAATACGGCTTCCGAACGCCTTCTTAGCTATGTATCCGGAATAGGACCGCAACTCGCTTCAAATATTGTCGCATACCGTTCGGAAAACGGTGCTTTTGCCTCTCGTGCGGCTTTACGCAAGGTGCCGCGTCTTGGGGATAAGGCGTTTGAGTTATCGGCAGGTTTCCTTCGTGTCATAGGTGATAACCCATTGGATAATACCGGTATACACCCCGAAAGTTATGGTGCTGTAAAGAAGATCGCAGACAGCCTTGGCGTGAAGATTTCGGATTTACCGGCCAACAAAGCATTGCTTGATACCATTGACGCACATGCTCTTTCAGAATGTGGCATCGGTGGAGAAGCTACGATACGAGATATTGTCGACGAGCTCCGCAAACCCGGCAGAGATCCGCGTACCGACAACAGTCAGAGTTCTTTCTGTCCCGGGGTAGCTGATTTCGCGCAGCTTGAAATCGGGATGATTCTTCCCGGTATTGTCTCCAATATTACGGCTTTTGGCGCATTTATTGATTTGGGAATTAAAGAGAAAGGTCTTATACATATCTCGCAGCTTGCAGACCGTAGGGTCGTTTCTGTTGGCGAGATTCTTAAAATAGGACAGCAAGTCAGAGCAAAGGTTATAGAGATTGACAACGTGCGTCACAGAATTTCACTCAGCCTGAGGCATGAATAAAGATTTGAATACGGCGATAATCTGTCTCGGAGGCAACACTTCAGATGCCACATTGTGTATGGCCGGAGCACTGGATTTTATCCTGTCGTTAGGGGTAGTGAAGCGTTCGTCCGGACTTTATCGTACGGCACCTGAATATGCCGGCGAATCGGAGCCTTATCTAAACGAGGTTGTTGAACTTGCCACATCTTTGCCCTATAAAGAGCTTCAAATCCGTGTAAAGGAATACGAGTGTGGCGTTAGGTCGCGTAATAAGGTTTGTGATCTTGTCAATCTCGATATTGATATAGTGTATTGGAATGATGTTGTCTTACGCCCCAAAGATTCTGTAGCGGCATATTTTCTTACAGGAATATCAAAGCTTGATGCGAATGGCCTTTGAGCCGAGTCGCATTATGGTGACTCCCTTGCGGTTACATATGTTTTCCCATTCATTACGTCTGTTATCCGGCATATTCGCACAAAGTATGGCAAACTGAGGATTCACTATTTCGATATATTCATCAGGGTTTTCTTCACAACTTCCGTCGACAATAAGATAGTCGGCTGATTGGATAAGCCGGTATTTTCTGTGTTTTGTGGCAATTGCAAGTCCCGGCACATCAATGTCCATGACATTTGGATTTCGAACGATGCTGTCGGCGGGAATGCCATAACCACCGAAATAATCGCTGATATAGGGAAAATTACCGAGGTTGTTGGATATGGCGATTGTATATCCCTTGCCTCCGTGACGCATTATTATTTCCGAGGATGCGTTATTGCCGGCAACAATAATCTCGTTCCCATGTTCAGGCTTGTTGTCGCAGGCGCTCAGACCGGCAATTGCAAATATCGCGGCTCCGGATGCCAAACGCACTTTTCTACTTGTCGCATGTACGAGTACGGCTAAAAGAATAATGCCGGTTATAAGAAGGATAAGACGGAAATCGGTAAGATAGATTCCCGAAAGGGTATTGTCCGGCGAAGAATACTCGCACAAACGCACAATCATATTGTAGATAAAAGTCAGTAGCGTCGCTGGTGCGTCGACAGGTAGGCCAAGATTATTAAGGATTGTAGAAATGACGCCGATTAGCAAGAACGGCGCGAAGAGCACGGTTGTGAATGCGTTCGTAATCACTGTCAACAAGGGTATTGTGTGGAAACGGAACAGCAGTATCGGAGCCGTTCCAAGAACTGCGGCAGTCGGAACTGTAAAAATCTCGCAGAGGCGGTAGAGGGTCCGGTAGCGTGGTGTTGTCGGGTTGAGGCGCGCCGCAAAGACAAGTATTCCAAGAACTGCGCATATAGATAGCTGCATTCCGATTGAATAGAGCCACCGCGGCTGTACAAGCAGGAGGATTGCGAATGCCAATATCAGAGAATTGAAACTCGAAGACCCTCGTTGGAGTATTCTTCCTGTATAATATACACTGAGCATGATGGCGGCTCGTATCGCGGAGGGGGTGAATCCGATAAGTCCGACATACAGCCATACAATAAGGACGATAAGAAGATAACGTATGCGGCCTCCGTGGCTCCAAAGGCGCAGAGGCCATAGAATAAGAATGGAGAGCCATGCCACTATGCCAACGTGGAAGCCGCTGACGCAGAGAAGGTGGGCTATGCCGCCGGCGCGGAAACGTTCCTTTACGGAAACAGGTGTGTCAGCGGTACCGAGGCATACCGATGCAATAAGTGATGATACATCAGGCGGTAAATCTGAATTGTAGGCATATATTGCCAAGCGGTCGCGGAAATCAAGCATACGATAGCGGAAGCTGTCGGCATGTCCGATGATACGGATATCGTCGGGCGATGCGAGAATCCTTGCCGATACTCCGTCACAGCGCGCCGCAAGTTTTGCCGATTCCATAAAAGGAAGATCGGATGTATGGAATATGTCGTCTGCTCTGGTGTCAAGTTTGATAATGTCGCCGGGGCGTAGAGCTACGGATTTGTCTGTCAGGTTTATGTATGCTCTGAACGTATTGAATGGTGGCGTGGCTTTTCCGAGGCAATGCATGCCTCGCGGGCCTTCGCCGACACTCAGAAGCTCGAAGGAATAAGTCGTATTTTCTTTGCCATAGAGATTTGCGGGAATATCGGGAATACGACTTACGTAGCAGGACAGTATGCCGCCGAGCAACCCGAACAGAAAGTAATAAAGAGAGCGGCGTACACCATAGTACGCGGTAAGGACGCCTGCGGTAAAAGCAAGCGCGAGCAAAGCATATTCAAACCATGAACGGCCGTAAAAAGCCAGTACGGCAATAAGTGTGCCGCATGCCATCGGCAATGCTGGCAATGATGCCGCGCGGGCTTTCATATGTTATTCGATTGTGTTCATTACAACTCCCAGCGACGACAAACTGATGACAACCCATAGGATGACGGCCTGCAAAAGAGGTTTCACTCCTACTGCCTTGATGGATTTCAATGACAGGGAGGCCCCGATAAGGAAGAGAGTCACGACCATTCCGCGTTTGGCAATCCACACCAATGAGTCGACAAGCCATTCGGGCAGGGCTACGTATGTGTTGACAACCATTGCGAGTACAAAGATGAAGATGAACCAGGGAATAGAGATTTTGGATGTCTTGTCGCGGAAAATGAACATCGTAACCAGTGCGAGAGGTATAATCCAGAGCGCACGGGTAAGTTTGATAAGGGTGGCGAGCTGAAGAGCTTCCTCTCCATAGATTTCTCCGGCACCGACAACCGACGATGTGTCGTGGATGGCTATTGCCGCCCACGTGCCGAACTGGCTTTGGCTCATTTCAAGCAGATGGCCTATCGGCGGGAATATGAAAAGAGCGATGGAGTTGAGGATGAAAATGACTCCGAGCGATACTGCCATCTCGTTTTCGTTGGCTTTCAGCACGGGGCCGACGGCGGCGATAGCGCTGCCTCCGCATATTGCCGTGCCGGAAGATATAAGATAGGCGGTCTTGCGGTTTATGTGGAGCCAATAGCCAAGCAGAACGCCGAGAAACATAACCCCTATAACAGATACGACTGTGAACAGCATGCCTTCGCTGCCGGATTTGAGCGATTCGTGGAGGTTCATGTTGAAGCCAAGGCAGACTACCGCAATTTGCAGGAGATATTTCGAGGTTTTTTTATTGAATTTAGGACAGGGGTTCTCGAAAGAAAATGCGAACACCAATCCGAGAAATAATGCTACAGGCGCTGAAATCTGGGGTAAATCTATTTTATTGAATGGGAAAATAATCAGTGCAATGAGCAGAATATAAATAATTTTTGCGATTGATTTCATTAGTGTTGTATTATTTGGAAGTCCATATTTTCAGAGAGGCTATAGCTTGGCCGAAGAGCATATCGAGGCCGTTTTTTACTTTGGCGCCATGTGCGGCGGCTTTTTTCATGAATAAAGTTTCCTCGGGGTTATACACCAGATCGTGGCAATAGTTGGCTTCGGTAAGCAGTCCGTAAGGGAAGGGCGGAAAGTTGTCGCAATCCGGATAGGTTCCTGCCGGTGTGGCGTTTACTATTAGCCGGCAGTGTTCTAATGTAGATCTGTCAATGTCGGAGTAGAGTATTGTCTTGCTGTCTTTTTTGCTGCGGGAAACAAATGTCGGCACAATGCCGAGAGATTCGAGCGACACTGCAACGGCTTTTGCCGCACCTCCGGTGCCTAATATCAGCGCGCGTTTGGAGGTGACAGCTCCGTGCATTTCAATTATGCTGTCATGGAAACCTATGATATCGGTATTGTATCCTTCGAGGCCGGTAAGACGCCCGTCTTCGGCACGTATGATCTTTACAGTATTGACAGCGCCTGCCTTTGTGGCTACAGGATCAGTCTTGTCGAGAAATGCGATAATCCGTTCTTTATAAGGTGCAGTTACATTGAATCCTTTTAGGTTCGGGTTCAGCAGGATAATTCTGTACAGTGTTTCCGGTGTCAGCTCTTCCAATTCGAAATTTTCGTAAGAACGGCCGCTGCCGTCCATCTCAAACAGGCGGGTGAAAAAGTTTTTAGAGAAAGAATGTCCCAAAGGATATCCGATCAGGCCGAAATCGGCGTTGGAAAGCTCTGTCTGTTTCATTTTTGACTTTTTCCTGTTGTATAGACACGCCAACGTTCTATAAGAGTCTGCATGTCGGCCGGGATTTCTGCGGTGAAAAACATCTCTTTGCCTGTTTCGGGGTGAATGAAGCCTAATGTGCGTGCATGGAGAGCCTGACGCGGACATACATCGAAACAATTGTTCACAAATGCCTGATAGGTAGCGGAATTGACGCCGCGGAGCACCTTGTCGCCTCCGTAGCGCGCATCATTGAAAAGAGGGTGGCCGAGATGCTTCATGTGTACGCGAATCTGATGTGTGCGTCCTGTCTCAAGCACACATTTCACGATGCTTACGTGTGCGAGAGGTTCTATTGTGGTATAATGCGTTACAGCACGTTTGCCTTCTTCTCCGTCGAGCGGAAATGTTGTCATCTGCAATCGGTCCTTGGGAGAACGTCCGATATTGGTGGCTACAGTTCCTTCAGGAGGTTCGGGAGCGCCCCATACCATCGCCACATATTCTCGTTTGGTAGTCTTGTTGAAAAACTGGCGTCCGAGATTTGTCTTTGCATCGGGAGTCTTGGCTATGACGAGTAGTCCTGAGGTATCTTTGTCAATACGGTGTACGAGTCCGAGCCGAGGGTCGTTGACATCATAGTCCGGAGTGTTGCGGAAATGCCATGCAAGAGCGTTGACAAGTGTGCCGTCATAATTGCCGTGGCCCGGATGGACCACCATTCCCGCCGGTTTGTTTACAACGAGGACATAGCGGTCTTCATATACTATTTCGAGAGGTATGTCCTGCGCTATAATCTCGAATTCGTAGCGTGGGCGGTCCATCACAACCTGCACGATATCGAGAGGTTTGACACGGTAGTTGCTTTTTACCGCTTTGCCGTTGACAAGGATGCAACCCGCTTCTGCGGCCTGTTGCACACGGTTGCGAGATGATTTTTTAAGACGTTCTACCAGAAATTTATCTACACGCAGCAGTTCCTGTCCTTTGTCGGCCACAAAGCGGAAATGTTCGTACAGTTCCTGTGAGTCTTCGCCGTCGACGAATCCATCACTGTCATCAATAAGTTCGGAATCGTTGCAATTCATTCTTCGTCCTCGATGAATTCGAGATTAATAATCTCTTCGGTGGTCGTAGAATCATTTTCAGCCGGGCCGCTGCCGACGGAAAGGGTAACAGTGGAGTTAATAGGTATCACACTGCCGACACTGAGAGGCGTGTCACCATAGCGTGCACCGACGACAAGGTCGGTATATTCCGAGGGCACATGTTCTACCTTTATGTCGCTGATGCCGATGCCGCGCAGATAAGACATTGCCTGGCGCGACGATACGTTGCCTGTGAGAGGCATGGATATTGTAACCTGTTTTGGAGAGAATGCCGTGACGGTTACATAAACCTGCCGTCCTTCTTTCACTATCGCACCTGCTTTAGGCCACGACTCAATGACAGTGCCAGGTGCGAATGCAGGGTCGTAGATGGAATCGGAAATTTCTATTGTAAGTTTGTTGGCACGCAAAGCGGCTTCGGCTTCCGCATAACTTTTGTGACGTATGGATGGAATTACGGCCGTGCTGCCGTGTAAAGTCCAGATGTCGAGGAAGAACAGTACACACCACAGCAGAATCATTCCCGTCACGAAAATAAATACGAGATGGCTGATGACGGGATGCTTATGATAGAAATCCTTGAAAGAGAATTTTGCGGGCTTTGACATAGACGTATTACTCGGATTTTATCGTTATCATTGCAAAATTAGCGATTTTGGCTGCATGCGGCAAATTTTGATGATTATATAAGCCTGTCGCTCAGAGGCAGAGAAGAATAAAAGTGCCCCAGGACGCGAACAGAAGCGAGTCTATGCGGTCGAGAATGCCGCCATGGCCGGGAATCAGATGCCCCGAATCCTTTATGCCGTGGCTGCGTTTCAGCATGGATTCGAACAGGTCGCCCCATGTCGACAACAGGCAGATTGCTGTGCCGTAGCAAATCCAGGCTATGAGACTGTTGTTTTCAGGAATAAGATAGAAAGCGCCGATACCTGCTCCAACGCAGAATACAAGGCCGCCGAAGAATCCTTCCCATGATTTTTTAGGTGACAGACGAGGGAATAGTCTGTGCTTGCCTAAAAGAGAACCAACACAGTAAGCTCCGGTATCGTTCAGCCATATCATGACGAACATTGTGAGGATAAGGTATCTTGAGTAATCCGTGTCGGAATAAAAGAGATTAAGGAGGAACATCGGCAAGGCAATGTAGGCTATTGAAAGTACTGACCATCCTACGTTGGCGAATGCGCCTGGAGTCTTATCGTAGAGCGACAGGATAAAACGGACAAGAATATATGAAATCAGTACTATCAGTTCGGATAATATGAGCCATTGGGGCTGGGTGTAGAGATTCGATGCCATGCACAGGCTGACTGCGGCGAGCAAATCCCAACACCGGCTCAGAGCCTGTATCGGGCTTGCCGCTTTTCCCATTGTTATGTTCTGGAATTCGATAACACCGAGTAAAGCGAATACTGTTGTAAGCGCCAGAAACGCTATTTTGCCGCAGAAAATACCTGCAAGAATCAAGGCTATATATACGATACCGCTTAGAGAGCGGACAATCACATTTTTCATATTACGGTTAAACTTATTGACAGGCAAAAGTAGAAAAAAAGCTTTTTATCTGCAAGACACGTCTGCGTTCTCGGGTATGATTCGAATGAATTTTACTCCATGATAAGGCACCGATATATTATACCGATCTTTTACTCCGGTAATTTCGTCGGCATTTCGCCAGATGTCGCGGATGGTGGCCGAGCCCGTGATTCCGAGTTCCGCAAAGTCTATCTCAAAATCGTAATCACGTAGTTGCATGGCCTCGCCGTCGTCCTGATTCCATAGTGCGAAATAGGGCTGCATGTTGAAGCAGCCGAGCGCGATAGAGCCGTCGGCGAGAGGCTTGTACCATATCTGTCCGTTTTCAGTAACTTTCTTTACGGCGGGTGCGCAGAGCGGATCCTGATTCACGGCGATTACCTCGCGGTTTGTGAGTAGCGACAGGGTAAAATCGTCGAGCTTTTCCATATCGCAGCCAAGAAGCAAAGGCGCGGAGAGGATAGCCCAGAGTGATACATGCGAGTATTGCTCGTCGGGAGTGAGAAGAGTAGGATGCTTTTGCGCACCCCAGCCTCCGCCTACCTCGCCGACAACCATCATGTCGGGGTCGTTGAAACGCCCCGGGGCTGTCGACGGAGCGCATACGTCCTGACAGTTGCCTATTGCCTGTACTACATTCCAGCTGTCGGTTATATCGCAGGTTGTTCGCCATTGATTGCCTCCGGCATCGGGGCCCCAGTGCCATACGCGCGCCGCGCCGTAGCCGACGCAGAAAACGATGTCGCGACCCGTGAGGTCGAGTGCGTCGCGCATTATGTCGTATGGCGCGCGGATTGAGCCTTCGCTGGAGTCTTTCTCCACAAGGGTATGGCTGCAATAGTCATGTTTCAGATAATCCACACCCCAGTCGGCCCAGGTCTGTGCGTCGATGTATTCGTGCTTGTAGGAGGCGGGAAAATTGCCGCAGGTGGTTGGGCCTGGCGAAGAGTAGAGGCCGAATTTCATTCCTTTGGAATGAATATAGCCGGTAAGCGCTTTCATGTCCGGCCAGTTGGTATTACCATTGAGAATGCCTTCGGATGTGCGCTTAGAAGCTTCCCAGCCATCGTCGACTATTACATACGACCAACCGTAATCGTGGAGCTTTTCGTGCATGATGTCGGATGTGCGTCGCAGAATTTCGTCGCTCGCGTCGAAACGCCAGCAGTTCCAGCTGCTCCAGCCCATCACCGGAGTCAGTGATATGCGGTCTCCTATTTTTATTGTCACCTCGCAACTGTTGCTTCCGAGATTATTGGTGACTGTAAGAATTACCTTATAGTCACCTTTTATGTTTGCCACTCCGTGCATGACACCGGTAGTAGTGTCAATATCCACTCCCTCCGGAAGACCTTCAGCCGAGTATGTCATAGGTCTTTTTCCTGTTGCCATTACCGACCAGATGAATTCTGCGCCCGGCGTGGCGCCGTAGACTTTTGGGTTGTTGATTTGCGGAGTGTCTGGCGCTTTCGGTGTGAGAATATAAGGCTCTTTGTGTATAGGCTCGGGCCAAACGGGGATAGCTCTGACGTCTGTCCCGTCGGTTATGAAGCGAACCTCGGCCCAGTCGGCATGATCGTACATGAATTCATCGTCGCACATGTCAACAAGTAAAAGAACCTTGTCGATACCCGAGAGGTCGACATTGAATGGTTTTGCAGCATCGCCTCTTTTCATCACGCCGCTGCTCCAAAGCTCCTTGTCATCCCCAATGATTTTGAATTCGAGATTGGTGGCAAAGAGGTTGGTGTCGTCCGGACCTGCCATGCCTTGCACTTTTTTCGCTTTGCCGCCGAGGTCGAAGAGCATGCGGCTGATGGCATGGGCGCCGATGCCGCGGCTGAATTCACGGCCGCCTATGCTCATGGGAGTCCCGACAACGGAACGGTTCACCTGCGGGCTTCCCCAATCCTGTATATAATATCCGTGCGAATCTATTTCATCGAGCCATATGGTTTTCTCTGTGCCATAGAGAGTTGTGTTACTGAGTAGTGAGAACGTCGAGAAGAGTAGAGTAAATAGTTTTGAGCCGTTCTTCATGATATTGGAGGTTTTTAGAGAATGATTTTTTGTGTTTTGTCTCCAGCTTTGACTATATAGATGCCATTGATGAGGTTCCAGGTAGTGATTGTGGCTTTTCCATCTACAGCATTTGTGCGCCCGAGGCACTGGCCGGCAGGGGTGTATAGACAGACATTGAAATCAATTATACCTTCGAGGAATATTTCAAGATTGTTTCCGTTGCGCAATACTGTAAGTTTGCCTTTTTCGGTGGATGGCATCGAGAGTGAGGCTTTGCGGGCGAGCACTTCGGATAATCCCTCCAAGGCGTTGAATTTTCCGGCACCCCAGCGCTCGTGGCATTCGAGAACGGAGCTGTCGACGGTGGAGGTGCGGGATATTATGTCGAGAACGTCTTCCGCTGTCAGCGACGGATCTGCTTCAAGCCATTGGGCGATAGAGCCGGCAACGACCGGTGAAGACATGGATGTGCCGTAATTCGCGGTATAATATACAGGATTCTCCAGATCTGTCGATTGCGCGCTGATGCCGAAAAAAGTGTCCTCCGGGTGTGCTTGGCGATAAGGGGTGGAAAAAACGGATATGACGGCGGCTCCTGGAGCGGCAGTGTGCGGGAGTGTCCGTCCGTCAATAAGTTTGCCGAATGACGAGAAAGGTGCGATTGTTCCCTGAACATATCCTGTCTCTGCTATGTTCAGGAGCTTGTTGTCGAGTGTAGGCCATTCTTTAAGACCCGTCCAGGCGCCTACCGATACCGTACCCTTTGCGGCTGCCATAGATGATATTGTCATATCGTCGCCGCCATTCCTGTAGCCCGGAATATAAAATCCTTGCAGTTCGCCCCAGTCCGTATCAAGGTACATGTCGACTCGTTGTCCGGGTTTTCCGCTGACAAGTACGCCGGGCGCATAAGCGCCGCCGGGGCGGCGGTGCAGTTCGTATGCTATATAATAACAATGGCGTCCGGAGGGCGAGCGGTCGGTGAGTATGGCAATATAGCTGTCGGTGTAGCCGATGCTGAAATGTGCGTCAGCAGTCCCCTTCGGGCGTCCTTCGCCTTCTGTATAATCGTCTGTCACAATTATATATTCTTCAGTGTCGGGGCTGATTGGCGTATCCATTGTTATTGTCTTGTCTGTTTTTCCGAATTGGAGACGCAGGTCGAGAGGATTTTCGTCTGCGCTCCAGATGGCAAGGACGCCCTTGTGGTCCAGACTCCACCATACGGGCCATAGAAAAGTGCCGACAGACGTGTCTTCCGTATGGAATTCTTTGGAGATGGTGCGGAGATGGGATGCATAGTTTCCTGCCGACATTACTATTATAGCGTCCTTTGTCAGTTTCGACAGAGAGGCGGCAAAAAGGTCGGAGCCGTCGTGCGGACCTGTGATGTCCGAGATGGAAAGGTTCACTACGCAGGGTCTCCCTGTTGCTTTGGCATGGTCAATGATACGTCCGACACCGTCGATTATGTTGGCGTCCGACAGAATTCCTCCTGCAGCTGCGATAGATGCGCCAGTCGCCATTCCACTGTAGACGTTCCCGTCGACTGTCTCACTCAATGTCGGAGTTATGGCTTTTTCGATGAATCCCCTATAATTTCCGGCTATTGTTCCGAGAACGTGTGTACCATGGCATTCGTCGTGATTCTCGGTTTCGAGGGCTTCTATTGATCTGGAATCGTAAACAATTGCGTCACATTCGTTTTCCGGATAGTGGAAAAAGCATTCAATCCTGTTGTTGCCGTCGGCATCGCGGAAAGATGGGTTCTGAATGTCGAATCCAGTGTCAAAAAGCCCGACGAGGACATTTTTGCCGGTGTATGGCAACCTTCCTTCTGTACCGGCTGCAACCTCCCGCGCCCCGACTGCTTTTGCTGACAGTTCGTTGTCGGGATGTAGGTCCTTTTCAATAGATATGCGGATAACGCCTTCGAGTTCCGAAGCGGCCATAAGTCTTTGCATATCGGAGTGTACGAGAAAAATGTTGCCCATCCGCCGAAGAATGGCGACGCCGGGCAATGAAGCGTCGAAATCGTCGGTAACACTGATGAATGCTTTAACATGCTCAGTGCTTCTCGAAGCATGGCATGTGTTTAGCCGAAGACGTGAAGCCGCATCAAATTTGCCGTTCACCGAGGCTATAAGGGGCAGTGTGATACATGCTGTCGCAAGAGATAAAAATAATTTTCTAAGTCGCATACTGTTATGCAAAAGTAACGATAAAACAGGAGAATTCCTATACCGTCGCACAGGTTGTATATGTATAGGGCATAAAACGAAGCGTTGCTTGTTTAACATTTGAGGTTTTGATGGAATGACTTGTCTGTTAGATTGTTATGACGGTTGTGACTGAATGATGGGTTGAAAACGAAGCGTATAAAAAGTTTACGTGGGTTCACATTAGGTTTACATTTCGAGGGGTAGATGTTTACATATAGGCTTCAGAAAGTTTACATGGGTTAATTTGGGGGTTGCTCGGGAGCTGTGGATGGTTCGGTTTGGTTGAAGGTCGGCTTGGCGCCGATTTTTTTTGGTCGGTTTTGAGAATAATTTTTAATCAAATTATTCTATATAACGGATATTTGGTATATTTGCGGAAATTTATTGTGTATGAAGCCAGTAAAAGTGATACATGTTCATCTGAAGGGAAAGCGGCGGGATCTTTATTTCGGCTCAATTTCGGCCATATATACGGTTCTGACGGCCGAAGAGGTCGGTGTAAGCAAGAATTACCTGCTGCATGCCGGACTCGCGGGAGGCGGCGCCATAATGACTAAAACGGCCATAATCAAGCAGTCAAGCCTGATTACCTGCCCGCGTAGGGACAGTGATAGAACGCCATCAGAATAGCGATACAATACAATTCCAAGGCCAAATTAAGGTTTGCGAGAACAGGGAGGCTCCGGCTTCCCTGTTTTTGTATCAAAACAGCCCGATTTTATCCGATTTTCAGAGGTGGAGCGTCATACTGGAGTGTCAAAGTGGAGCGCTTTTTTGAAGAAACTGGAGCGTCATATTTAGGGTTTTCGGGATGCAAATAGCTGGGGTAGGCAAAATACCATTAAATTAATTTAAGTGTTAAAAAACGGGGGTTCGTTGCGAAGCTGGAGACCCCCCATTCTTATACTCAAAATTTATAATGGGCTAATATCCAGCTAATTGTAAAATCGAGGACATTATTAGGGGGAGGGAGAGGTATCTGCACAGGGCGGGAGGGGGTGCGGAGGGGTGTGGTGAAGGGATACGGGGGGGTGTTGGGCTGTTACGCCATATGAATTAGAACTGACGCAACAAGCCGACCACCAGAGCAATGTGCAAAATATCTTCTTTCGGGATTTCGAAATCCGGGAAATTGTCGTTATTGGATTTGCAGATTACAGCATTATGCCCATTGAATACGCGCTTGACAACAACACCCTGCACGGTGTCAAGTACGTAAGTACGCCCCCATTGAATAAAAGAAGATTCCTTGATGAAACGACACGCAAGCTCATCTCCGGATTCTATAAATGGCTTCATGGAGTCACCTCTCGCTGTGATTGTAAAGTCATAATCCGGAAGAGTCGGTATTACGGGCAGCCACTCGCAATCATTTTCAGAGACAGACTCTAACGCGATTGACAAGCTACCTGCCGCCGCATCTATAGGGATACGCGGACGTGTGGGGATATTTTGTCCGTAATTATTTTGGCTATATCGTAGATTTTCAGTACCTTTACATGCAACGACAGGCGTAGAAATATCGGAAATATGCTGTGAGGTACATTTCGTTTTAAGCATTTCGCCTTTACCTGTCATTAACCATTGTGCGGATAAATCCGGGAATGCATTTAGCACTTTTTCTATATTTGAAACCGATAAGGCCTTGCCGTTTGATTTAGCCTTGCCAATCAGGCCATTAGATAAGCCAGCCGCTATAGTTAATTGATTGTCATTTATGCTCTTTGCCTTCATGAATTCTGAAAGGCGCTGAATAAAATCGCTCATTATATAGAAAAAGTGATAAAAATATTTTGTTATATAGAGATAATGATATATCTTTGCAGCGTATTCCAAATGGAACGAGCGGCCAAAGATACGAAAAAGCCGCGATTTTAACAACTTTAAGATTATGACAGACAAAGAAATCAAAGCGCGGAAAAAGCATCAGCTGGCACGGATCATCTCAATGGCTACCAGTCTGCATTTCGCCATCGGGGACTTGATGAGCATGATGATTGCCGAGGATGACAACGATGAATTCTCGCTTGTGGATCCGGAAGATGAAGAACTCTACCTTATGCTCAGTGTGAATGTCGATGAAATCGACAGGCTCGCCAACAGCGCTTCCGAGTATTACAAATCAATGAAAGAAGAATAACGACATACAAAGATACAATGAGAACAATATCTGAAATCGAAGAAGACATCTGTGTTGCAAAGCTAAAAGTTGACAAGGCCCGCACATCGGCTGAACTGACAGGCGCCATCAACGAGCTCAGTCATCTGAATTTTGAACTGAGCCGGGCCGAACAATTCAAGTCAAGCGGCAAAGAGAACGCAGAGCATATGGCGCTTGATGAGATTCGCCGGTGGGCAAACGGGAGCCATGCCCATCTGTCGCAGATGCCGGGCTATGCACGCGGGTATAAAGACGGAATTGCTCAGGCAAAGGAAATAGTCTCCGGCATCCTTGAACGGTATCTCGGAGAAAATGAACAGGGTTAGCCCGGGAGAGGGCAATCCTGCGTCGTGAGACGCGAAGGAGAGATCATATTTTGATGTTAATGGCCGCCGGTATTTGCAAGGCCGGCGGCAACCGGGCGGCCAGGACGGTGAGCGACCATGGCGCAAGTATCGGGGTTCGATTCCCCGACCGCCCGCTAAAATTACAAATCAACTAAAAACAAATTCGTATAACACAATGAATAAACGAATAACTAAATATCTCCTTTTGAGGATTCTGAAATGGGATAAGATCAGGTACCAAGGTATAGGAGGGCATAAAATAAGCTCTGAAGGGCTGAAGCAGGCCGCCGAGATTGCTGCGTGGATAACAGAAGGCGGCATCCGAGAAATACCGTTACGCTACATGCTTGCCAAGACGGTCGGGCCTACGCTTTACAAACAAGCGTGGGAATATTAGACATTAAAAAGCACTTCCGCAACAGGAAGTGCAATCCGGGAGGATAGCTCAGTTGGCAGAGCACGCGGCGGTAACCAATCCGGCTGCTTCGTCCCCGGTTCGAGTCCGGGTCCTTCCGCTAAATAATTAAAACGATGAAACAACAGACAGAACAAATGGCCGAGAATGCAGTCAGGGAGCTTCTACAGACCCTTGAGCGCAATGTAAAGGATACGGGTATCGTACTGGACAGATACGAGGCGGCACACGACGAATGCGAGCTGTGCTCTTCCAGGGAATACAAAGCCCTCGTCGCCGGTCATTTTGCACTCAAAGAAGCCATCGACAAAATCAACAATCAATTAAATAAGTGAGATTATGTCAGAGAAATTTTACAGCCAGGAGAAAGAGTCAGAGAACTACAACCTCAGCAAAAAGGGGAATCGTAGCCCTCAAATGGGAACTTCTTCAGCGGCGAACCAAGCAGCAGAGGTGCGAGAGCGTCTGCAATCACTGAGTGAAAGTTACGGTAAGAGCCTGAATCAACAATCCCCGCTATGTCGTCGATATTCAACTGGAATTGCACAGTTATCGCGGATATTTGCAACGCTGCAAAACGAAGAAGAAGCGCGTCAGGGCGGGCGACCCATTTCTTTGCCTCACGCCTCGACGGAGGTAGAGCAATATATTTCAGAATGTCTGAAAGGTTTGTTGTCAGGAAGTCTCGGTACCAGTCAAATCCCTTCTCTTTTAAGAGCGTATGGAGTTGTGACACCTCTTCCCGACGGAAGGAGCAGCGTATCTCCGTTTCAGATACATCTGATCTTACAAGATAGTTTTCAAGGCTCATGGCTTTGCGGTCTGTTTGATATGATGTTCGGATGCTGGCCGGACGTGGAATCCAAGTCGGTGATTTTCTAATGAGCTACAAAGATAACGAATAAAACCCAATAAGTGAGAAAAATGAACAAGTACATCTCAGTAAACAAGGAGGGCATTGCCAAACTGCAAAGGTCATTCCGTATCGACGGCAAACCCATCTGTGAACGTGCAGTAAAGAACGCCTTGGCCTACCGAACGAACAGCGAACTCGCCAAGAAGATAAGGTTCGCAGCCATCAAACAATATGGAGGCTGCACTTATTGCAACATTCCGGAGGGTGAATTCCTCTTCGATTCGGACAGTTGTGCGTTTGCGGTCTATCCTAACGGAGCTGAGGTCCGTCTTGACAAGCAGACCGGGGAAGGCATAGTCTATGATCCAAAAGGTAACGAGGTTGCAAGACGCGAACATGTCATGTTGATACAAATTCCCGAACTTACGCGCATGGCGAAAGCTCTTTGACAGGAGGAATTATGGAATACCACAACGGCGTATATTGCGTATCGGCCCGTGAGCTTATCGACGGCGGAATCATGACACAGGGGAGCTATGCCAAGGCCGCACAGCGTAAGCGCATCGATGTCGTAAGGCATGGTGGAGGGCAAGGCCGATACGCCTTAGTTTCGGTAGAATCTTTGCCAACTGAATGTCAGATTCTGATTAATGAAAAATATGGAGATAAATCCATACGTATTGCTGCATGGGTGCAGGATAATTACATTGTGGATCAGGCAGCGATGTCGTTTTTCAACAATCCCGAGAAGACCGGTATCCACAATCTTTCCATCGACAAGCGCCGTGAGTATGTCGTGAACGCATCGATTCTCAATATCTGTATACGGCTACATGACAATATAACAACATGGCAGCGCCTTATGGGCAAGAAATATGACTGGATATGTATGTCATCCGCAATAGAAAGTCTTAAAGTACAATTAGGCCACACCTTGCCAAGCTCAGCTTCCCGCTTCCGCAAAAAGGTAAATAATTACCGCAAACACGGCTACACAGCCCTTCTCAGCGCTAAGTTCGGCAATAAAAATGCACTTAAAAATAAATGATAGATGGAATATTATGGCGGAACATATTGCATATCGGCACGCGAGCTTATCGAAGGGAATATTATAACGTCAGAAAGTTATAGATATTTAGCTCGTCATAAGCGTATCGATGTTATCAAGCGAGGTGGAGGGGCTAAAGGCTCCAGCGCCCTAATCGCCGTCGATTCCCTCTCCACCCGTCAGCGGATCCAGGTCGAGGCGCTTTACGGGGGCAAAGCGGCGCATATTGCCGCATGGGTGCGGAGCAACTATGAAATGGATCAGGAGGCCGTATCATTTTTCAATAATTCCGAGAAGACCGGTATCCGCAATCTTTCCATCGACAAGCGCCGTGAGTATGTCGTGAACGCCTCCGTCCTTAACACCTGCATACGGCTGTATGACAATGCAGTGGCCAAATACCGGCTTATGGGCAAGAAATATGACTGGACGTGCATGACGACAGTCATAGAAAATCTCAGGGCCCAGTTCGGGCATACGCTTCCGGCTTCTGTACTACGCTTCCGCAAAAAAGCGAACGATTACCGCAAGTACGGATATCCGGCGCTCTTAAGCGGCAAGTTCGGCAACTCCAACGCCCAGATACTTACAGAGGGAGAAGAACTGGTTCTGAAAGGTCTGGCCGTACAACCCAACCGTCCGTGGAACACCAATGTACGTGAAATGTACGAGATGTTTGTCTGCGGCGAACTGGACGTATGGAATCCGGAGACGGGAGAACTGCTCGATCCCGAAAAATGTGCCCGTACAAAGAACGGCGAGCCATGGATTCCGAGCGAAGGCACCGTTGCCAATTTTTTGAACCGTCCCGACATCAAGGCATTTATCGACCGCAAACTCAAGCCGAATGTCGACTACTACCATGAGGCGATGCCCCACGTACACCGTCACAGAGGACAGTATTCACTCTCCCAGATTACGATGGATGACGTGGATCTTCCATTCCGCATAAAGGGAGATGAGAAAGTCCATGCCTACTACGCCTATGACTCCGTGAGCGAATGTGTCCTGGCCGCCACCTACGGCCGGAAGAAAGATGAAACTCTTGTGGACGAATGCTTCCGCGAGATGTTCCGGCTGATCAAGCGCCGCAAATGGGGAATGCCGGCCGGCGTGGAGGTTGAGAATCACCTTATGACACGCCACAAAGACGGGCTGCTCGCCGAAGGGGTGGTATTCTCCCGCGTAAGGTTCTGTGCACCCCAGAACTCTCAGGAAAAACAGGCCGAAGCTCTCAACGGTGCAAAAAAACGTAAGATCATCCACAAGAACCACGAGGATGTCGGACGCTTCTACGGTAAAGGCAAATGGCGTGTCTATCAGAAGAAAATCAGCGACGAGACCAATTCGAAATGGGCCGATAAAAGATATTACACATACGAGGAAATGGTAGCGAACGACAAGGCCGACAATCAGGAATGGAACAATACCCTGCATCCGGATCAGGAGAAATATCCGGGCATGACACGGTGGGAGGTTCTTATTTCCAACATAAATCCCAGCCTGCGTCCATATGACGAAATGACACTGGCGCGCTATCTCGGCGAAGAGGTACCGACAAGCATCCGCAGACACTCCTACGTTCATGTCCGTTATGCAAACTGGTGGCTCAGCACTCCGGAGGTTCTTGGCCGGCTCGCTCCGAACAACTACAAGATTACGGCCTACTATCTGCCGGATGAGAACGGCGAGGCGCAAGATGTCTATATCTACCAGAACGACCGTTATCTCGACAAGGTGGAAAAGATTGAGCCATTCAACCGCGTCATGGCAGAGCAGACAGAAGAGGACAAAAAGAAATTTGCCCGGCAGATGCAGAAAATAGCGCAGTTCAAGGCATACCTCGACAGGAACACCATTATTAGACTCGGCCTCGCGCCTAAAAGTACGGAACCGGAGCCGGAGGTCGAGGAAATGGCGCAGGCGGTGCCGATGGTGCCGGACTCCGACGGCTATGAAGACTTTATGGACGAATACCTGCCCGCCATGAGCGCCAGAGAAAGAGCCGCGCAGGCATTTTAATGGAATAATAACACTGTTATAATATGATCACAACAGATATCAGAAACAAGATCACCGAGGCGATAAAAGCCAACAGGAGCAACTATCCGAGCGACGCCAAGCACGCCGCCTCTCTCGGTGTCACCACGTCGGTCTACAGCGCTGTAAAGAACGGGCAGACCGACCGAGTCCTCAGCGATGCCAACTGGATCAGCATCGCACGTAAACTCGGCGTGAGCTTGCGCGGCGAGATGGAATGGAAGATAGCCAGGACGGAGACCTTCGATTTTATCATGACACAGCTTGAACTGGCACAGACCGGCAGCCTGAGCGGCATCCTATGCGACATTCCCAATATCGGCAAGACTTTCACCGCCCGGCATTATGTCAAGACCCATCCCAATGCCGTATATATCGACTGCTCGCAGGTGAAGACAAAGCTGAAGCTTGTGCGCAGGATTGCGGCCGAGTTCGGAACCGTCAGCAAGGGGCGTTATTCCGATATCTACGATGATCTCGTCTATTACCTGCGTTCCATCGAGAACCCCCTTATCATACTCGATGAGGCCGGCGACCTCCAGTATGAGGCATTTCTGGAACTGAAGGCACTATGGAACGCCACCGAGCGCTGCTGCGCATGGTACATGATGGGCGCCGACGGCCTCAAGGAGAAGATCAACCGCTCCATCGAGTGCCGGAAAGTTGGCTACACCGAGATGCTGAGCCGCTATGGCGACCGCTACAGCAAGGTCTCTCCCGATGACAGCAAAGAGCGGACACGCTTCCTGATGGGACAGGCTCGGGCAGTGGCCAAGCTGAACGCCCCCGCCGGCGTGGATCCGGCAGATATCGCCAGAAGGAGCGGAGGCGGCCTCAGGCGAGTATATACCGAAATCGAAAAACTTAAAAGACAGTGATTATGAGTTTGAAAGTTTGTCAAAAAGATAAAACATCCGACCGTCGTATGCCTGATATGCAGAACAAATGCACTCCAAGGCCTGAATCAGCAATTCCGCACGCTCATCCTGTTCAAGGGACAGACGAAGCTCATATCCAAAATGATGACGGACGCGAAATCCTGAGCCAAACACCTTTCGGGGAGAATATTGAAATAGGGAATATTCCCACGTTTCGGGAGTTGACACCGGAGGAATCGAAAGAGCTTTTAAAAAAGGCTCAAGAAACTGCTCCAGGGCTTCTTGACGCTCTACGAGAGACCGCATCGGAAGAGGAGTGAAAATATAGATTTTGAGTGTGATAAACGTATTCATGCTGCAAATTTATTAAACATACAATAAATAATGACAATTATGGCCAGACGAGCATATAGTCCGAAAGAGGTTCTTGCAAAAAAATACAAGATCCTTCCATGGGGGCCGGAGTGGAGTGTTCCCTTCGGCGAGGTTCCGGAGAATGAGACGTGGTTTATCAGTGGCTCGTCGTCATCCGGCAAGAGCAGCTTCGTGATGCAGCTTGCCAAGGAACTGTGCAAATACGGAACCGTCCTTTATCAGAGCTATGAGGAAGGTGTCGGCATGTCGTTCCAGAAGCGAATCAAGCAGGAGAAGATGAACGAGGTTCAGGGACGGTTCCGCACCGTTGTCGGAGACAGTTATGACGAATTTGTAGAGAGGCTACGCCGCCCCAAGAGTGCCAAATTTGTGATAGTCGACAGCTTCCAGGAAAGCCATTTTACATATGAAGAGGTAGAGGAACTAATAAAGCGTTTTCCTCGCAAGGGTTTCATCTTCATAAGCCAGGAACATAAAGGCCTGCCAAGCGGTAGAGCCGCCGGACGGCTGAAATATAAAGCCGGAATAAAAATCCGCGTCTCCGGATATAAAGCATATTGCCAGGGACGATTCACCACTAACCCCGAAACGTGCTTTACAATATGGGAAGAAGGAATTTTAAGGACGTCAAACGATATATAATAAAATGAGCCAACGGAAACAGATAATAATTGTCGAGCCGGGCGGCCGGATTCACAAGGAAGCATTTGCCACGGCCCCAATGGTGTGCCCTTATTGTGGAGGCAGAGGCGTGTTCTACAGTGATAGTGTCTACGGGCAGTTCGAAGAACAGTGTCCCGACTGTAAAGGAGCCGGCGAGGTTATGGCAATGGTAACGATAGACTGGAAACCTAATATAAAAATACAATGAAACAGCAAGTAACTAAGTTCTCCGCAGGGGCGGAGCGTCAGGCAGACCGGCCTGACGGTTACGGTCGGTTCTACTCGGCTTTCAACAGACTCACCATCCATGGAGAGCCGGAAGATGTGAAACGTCAGTTCGTATCACAGTATACTGCCGGACGCACCGACTCCCTCAAGGAGATGACACGAAAGGAATACACCGACCTGTGTATCGCCCTCGAAGGCATGAACGGCACCGGGGATGAACTCAAGCGTTGCCGGAGCATCACTCTCAAGCTGATGCAGGAAATCGGTGTTGACACGACCGACTGGGCGCAGATCAATGATTTCTGCCGCCATCCTCGAATCTCAGGCAAAGCCTTCGGTCGGTTATCGATCGATGAGCTGATGGAGCTCGCCACAAAACTCCGCTCCATAAAGCGCAAGGGATGGCAGCGCAGAAAATCAGAACCGATGCAGACACCCGGAATCTCCGGACAGCAGATTGCGTACCTTATAAATCTTGCCGGTGCCGGCAAGGCATGAAACAAAAAATCAACCACCAATAAAAAGCAGGAATATGAATACAGAACATGTTGAAATGACAGCCGAAGAGCGTCAGGAATTCGAAGCTTTCAAGGCTGAAAAGGAGAAAAAGCGCCGCGAGCAGGAGCGCAAGGAGCAGCGCAAGCAGTACGCCGAGATGGTCGACGATGAAATCGCAACAACAATACCTCAGCTTCGCGAGGTGAGTGAGATGCTCAAGAGCGTCAAAGATGCCATTTTCGGTAATTTCGATGCGATATTGAAGATGAAATCCGAAATCATAGGCACATCCTTAGACAGCCAGAACAGCCACACCTTCACAAGTTCCGACGGACAGCTCCGCCTGATTCTCGGCGTGAACACCATCGACAGTTACCGCGATACCGTGGAGGACGGCGTCGCCATGGTGAAATCCTATATTGAAGGACTTGCCAAGGATGATGCTACCAAGGCTCTTGTCAACGCCGTACTGCGACTGTTGAGCCGCGACGGGCAGGGCAATATCAAGGCCAGCCGTGTACTGCAGCTGCGCAAGATGGCCGAAGACAGTGGTGACGACCGCTTCATTGAAGGTGTGCGCATAATAGAAGAAAGCTATCAGCCGGCGACATCCAAGAAATATATCCGCGCCCAATATAAGAACGACAAAGGCGCATGGTGTTACATTCCCCTCGGCATGACAGATGTCGACTAAAGCGAACAAACATGGAAAAAGTAATCAGACGACCGCCCCGGGTAGCCATTTGCAAGGAATGCAACGGCACCGGAATGTTACAGACAGAAGCCCCGCAACGATATCCTTCCCCGTGTCCTCAATGCGAAGGCAGTGGTAGAGTGACAGTCAGCTGCGTATCGACTCTCGACATAAGACCGTACCGGCCCGTACAGGCACAACCGATTAAAATTATGTGACAGACAATGGCAAAAACGCGCGGCATGTCCTATAAAAAGCGCGTCGCAGATATAAACCGGATATATGACCGCTATTCGCGGAGCGGTCTGAGCAACAGGGCAATCTATCAGCGGTACATATACCCGGTCTACGGAATCAGCGAACGCACTTTCTATAATATAATGAACGCTGCGGCAGGGCTTGAAAACCATGCCGTGGCGTTCGACATGCCGAGCCTTTTCGATTTCCTTGATGAAGAATACTTAAAAATAGACCCTGAATGAGTGATATCGACAAGCAGGTCCGCGCTATATTTCAGAATATATTGCGCGACATACAGGTGGAGCTCGGCGACGAATTCGACCAGAATTTCGAGCGCCAGGCATTCTTCAGTCAGGCATGGCAGCGGCGCAAAAGTCCGACGCGTCCCGGCGGACATCTGCTTGTTGACTCCGGTGTCCTTAGGCAGAGCATACGCAGCGAGATCCGCGAGAGCAGTATCGTGTTCCTGGCCGACCATCCGGCGGCAGCCATTCATAACGAAGGCGGAGAAATCAAGGTGACTGCCAAAATGAAAGGCTTCTTCTGGCGCAAGTATTATACCGCCACCGGCTCCTTCGATCGCAAGAAGGACGGCTCCCTCCGTCAGAACAAAAAGAACAAACAACTATCTTCCGAGGCAGATTTCTGGAAAGCGATGGCGCTTATGAAGGTCGGCGCTACCATAAAGATACCTCAACGCAAATTTCTCGGCGCGTCGCCGGAGGTGGAGGCCGCAGTCAGGGAGATCATCGAGGAGAACCTTACCGAATACATCAACAGTATAGACTTCAATATCAAATGACAGCAATAATTATCACTTCAATAATCTGTGCGACATTGCTAATCATGTTGTACATAACACACATCTATCCAAGAACTATCCGCAAGTATAAATTGCTTGCCGCTCAACGTAAGGCCGAATTGGATAAATTGAAAAAGGAATATGATAGCCGGTTAGATGGTTACACAGACTGGTTCAACGAGATGGAGCGACGTTTGAGAGAATTAGCGAGCCTGGTTTGTGACAAAATAATCGATGAGAAATGAGAGAGGAACTATACAACGCAATCAAGAACCGGCTTGAGGCATTGTGCATTAATGGCGCCGGAGAATATTATGAGCGCCCCGACGATGTGGATGTCGATGACGAGCTGTATCCCCGGGCGATAAGGCATATAGACCTGTGGAACCACAATGTCGAGTTTATCGAGCAGGAGACCGCATGGGAGCGTCCGGCGGTGTTCATCGAGTTTGTGCCCTTCAAATGGCACGCCATTGTGCCGGGTGTCGAATACCGGGCGCAGCCACTCATCAACCTCCATGTGGTCACCGACTGGGCCGGACAGAAAGGCATCGGTGAATTCCGGCTGCTTGACAAGATCCATGAGCAACTTGCCGGACTGGAGGGCAAAACCTTCATGGAGTTTGACATAGACAGCTCCTCCACCAACCACAACCACGAGGAACTGGTCGAGAATATAGAGACTTTCTCCTGCGTCGGATTCCGGCATCTGAAATAAATTGCATAAAAATAAATTGAATTCTAAAAATTAAGCGTATATTTGCGGTGCTCTAAGACATATACCAAAGGACAGTGTACTCTGTCCGATGCACCGCGCGGGCATTTTTTATGCCCAAGCATATTTTATATGAAACGGTGCCCAACCCCGTGCATACGTTGTAATGGCGTAGGCAAGTCCTTTGGTTATGACTTAGAGCGACGGGACGTGGGCACCGTTTTTCTTATGCCCGCAAATATACGCTCTAATAATTAACCAAATTATGAACAACAAGAATGAAGCCCCAAGGCTTGAGATGGTAAAAGTGAATCACTGTAGTTTTGCAGCAGAGGTTTTACAAGGTAATGTACATGTAAATCTGACCCAAATGGCGAAACCATTTGGAAAGACGCCAAAAGACTGGTTGAGAACCGCAGAAGCTCAAGATTATCTTGAAGCAGTTTCCGTTAGGCTAAAATGCCTAACGGCTGAACTTGTGGAAATTAGACAAGGTGGCGCCCCCGGGCTGCAAGGCACATGGTGCAACGATCGACGTATAGCCTTGCGATTCGCACAGTGGCTTAGCGCAGATTTCTCTGTAGTGGTAGATGAGATATTGCTTCGCCTCATATATGGTGAGGCCGTATTTGCAGAGCCAATCAATGGAGTTGAGCCGGTGATCTCCGGCGGCAAGGCATGGTATAACTACCGCGACGCCTTGGAAAGCTTCGGTCGGAACCGCAGAAGTTCCGCGTCACGACGCAAAGCTGCCATGCCCCACTGTTTCATCACTCTCTACGGGCGTAATTTTATCACCAAGGATTATTTCAAGGCCATGCAGTCGTACTACGACTGGAAAGACAGATGCCGCCAGCTCGAGCTTCCGTTTGCAATCACTGAAAAAGAGTGTGAGGCATGAGCGAATCGAAAGAAATCCCGGCCATAACGCAGATTATAGAGGATGGCTATATGCCAGGGATGTTGCGCACCGTGATAGAAGCCCTGCGGTGGAAAGCGTCAAGTCTGAATTCTGACGGACTCATATCCGATTCGGAAGAAGCCGATATACTGAACCTGCTGATGCTCGAGGAAGCGATACTGAAGGACTGCTTCGGCATAGATATAAACGATCTGAATTGATACCGTAGAGCGCCGCGACCCGATAAAGGTTGCGGCGCTCACTTTTTGAGGCTGATTTTAAACAGTGCCATCCGGAGCTGTGAACAGCATTATATCCGTATACCCCGCATTATAATTCATAGTTGTTTTCAGTTCATGGCTCCAGCAGTGCTCGAAAGGATTGCCGAGCGACGGGTTGCGACCCATCCACTCGCACAACTCCACGAGGCACGATTTATCGGAGGTGAAATAAACAAAGTTGTGGCCGGACAGAACCGACAATACATCAAGATAATCGGCCAGGCGCCAATACATGCGATAGGTTCCGACATCTGTAGACAGATAAGGTGGATCTACCAGAAACACTACACCCGGTACATCCTTGAAACGGTCGAAAAGCTCACGGTAGTCGCACGAAGTTATCTCCAGTCCGTCGAGATAGTTCGGGCATGAGGGATATTCGGCCTTGCGAACATTGTTGTAAAGCGTCTCCTTACGCATTTCATCAATGGTAAGCTTGTACTTCATCGAGAACATCAGCGAGGACGACAGTGTGATAAAGTCAAGGTATCCGGCTTCACATTCTTCCTGTTCGAGCAGCCTGAAAATCCGGTCGCGCGCCTCTCCTGTTATCGGCTTGTTGCGTGGAAAATCTGAAACGGCAGCACGTATACGGTCGAGCAAAGCGTTGGTTCGCGGAATGTTGGCAATGCGCAGCCGGTACCCGTCAAAATCATTATAGATAACACGTGAGCCGGGGTGCGTATATTTGGTAATATGCGACAGTAGTCCGGAACCACCGAACAAGTCGACAAATACCATGCCGTCCGGATATTGCTTTATTACATCTATGAAATGCCTGGCAAATTTACGCTTCTGCCCGACAAACGGGAGTGGTGCGGACAAATACAGGCGGCTCATACGTTAAGGTTGAATTTTACAGCATCCTCTCCGGCAAGAAGACGGCGGGTGTTATCTATATTGTTTTCATAGATATGCACGTTGCCCAGAAACAGTGTTATTGATTTGAGAGGAAAATCGATATTTCGGGAAATAAGATAGAGGTGGTATATGTCGGCCGGAAGACCGAGATTGGCGTCGGAACTGCGCTGGTATGCCGATACCACAAGTTCACCGTCCTCGATCTGGAACTGTACGAGTGAAAGACAGGGTGCCTGGTTGCTCTCGGCTTCAGTCGCTCCGAGGAACAGTACATAGTTCTTCGATGGTCGACGCTCCTCGTTGATCCGGGCAAGCAGAGGCGGTAGCTTCTCGAAATAGGTGGGATAGGAGTTTATAAGAATAGAACCGCAGTAGTCCCACCAGTTAATGCCGGCCTGTTGGTATTTCTCAATCGAGCGCTCGCCGCTCATGAATAGCCTTAGCTCGGATCTGAGTTTTCTGCGCGCCAGTCCGTGCCCCTCGAAAATCTCGAGCAGATCGGCCGGAGTCAGCGAGATCTGCTCATTGAGAAGATAAGTTATATTACCCTTTTTGTTATTCTGGTGTTTACCCTTGTCAAGAATCCCGGAGAGGATCTGGTGATATTTGTTGCGTGTCATAACCGTTGGTGATTGGTGATGCCGCAAAGGTAGGCACACTACCCGGGTGCCGGAGTTAAAATGGAGCCGCTTAACATGTACTAAACGTGCAGTCCTTTCTGAACCGCGATATGATGTCATAAGCTTTGCGCACACAGACACCATGGCGCCGAGCCGCCTCCGCAACAGCATACGAAGCCTTGTGGCCATCCTCGACAAGGGCGATGTAATAGGAATACATGTCGACGTATCTCACGTCCCCATAACGTACACCTGCGGCATACATCCGTTCAAGAATTTCTCGGTTGAATTTTAGAATCTCGTATATAGTCATTGGCGGAAAATCATTAATTTTGCAATGTCTCACTTATAAACAGCATCAATGATGCAGAACTACCGCAATGGAGCCGGAAAGGCATAATGCCCCCGGCTGGCTCCATTACGGTAGTTATTGTTTAGAAAGTGAGACGTCTAATCAAATAGCCGGGGGTATTTTTAATGTCCGCTCCCGGGCGGACAAAATATTTTTAGCTCATAAACTTTTGTATTCCAATAAATGTTTATAATTTTGCACTAACGATTCCGTAGCTAATGACTACCGATTCGTTGTCTGCGGGGGCTGGCCATTGGTCAGCCGTCCGTTTTTTTATAGAGTAAGGTCAGAGTATTATCTTTATTTCGAAGCCAAACTTCTTGTATGTGGATTCCGAGATTGATGCGGTTTTGAATGCTGCGAAGCATAAATCTATCGGTCAAATCGGGTCGATCCAATATGAGACGGTCGCTTTGTTTTAGCCCGTGGTTCATCATATTGTTAAAAGCCCGTTTGGGGTTATCTGTAGTGAATCCTTCATGCTCGTACCAATGTTCGCCGATTTTGAGGTCGGGGCATTTGCCGTCATACCGGGAGCCACGTAGAGAGCCATAGACACAGTCGTATTCGAACTTTTGGGGGCGTGTCATTTTAGGGGTCAGCACAACGTGCGCTCCATCGGAGGCGAAATGTCTGGCCACGGCCATCAGCCTTTCGTAATCACTATCTCTGCGGTCAACGAGATGGCAGACCTTGATAGTACCTTTGCCGTGCTTTATGACTTTACCGCGCAGTTGCTCGCACTGATGAACGAGGACGCAGGCCTTGCAGACCTCGTTATCCGGCACGAACCGGGCGAGCTGACCATTTTTGCCGCCATTCGCGACGGGGCATGTTTTACACTTTTTGATGGTATAGGGATTGTAGTCAGGCATTGCTTTTCCCTTGAGGCCCGAATTAAACCGGAACATCCCGGTCTTGTCTTTTTGCAGAGCTTCCTCTCCCCTTGCCATTGCCTCGTCGTGTGGGGTTTCAGGGTATTTTGACTTTCTGACTTGAACAACGGTGCACCTGCACCCCCACGACAATGGCGGCCAGTGTTCCTCCCAGAACGAATCCGACGGAGGCAGCGTCACGCGGTCAAGAGCGGCATGTTCCGGTCGCACTTTGTCATCCTGCTGAGTGCGGTACTGGAGATTGTATCGGTCGCCGTCGCGCATGAACTGTTCCCACTTGGCGGCCATTTCAGCCGAGGCGGCCACGAAATTGTACTCCGCCCGGAGATAGTTGGCGTTATAAGTACCGTCTATCTTCCGGACGTCATTCAAAAACCGTTCGAAGGGCTTTCTATTGCCGTTCTCATCGAGCAGCGAGGGGAATGCCTCGTGCAGCTCATGGAACGCCTTCATGCCGGAGAATATGTAGTTCGACCGGGTAAGGCGCCGGCGCATGGCATCGGACATCTCCACCTTCTGAAAGGCCGAATCCATGACCAAGGCGTGCGCCCCGACAAACTCCTGCACCGCAGGGTCGGCCACAAGGTCAACCCGGAACTCCGCACCTTTCTCCTTGAAGAGCGAGCGCATCATGCCCTCGAACAGTGACGACAGACGCTTGCGCACGTTATCGCCCGGGGAGGCGAGCTCGCCGAGGTTCAGGCCGTCGAACAGGGAGGCATAGCGTCGGTGCAGCCCCTCGTAGTCAGAGGGGCTCAGTCGAAAAAATCATGACGTGGACCATGAAGAATTTTGTCTACCTCGTCTGCGCTGTGGTTTTCCATCAGGCGGTCAAGAGTACCAAAAAACCGTTCCAGGTTTTTCTCCATATCGTCATTTATCTCCTTTTCAACCTCCCTCTCTTTGACTATCGGTATACCGTACTTGTCGATAAAATATTCCGGGTTGACAACGTAGCGGTCGACAATCATAGTTTCATAGGCCACCTGCTGCTCCGGGGTATAGTCAACAGCATCGTCCCATTCAAAGCGCAGCCCCTTGACCGGGAATCCATGCAGAATCATAAGCGGGATAAGCTGATTGTTTATGATGTCGCGCAGGAAGTCGCGGTCAGACTCCACCAGGTTCATGAACACCTGCAGGTGGGTCTGCGACTGGGAGAGCGACGAACCGTCCTCGATGGTCATGGTCTGGCCGATGACCAGTTTCGACAGCTCCGAATTGGCACGGTCGATGCGCTTATCGTAAACGTTGAAGGCATCCCCCTTGCCGGATTCCACAAACTGAATCTCCGTCTCCATGCCGGTGACCACGCCCTGGTTGGCGCCTCCGTTGTAAATCATGTCCTGCAGACGCTGGAACTCCTTCGGGTCGCGTGTGGTGGTTCGTGCGATACGCCAGGGCATACCGAACACCTCCGCGAAACAATCCCAGAAAGTCATCGCGTGCTTTTTGGGGATAGTATGGAGCGCTGCCTTGAGTAACAGCCCGAGGTCGTCTGGGCGGCCGGCCTCAATCAGCCAGTCGCGCCATGGGCGCTCACGGTACTCTATGCCGGTCTCCCAGTTCATCCCCACACGCTGCACAACGCGCCCCTTCTCCGGAATAACGTGCTTGCGCGGTATGAGCGACACGCCGGAAAAAGCCGGATGGCCGTCGCCATCAGTGACAACCTCGCCAAGCTCGATGAGCGAATGGCCCCACCATATAGACTCGAGGCAGAGCCGGCACAGATCCTTGAACCATAACTGGTCGAACAGATGTTTCGCCGACTCATCAGAATCTCCATTCTCATTCACGAGTTTGAACGAACGTGACATCACAAACCCCACTCGCTGCTGTATACAGCCGGAAAGATGTGAGTCTGTCAAGGCGTCACGGTATATATCATATAACTTTTGCCGGGACGGATGGCGCGGATCAATGGCCGCCTGCCAAGCACGGCGCCAGTCCTCTATATCGTTTTTTGTAAAAAATTCCGCATAGCGGTGTAGCTCCAGTATTACTGAAGACTTTTTTTGTATACTCGACCGGGCAGTTTTCTGTACCCGATTTAACTTTTGTCTGTCTAATTTTCTTCTCATAGTTACCAGTCGTGTCTTAGTCGGGGTGATGATTGATAGGAAGTACCGAATCCGGCAAAGCCGTCTTCCGGTTCGGCGAGAGGGAGATTGGGAATAATCTTGCCGGCCTGGACTCCTTCGAGCCACTTGATGGCACGCTCGTAGCGCTCCTTACGTATCTCGCTGCCCATCTTCTGCGGCTGCGAGGCCGTAAGGTGATAGAGCGCGATGTCGGCGGTATACATCGCGATGAGACGGTTGCGGTCGTATCCACCGCTGGAAAAGATGGCGTTGGTATCATATACCGGTCGCAGATAGCCTGAGATTTCCTCGATGGCCTCAGCTTCGGCATTGGCTATATTTTCGGGTGACGATTGTGATACAGCCTTGAATGCCGCATCCCCGATAACCACCCTGTAATCCTCGTTGTCGATAAACATAATCACCACATGTTTTTAGGTGAGCGACGGGGAATCGCCACCGGTTTGAAAATCTCCTGTCGGGTACTGCGCTGCAGAAACCATATAGCTCCCTCGTCGGCATCCGGGGCATCGTCATGGACACGTGAGCCGCGCTCAAGAGCGAGTGTCTGCTCGATGCCGACCTGCATGTCCGGCGAATCCTTCAGCGCTTCGTTATAGAATACGAACCCGCGCTCCCACAACGGCGATACTGCCTCGATGCGCTGCACCTTATCCGGCTTAGTTCGCTTATCGGGCATAATTGGCAATTGGTATCCGCGGATGTTACCCTCGGTACCGAATTCGTCGAGGATTATGTCCTGGAGCATATTGGCTTCTATATAGAAATTGACAACCACGTTATCGGGCAGACTCTCATAGAGGTTGTAAAGCCACCTCACCATGCCGGACACAGTGTCCTGCCGGACATAACAGTCAATGAGGTGCAGTTCGGTTCCAATCTTGCCCCACAGACGGCATGCCTTGTAGTCATTGGCCGTTGTGGATTTGAACGACGGGTCTGTATAGCATACGAGCATGTCGTACTTGTCGAGTTTCGGGAGACGCTTGTAACGTATCCATTCATGGCGGAATATGGTGCCGTCGGTTATGGGATTGTGCATCATCTCCTTCTCCCATGCCCGGTATCCAACGAAATCCTTATAGCCTTGAGCCTCCTCCTTAGTCCATTTTTCGCGCCATGTCGGATTACCGTCCTTATCGACGGCCTTTATCTCGGACACATGGACACCTTTGGATGCGGCTATGTTGGCAAGCACCGATGTCTTGGAAATAAGATTACCGACCATTATGAAACGGCCGCGGCCCACGTCGAGAGCACCGAAAAGAGCCTCCTTGACCCAGTCGGTCAGCTCCTTCACGCGCTTTTCATTGCGGCAAAGTTCGTCATCGTCCAGGTCGTCGATAACGATATAGTCAGGACGAGCCTCGCGGTCACGTAGGCCGCGAGGCGACTGTCCGCGGCCCACGGCGAGGAACTTGGCCCCACCTTTGGTCTTGAACTCCCCCTGCAGCCACAGGCCGAGATTCTTCTGCTCCCCGAAATCGGCAATCAGCTTCTGGTTGTATTCCAGTTCCGCCTGAAGGTCGCCGAGCAGACGGTTGGCGCTATCCTGTGACTTTCCGACGGTAATCATAAAATTTATGAGCCGTTTGGGCTGGAATATAAGCCACAGGGGGATAAACACACCGATATGGGTGGATTTGGCATGGCCACGGGGCCATTTGAACACCGCTTTCAGGTTCGGGGTGTTCTTTATCTTGAGCGCCGCCTTGGTATGGAACGGCGCATTGTGAATCATACGGATTACCTCCCCGGTGGTCTTGTCGCGGAGAGTGAGGAAATGGGCGAAATAATACTCGCAGAATTCGTCGTAGTTGGAAAGCAGCCGTTTGATGCGGCGCTCCTTCTCGGCAGGCGATTCCTTTACAACGGACAAAGACTCGGCTGTAAGGGACTGTACCTCGCGGCAGTGTTCCTTCCACTGTGCGAAAGCCTCCTTCTGTTCCTTAGTCAGTTTGGCCGCCATAATAAACGAGAGCTCCCTTGTTGAATGACTCGATCAGAAATCCGTCCTGCAGCTTGTTGACCTTCTTGATGAACTCGATTGTCACCTCCGGGTCGGTCTTGGCGCGGAACTTGATATATTCGGTGAATGCGGTGAACACCTCGATAGCGGCCACCACATTGGCCTGTGACTTGTCGAGTTTGTCGATGGCTGCGGTGAGTTTAGAGAGTTTGTCGCCGAGACTGTCTAAAAGAGCGAGGTCCCCCGATTCGTTGACCTTGTCGAGCAGAGCGTTTGTAACCAGGAGCAGCTTTTTTATAAGTTCCGGGCGAGTGATGGTCTTTGCGGCGCGGGTGGCTTTCCAGCCGTCTGCGGCACACCATTTGGATATAGTGACCCTTGACACGCCTGTCATCTCGGCGATCTCGGTCTGCTCCTTCCCCGACATATACAGGGTGCGTGCCAGGTCCCTCTTTTTTTCAAGTTCAGCTTTAGTCATACGGAGATGCGATAATAATTTGAGGACAAAATTGGCCGAAAATATGCCGGCTTCAAAAAAAGTGTGCAACCGTTGCATAGAAGTGTGCAACCATTGCACACTTTTTTGGAGGCAAGCGGTTTATCACCCACTTTTGCACCGGAAATCATTATCGCACAGACATGGGCAACAGAGTAAGACTGACAAACGACACGCTCAACAGCTACGGCTACCGCGTCCTCACCGATGGCGTGGACACGGCCCAGTACGAGCGCAACCCCATACTCCTGTATATGCACTGCAGGGGACTCGCCATCGGGCTTATAAAAGACATAAAGAAGGAGAACGGCGAGATTACCGGCGAGCTGTCGTTTGACGAGGCCACCGACCTCTCGCGCCAGTGCAAGCAGCAATGGGAATTCGGCTCGCTCCGCATGGTGAGCATAGGCTTCGAGGTAATCGAGACGAGCGACGCGGCGGAACTGATCGTGCCGGGCCAACGCTACGCCACCGTCACCAAGGCGCGCCTGATCGAGGTGTCGCTCGTAGACATCGGCGCCAACAACGACGCCATCCGGCTCCACAAGGACGGACAGTTAATAACGCTTAGCGAGGGCGGCGAGTGCCCCCTGGCGAGGCTGAACCATAAACCAACCAACAACCAACCGCAAATGGACACCAAGACACTCGCCCTGACACTGGGCTTGCCGGAGACGGCAGACGAGGCGGCGGTCAACGCCAAACTCGCGGAACTGCAACAGAAGAACGCCGAGGCCGACAGCCTCCGCCAGGAGAACGACAGCCTCAAGCTCGCGCAGATTACAGCAGCCGTCGATGCCGCCGTCGCCGCCAAGAAAATCCCGGCCGAAAAGAAACAGCACTTCCTCGACCTCGGCAAGACCGTGGGCATAGACACGCTCAACGCCACCCTCGACGCCATCGCGCCGGCACAGAAACTCAGCTCCACGCTGCAGACCGAACGCGCCGACGACATCCCGAAGGCCGGCCCGTGGGAGCTTCGCATGGCCGAAATTCGCGAGAAACTCAAAAGACAGTAAAACCGACAACACCATAACACAATGGCAATAGTAGCAAGCAGCAATTACGACGGCGAGGTTCTCGAGAGAATCCTCACCGTGGCCGCCACAAGCAACGAACTCGTGGAGAAGGGGCTGATCATGGTCATCCCCGGCGTCAACAAAAAAATCAGCATCCCGCGCCTGAAAGTGGGCAAGATGCTCCAGAAGCGCAAGGAGAACCCCACCGTCGATGACAGCAAGGGCGACTTCAACTGGTCGGAGCAGGTGCTCGAGCCCCACGATTTCATGGCCTTCACAGTGTTCAACCCCCGCTCCTTCGAGCACATCTGGCGCAAGTGGCAGCCCAAGGACAACCTCGTGTTCCGCGAACTGCCGCCCGAAGGTCAGAACGCGCTGCTCGACGCGCTGTCGAAGCAGGTGCAGTTCGAGCTCGGCGACCACTACGTCAACGGCGAATACGCCAGCGGCACCGACGACACCAAGCTCATGAACGGCATCCTCACACAGGCCGCCAAGGACAAGGACTGCGTCGTGGTCGACGGTACCGGCGAAGCCACCATGCTCGGCAAGCTCAAGAAGATCCGCCGCGCAATCCCCAAGGCCATGCGCCAGAACCCCAGCCTGCGCATCATCATGAGCGTCGACGACTTCGACACCTATGATGACGAGCTGACGGCACGCGAGGCCAAGAACGCCAGCGAGACCGAGGTAAACCGCAAGCGCTACAAGGGCATCACCATCGAGACCGTGGCCGCATGGCCTGACGGCGTAATCGTCGCCACCCTCTGCTCCCCGGATGCCGACGGCAACTTCTTCGCCGCCGTCAACCTCCAGAACGACGAATCGGTGATTCAGATCGACAAGGTTGGCAACGCCTCGGAGCTGTACTTCTTCAAGCTGCTCATGATGGCTGACACCAACATCGCCTTCGGCGAGGAATTCATCGTGATGGACACCCGCGCCACACCAAAGTTCACCAAGAAGGCCGCCCAGGCCGAAGCCGGCAAGAACAATGGCTAAACTGCTGTATCTCGTACTCCACTGCACCGCGATACCCGAGGGGCGAGAGGTGAGTGTCGCCGACATCCGGCGCATGCACCTCTCCCCGGTGTCCGCCGGCGGCAGGGGATGGAAGCAGGTCGGTTACACCGACATCATCCACCTTGACGGCACGGTCGAGCGGCTCGTCGACAACAACGAGGACGCCAACGTGGATCCGTGGGAAATCACCAACGGCGCCAAGGGCTACAACTCCGTCAGCCGCCATGTCGTCTATGCCGGCGGCTGCGACAAGGCGATGAACCCCAAAGACACGCGCACCCCGGCGCAGCGCAGGGCGATGGAGGAGTATGTCCGGGACTTTCACCGACGCTTCCCCGGCGTGCGGATCATCGGCCACAACGAGGTGGCCGCCAAAGCCTGTCCGAGCTTCGACGTGCAGAAGTGGCTCAAGTCGATAGGCATAAACCGGTAACCAACCAATCACAGCGATGTCCTTCAGCGAAATCCTCAACATACTGCTTGGCGGCGGCCTCGTCGCCCTGGTGGTTGCCTTGGCGACCATGAAGGCCACGGTGCGCAAGGCCAACGCCGATGCCGAGAAGGCAAAGGCCGACGCAGAGACCGTGCGCATAACCAACACCGAGAACGCTACCCGGATTCTGGTGGAGAACATCGTCAAACCCCTAAAAGAAGAACTTCATGCAACCAGAGAGAAACTGTCGGCGACCGAGGGACTCATGGCTGGCATTCAAAAAGAACTCGCCTCCACCAAGAGAGCATTGTCCCGCCTGTCCCGGGCCGTCGAATCTGCTAATAATTGCCCTCATGCTGACGATTGCGTTGTGCTTCGCAAGCTGCGCAACAACAAAAAAGACACAGACGGAGCAGACGCAGACCTTCTCGACCTCCGAGAAGAGCGACACAACGTCAGCGGTGACCAGGGTGATAACGACGCAGACGGTGCCCGAGAGCAAAGTGAACATGGCGATATCCGTGGACAGCCTCCTTAAGCTGCCCGAGGGTGCGGTCTACCGCGAGAGCAAAGACCGGGCGCATGTCGAGGCCACCCACCAGGGCGGCGTGATCTACATCACCGGCTCATGCGACTCCCTGCAGCGTCAGGTCGAATATTACGAATCGCTCTACCACACCGCGCGCGACGCCCTCGAGCAGACGCAGAGCCAACTCACCGAGGAGCGGCAGAAACGCTCCGAGCCGTTAGGCAACCCTATAACGATATTTACATTAGGATTTGTCGGCGGTGCACTCACATCAACAACCATCAAACTTTTCAAACATGGCAAAGAATAAAAACTTCATGTACGGCATCGGCAAGCTCTCCATCGACGATTTCGTGGTGGGCTACATCGAAAAAGGCTCATTCGACTTCGGTGGCAAGGAACCCGAGAGCGTCGATGTCGAGGCCGAGCAGATACCGGACGCGCCGGTGCTGACACTGGCGCAGAAGAACGGCAGCATCGAACCCACCTTCAACCTCATACAGCTCGACTACAAGAACCTGCATGCCGTCCTCGGCGGTACACTACAGGGCGGCGAGGCCGCACCCACCGGCTGGGAAGCTCCTTCCGACCTTATCGACAAGTCGGGTAAGTGCGTCATCGACCTTGTGAGCGGCCAGCGCATCACCATCCCCAACGGCAAGATCCTGGCGAACCTCTCCGGCAAGCTCACCCTTACCGAGGTAGCCAAGATCGCCGTCAAGCTCAAGGTGCAGAAACCCACCGCCGGCGGTGCCCCTTATTCCATCACCGACATTCCCGAGGGCGAGTAAGCGATGGACGAAGCGACAGCAAGGGCCATACAGCGCGAGGCTGCCGATGCGCTGTTGAACCGGGGAGTGTCGATTCCGCTCAAGGAAATAAAGATACCCTTCCGCAAACGCCCGATAAAGCTGCGCGTGACACTCAAGCGACCTTATATGTCCGGGCAGATTGAATTTGCCCGGACATATCTGTCGATGGATGTCACCGCAGAGCAGATGGCGGCATTCACCAAAGAGGAACAGATGCGCTTCATCGCCATGCACGGACACAGGATAAGCCGGATGATCGCCTGCGCCATCTGCGTCGGCCCGGTGAAACAGTGGTTCCTGCGCCCGGTGTCATGGTTCATCCGCAACTGTGTCGAAATCCGCTACCAGGTGGCGGCCGCTCACAGGTTCGTGAGCCTGATGGGCACCGACCCTTTTATCAGTATTATCAGATTGGCGGAGCGGACGAACCCGATGAAGCCGAGACTGAGCCGACAGACCAAGGGGAGTTAAAGAGTCATTATGAGAACTCCCATAGCCCCTTCGGATTCCTTTGGCAGATAGCCGACGCGACAGGCTGGAGCATCGACTACATACTGCACAAGGTAAACTACCAGACGCTGATCATGATGCTGAGCGATGCGCCCCGGTACCGCAGCGGCGGGCGACGGAGAGCCTCCGGCACATCGGGGGCGACCACAGCGGAAGAGGAGGCGGACGAAGTATTACAATTTTTTGCAAGCAACCTGAAACAGTAACGACAATCCATGAAGCCGGTAGAGCTTGAGATATTTTTGCAGGACGGAGTGTCGCCCGGTCTGAAGAAGGCCGGGCAGACCCTCTCGCGCTTTTCCGACGATGCCAAGGCAGAGCTGCGCGAGGTCACCGAATCCCTTAAACTCCAGAAAAGCCATGTCAGCGGCATGGAGAAGGAATATGCCCGGCTTGAAAAGGCGCTCAAGGGAGCCGCACCCGGCAAGGAGTGGACGGAGGTCAAGGCACGCCTTGCCGCCTATAAGGCCGAACTCGACGGCGAGAAAACCGCCCTGCTGCAGCTCGAGGAACAGCAGCGCAAACTCAAGGCCGAAGCCGAGGGTGCGGGACAGTCGCTCCGTCAGCAGCTCAAAAACGTGCGCGAGGAAATCGCCACCCTCCTGTTGGCCTACCGCTCCCTCACCGATGCCGAAAAACAGACAGCCCAGGGGAAGGAACTCGCCCGGCACATCGACGAGCTTACCGAAAAAGCCGGCGAACTCAACGATGCCATTGTCGATACCTCACAGGCCGTCACCAACGCCGCCTCCGACACACGCATGTTCGACCAGTTGGCCGGCGGCATGCAGCTCGTGGTCGACGGCTTCGGACTGGCGACCGCCGGCGCACAGGCACTCGGCCTGAGTGAGGCCGACCTTATAGAAGTGCAGACGCAGCTGCAGACCGCACTTGTGGCAAGCAACGCCCTGACCTCCATGCAGACCAACCTGCAGAAGCAGTCCGCGCTCATGCAGGGTGTCAACGCGATACAGACCAAGGCGGCGGCCACTGCAGAGACCATACGCACATGGGCCGTCGGACGCGGAGTAATCGCCACCAAGGCTGCCACAGTCGCACAGGCTGCCTTCAACGCCGTAGCCAGGGCAAATCCCTATGTGCTGCTTGCAATGGCCGTGGTGACTGTGATAGGTGCGTTGTTTGTCTTCGCCAAAGGCAGCGAGGCTGCAAAGAAAGCCGAGGCAGAGCGTCAGGAACAGATGCGCAGAACGCAGGAACAGCAGCAGCGTATGGCCGAGGAGATAGGCGAGGCCGCCGGTTCCCAGATTGCGTCATACATGAAGCTGCGCAAAGCCTGGAGTGCCCTCGGCGATGATCTCAAGAAAAAGCAGCACTTTGTCGACGAGAACAAGAAAGCATTCGCAGACCTCGGCTTTGCAGTAAAAGACGTGGCGTCAGCGGAAAGTCTACTCATTGAAAAGACCGATGACGTCATCAAGGCTTTTGTCTTGAGGGCAAAGGCTGCCGCCTACGAGAAATCCATCACCGAGGCTTACCAACAGATGATCACCGATCAACAGAAGGCTGATAACGATGCCAGCAATACCGTAACGCCTATTGTGAGGGCGGGGCAGAGCCTAAGTGTGGAAGAATACTATCGTGCCGGAGGAAAAGGTGCACGCAAGCAAACATATACAGACTACTCGCCGGGTGGTCCCGGGAGTGTATCAACAGGATATCAAAGGACAGCCATCGAGGTTACGGATCCGGCAGCCTACCGTGCCGGATATATCGCGGAAACCGAGCGCATCCGCCAACAGGCAAGAGCTGACGCCGAAGCGAGGGCGAATGCCGTGGTCGATGATATGAATGCCGGACTGGAATCGCTGTCGGCAGAACTCACAGCGACATACGGCCGCATAGGTGTTCCTACCACTCCCACAACCCCCGATACTCCTACATCACCGACAAATGACAGCCGGGTAGAAAGGGAGCGCCGCGTAGCCGAGGAATTGCGCAAGCTCCGTTGGCAGAACGAGCAGGACGAAATCGACCAAATGGCCGAAGGCGCGGAGAAACGACGGCGGCAGATAGCCCTTGACTACGAGAATGAGATGGCCGAAATCGAGAACCGGCGTCAGACATTTGCTGCCGCCAATGCAGAAGCCGGCATGACCGGGCTGAACACATTCGGGCTTACCGAGGAACAGCAGACCGAGATAGACAGGGCCAACAATATCGCCGTCGAATCCCGCGACCGCGCCCTTCAGGAGATGTACCGCATGGAGGCTCAGCACATGGCCGACTACCTCAAGGAATACGGCACCTTCCAACAGAAGCGCGCCGCCACCGCCGAGGAATACGACCGTAAGATCGCCGAGGCCTCCGACGAATGGCAGCGCAAGACTCTCGAGCGCGAAAAGGCTGCGGCCCTTCAGGACATCGATATCGAGGCCATAAAGCAGTCGATAGACTGGGGCAGCGTGTTCGGTGACTTCGGCACACTGTTTCGCGACCAGTTGGAGCCGACCATCGAAAAACTCCGTGCCATCACCCGGACGGAGGAATTCCGCAACACAGACATCGAGGACAAACAGACCCTCTACGAACTTATCGCACGGCTCGAACAGGCCAACACCTCATGGGACAGCAACATCTTCGCCACGCTCGGCGATGACCTGACAAATTATCAGACGGCACTGCGCGAGTACATCGCCGCCCAGGATGCCGAGCGCATAGCTACCGACAACCTCACCAAGGCAAAAGAAAAACTCGCGGCAGCCGAGGCTTCCGGGGACAATACCGCCATAGCATTAGCCACCCGGGGCGTGACGGTAGCCACCAACAGTCTCAATGAGGCATCCGCGCAGGTGGCCGACTTCGGCACACAGGTTCAGGACGCCTCCGGCAAGCTGCAGACCTCCACTGCGACGGTCAACAACATGTTCACATCCCTGGCGAACAATCTTGCCGGACTGAAATCGGGCAGCCTCCAAGGGGTAGGGGAGAGCCTGATGGGACTTGACAAACTGTTCAACAACAGCGGCGTCACAAGCGCCGTCGGCGGCGCACTTGCCAAAGGCATGTCAAAACTGCTCGGCAACTCCGCCATCGGCAAGAGTGTCGCCGAGGCACTCGGCAACAGCGGACTGCTCGGACAGATCATATCGGCAATCCTCTCTATACTCGACATACTCAAAGACGGCATCGGCGCACTGGTGTCAAGCCTTATCGACACGATACTCAACGCCGTCAGCGGCATACTCAAGAATTTGCTGAACGGACAGATGTTCGTGCAGATAGGCAAGTCGCTCATCGACGGCATCGGTGGCATATTCGACGCAATCACCTTCGGGGGCTTCTCCTCATGGATAAGCTCAAGCAATGCAAAACAAGTGCAGGAGACCATCGACCGCCTGACCGAGCGCAACGCCAACCTCCAGACAGCCATTGAGGACCTCACCGACGAGATAAAGGCGAGCAAGGGTACGAAGAGCGTTTCCGCCTACCGTGACGCCTACCGCAACCAGCAGGAGGTCAACAACAACTACCTCGGCATCGCGCAGGCACAGGCCGGCTACCATGGCGCGCACCACTCCTGGAACTACTATTTCGACGGCTTCTCGCGGGAGCAGATAGCGCGCCTGAGCCGACAGATCGGACGGCAGTGGGACGGCAATCTGTGGAGCCTGTCGCCGGAGGAGATGAAGATGCTCCGTGCCAACGTCGACATGTGGGAGGACATCAAGAACGCCGGCAAAGGCAACTACGGCGGCAGACTGGCAGAGAAACTCAACGACTACATAGCCCAGGCCGGCAAGCTCGAGGAGCTGACCACGCAGCTCTACGAAGGGCTTACCGGCATGACCTTCGACTCCATGTACGACAGCTTCGTCGACCAGCTGATGGACATGGACGCCACCGCCGAGGACTTCGCCGACAACATCAGCGAATACTTCATGCGCGCCATGCTCTCCAACAAAATAGGGGAACTGTACGCCGACAAGCTCGAGGAATGGTGGAAGAAGTTCGGCAAGGCGATGGAGGACAACGACCTCACCGAGGCCGAGCGCAATGCCCTCTCCGAGGAGTACATGAAATATGTCGAGGAGGCCATGCGCCTGCGCGACCAACTCGCCGCCGCCACCGGCTACGACAAGACCGGGGACAGCGGCAGCAGCCAGTCGGGACGTGCCGGCAGCTTCAACGCCATGTCGCAGGATCAGGGCACCAAGCTCGAGGGGCTGTTCGTGAGCGTGCAGGGTCATGTCGCCAACATTGATACCATGGTCGAGGATGTGGTCGGAAAGATGGCTACCGCAGAAGGACACCTTGCAAAGATTGAGGAATATACCGGCACGAGCGCGGAAGCGTTGGGAGAGATAAAAGAAATGATAAATGAAATCAAACGCGACGGAATAAAGACAAGATAATCATGGACACACTCGAAGGATTTGTAACGATAAACGGCACCGACATCTGGAAAGAGTACGGCGCCTTCCTCACCGAGGAGAAGAAGGGCGGCAGGGAGAACCTAACCGCCATAATGACCCCTGCCAAGGCCAAGGGACATGTCGGTGTCAACATCCGCGAGAACAACGGCAAGAAGTACTCCGTCAAGCTCGATGTCAAGAGCGAGGAGCGCGACGTGACGCTGCACTTCGCCATATTCGCCCGGACTCGGGAAGAATGGCTTGAGAAATACCGGGCATTCATCACCATGCTCAAGCAGGGCAGGGACGGATGGCTTACCTTCCGCTTTCGTCAGCTCAACCTCACCATGCGCATGTTCTACGTCAGCAGCAGCTCCTACAAGCCCCTTACGAGCCTTTGGCAGGGGGAGATACAGGCAAGCCGGTTCAAGGTGACATTCAAGGAACCCGAGCCGACATTCTAACACCGTTATAACGCCGTTAAAACATGGTTCTGACAATATACGACAGGGCGGGCAATCCCCGGGCGGAACTTTCGCCCAACGACAGCTCGACACAGGCGAAGGAGATACAGGGCGACAATATCCTGACGCTCTCCTTCACCCTCTACGAACATGTGGAACTCGATGTCGACGACTACGTTGACTTCGAGGGGGAGCGCTACAGGCTAACCGAGCAGTACCGCCCCAAGCAGGTGTCGGCAAAGGAGTGGAAATACGACCTGAAACTCTACGGCATCGAGAGCCTTATCCGGAACATACTCGTGATAAAGACCGTCGACGACGAGAACGACCCGGTGTTCACCCTCACGGCGCCGCCGAGGGAGCATGTCGCCATGATAGTGAGGTGCATGAACGACGGCTGGGACAATATCACCGACTGGAAGGTCGGGCAGGTGGACGGCACCGAGAACATCACCATCGACTACCACGGCAAATACTGCGACGAGGCTCTCAAGGAGATAGCCGAGAAAGTGAGTGCCGAATGGTGGGCCGAGGGGCAGACCGTCAACGTGTGCCGGTGCGAGCACGGAGAATCTGTAACCCTCGGCTACGGCAAGGGTCTGACATCGATAGATCCCGGCAAAGCCGACAACGTGAAATTCTACACCCAGCTTTGGCCGGTGGGCAGCTCGCGCAACATCGATCCCGAGAAATACGGATACTCACGCCTGCAGCTACCGGGAGGCCAAAAGTATGTCGAGGTCAACGCCGACAGATACGGCAGAGTGGATCATTACGAGGACGCGGCCTTCGCCGATATCTATCCCCGGCGCACCGGCACCGTGAGCAGCGTGCGCTCCGAAGTAAAGAAAGGGGAGGACGGCAAGGACTTTACCATATACTACTTCCGCGACAACAGCCTCCCTTTCAACCCCGACGACTACATGATGGCCGGCAAAGTCATCCGCGTGTCATTCCAGGAGGGCAGCGAGCTCGGCGGCCTCGGCGACGAGGAGGACGGTACCTACTATTTCGAGGTGAACTACAACGCCGACGCCCGGGAGTTTGAAATCATTACGATATGGCCCTATGACAACGACATGCAGCTTCCCGGCGGGTCGCTCGTGCCGAAAGCCGGCGACAAGTATGTACTGTGGAATCTGCGTATGCCCGACGAATACTACGGACTCGCCGAGGAAGAGCTGCTGACGGCAGTTAACAAATACAACGCCGACCATGCGCTCGACATATCCGTGTTCAAGGCGCCCACCGACCACGTGTGGATAGAGGACAACAACGTCGAGCTGTTCATCGGACGCAGGGTTCGGCTTGAGAGCGACAGATACTTCCCCGGCACCGGCTACCGCGACAGCCGCATCACCAAGATAACACGCAAGGTCAACCTTCCGTCGCAGATGGACATCGAAATCGGCGATGCGCTTGGCAGAACATCCAAGGCGAAGATGTCAGATGATATCACAGGTGTGAAGAATTATGCAAGATCACTTGCCAATTCAATCTCGTTACCGGATATAATACGTACGGGAGATAATACGCGCCCAACGGACAACAATCTCTTGTCAGCGCTCAGGACTTTAAGGGAATTCCTTTCCAAAACCAGATCCGACCGGACGCCTTATGCTCTCGGGGTCGGGGGGCTGCTGACGGCAGAGGGAGGCGTGCAGTTCGGCAAGGATTTCGCTCCGGGGCTTGACGGTTTCGGAGGCATGGTTGATGATGTGGGTAACGGCGAGCTTGAAAGCCTTGTCCTCCGGCGATTCCTGGAGGTGCCGGAGTTGCGCTATAACCGCACTGAGATTACTGTCGGCAACAGCTGGCGCGCCCCCGGTGGCGGCATCATCGAGAGCGTGGAGCCGGACACCGACGCCGACGACAATATCCTCAATACCGGCACTGTCACACTCAAGCTTGAGGACGGAGAAATAGGCGCTGTCGATGTCGACGATATATGCGAGGGCATCTTCCACAATGCTTACGGAGGTAATGCCGAAAGCGACAGCGACGACGGGCGTGGCAATTTCACGTTTGCCGGTTTCCAAACAGTATATTTCCGCATCACCGAGATTCTTGAGGATGGCAACAACAGCCGCTTCCGCTATGCACTGCGTCCTGTAAGCGACAGCTGGAGCAGCACATATCATCCGAGCACCGCCATGCACTTTGCCGGCTACGGCAATTTCAGTAAGCCGGAGCGCCAATGCTCGCGTTACAGCACCCGCACCTATGAGCGCTATCTGAAAGGTGTTAATACGTGGGAGTTCGGTGCCGACAATATCGCGGCTCAGTTCGGCGACCTGTCGAATCTGAAAGTCTTCGGTATCGATATGACGGGCTATTCGGCCTATCTGAACAACATCTATCTACGTGGCACATTCCACAATGTAGATGTGCGCCCGCTGCGTATCGAGATGAATACGGATTCGGGCGGTCTGATGAACCGTGGTGAGAGCGCCGTCTACTCTTTCACGCTCATGCGCGACTACGAGGTTCTGACAGATGGCGTGACATGGAATATCACCCGCGACAGCGGCGACGCAGCGGCAGATGCGCAATGGAATCAAAGTGCCAAGGCTCAGACTTTTGATGGCAGTATTACCATAAGCTATAAGGATGGCGACGATGACCTGAACATGGATTCGTCCGTCAGCAGCACACTGTTTACTGTGACAGCCACCGACAGCGAAGGTAACAAAGCCGAGCGCGGTTTCACCATCCACCGGCTGAAATCGTTGAAAGGTACTGAAATCCGATATGCGATAACATCAAATCCGGAACAGCCGGACGACAGCGCCTTTACGCTTACCGAACCAGGGACGCCCGACAAAGGAGAATGGCTATGGACGCGCACAAGATGGATGTACAGCGACGGAACAACAGAGAGCAGTTACACAGCATCGTATGTCGGCGAAGATGGCACTGATGGCAAGGATGGAGCGCCGGGAGCGGATGGTAAAAACGGCACAGACGGTCGTTCACTGCTAAAAACCGTGGAGTATTACCTTGCCTCAACCGACGACATAACAGCTCCGGCGAGCGGGTGGAAAACAGATTTCGCACAAGCAGGATTCTCGTCTGTAAACCGTTATCTGTGGAACTACGAGCAACGCAGCTATGATAAAGAACCTTTGACAGAGGCGATACCCCCCCGCATAATTGGCGTCTGGGGTGCACAAGGTCTGCGTGGACTGCAAGGAGAAAAAGGAGAACAGGGAATACCAGGAGAAAAGGGAGAACAAGGTCTTCAAGGCGTCCCAGGCGAAAAAGGCGCAGATGGCAAGCAGCTCTATACGTGGATCCGTTATGCAGACACAGCACAAGGCGGTGGTATCAGCAACCAGCCCACGGGCAAAAAGTATATCGGCATCGCCTATAACAAGCCGTCGGCTACCGAGAGCAACAACCCCGCTGATTATAAATGGAGTCTCATCGAGGGCGAAAAAGGCGACCAAGGTGTTCCCGGCGAAAAGGGAGCTGACGGAACACAGTATTACACGTGGATAAAGTATTCCGATAATTCCGATGGCAGCGGCATGTATGACATTCCCAAGGCATCGACAAGATATATCGGTATTGCCGTAAACAAGACAGTACAGCAGGAAAGCACGAACCCCTCCGATTACACATGGAGCAAGTTCGTGGGCGATACATCATACTTTCATATAAAGTATTCGCCGGTCGCCAATCCCACGGCATCGCAGATGACAGAGACACCGAATGTCTATATCGGCACATATGTGGATTTTACAGAACAGGACTCCACGGATCCTGCTAAATATACATGGTATCGTTTCCAAGGCCTCCAGGGCGCCAAAGGAGACCAAGGCATTCCCGGAGTAGGCATCGACGGCAAGACAAGTTATCTGCATATAAAATATTCAAATGACGGTGGTAATACATTCACACCCGCACAGAACGGACTTGCCGCGGGCGAGACTCCCGGTGCATGGATAGGCCAGTATGTCGATTTCAACGAGAAAGACAGCACGAACCCCTCCGATTACACATGGAGCAGGATAGAGGGCGAGGCAGGAGCGGACGCCCGGCTTGTGAAGATTCACAGCGACGGCACGACCTTCACCTACAACAATGATTTCGCGACGCTCTCGCCGCTGACGCAGATTATCACCCTTACCGCAGAGCTTCAGGGAGGCCTCGCTTCCGGCAAATGGTTCTACCGCAACGGTAATCAGAGCGCATGGAGTCCGTTCTATACCGGTGATTCGGATGCGCTCACACAGAAGATATATCCCACGAGCGCCTTACAATGGGGTACAAGCAAGGTGCTGCATGTCAAGTTTGAGTCCACGCTCGACGGCGCCACATACAGCGACGAGATACAGCTCACCAAAATCAGCAGCGGCGCAAACGGCAAAGACGGAACAAATGGAACAAACGGTAAAGACGGCGCCCAAGGCGTGCAAGGCTGTATAATCCGTGTAAGCAAATGGGAAACAGGCAAGGCATACCGCAACGATGAAACCGATACGACCATAACAGGTGCTCGCTATATAGATGTCGTAATGGTGGAGGCACAAGGAGTTACCGATGGATGGAAATATTACAAGTGCAAACGCAACCACGCATCCTCAGCCTCGAATATGCCGCCGAACACGACATACTGGGAGACCTTCAACACGTCGGTGCCCATCTTTACGCCTATGCTCATCTCCAAATACGCGAGCATCGAGTTCATACAGGGCGGTGAGGTTGTCATCCGCGACAAAGATACCAATGAAATCATTGCCCGCTTCGGGGGTGGCCGGGTTCCGCTGTTCATAGGTGGCGCGGATTCCGATAACGCCAATTTCACCATTGACGACACGGGCAAAGTGCGCTCCGGCGTCAATAACGGCCAGCGCGTCGAGATAGACCCGAAAGAGAAGAACATTCAGATTTTCGACCCGGCGGGAAATATGGTGCAGGAGCTTTCGGGCGGTGCCATGCCGTCGATCGGCGAGATTTTCGGAGTCGTAGCGCCACCGTCTGTCAAAGCGCCAACAGGGTCTTTGACTCTTTCTACCGCCGGCGACAATGTGAAAGATGTCACCGACCCGGCTTCCATAACGCCGGAGATTACTCTGACTCTCTCCGGAACGGCCACTCTGACGGTCGAGGGCGACGGAACGGCCAATACCGATTACACGGCTCTTGTCGAGATTGTGGTCTACAACAATGACGGCAGCGAGCGATACAAGAATGCCGTGGCTCGTATGAGTCTGCCGGGCACCGACAGCCGGCAGACAGTCCCCGTCGAGATTTCCGGTGTCACCGTCTCTGGCATATCATCGGGCAAGGTGAAACTGCGTATGCGGCTGACTGTCTCGCGCATCGGCCTCGACGATGTGGTGTACGCGAAAAGCACCTTCACATGGAGCGGTCTGTCTATACAGGCTTCGCGCAGTGCGATGGTGTCGCGCCACTATGCCGACGGAATGGTTATTGGTTCGGCAACAGACGAGTATGTACATTCCCGCTACGAGGGCGACCAGGGATTCATCCAAGACATCCGGGCGAAGGCTCACGGCATCCGCGTGGCAAAGTATGGAGTGATGCGTCTTGCCGGTTCGGATTACCTGCGACAGCCCATGTATTTCTATATCGGCTCGGTGTATTACGACAGAAACGTGTCCGACAATACGAAATGCCTCAGAGTCGGCAGTGGCGGGTTCTGCTACTACAGGGATGAACCAACGGCTGTGAAAGTGGACAACAACCATATCCGTATCGTCTTTCCGGAATCATGGAAAAATATATGCGCGAATTTCGGAGATTACATATATGGGCGTGTGTACTCGCAATCGGCGTCATCAATACCGGTATATTGCTGGAATAACCTCGACTATGCATATATCGAGTTTTCCAACGGCATAGTGGATATAGACATTGAGATTTATTTCAAATACAGATAAAATGACTACAGACAGCAAGCAGGCCAATGCGCCGGAGACAGTACGCAAGAACCAGCGCTCCGACCTCGATTTCTTCCTGAATCTCACCGACTGCCGGGGCAATGATGTGGGATGGCCGGAACATGACTTTGTGCTGAAATTCTACACCGCGAATCCGGCCAACGCCCACACGGCATCGTGCATAGGCGGCAAATGCACCAATTGCTTCAACGACAACGGGCGCATACATGTGATGATTGACAAACCGCGCATGGGTGTTGGGCGCCTCAACGTCGAGGTGCTTTCGATGCTGCCTAACTCCATATACCCCGACGGCACACAGGATCTATACGAACCGCAGCCTCTCAACATCATGCTTGTGCCGGGCAAGGGCGACTGCGGCACTACCGCCGAGGTAGAGGCCACGCTGCCGTATATCAAGGGCGAGCCCTTCACTTGGGAGGATTTCACACCCGAGCAGATTGCAGAGCTGCAACGTCCCGCCACGGACGCCGCCGAGCGTGTCAACGGGTTTATGGAAACAGCATCAGGAGCGGAGGCGCAGAGAGTGACGGATGAGAACGCACGCATCGAGGCCGAGCGTGGCCGCGTGGTTGCCGAGAACCGGCGCCAATCCGACGAAACAGCACGCATCGAGGCGGAAAAACTGCGGCAGAAGGCCGAAAGCGACCGCCAGGAGCAGGAGGTCTTGCGCGTCGATGCCGAAAAGGAGCGCGCCGAGGAATTCGAGGGATGGCAGCAGCAGCTCGACGACAAGGCCGACCGCGCGGAGTTGAGCGACGTGTTGTCGAGGGATGCGGAACAAGAGATTGAACAGGCCGAGCCGAATCTGCTTGTCGAAGCGCTACGCAAGACTCCGCAGGCGCTCACGGATCCGGAACGCGGACAGGTGCTCGACAATCTCGGCCATCCCGAGTTCAAGGCATTCGACATGGCATGGGAGACCATGGGTGGCACCGTTATTGAATCCGGTGTGACATACGAGGTAAACGACGCCACGGGGACATATGCTGATGCCGTCAAGGCCATGTCGTATTATACAGAGCGGCCAAGAATGGACTTGGATAAACTGTGCTTTGCCAAGACTCTTAAACTGTTACCGCCAATAATCACACCTAATGCAGGAAAGATCTCATTGGCAAACGCCTTTCAGTCTACTTATGGGATTAAGAAAATTGTATTCAAGTCAACGCTTCCCGGAGGGAAAATATATGTCGGCAACGCTTTCGCTACTTTTAATTCATCTGCCATAGAAGAAGTTATCGGGGAACTTGATGTATCGGAAGCTCAAAGCCTTTATAGCTCGTTTGTCTGGAGCAGTTATATGCGGGAAATAAGACTGTATCACATTACCGCCAATGTCGATTTCAGATATGCGAAGAATATCTCACTGGCAACACTGCAATATGCCGTGGCCAATGCCGCCAACACCTCTGCAATCACAATCACCGTCCACCCCGACACATACGCCAAACTCACCGACGAGACCAATACGGAATGGTATCAGGTCCTGCTTGATGCCGCAGACAAAAACATAACCTTTGCAACAGTATAGCCATGGTAAAAATAAAAGAACTATACGACAGAATTACCGGCAAGAAATTCTACCCCATCACAAGCTCCGAGGCTGTATTCTGCAAGAACGGCGAAAATCTCGAGAGACGCCTTGTCACCGACAAAGAAGAAATAGAGGCTCAAATGAGCAATATCGTTTCCGAACCTACCGACAAAGCGCTGGAGGCGTTAGAGCCGGCCATCGTCCGCGACGCCCTGCGCAAAAACCAACAGGCACTGACAGAGGCCGAGAGAAAACAGGTTAGGATAAATCTGGGACTTGGCGCCTACGACGCCACCGGTGCATGGGTACCGCAGGCATTCATTGACAGATGGAATGCACGAGCGGGTGAGTACGGTTGTTTTAATTATCAGTCTCGGTATTTTGAACTTAACGGCATCTTTGATATCGACTACGTGGAAGCGCAAAGAATTGACGGGCTGTCGTGGTGGACTAATGTTTGTTTCACCATAACACGAGGCATTATTTCAAGGGATTTGAAAGTGCGGACCGTAATGCCGTTCTACCATAAGCATGGCGGAGATTCCATTGAATTCTTTCAGTTTGCGGCAGGTAATACATCCCTTGAAACAGTACGTTTTATTGGCGGTGTAGGCCACATTAACGGTGTCCTCTCATTTACAAGCGCATTCTCCTATTGTTACCGCCTGCGCTATATCTATGGAGAAATAAAACTAAACAATTCTACAACCGGCGCAGAGAATGCTTTCACAGCCTGTGAAAGTTTAATAGGAATAGAGATTTCTCATTTACAGAAAAATATAAATTTTAGATGGAGCCGTAATTTATCACTGGAGTCATTCCAATATATGGTAGCCAATGCCGCCAATACCTCGGCAATCACAATCACCGTCCATCCGGACGTCTACGCCAAACTCACCGACGAGACCAATACGGAGTGGTATCAGGTGCTGCTTGACGCCGCCGAGAAGGACATAACCTTCGCAACAGTATAGACATGGCAAATATAGAAACACTCAAAGACCGCACAAGCGGCGAAACTGTTTATCCGATAACATCAACAGGGGCAGTTATAGACCCGCTGGGGCGCGACCTTGAAACGAGGTTTGCAGCAGAGCGGGCACAGACCGACAACAGCCTCAAAGACTATGCCAAGGCCACGGATCTGACAGAAGGGCTGGCCGCAAAGCAGGACAGACTGAGAACCTCCGATGACTTGTTCCTCAGCGAGGAAAACATGCTCTCGCTGACACAGAAAGGAACGCATATTCTGTTTGACAAAGCATGGGAACTGCTCGGCGGAACAGTCACAGTACCCGGAAAGGTATATGGTTGCAACGGCATTGAAGATATCAGTGCCGACGAGGCATTCGAGATGTACCTTATTGCTTTCCATCATCCTATAGAAAAGACCGATGGCAGATATGCGAATCTTACAATCTCGCACCCCCGGCTGCGTACAGTGTTGCCTGTAGTATGGAATGGCTATGTTCCGAATTGGGACAACATTTTTATAGAAGCTGCAAACCTTCTGGCAGTGACAATCTCATCCGGCACGGGATGGGCGCGCAATACATTCCGTAATTGCAGGAAGCTTGAGATCATCAACGGAAACATGCTGCTGGGATATGCCGATTCCGCAAAAGAAACTTTCACCAACTGTGCCGCTCTTCGGGAGGTAAGGTTCTCGATACGCGGTTGCAGCGTGGATATACACTGGAGTCCGCTGCTGTCCTATGATTCCGTCGCATATATAGCTTCACGTTCGATGGAACAGACCTCTCCGCAGACCATAACCGTACACGGCGACGTCTACGCCAAACTCACGGGTGACACCACAAACGCGGCTGCGGCGGCACTCAGTCCCGAAGAACTCGCACAGTGGCAACAGGTGCTCACGGATGCGGTGGCAAAGAATATATCATTCGCAACAGTTTAACATGCAATATCATGGCAATACAACAGCGAATCATAAATGGTTCATTAACAGAAATATACGTGAGGGGGGTAAATTTATCACCCAAGCGTACCCTACTAACTTCCACCAATTCTACACACGAAAGATATTGACAGCGACCGAGAACATAGAGGACTACAAGGAGGTGACTGAGGCTGAGAAAACAGACATCGAGGCCGAAGACGCCAAATGGAGCGAGCCGGACAAAGGTTTTATCTTGCAGGCGCAGGCAGCAGGCATGGACTACAACCGGGCAACCGGGTACTTTGAGCTTAACGGACTGACGGACATTACCAATCAGGAGGCATTTGTAATTCACGATATGCCGCTACTGAATGACAGGGATTATAACAAGACGTATTTTGACACACGCAAACTACGCACCAATATCTGTACCGTAACCACAAATGACTATTTAGAATATGATATAAGTTATTTCGCATCGGGGCAGGATAAGCTGGAGGTAGCAAGGATAACTCTGAATCAAAAAGGGATACGTGTAGTACACAACAACAGTGCCTTCAACAACTGCGCAAAGCTGAGAAAGATACTCGGAATCATTGTCGACAACACCATCAACGACGGCTATGGATGGCTCAATACGTTCAGGGGGTGTTACAAGTTGGAGTATATACGGATAAAAGGCCTCAGACTCTCATTGAGCTTTATAGATTCACCGCTTCTGTCATTGGAATCAATCCAATATATAGTCGCCAACGCCGCCAGCACATCCCCGATCACCATAACCCTTCACCCCGAAGCCTACGCCCGCGTCACAGACGAGATCTTCGCCCTCGCCGCCGAGAAACAGATAACAATAGCAACAACCTGAAAATTCAACGATATGACAATCACAGAAAAGACAAACGGACTCGTGGAGATTTCCACCGACGAACAGCACATCCTCCACCGCAAGGACACCCCGGACAAATTTCCGGAAATACGCCACGTCACAATCCACTCAAACATGCTGCCGCTATACGAAGAGGTATCGGCCGACCGTCCGGCACTGCACAAGGCCATCGCCGACAAGATCGCCGAGATTGACAGATACGATAAAAGCCATGCCGTCGACGGCTTCACTCTCGACGGTAAAGAAATGTGGTTCGACGCAGATATGCGCGGCAAAATCCGCACAGGTGTGGATTCTCGCACCAGACGCGGCCACGACACCTACGATATCTTTTGGGAAAACGTGGCCTACACATTTCCCGTGAAGGAAGCTTCCGTCATGCTCGACATCCTTGAGGATTACGCCATAGAAACATTGAGCGTAACATCAAGGCACCGTGCCGCCGTCTGTGCCCTCGAAGACATCGAGGCCGTCAAGGCATACGACCACACCGCCGGCTATCCCCCTAAACCACAGTTTTGAATATCTTCCAATCAAATCTCACATAAATCAAGCAAGTATCTGTGATGCGTTGTGCGGGAGCATAGCGCATCATTATATTAAAACAGCCTCCGAATGATTTTCGAAGACTGTTCAAACGTATATTAATGTGAGAATTGTAGTTTTGCAAAAAAAATGATTTGTGATACGTTTCGTTTTTAGAAAAGTAACATTTCGTTTTGCGTCACCCTAACATTTCGTTTTGAGGATTACATATGGCAAAAGTAAGGATTCCGATTCTTCACGAGTCGGAATCCTTAATGTTTTATCCAAAATATTCTTGAAAGCTATGTCTTATTACTGTATATATGACAGAAAACGTTTGTCTTGGTTTAATATATGCCAATTTATTTAATATTTGTTAACATTTTGAAATTCGAGTGCCATTCAATCGCACCTTTCCGTCTTCGGCCATCTGCCGGACAATTGCTGCCACTTCATTCATACGTGTAGGGTAGTAGGTTTGTAATTCGAGAATATCAATAAATGAATCTTTGCCTCGAGAATCAAACATATCGGAAAGTTTTTTTTCAAAAGCGGCACAGTCAAAACTGCATTTTGAGGCTTTGGCACGACAAACGTCACACGTACCGCAGTCGGTGGCGTCCTTTTCTCCAAAATAGCGCAGCATGTGGGCTACCCGGCATTCCCCGTCATTGAAAGCGAACTGTTCCATCGCTTTAAGGCGCAGTTCCATCGCATCCTTGCGCTGCTTATATACGGCGTCGGGAAATGTCAGTTCCTTTGACGGACATCTGTTGGCGGTAAAATAAATGTATGGAGTGCTTTTGCGTGGTATGAAACTGATGATACCGCGGCGGCGCAGTTCCACAAGTGCCGTATACACATCCTCCGGAGTGATGTGGCAATTATATGCTATCACGTGTTCGTCGATAAAGGCATAGTCGGCGAAAAGCCCGGGACACGTACGCATTATATACTGCATCACCGCATCCTGTTTTTCTTCAAGGTCTTCGTCATAGAGCTGTTCGCGACGTACGGTTATCATTACGCGTGACTGGGTTTCCACCTCCTCGGTATATTCGAGGTACTCTGACCGTTCCAGAATACCGATTGCGCTCATTGTCTGTACTGGAGGTAGTTTATAGCGTACGCACATATCATCGGGACGGAATTCAAATAGGGCGCCGAATCCTTCTCCCATAGGTAAGTTCAGGTAGCGGCATATTTCGTCGTATACTTTGCGTATGGTTTCTTTTGGCGGGAAGCTGTCGGATAGACGTTTGCGTAGGGTAGCACGGTCGCGGTTGTTGCACAGCAACACGGCAATCGACGCTTTCCCGTCGCGTCCTGCGCGCCCCGCTTCCTGATAATACTCTTCCAACGTCGACGGTATGTCGTAATGTACCACACAACGTACATCCGGTTTGTCGATGCCCATGCCGAATGCTGTGGTAGCCACCATCACCTTAGGTGAATCGGCGCGCCATGCATCTTGTCTTGTCGTCTTTTCGTGGCTTTCGAGGCCGGCATGGTAGAATGTTGCATCTATGCCTTCGCTGTTCAGAGCCTCGGCAATTTCTTTGCAGCGTTTGCGCGACCTGACATATACTATCGAGCAACCGTTTACATATCTAAGCACCTGAATCAGCTTCTCAATCTTGCTTTCGGTGTGGCGGACGAGAAATGAAATATTGTTGCGGGTGAAGCTGAGAGAGAACTGCCGCGGGTGTCGCATTGCGAGCTTTGTGGCGATATCGTCCACGACCGCCGGTGTCGCCGAGGCTGTAAGGGCGAGGATGGGAACATGCGGGAATTCCTCTCTCAAAGCGCAGATGCGCAGGTACGACGGTCGGAAATCATAGCCCCATTGCGATATGCAGTGTGCTTCGTCGACCACGAAAAGGCTAGGCTCGCACTGCCTGAGCATAGATATGAAGGATTCGCGGGCGAGACGCTCCGGGGCTATGTAAAGAAGTTTGATACGTCCTTGTCGGCATCGCTCCACTACATATTCCATGTCCTGCCGCCGCATACCCATATAGATGCAGGCCGCGTGGATTCTGTGCTTGCGCAGGTTGTCGACCTGATCCTTCATCAATGATACCAGGGGCGTTACAACGAGAGTAAGCCCCGGCAACATCATGGCTGGTACCTGAAATGTCAGCGATTTGCCGCCGCCTGTAGGCAGGAGTCCTATTGTGTCGTGGCCTTCGAGAACCGACGATACAATTTCCGCCTGCATGGGGCGGAAATTATCGTAGCCCCAGTATCGCTTGAGTATGGCAAGTGCGTCCTTGCCGTCTTCATCTTCCGGGGTGAAATCATCGTCAAGGCCGGCGGGAATGAATTCGTCGGGATCCGAAAAATCATAGAAGCCCTCGATATCTTCCATCTCAGACCTCAGTGAGGCGTATCTGTTTCACTAAAAGCTGTAGAGGCGAGGTGGCGTTCTGATGTTTGTTTTCCTCTATGGTGTAGCAGATGTTGAACGGCCGGCCAGCATGGATATGTTCGAAATATGATGCCATATTGAAGGCAATGCCGTTTATCACGCGGCCGGATGTGTCATCGACAATCTCAAGCTTGATGTGCTCCAGGTTGCGGCCCACGAGTTTGCTGGTGCCGAAATCCTTTACACGGCGCGTGCAGAAGATGGGCTTGCGGTTGCCGGGTCCGAAAGGATTGAACAGCCTGAGGATTGACACGAATTCCGGAGTTATGTCGGCAAAGGAGAGGAAGGCGTCTATGTCGATCTGCGGTGTCAGCTGCTCGGGAAGGATGTTTGCGGCTACATATTCCTCGAAGCGGCGGGTGAACTCGGGAATGTTCTCTTCTCTTAAAGACAGCCCCACGGCGTAGGTGTGGCCGCCGAAATTCTCGAGAAGGTCGCGGGTGGACTCGATGGCTTTGTAGACGTCGAATCCCTGCACGGAGCGCGATGAACCCGTGGCAAGACCATTGCTCAGAGTGAGCACTACCGATGGTTTGTAGTACAGTTCGGTGAGACGTGAAGCCACGATACCGATTATGCCTTTGTGCCAGTCTTTGTTGTATATTACAATGGATTTTTTTGGAGAGTGCATTTCTCCGCGGGCTTCGAGAATGTTGTTTGCCTCGTCGGTAATCTGTTTGTCGAGTTCTTTGCGGTCGGAATTGTATTTGTCGATCTCCAGACTGCGGCGTCCGGCTTCCTTGGAGTCGCGCGATACCAGAAGCTCTACAGCCTCGCTTCCGCATTGCATACGTCCGGAAGCGTTGATGCGTGGGCCGATTTTAAACACTACGTCATTGATGGTAATCTCCTTGCCGCCGAGGCCGCAGGTACGGATAATGGCCCTCAGACCCATGTTTGGATTCGCGTTCAGCCGTTTAAGACCCATGTGCGCCATTACGCGGTTCTCATCAATCATTGGCACGATATCGGCGGCAATGCTCACTGCTACGAGGTCGAGCATGCTTTCGAGTTCGGCGGTGGCTATACCGTTGCTGATGGAGAACGCCTGCATGAATTTGTAGCCCACGCCGCAACCCGACAGATGCGGGCACGGATATGTGGAGCCTTCGAGTTTGGGGTTGAGGATGGCGACGGCGGGCGGGAGTTTCTCGTCGGGTACATGGTGGTCGCAGATGATGAAATCAATACCTTTTTCGGCAGCGTATGCAATCTCGTCGTTCGCTTTGATGCCACAATCGAGAATAATCACGAGTTTTACACCCTGTTCGGCCACATAGTCGATGCTTTTGCGTGATATTCCGTAGCCTTCGTCGTAACGGGTGGGAATGTAGAAATCGAGCTCCGAATAGAAATTCTGCAAATATCGGTAGACAAGCGCCACGGCAGTAGTGCCGTCTACATCGTAGTCGCCGTAGACAAGGATTTTTTCTTTCGACCCCATGGCGCGGTTGAGGCGTTCGACGGCCTTGTCCATATCGGGCATGAGGAAGGGGTCGTAAAGGTCGCGGAGCGACGGGTGAAAGAATTTTTCGGCAGCGTCGATGGTTGTTATTCCGCGCTGCACAAGAAGGTCGGCGACAGGGGCACAGTTCGAGAAACGTCTCGCAAGCTCTGCTCCAAGTCGCTGTTCTTCAGATGATAGCGACGGAAGATTCCATTTACGTGTCATATATGTCGGTTTATTTTTTTGCTTCTTCAGAAATGGCCGTATCGTTCGGAAAAACACTCCGCCATTTTACCTTACAAAGATAGCAAAAAACCGATTGCCAACCAAAATTTATTTTGGTTGCCCGCCCCAAAGTTTTCCGTGTTGTATTGCGGATAAAATATGGATAGACAAGTAGTAATTAGGTGGAAGATGTCCGGGAATTTTGTAGCGGAATCTATGGCCGGATTTTCTTTTCGATATATTCTACCATCGGTTGCGGGTCGGTGCAGCCGAGCAGGTATTGGCGTCCGTTTTTAAGGCGCACAAGAAAACAGTCGGAAGCTTTGCCGTAATAGGCGAAATATCTGCCGAGGTCGCGTTCCATGAACCGGCCCCAGTAGCCGAACCAGCCTCCGCTGCCGCAGATGTGCCGCTCGCCCATTGTCGGCTGACACAGGCGTACTGATTTGATGTCCGACAATGCTATCGTTTTGGATTTCAGGCAACGGCGGATTTTCAGACTATTCTCGTCGACAGATATCGACAGCGGCATATAGAAAAGTGTAAATGCGATAAGTACAAGTATTATTGAACTAAGGATGACGGTCTGCCATATGTCGCCTTGACGGATGACATATGCTGTTACACCAAACAGCACGGCGATTGACAACGCAGATACAATGATAGAATAAGAGCTGATGGCGACCTCATGTTTCATAACTGTTCAATATGACAGGACGTTTTTACGGGATGCGTCGATCTTAAGGAGAATGAAAAGCAGGATGGTGAAGCCCCACAGCGAAGACCCGCCGTAGCTGAAGAAGGGCAGAGGAATGCCTATGACAGGGCACAGGCCTATCACCATACCGATGTTGATGCAGAAATGGAAGATGAAATACGATGCCACGCAGTAGGCGTAGACGCGGCCGAACGTCGTCGGCTGTCGTTCTCCGATTTTCAATACCCGAAGAATCAGTCCTAAAAACAGCAATGTGACAAAGAGTGCGCCGACAAAGCCTTCTTCCTCGCCGATGGTGCAGAAAATGAAATCGGTGTGCTGTTCCGGCACGTATTTGAGTTTTGTCTGGGTGCCGTTAAGGAAGCCCTTGCCGAAGAACCCGCCGGAGCCGATGGCGATTTTCGACTGGTTTACATTATAGCCGGCAGAGCGCAAATCCTCCACGATGCCGAGGGCTACCTGTATTCGCAGCTTCTGATGGGGCTGGAGATGGTCGAAGGCCGCACCGACGGAGAAAAGGAATACAAGTGCAAGCACAGCTGTGGCGCAAGCTACATAAAGCTTAGGTCTCTGTAGACGGATGGCCTCAATGGCGATGTAGGTGCATGCTATGGATATGGCGGCGATATTGACAATCAGCCCGGGTACGGCGATGCCGCAGAGCGTGAGAATGTATTCCACAATACCGATGAAAAGGAAGCCGAGAAGCAGATTGCGGCCAATCTCGTAGCGTCTCGCATAGACGGCAGTCATGCCTGTCATTACAAGCATTGTCAGGATAAGGACGGAGAATGTGCCTGTCGTCATACCCATTATCATTGTTTCCGTGTATTTGACGGCAACTACAAAGATTATTACTGCGAAAAGTGCTGCGAAGAGCACAAGTCCACTCATGCCTTCGCGGTAGAGAACGAAGAATAGAGCCACGAAAGTAAGCGCCGAGCCTGTTTCGTTCTGGAGCAGGATAAGGATGATGGGAAGGATTATTATTGCAAGTGCCCTCAGATAATTCGATGCCTTGGCGTTAAGGTCGAAATGATAGCTGCTGAATAGTTTGGCGAGAGCCAGGGCTGTTGCGAATTTGGCGAATTCCGCCGGCTGCACACTGAAAGAGCCTATCTTTATCCAGGAGTGGGAGCCTTTGATGTCCGGAGCTATGAATGGCGTTATGGCAAGGACGATTATCAAAAGTATGTAGACGGGATAGGCGTATGTTTCGTACATTCGGGAATCTATAAGCAGGATTATCACTGCCAGTGCCGTCGAAAGGCCTATCCAGCGCAGTTGTTTGCCGGAAAATTCATCGGCGGAGAACATCGAGGCATTGTCAAAATCGTAGCTTGCCGCATAGATGCTTATCATACCGGCAAATACCATTATGAGATATATGGCTACCGTCGGCCAGTCGAGATTGCGGAATGTCGACGCGGGATCATTTCTTCTTGGGAGCGGCATATGCGATAGATGTATTAAGCATTTGTTGTTCCATTGGTTTGTGAGCGTCGGAAATTTTTCCGGTGAGATATTTTTCCATTACCAGTGCTCCTATAGGTACACCATAGGTGGCTCCCCAGCCACCGTTTTCCACATAGACGGCGACGGCTATTTTCGGTTCGGTATAAGGCGCGAAGCCCATGAATGCGGAGTGGTCTTTACCGTGTGGATTCTGCGCGGTACCGGTTTTTCCACACACCTCTATGCCATCAATTGCGGCGCGTCGGCAAGTACCTCCGATGACGGCCATGCGCATGCCTTCTGCGACTGCATCGTAGTGTTTTCGTTCGACGGTGGGATATCGGCGGTCGTTGTTGGGCGGCATAACGGTGTCCTGAATCTCTTTCACCACATGCGGTGTGATGAACCAGCCACGGTTAGCGATGGTAGCTGAGAGATTGGCAATCTGTAGCGGGGTGGCAAGAATTTCGCCTTGGCCTATAGAGACGGAGATGATGGTATTGGCACTCCAGCGTCCTTCCTTATAAAATTTATCGTAAAACTTGGAATTGGGGATGAACCCGCGGCCTTCGCTTGGGAGGTCTACGCCGAGTTTGTAGCCGTAACCCATTGATACAAGGTAATTCTTCCATATCTCGAAGGCTTTGGCCGACGTGCCGTATTTGCTGCGACGGTCGATCATTGCCTTGAAGCCCCAGCAGAAATATGCGTTGCACGATGTCTGGAGGGCCGGCTTGAGTGGCAGCGGCGAACCGTGGGGGTGACAGCCTACTCGCAGGCCTCCATTGATATAACCGCCGTGACAGGGATATGTTGTATTGAGGTCAATTATACCCTCCTGAAGGAATATGAGACCCTGGGTTGGCTTGAATGTTGAGCCGGGAGGATAGGCACCCATAAGTGCGCGGTCGAAAAGCGGCCACGATTCATCCTGTACGAGTTTGCGGTAGTTCTCACCGCGTTGGCGGCCGACGAGCAGGGTTGGATCGTAGTTCGGCATTGATACAAGACACAGCACCTCTCCTGTCGAAGGCTCTATTGCTACGACTGCGCCACGCTTGCCCACCATCAGAGATTCGGCATACTGTTGCAGTTTTATGTCGAGGCTAAGACGGATATCGCGTCCGGATATAGGCTCTATGTCATGCGCACCGTCTTCATAGCGTCCCTGGATGCGGCCTCGGGCATCCCGTATGAGAATTTCAACACCTTTTACGCCGCGCAGGTAAGGTTCGTAGCTTTTCTCGACACCGAGGTCGCCGGTGTAGTCGCCGGCAGCATAATATTCGTCGCGTTCTATATCATCACGCGATACCTCGCGGATATTGCCGAGGACGTTGGCTGCTGTCGGTTGCTTGTACTGTCTCAGAATTCGTTTCTGGATGAAAAAGCCGGGGAAGCGGTAGAGCTTTTCCTGAAGGCGTCCGTAGTCCTGCGCCGATAACTGCGACATGAGCCGCTGGGGTGTATAGGATGAATAGCCGGGATTGAGGCGTTTGTCCTTCATGTCGGCGAGGCGTTTGTCGAACTGTTCTTTTGTAATGCTCAGAGTGTGGCAGAAATCAAGGGTGTCGAAAGGCTGTACGTCGCGAGGAATCATCATCACGTCGTAGGCCGGCTGGTTGAAGACGACAAGTTCGCCGTTCCGGTCGTAGATCAGGCCACGTGACGGGTAGACGGTCTTCTTGAGGAAGGCATTGGAGTCGGCGCTGCGCTTGTATTTTTCGTCATTTATCTGTAGGTCGAATAGTCGAATGGTGTAGATAATGGCTATCAGCACAATGAAGCCGCCGATTATATATTTTCGTTTTTCTAAATTGTAATTCTTTCGCATTTAGAGGAACTTGGATGCCTTACGGAATCAGGCCTCGCGGTTGCGGAGTGTCAGACAGTCGAAGGCGTAGAGGAGGATGAAAGTGTAAGTTGTAGAGGCAAGGATGCGTAGAATCAGCAGACGGAAATTGAGGAACTGGAACGCTTCTACAGTAAACATAAGCGTGCAGTATATGGCAATTATTGTGAGCATGAATTTCATGTAGGCAGCCTGTCCCATGGTTCGCGACGAGGGAGATCGTCCGGCAAGGTCGTCGTCCATCGACACGTATAGATGGAAAATCGGTTTGCGGGCGAAGGCAAGGAGTGTGCAGCACAAGGCGTTTACACCTGGTGTGTCGCAGAATATGTCGATACAGAGCCCGGCGAGGAAACCGATGAAAGTCGACAGGTTTGTTCCAAGTGTCAGCGGCAGCATGATTATCAGATAGATAAACGCCAGAGGGACAGCCACGTTGAAAAGTATAAGGTGGTTGAACACAATCGCTTGTGCCGGTATAAGCAGCAGGAAACAGATTATATATTTTATGGCGAACTTTGTCATGAAGCAGCCTAATTGCCGAATGGGTTCTTTTTAGAGTCGTTTTCCTCGCCCGCAGAAAGTGCTTTTATCTCGTCGGCCTCATTATTGACAACTACCTGGACGTTGCTGAGAGTGGTAAAGTCTGTTAGCAGACGTACGCGGAGAGTGAAGAAATTCTGGTTGCGGTCGGTATTGTCATCAAGTACGACACCTACGGGCAGACCGGCAGGAAATACTGCCGAATAACCGCTGGTGACGATTGTGTCGCCGACATTGAATACCGTGTGTCGTGGCAGTTCTTCGAGTAAAGCCTCGTCGGGGCGGTCGCCGTCCCAGACGAGAGACCCGAAATATTCGCTGCGTTTGATTTTGCACGACAGGCGGAAATGCGGGTTCAAAAGCGATATGACTCGTGCCGACGATGGGCCCACATTGCTGACGATGCCTACGACACCGTTGCGATCCACGACTCCGAGTTCTGGACGGATGCCGTCGCGGCTACCTTTGTTGATTGTGAGGTAATTGTAGGGACGGGCTATGCTGTTGTTGATTACATTGGCAACGATGAATTCGAAATGTTTCACTCCGGAGTCTATAGCGAGCGTGTCGGTATAGCCCTGTTCTGTCATGATGCCGATTTTCTCGTTAAGCCGAACTATCTCGGCCTCCAGTTCTGCATTCCGGCGGTTCAGACCGTCGTTGATTTCGTGGAGATTGAAATAGGAGGTTACGTTGTTGGCGCTTTTATAGGCCGCTGAAGCCAGGCGCCCGGCCGACGTGAGGTAGACGTGCTGGCGGTAGGGATCGTTATGAAAAAGCAGCATGCAGCTCACGCTCACCAGAAAGGTGAACACAAGCCACTTGCTGTGTCGCACCAGAAAAGCGAAAAGTTCGTTCACTCCGGGGGTGCGTTTGTCGGATTAGCGGATAAGGAAGGAGAAGCGGTGGATGTTTTTCAACGCTACGCCGGTACCTTTTGCCACACAGAGCAACGGGTCGTCGGCCACATGGAACTGGATGCCGATCTTGTCGATAAGGCGTTTGTCGAGGCCGCGCAGAAGGGCGCCGCCGCCGGCAAGCCATATGCCGTTGCGTACGATATCCGCATAGAGTTCGGGTGGTGTCTGCTCGAGAGCGGCGAGAACGGCGGCCTCGATTTTTGAGATTGTCTTCTCTATGCAGTGGCAGATTTCCTGATAGCTTACGGGTACTTCAAGAGGCAGAGATGTCATGAGGTTAGGACCGTGGACAACGAAATCCTCCGGCGGATTGTCGAGCTCGGTGAGTGCGGAGCCTACATGCATCTTGATCTGTTCTGCGGTTTTGGGACCTACCTTGATGTTGTGAGCGCGGCGCATATGGTTGAGTATGTCTTCGGTGAGGTCGTCACCTGCAACCTTGATGCTGCGGTTGCTGACGATACCGCCCAGAGAGATGACGGCGATTTCCGTTGTGCCGCCGCCGATGTCGACAATCATGTTGCCTTCCGGAGCTTCAACATCGAGACCTATGCCGAGAGCGGCTGCCATCGGTTCGTGAATCATGTATACGTCGCGGCCGTCGGCGTGTTCTGAAGAGTCGCGTACGGCGCGCACCTCGACTTCGGATGCACCCGACGGGATACCGACCACCATGCGGAGTGAGGGCGAGAACCAGTTGTTTTTGGTGCTTGCTTTCTTTACAAGGCCGCGGATCATAAGCTCGGCTGCATTGAAATCGGCAATCACTCCCTGTCGGAGCGGACGGACGGTGCGGATGCCGGGGTGGCCTTTGCCTTCCATCTGTGCGGCTTCTTTACCGACGGCAATAAGCTTGTCGGTGCGGGTGTCGAGAGCTACAATAGATGGCTCGTTGATGACAATCTTGTCATTATGTATTATAATCGTGTTGGCGGTGCCAAGGTCGATTGCAATTTCTTTTGTAAGAGAGAATAGTCTCATTTATTTCTATTGGTAAATGATTATCAATGGCGGAAATGACGGAAGCCTGTCATTACCATAGTCATGCCGTTGTTGCGGCAGTATTCCACCGAGTCGGTGTCGCGGATGGAGCCTCCGGGCTGGATGACATTGTCGACGCCTTCCTTATGTGCTATTTCTACGCAGTCGGCGAAGGGGAAGAATGCATCCGATGCCATAGTAGCTCCCTTGAGGTCGAATCCGAAAGAGTGAGCTTTTTCAATGGCATGGCGCAGGGCGTCCACGCGTGAGGTCTGGCCTACGCCGGATGCAAGAAGCTGTCCGTCGCGGGCGAGTACTATAGCGTTGCTTTTGGAGTGCTTCACAAGAATGTTGGCAAAAATCATATCGGCTGCAATGCTGTCGGAAAGGGAGTCGCCGGCGACGAGTTTCATGTCATCGCGGGTTTCAACTTTTGCGTCGTTGTCCTGAACAAGCATGCCTCCAAGAATAGTGCGCATTTTTTTGCAGGAAGGTGCTGCTGCCTTGCGGCGCAGGATGATGCGGTTTTTCTTTTGGGAGAGTAATGCGAGAGCGTCCTCGCTGAATTCGGGCGCTATCACCACCTCAAAGAAAATCTTGTTGATTTCTGCGGCTGCATCCGCCTCTATTTTGCGGTTGCATATGATGATTCCGCCAAAGGCCGATACGGGGTCGCCTGCGAGAGCCGCAGCCCATGCTTCCGTCACTGTGCGGCGTGTTGCGCATCCGCAGGCGTTGTTATGCTTGAGGATAGCCACAGTTGTGCCGTTGAATTCATCTATCAGCGAACAGGCGGCATCTATGTCGAGCAGGTTGTTATAGCTGATTTCTTTACCGTGGATTTTGTCGAAGAGTGCGTCGAAATTGCCGAAATATGATGCGCTCTGGTGTGGGTTCTCGCCATAGCGCAATGGCATTGCGCCGTCGACAGCGACGCGGAGTGCCGACAGAGGACTATCTTCGGATTTTGTTGTGCCGGCAAACCAGTTGTAGATGGCTGAGTCATAGCCGGACGATACTGCGAATGCCTCGCGAGCGAGCAGGCGGCGATCCTCAAGGGTGGTTTCGGCACCACGGGTGTCAAGGATGTCCGCAAGGATGGAATATTGTGCTTTCGAGGCCACGATGGCGACGTCGGCGAAATTCTTGGCGGCCGCGCGGATAAGCGAGATACCGCCTATATCGATTTTTTCTATGATGTCGGCTTCGGATGCTCCGGATGCCACTGTTTCTTCAAAGGGGTAAAGGTCAACGATTACGAGATCGATGGGGTCTATTTTGTATTGTTCTGATTCTTTGTTATCGCTCTCATTATCGCGACGGGCGAGTATGCCGCCGAAAATTTTGGGATGGAGAGTCTTTACGCGGCCACCGAGAATAGAAGGATAGCCGGTTAGGTCTTCGACTGCCGTGCAGGAATAGCCGAGACCTTCTATAAAGGAACGGGTGCCACCGGTCGAGATAAGGCGTACACCGGCCTTATGGAGCTGTGTGATAATGGGTTCGAGGTGGTCTTTGTGGTAGACCGAAACCAATGCGCTGCGGATTTTTTTTGTAGACGACATCGTTATTGCTTCTTTTGGAATATTCAAAATGCAAAGGTACAAAAAAATTGCCGATGAGAATACCCTGCGACAAGTCTTTTTTTGCCAAAAATTGAATATGTTAAAAAGGAAAATAAAAGACACCCGTCGTCGACGGATGTCTTGATTATTCGTTTGGTTCCGATGCTCAGTAAGGTGATGATTCCAGATGGGGAATGTCGACAAGGCGTACGCCGAAACGGAGATTGGAGTAGGGTAATACCGCTCCTTGAGATGCACTCCCGTAGGCAACTCCGTAAGGGCAGATGATTTCCGCTGTGTCGCCGCACCGCATGTCGGGGAGTGCGATACCCCAGCCTTGAATCATATTGTTGAGCCGGCAGCGGTAGACTCCGGGGCCGTTCTCTGTCAGAGTGCTTGACGAATCGACGGGTGTGCCGTTGTAGAGCGACAGGTGGTAGCGGACGTCAATTGTGCTGGTGTAAATCGGGGATAATTTGCCTTCTGTCTCGGCGCGGTCGTTGTAGTAGTGGACAAGTACATATGAGCCGGGATTCCAATCCGGGACTATCACCTTATAGTAAGGTGTGCCGTCGGGATTAGTCTTGTTCCGTAGTTCTGCGAGCCATGCGTTGTTGGCTTCGCGCCAGTCGGTGTACTGTTCCCACGTCGACTGCTCGGAACTGTTGCAGGCAGCGAGGACAAGAAGAACGGCGATTATTAGTGCGGGGAGTTTTTTCATTTTAATAATCAGAATTGTACTTTAGGAGCTGTAGCTGCGGCTTCGTCGGCTTTGAACTGCGGTTTGGCGCTGAATCCGAATATGCCGGCCCATAGGTTGGCGGGAAAACGCTTGACGGCGACATTGTATTCTTTTACGACATCGGTGTAGCGGCCTCGCTCGGTAGCGATGCGGTTTTCGGTGCCTTCGAGAACTGTCTGGAGGTTTTCGAATTCTGTGTTGGCCTTCAGTTCCGGATATGCCTCTCGTACGGCGTTTACGTATATGTCGAGTGCGCGGTTGAGGCGGTCCTGTGCGGCGTTGTATTTCTCGAAGCTGGCCGGGTCGGCGGGAGTGGCGCTGTTTTTGAGTTCGCCGGCTTCGTTATAAGCGTCGGTGAGACCTGCGCGGGCTCGTGTCACATTTTCGTATGTCTGGCTTTCATGGGCGGCGTAGCCCTTGACAGTCTCGACAATGTTGGGAATAAGGTCCATGCGGCGTTGGTACTGTACTTCGACTTTTGCCCAGGCGTTGTCGACGTTTTCCTCGAGTGTAACCATGGAGTTGTAGGTGCCACGCCCGCTGAAGAACAGAATGATGACAATAAGGGCCAATACGCCGAGAAAGATGTATTTTTTCATTTTATATTCGCTTATTTGAGTTTGCGGAGAAGCGACGAGAGGCTTACCTTGTCTTGGATAAGGCGATGGAGGTCGGCGATATTCACGCGTGTCTGTTCCATCGAATCGCGTTCGCGAAGGGTAACTGTATTGTCTTCGAGCGTCTGGTGGTCGACGGTGATGCAGTAGGGGGTACCAATAGCATCCTGACGGCGATAGCGTTTGCCGATAGCGTCTTTTTCCTCGTAATGTGTTGCGAAATCAAACTTGAGGTCGTCGACAATCTCACGGGCTTTTTCGGGGAGCCCGTCTTTGCGTACGAGAGGAAGAACCGCACATTTTACCGGAGCGAGAGGTGCCGGCAGGTGGAGGACAACGCGGGTATCTCCGCCGGGAAGCTGTTCTTCATCATAGCTTGAGCAGAGGACGCTGAGGAACATTCGGTCGACGCCGATAGAGGTCTCTATGACGTATGGGGTGTAGCTCTGGTTCAGTTCCGGATCGAAATATTCGATTTTTTTGCCGGAGAATTTCTGATGCTGCGAGAGATCGAAATTCGTGCGGCTGTGGATACCTTCCACCTCCTTGAATCCGAACGGCATGCGGAATTCGATATCTGTGGCTGCGTTGGCGTAGTGTGCGAGTTTCTCGTGGTCGTGGTAGCGGTATTTGTCGTCACCCATGCCGAGAGCCTTGTGCCATTTGAGACGCCATTCTTTCCACTGGTTGAACCATTTCAGTTCTTCGCCGGGGCGCACGAAAAATTGCATCTCCATCTGTTCGAACTCGCGCATGCGGAATATGAACTGACGTGCTACAATCTCATTGCGGAATGCCTTGCCAATCTGTGCGATACCGAAAGGAATGCGCATGCGGCCGGTTTTCTGCACATTGAGGTAGTTCACGAAGATGCCTTGTGCCGTTTCCGGGCGGAGATATACTGTCATTGCTCCATCGGCGGTTGATCCCATTTCGGTTTTGAACATGAGGTTGAACTGGCGTACCTCGGTCCAGTTCTTGGTGCCTGAAATGGGACATACGATTTCTTCGTCAAGGATGATCTGGCGCAGACCGTCGAGGTCGTTGTCGTTCATTGCTTTGGAGAAGCGTTCGTGAATTTCGTCGCGGTGCGTCTGATGCTCGAGGACACGGGCGTTGGTGGCTCGGAACTGTGCTTCATCGAATGCGTCGCCGAAGCGTTTTGCGGCTTTGGCTATTTCTTTGGCTATCTTGTCGTCAAATTTTGCTATGTGATCTTCGATAAGCACGTCCGCGCGGTAGCGTTTCTTGCTGTCGCGGTTGTCAATCAGAGGATCGTTAAAAGCGTCGACATGCCCGGATGCTTTCCAGATTGTGGGGTGCATGAAGATGGCGGAGTCGATGCCTACTATGTTTTCGTGGAGGAGCGTCATGGCGTTCCACCAGTAGCTTTTGATGTTGTTTTTAAGTTCTACGCCGTTTTGGCCGTAGTCGTATACGGCGGAAAGGCCGTCGTATATTTCACTGGAGGGAAAGACGAAACCGTATTCTTTAGCATGCGATACGATTTTCTTGAAGACGTCGTCCTGTTGTGCCATGTCGTATATGGTTGAGATGTTTGTTTTCTGTTATTGGATGCAAAGTTACGTATAATAGTCCGATTGCTGAAAGTGCCTGCCTTAAAAAACTATAAAGCGCGGTGGCGCCTTTCAGAAATTGGATGGGGCTTCAGTTGATGCTGGATCGAAAATCGCATTTAGGATGCGGGCGAGACGGAGACCTCCGCGAAGAACCTGGAGCTCTATGACGGGAGTCCACGCGGCGACTTCGTTGTATGATACTTTTGCGCCTTCAGGGAAATAGTCATATACCCGATTGGCGATTTCGTAAGTCTGGCGTCCCCAGTCATCAACGGTGCCGGCTGCCTCTATGGCTTCCTGTTCGGGAGAGAGTCTGTCGAGCTGTTCCTGCCATTCCTTATAGCCCCATGCGTGGCCGCTGTTCATCAGCGAGCCGTCCCATATGCTGTGCAGATTGGTGTCGCGGCCGAAGAAAACCACTTTCCATTTGTTGCCGCCAAGGTCGCTCAGATGCCCCATATGCATTGGTTGGTGCAGGTCGCCGACAGTATGTATGAGGATTTTGAGAGCCAGTACTTTCTGATCTCGTGAACTGACGGAGTCGGAAAGGATGGCAATCTGTTCGTTGACGGCCGTTATGACGTCGCCTTTATTGTTGAGCGGAGCTTTGTCATATTCCACGCCGGCGTCGATATTCTTATAATGCCATGTCTTTGTGTATGCATACTCGGGGGTGTGGCTGGCGTTATCGAGCCAGTTGGCCCAGTATACGGGAGAACGTCCGTCGAAGAGCGACGCCACAGAGTCGGCGGCTGCTTGTGAAAGGTGCTTTTCGGCGATGTACGCCACGGTGTCGTGTCCTTTCTGACTCCAGGCTCCAGCGCTTAGGGCAGATGTTGCAATGAGTGCTGCGCAGAATAATTTCTTCAGTTTCATGGGGCGGTATGTGGAAAATTTAAAAAAAATCGACAGCGGCGAAGCGCCGGAGAGGCGCAGCGCTCGCTGTCGTTTTTGATAAGGTTCTGTGCAGGATTTATGCTTCTGCTACGGGAACGATATTGATGAACTTACGTCCGTTTTTCCCTTCTGTGAAGCTTACGGTGCCGTTGATGAGTGCATAGAGGGTATGGTCTTTACCCATGCCGACGTTCAGACCGGGGTGGTGTACGGTTCCGCGCTGACGTTTGATAATATTACCTGCTTTTGCGAACTGGCCGCCGAAAATCTTGACGCCCAGACGTTTGCTTTCTGATTCACGGCCGTTCTTTGAACTACCGACGCCTTTTTTATGTGCCATAGTGGATTCTTGTTTTTATTTTCGCAGATGCGTTGGTGGAACAATCAGGCGATAATGTCTTTGATGACAATCTTGGTGAAATACTGGCGATGGCCGTTTTTACGACGATAGCCTTTGCGACGTTTTTTCTTGAAAACGATTACTTTGTCGCCTTTGACGAGTGATTTTTCAACTTCGCAAACAACTTTTGCGCCGTCAACTGTGGGAGCTCCGACTTTGACGCTGCCGTCAACATCGGCAAGAAGAACGCGGTCGAATTCAACCTTGTCGCCTTCTTTTACATTCTCACCAAGGTAGTGTACATACAGAAAACGGTCTTTTTCTGCCTTGAACTGCTGTCCCTGGATTTCTACGATTACGTACATTTATAAATATATGATAATGTTAAGTCGCTGAGGCGGAGGGCTGTGCTTGCGCAAACCTCGCTTTGTGAAGCCTATTGCGGAAAATCTGAGTGCAAAATTAGCAAAAAATCTCTTTCCGGCAAAATATTTTTATGGTTCCGCAGTAAAATCAGTGAAAAATAATTCCTACTCTCAACTGGCAAGTGCAAAATTAGCAATTAGTCTGAAGAAAACATTCTTCGGGGTGTCAAAATTGAGTTTTTTACGAGGTCTGCTGTTGATTTTATATTGGACTTTACGGATATATTCATCCGTCAGGGATGAAAAGTCGGTACCTTTTGGGATATATTGCCGGATAAGTTTGTTGGCATTCTCAATGGCTCCTTTCTGCCATGAAGCGTATGAGTCAGCGAAAAACACCAGATTTGGATTCTTTTCGCCTTTTGGCGCCAATGCCTTTGAAATCAACTGATGGCAGCGGAATTCGGAACCATTGTCAGTAGTGATGGTGCGAATTGTGTGCCTGTAAGGGAACAACAGTCTGATAACGGCTTTTGCCAGGGCTCAGGATGTTTGCCATGAGGCAGCCGTTCCATCAGCAGAATGTTCGTGCTTCTCTCCGTGAGAGTCACGATAGCCCCTTTGCCATCCTTGCCCACAATGGTGTCCATCTCCCAGTCGCCGAACATGGTGCCGTCAGCCTCTGCGGGCCTTTCGTGTATACTTACACGTCCGGGGATATTCTTCACTTTTGTAGTGCG